>NZ_SSNW01000046.1 GCF_004801315.1 Deinococcus sp. Arct2-2
CGCCCTTCAGGCCCTCGGAGCCACCATGATCTAAATCTTAGCAAGGATGTACTTAGATGCTGTGACTGATGCCTGTCAATTCAAATCGAGCCTTTCAGCAGAGCCTGTGTTCAGCACAGCCTTGAGCAGCGGTAGAAGAACTGAGCAGTGAATCTGGAGAGCAGGAAAAAAATATCCGCCAACACAGAGTGTTGATCTGTAAAGCAATTCAGGATTGTCTCCTCAACCTGCGAAATCAACTTCGATCAGGCGATCAAAATGATCAAACCGCCCGATCAGCATGTGATGCCCAAACATTCCGCCGTCGTCATACACCACCTCAAAGCCTTCCGGTTCCCAAGAGATAGATTCGAGCTGCGCCGTGCTAAATAGTGTCTCCACAGAAGGCTGATCCACATCCATCAAGCCGGTCAAGCGTTCAGACTGGCTGAGAACCCCTTCGACCAACGTCCGTTTGATGTCATGCTGGCGCAGACCAAAGCCTGTTAAGAAGCTGTTGACTTGACGAACCGTCCCCGCTTCAATATCCGGCACCGTAAGCCAGATCAACCCGTCCTGGTCCCGAAATTGACCTTGCCAGACTTTAAGCAGCTCATCATGCGTGAACTGTTGAGGACCGATCTGCCAGACCACCGCGCTTTCTCCGCTGCTCACCTGTCCACATCCCCTAGCAGAATGCCGAGCGAGCCACACCCCTGACCACCGATCTGGACCATGGGCCTACCTTAAGCGTTCTAGGCCGAGTGGGCTGCATGATTTCGCGGTCAGGTGAGCCACCAGTGCAGGCCAAGCCCAGCCCAGCCGGTTGCGTGTGCGATCGTGTTTCATGCAGGGGAACTGCTCCCAGTTGGTTAAAAACTTCCTACATACATCGTCAGAAGTTCTACAGGGTACGGCTAGGGCGACGAAAGCTCCGTTTCAAGTGCTACTCAGCGGCTCCGCCCCGGCTTTCCTTAGAGCATCCAACTCAAGGGCCGTTGTCTGGTCATCGGTAGAGACGCGAGTGTAGGCAACGGGAGTTAGTGCAAAACCCTGTGCCAAAAGTAGGTGTAAAAGCAATAGGGATTCTGCTGGCGAATTCAGGCGGCACGCAGTTGAGCGAAGCGCGAGCGCCTTGTTCTGACGGGCCGATCCCCGTCCAGCCAGGCACAGAGCCGAACCACATTGATTGCCAGGGCGGTCAACACATGCTGGAGAGACGTTTTTTGCAGCTCTCGATACCGGCAGTTCCTCAGTCCGAAGGCTCGAACCCCCTGTGAAAGGGTGCCCTCAATGCCCGCGCGCCGCTGGTGGCGACGCTGATGGCCTGATCAGCCGCCTTCACTTGCTGCTCGAGGAGCGCGAGCCGTGCATCGCTCCAGAGTTGGGTCGTGGCACTTGGAGGAGCCTGATGATCCGCAGCATGGCGGCGGCTTTTCTCCAAGGTGATTAGGGCAACGATGACATCACGATCCCGAACCAGAGCACGCAGTTCAAGGACATCCGCTTCTGGCGGCGTCCAGCAGGCTGGACGCATGGTCGCGCCGTATTGCGCGATGAGTGCGGCATCGAGGGTGTCGGTCTTGCCGCGCCTCAACAGACTCCGAGCGAAGAATTTGATCTTGGCCGGATTGACGACACTGACCTTGAATCCGGCGTCGTGCAGCGTGAACGCAAGGACTTCCCAGTACACGCTGGTGGATTCCATCACCACCTGCGTTTTTTGAGGCGCAGCGCCTCTCTTGTGCAGCCAGGTCAACAGATTCTGGTGACCCGCAGCAGTGTTGGCACACGGCTTGGCAGCTTTCTGTTCATCGCCGTCCAGACAAACAAAAAGCTCTGTTTTGCCGATATCGATCCCGACCATCAACATAAAAACCTCCAGTGAAGAGGGATGGTCACTGCCCTGATCAATCGACGTTACTTTGTGTTCGGGCTTGGTAGCCGCTGCAGAGGGTTGCGTCTGAGTGAATGGGTCTCGGGCCGACCATGATTTCGCCCCCGATCTTGAAGATCTATGTGGCTCACAGGTGTGTTGGCCCGAGTGGGAGTGACGCGCCCAGCTTTCCATGGCTGGGCGCAACACACAATGTGGCTACTACCCGTGGACGCATCTCGAAGCTTGGAAACCCTCGACTCAGACGGATTGTGTACAGCGCCGCCGTGGCAGCAACGCGTACCAAGACGAAAGAAAAGGCGTTTTATCAACGCCTTCGGGAACAGGGAAAACCGGGGAAAGTCGCGGTGATCGCCTTGGCACGCAAATTGCTGTGCGTCGGGTTTGCTGTGGTGAAATCCGGCTTATCCTCTGACCCAGAGTTCATGAGGCCCACTGGCGAGGCTTGACAACTCAGGCGCACAACAATATCTACAAAAATTTCAAAATTGTGTCTCTTCCCTGGCCGAAGTCAATGCGTTCCCCACCTTCCTCACGGGTGTCAGCCTCTCAGGCCCTCATGGCTTTCAGGATCAGCAGCTCTGAGTCCAGGCGAGTGGTGCCGTCTGTGGCCCGGTTGTGCTCGGTCCAGTGCGCTTCCAGGTCGTGGCGCAACGTGTCCTGCAGATCCTCAGGCAACGCCGCAAACGCGCGGTTGGTCGGGCCGTAGTAGGTGCGGTAGAACCCTACCACCTCGGCGGGGCCGAAGGGATAAGCCAGGGGGTAGGCCATGCGCTCGAAGCTGAGCGCCGTCACGCCAGTACCGAAGCGCTCGCGCAGCACGGTCTCGTCCCCCCACAGCATCGGTGAGGGCATCAGCGGCGAAGGCGGCACGTGGCGCCCGATGACCTTAAACATTCCACCAATGAAACTGGCTGGTGTCCAGCTGCCGATCACTAGCCGTCCGCCTGGTCGACACACCCGCAGTGCTTCGGCCACCACCCGGTCCGGACGCGGAGCGAACATCATGCCAACCAGGCTGCTGACCACGTCGAAGCCCGCGTCCGGGTACGGCAGGTCCTCGGCATCGCCCTCATCGAAGTGAGCGCTTAGGCCGTCGGTTCTGGCCCGCTGCCGGGCCTGCTCAATCAGGTTCGCTGCGATGTCCACCCCTGTAGCGTCGGTGCCTGCGCGCGAGGCAGGAATCACCAGTTGCCCTGCTCCGCAGGCCACGTCCAGCAGACGCTCACCAGGGTTCAGGTTCAGCCGCTGTAGGAACTCCAGGGCACCCGGTTCCAGATAGCGGGCGAAGACCCCGTAGTCGCCGCTTTCCCAGGTGGCCTTGAGACGGGTCTTGAGGGCCTGCATCTCGCTGTCTGGCTGCGCTGTCGTTCCGGTTGTCATCGTTCCAGTCATGGTGTCCTCCCAGGTGGGCCGCTGGTGTTCCCTGCTTCCCGACCTCAGGCTAGGCCACTGCTTCCGCCGACCGGTACGGGGAACTACGGTAGTTGGAAAGGCCGGCTACCGTAGTGCGCGCAGCCCTCCTGGCCGGGGGGGTACGCTGAAGGCAGGATGGACAGCATCGTGCAGGGTTTGCCATGACGGTTCTCGTCGGACGTTCGCAGGAACTGGCCGTGCTGGCCGGGGCGCTGGAACGCGCTGGTCAGGGTTTGGGGGGCGTGCTGCTGCTGGACGGCGAGGCAGGCATCGGCAAGACGCGTCTCCTCGAAGTGGCGCTGGCCGGTCAGGCACTCCAAGTTCTAGCAGGCGCGTCACGCGACACCCGGGTACGCGTACCTTACTCGCCCCTGGTGGCGCTGCTGCTGCCAGAACTGGGGGCACTGGCACCCGAGAATGGCAGCACACCCGCACTGCTGCAAGGGGCTTTGCGCGCGGCCTTGCGCCTCCTGACACAGGGGGGCCCGACAGCGCTGCTGCTCGAAGACCTGCACTGGGCCGACCACGCGACGCTCGACCTCCTTCCGCTGCTGCCGAGCTGGCTCGCAGACCGGCAAGTCCTGACGCTCGGCACCTACCGGCCCGAAGAGCTGCCGCGCGGCCACCCGCTGCGGCAGGCCCGCCAAGACCTGCGCCGGGCTGGGGTGCTGGAGGAGTTGCACCTCGGCAGTTTGACGGCGGAAAGCATCGCCGAACTGGTGGCTGGGACGGTGGGGGCACCCGTGGCCGACAGCGTATCTGACCTAGTACATGAGCGTTCAGAGGGCGTGCCGCTCTACGCCCGCGAATACGCGGCGGCCCTGCGCTCAGGGGGAAAGCTGGCCCCCAACCGCGACGGCCTGTTGGATCTGGTGCCAGGTCAGGGTGCCGTACTACCGCAGACCCTACGGGACGCGGTCCTGCTCGACGTGGACCGCCTGCTCCCCGAGGTTCAGCGGGCCGCCGAGACTGCTGCAGTGCTCGGGGCGGCCTTCGACATGGATATGCTGGACGCCCTGCTGGTGGACGAACTCCTATGTGACGCGCTGATCGGGTGTGGCCTGCTGACCGGGGATCAGGGGCGCGTGTCGTTCCGTCACGCCCTGATCCGCGACGTGGTGTACGCCGGTATTCCTTGGGGTCGCCGCCGCGGCCTGCACCGGCAGGTTGCGGCGGCGCTCACCACCACTGCTGTTTCGGCGAGCCTGATTGCAGAACATTGGCTGGCCGGGCACGAGCCAGAGCAGGCCCGCGCCGCGCTGCTGCGCTCTGCCGAGGCGTCGTGCCGGTTACACGCCTACCGCGACGCCGCCGAAGCGGCCAGCCGGGCACTGGAATTGTGGCCGAGTGGCGCCGATGAAGCGCACCGCCTTGAGGTGCTGGCGCAACTGGGGCGCTGCGCCCAGGCCTGCGGCCTGCTGAGCGAGGCGGCCCGCGCCTGGCGAGAGGCCGCGCAAGCTCACCTCGAGGCGGGTCACACCCACGGGTTCGCCGAAGCGCAGCGCCGACTCGCAGGCACCCTCGACCTGCAGGGATTGTGGGAGCAGGCCAGCGAGACGCGCCGATTGGCCGCCGAGGCCTTCGGGCGCTGCGGAGCTGCCGCCGAGGCCGCTGAGGAGCGGCTGACGCTCGGAACTACCCTACGCGCCGTGAGCCGCAATTCTGCCGCCCTTGAGGTGCTGACACTGGCCCTGAACGACGCCAGGCAGGCCGGGAGGCGCGACTTGGAAGCGCGCATTCTAGGGCAACAGGGCAATGCCTTGGCACGCAGCGGGCAGGCCGAACAGGGGCTCAGGGTCTGCCGGGACGCACTGTCCATCGCCATAAGGGGCACCTTCACCGGGGCGGCGGTCGAGGTGTTGCACCGGCTGGCGGATACTTTGGAGCACTGCGGTGATTTTCTGGGTGCGCGGGCCGCCTACGCCGACGCCTTTGAGCTGTGCGAGGAGACAGGTCCGGCCGCCTTCGCCTGCCGAGCCTGCGTGACCGTGCCGCTGTATCAGAACGGGGCGTGGGATCGGGCTGCCAGCGAGTGCCGGGTGGTGTTGACCTCGCCCCATGCGCCGCTGGCGCCGCGTGCTGTGGCGGGTGCCATGCTGGGCACCATCCTGGCGCACCGGGGGCAGCCTGCTCGCGCCCGCCCTTTCCTGACCGATGCGCCAGAGCTCGCCCAGCGGGCGGGGGTGGCGGCAGTCAAGCTCCGCGCCCTGTGGGGGCTGGCTCTGGTGGGAGAAGGATTGGGTCAAGCTGAGGAGGCGATGAACCGTGCCCGCGAACTGCTCGACATCTGGGAGGGCGTCGAGGATCATTACCACATTCTGTCGCCGATGCGTTGGGCGTCCAGTTATTTCGCCCTTCAGGGCATGGAGCAGGATCTGCGCCGCGCCACCGAGGCGCTGAACCGCGCCGCCGACCTGAATGGCGGGCCGGTCGCCTTCTCTGCCCTGGCGCACGCGCTAGGTGAGCTGGCGTGGCTGGGCGGTCACCCGGAGACGGCCTCAGGGCAGTTCGAGATCGCCGTGAACCTGCTGCGGGATTCCGACAGTCCATATGAGGAGACCTGCACCCGGCTGCGGGCTGGACAGGTGCTAGCGGTTTTGGGCCGTGCGGAGGAAGCCAAAGAACACCTGAGCACCGCGCACCGCGTCGCCCGCAACCTGAATGCTGTGATGCTGACCCAGCAGGCAGCCGCCGCACTGGAAGGGCTAGGCGTGGTGACTGGACGCAGAGGCGTCCGGCCCACTGGCGAGCCCGCGAACGGCCTGACCCGGCGCCAGAGCGAGGTTCTGAAGCTGGTGGCACTGGGCCGCAGCGACAAGGCTATCGCGCAGGAACTGCGGCTCAGTCCCCGCACGGTTGAGATGCATATGAGCCACATCCTGGCGAGCTTGGACAGCCGTTCCCGAACCGAGGCGGTCAGGAAAGCGGCCGAACAGGGACTGCTGGATTGGCGGGGTAGTCCTGGCCCAGGTATCACCTGAGAGAGAAGTCACCACAATCTGGAAGCAGCCCCCCTACGTAGGCGATATGGCGACACGAGGAGACGGAGAAACACCCATTCTCAAGCGCTGCTCTCCGAATCGCGTTGTCCCTGACCCTGAATGTTAGTAGTCTCCTGTCATGCAGAAACGGCCAGATCTGCACAGAATGAATGGGGCTGGCAAACACGATCATTGTGCATTGTGAAAGCCTGTTGCACGGATGAACACAAAAGCAACAAGCTTTCGCAACAAGAAAGTGCCGTGTTCATCAGAGCCCTACCACCTGTGCAAATCCCTCCCTTTTGCAAAGCCTTGAAGTGGAATCCTGGGCGAGTTGGACAACTTGCGACCCTTCGCTGGGTTAAGCCCTGTTGGGTTCTGGGCCAGGCAGTGGGAGGTCGGCGCCCTCCTGACGGAACACTACTGTTGAGCACTCGCACTCGGGCTATGCTGGCGTGACGGGACAGGCTTGAGGTGGACACGCGTCTGGAAGGCTTGAAGCTCGACTTCACGCCGGGGAGCACCCATGAATTCGCACACCGACCTCCAACAGCGCTTCGAAGCCCAGGCCCATACCCTCCAGATTCATCAAGTCGAGCTCGAAGCCCAGAACGAAGAGCTGCGCCAGACCAACCTGGAATTGGAGCTGGCCCGCAACCAGTACGCCGACCTATTCCAGGCGGCCCCCGTGGGTTACGTCGTCTGTGATTCGGCCGGCACCATTCAGCAGATCAACGCCCTGGGCTGCGCCCAATTGGGCTCCCCAGAGATCCACCTCATCGGGCGTCCGTTCGCCCTCTTTGTCGATCCCACTCAGCGGCCCCACCTGGCCACCCTGCTGAACCACGTGTGGACCCGCGCAGACGGACCTCACCGCACCGAGCTGCAGATGCACGGTTCAGATGGCCGCTGGTGGCAGGCCCAGCTGGAATGCACCTCCTTGCACACCCCCGCGGGCTGGCGGGCACGCATGGTGCTCACCGACGTCACCGCGCTGAAATCGGCTCAACAGGAAGCCGATGAACGCCGCCAAGAGGCCCAGAGCCTGAATGCCGAACTCCAGACCTTCCTGCGCGCCCTGACCCAAGACCTGACCGGGCCACAGCGGCAGATCCAAGGCTTTGCCCAGTTCCTCAAGGACAGCCTGACCCCCGCCGATGTGAAGAGTGCCAAAGTCCTCCAGCATTTGCTGGAGGCCGCCTCCGACTTGGGAACGCTCACGACCGCCCTGACTGAATTTTTCCAGAGTACCCAGCCCAGCACGCACCGCACTCAGGTCAACCTCAACCACTTGGTCTCCGGTCTAGCTCATGACCTCGAACCCGAGTGGCCGGGCCGGGAGGTCAAGCTGACGTATGACTCTCTGCCCACCATCTGGGGCAGTCCTCAACAGCTCCGGCTGATCTTCAAACACCTGCTGTCCAACGCGGTCAAATTCACCGGGCCTCGCCCGGAGGCCCAAATTCATGTGGGAGTTCAGGAACACAGGGAAGCCTACGTGTTCAGCGTGCGGGACAACGGCGTGGGCTTCGATCCGGCGCAGAACGAGCGGCTCTTCACGCTGTTTGGGCGGCTGCACCGCCCCCGCGACTTCAAGGGGCAAGGACTGGGCTTGGCGCTCGTCAAACGCATAGTGCAGCACCTTCACGGTCAGGTCTGGGCGGACAGTGTCCCCGGTGAAGGCGCCGTGTTCTGGGTTCAATTGCCCAAGCCGGAGGGTGCCGTCACGCCCACAGACTCTGCAGCGTAAGCACCAAGTCTGGGTTCAGAAACACTGAAGGCTGCTGGCGTGCCTTTAGGCCACACTGGGGCTATGCTTCCACACCGACTGGTGGTCATTGGCGCGTCTGCGGGGGGGATGCACCCCCTGCAACTCTTGGCGGCCGGGCTGCCAGCCGACTTCCCCGCCACCGTGTGCATCGTCTTGCACATCCCCGCCCATGTACCCAGTTTCTTGCCCGAGATCTTGGGCCGGGCCGGGCCGCTCCCGGTCTCGACTCCGGTTCAAGGTGAACCCCTGTTGCCGGGGCACATCTACTGTGCCCCGCCCGATCATCACCTGCTCGTCGAAGAAGGCCGCTTCAGTGTGACTAAGGGCCCCAAAGAAAACCGGATGCGCCCGGCGGTGGACACCCTGTTCCGTTCAGCGGCCTACAGCGAGGGGCCAAACGTCATTGGGGTGGTGCTCTCGGGCCTGCTGGATGACGGTACCTCGGGGCTGTGGACAGTCAAGCACTTTGGCGGCAGGGCGGTCGTCCAAGATCCCGAGGACGCCCAGTACAACTCGATGCCGAAGAGTGCAGCAGATCAGGTGGACATTGACCACACGGTGACGGCTGAGGGACTGGCCGCCTTGCTGATCCGCTTGGTGGCCGAGCCCATGGGGACGGAGGTGCATGTTGACGAGGGTGACCGGGAACGGGTGGGGATTGAAGTCAGTATTGCCAGCACGGCACATGCGTTCCGGAAAGGCGTCATGAAGTTCGGCCAAGTGACGCCCCAGACCTGCCCGGAATGTGGCGGCGTGTTGGTACAAATTAAGGAGGGGGGCATTACCCGCTACCGCTGCCATACCGGTCACGCCTATACGGGCGACACGCTGCTGGTCAGCGTGACGGAGAAGATCGAAGATACCTTGTGGATCACCATGCGGGCCTTAGAGGAAGCCAGCATGCTGCTGGAGAACACCGGCCGGGAACTGGAAGCCAATGGACAGACCCGGCTGGCCAGTGAATACCTGCGGAAGGCTGAAGAGATGGAAGACCGCACCCAGCGGATCTTTCAGAACATCACCGAGAATCAAGCCCTCAGTGACGAGCAGCTCATCTACGACACCGCCAAGGAAGAGGTCTAACGGGCGCCAGAGTTCAGGAACGTGGCCAGCTGATCGGCGGGCAGGGGCGGGGCGAAGAGATACCCTTGGCCGACGGTCAGGCCCAACGCCATGAGTTGGGCGCGTTGTGCTTCGGTTTCAACACCTTCAGCGACCACCGTCAAGCCCAAGGTGTGGCCCACGACGGCGATGGTTCTAACCAATTCCCGGTTCTGATCCAGCGTCGTCACGAACGAGCGGTCAATTTTAAGCATCCGCAAGGGGAAGCGGTGCAGGCTGCTCAGGGAGGAAACCCCGATCCCGAAATCGTCGACCACCAGTTCGATCCCGGCGGCGTGTAAGACCTGCAGGGTGGCTGCGTCGGTGTCCGCAGGCTGGGTCAGCACCCGTTCAGTGATCTCAATCAAGACCTGCCATGGGGCGGGCAACGCCGTCCCGGCGAGGTGCGCGGCCACGTCGGCCACTTGCCCCAAGTGCGCGGCTGACACATTGACATTCAGCCACAGTGCCGGGAACTGGGCTGAATCGACCGGCCAGCGGGCCAGTTCCCTGGCTGCCGTCTGCAGCACCCAGCCGTCGAACTGGCCCATCAGCCCCAGCTCTTCGGCCAGGGGCACAAACGCGCCGGCGGACAAGAGCCCCTGCTGGGGATGCTGCCAATGGATTAAGGCTTCGAGACCCAGCAGCCCCCCATCTTTCAGCGCGACGATGGGTTGATAGTGCACCCGCAGTTCGTCACGTTCGAGCGCGTGCCGCAGGTCGCCCTCCAATGCCAAGCGGCCTCGGAACTCGTCGCGCATGGCGGGTTCAAACAGCCGGGTGCCCGCCGGCCCACCCCGTTTGGCTTGGTAGAGGGCCAAATCTACGTCCCGGAGAATCTCTTCCGAGGTGTGGTACTCGGCGGTGACCAGCAAGACCCCGCTGCCGATCTGAATGAACAGCTCTTGGCCTTCGACGATGAACGGACCGAGGAGCGCGTGTTCCAGCCGGGCCATCACCCGGGAAACGACGGCCTGATCCGCCACGCCGTGGAGCAGCACCGCGAACTCATCGCCGCCGAGCCGGGCCACGTGATCCGTGGGCCGGATCACGCTGTGCAGGCGCCGGGCCAGTTCCTGAAGCACATGATCCCCTGCCGGATGGCCCAGAGTGTCATTGATGCGTTTGAAGCGGTCCACGTCGCAGAAGAGCACCGCGAACGGTTCTCCTCGCTGGTGCAGACCCTCGAGCGCCAGGAGAAGACATTCCTCAAAGGCGGCCCGGTTGGGCAGGCCGGTCAGGGCATCATGCCGCGCCTGATGCCGGAACTGGGCACTCAAGGCATGGAATTGCTGGGTGCCTTCACGCACCCGGTCTTCCAGAGTGGCGTTCAGATCATGCAACGCCCCTTGGGCTTTAACCAAGGGCGTCAGGTCGGTCAGGCTCAAGAGATAGGTCGCCTGATCCTGTGGGGGATGGGGCAGCGCCAAGACCTGCAGGTGCACGTCCAACAGCTGGTTCCCGCTGGGGATCAGCCTGAAGGGCTGGCCCCCAGTGGCGCCAGGGACGGACAGGACGCGCAGCAGCTGGTTAAAGGCTGCACGTTGAGCAGGAGCAATGAACTGCAAGAAGCGCCGGGTCAGCAGGTGACCTCTCTGGAAACCGAGCAAGCGTTCTCCCGCCGGATTGACATTCAGCACCATGGCTTGCGCGTCGAGCGTCAAGTAGGCGGTGGGCACGTGCTCATACAGGCTGTGCTGGAGCTGGTGTTCGCGTTCGAGTTCGGCCACGGTGAGCTGGAGCTCTTCGTTTTGTGCGGTGAGTTCCGCGTGATAGACGTGGAGTTCATAGTTCAGGGCTTCTGCAGGCCAGCCCGCCCAGAGCGGCAGCGGTGAGGTGGAGCGGACGTGGTGTTCGGCTTGCGCTCGGAGGTGCTGGGCTTCAAACACAGGGTCTGGATTAGTCATGTCGCCTCAGGGAGGGGCCGGGGACTGGAGGGGTGGACAGTGGACAAGCGGCGCCTCTCCCAAATCCGTTTGCGGACGGGGAATGTTAGGTATATTACAGAGTTGTTCAGTGGATGGGATGTGAATCTGGCCAAGCTCAACGACGAGAAACGAGCGCTCAGCATTTGGACACCGGTTGGATAACTCTGCATCCACAGTCCCTGCACGAGTCCTCTCTGGTCTGTCTGGGCGTCTTGCAGCACGGAGTTGCTCTTGGGCGGACTACCTCTGTTTTATGACGTCTCCTCGCGTTCCAGCCGGACAGGGCGTCCTCCCGTATACTTCGAACTGACAGCGGGATGCGATAACGCCGGGAACCGTTTGGGGAACGAACAATTCAGGAGATCGCTATGGACACCTCGTACACCCTTTCGCCCGATCTCCAGCTCCTGAGTCAGACCCTGGCTGCCTGTGCTATTGGCGTCATCATCACGGACGCTCTTCAAGCCGATCAGCCGATCGTGTACGTCAATCCAGCATTTGAGCACCTCAGCGGGTACTCGGCAGTTGAGTTGATCGGGCGCAATTGCCGCTTCCTGCAGGGTCAAGACCGCGGTCAGCCTGGCGTGGTAGAGATCAAGCAAGCTCTTGCACAGGGACGCAGCACCACCGTGACCCTGCGCAACTACCACAAGGACGGTACCCTGTTTCACAACGAGCTGACCATCAGCCCGATTCACGACCAGGCAGGCAAGGTCACGCACTTTGTCGGCTTCCAGAACGATGTGACTGCACGCGAACGGGCCTACCAGAGCGAAGCCCAGGCCCACGGGCGGCTCACCTCGACCCTCAACCGCACGACCGAAGGCTTTGCCGCCCTCGACTGGGACGGAACCATCACCTATATCAACAGTTCTGCGTCCAGCCTGCTGGGCAGGTCATCAGCCGAGCTGCTCGGGCACAACTTCTTTACCACCTTTCCTGAACTCGAAGACCGGACCCTGGGGCGCGCCCTCCGCATGTCGCAGGAAAATAGAGCGCCTCAGCGGGCCGTCAGTTACCTGCCGACCCTCCGAAGGTGGGTCGAAATGACGATCGAAACATCGGATGAGGGCCTGTGGATCGTCAGCCGAGATATCACGGCCCAGAGAACCGCCGAGGAGGAGCACGCGTATTTAGCCGCCATTGTTCAGGCCAGCCATGATGCCATCATTGGGGTAACGCTCGACGGCACCATCCGGGCCTGGAATGCAGGTGCGGAGCACCTGTATCAGCACGCCGCTGCAGAGATGGTCGGGCAGTCGATCACGATGATCGTGCCGCCTGAGTTCCATGAGCAGCAGCAGCAGGCCTTCGAACTCGCCCGAAGCGGCCAGCGGACTCAGCCCTTCGAGTCGGTCAGGCTGACCAAAGGGGGTCACCGGCTTCCCGTGGTGGTCAGTGTCTCCCCGATCATCAACGTGGCGGGTGAAGTGATCGGCCTGTCCAAGCTCGCGCATGACATCAGCGAGCGCAAGGTCGCCGAAGTCAGGATTCAGGCCCTCCATGAGGATCTTCAGCAGCAGGTTCGGCGCATCACCGCGCTGCGGGAGATCGACCAAGCCATTGTCTCGAGTGGGGAACTTTCCATCACGCTGGGCATGATCCTCGACAACATCAGGCATCAGTTGGGTGTAGACGCCGCAACGGTGTTGCTGCTCAACGCCTCTACCCTGACGCTCGAGTACACCGCCGCGCGTGGCTTTACCACCGCACTTCAGGGGTTCACCGTCCGGTTGGGTGAAGAGTTGTCTGGGCGGGTCGCGCTGACCCGTCAACCGCTTAGCATCCCTGATTTACAGAACGTGCTGGTGTCTCAGCCCTGGCGCGAGATGTTAAACAAGCATCACCTGATGGCGTATTACGCGGCACCGATCATCGCCAATGGGAAGGTGCTGGGCGTGCTCGAAGTGCTTCACTCTCAGCCGTTCGAGCCGTCTTCGGTCTGGCTCGAGATTTTTGAACTGCTGATCAGTCAGGCTGCCATTGCCGTCGACAATGCGGGCCTATTTCGGTCACTTGAACACACCACCTTGGAATTACGTTTTGCCTATGAGGAAACCATTGAAGGCTGGGCGCGGGCCCTGGACCTGCGCGACCATGAAACAGAAGGCCACTCAAGGCGCGTGACTGAACTGACGGTGAGGCTGTGCCAGCACTTGGGCCTTCGTGCGCAGCAACTGGTCGATGTGCGCCGCGGGGCCCTGCTGCACGACATCGGCAAGATGGGCGTGCCGGACGCGATCCTGCTCAAGCCCGACAAGCTCACGCCGGAGGAGTGGGACAAGATGAAGCAGCATCCCCGCTTGGCGGTGGAGCTGCTCTCGTCCATCAAATTCCTGCGGCCGGCGTTGGATATCCCGCAGTATCACCATGAAAAATGGGATGGCAGCGGGTATCCGCTGGGCCTGAAGGGCAAGGACATCCCTTTGGCAGCACGGGCATTTGCGATAGTGGATGTGTATGACGCCCTGACCAGTGACCGGCCTTACCGGAAAGCATGGACTCGGGAGCAGGCCATCAACCACATCAGAAACGAGGCCAATGCCCACTTCGACCCCAGTGTGGTCGAGGTGTTCATCCAACTCATAGAAATGCCCTGAACTGGCGCCTGTTCTATCCCCAAGGACGCCACTGATTCGGGCAGTTGTCTTCTCTCGTCAGCAGCGAGCGCCTGTCTTGGGCGATCCGCTGGCTGGGAACGCACTACACCAGGCCCCTGAACGTTACAGAACTCGCGGAGCACGTGGGCCTGAGCCCTGCGGCGTTTCACCGGATGGTCAAAGAACGGCTATGAGTCCCTTGCACTCTCAGAAGATCCTGCGGCTCTCCGAAGCCCAGCAGCACTAGGCCGCCCACTGCCGAAACCATCCTACTGGGGCTTAACCTGGCGAAGGCCGAATTTTTGGCTAACTCGGCCGTGCGGGCTAGCCGTTGAGCAGCCGCTCGTGCATGTCCAGTGCGAAGGTGCCGTAGGGGTTGATGTGCTGCTCCTTCACTGGCGCCAGGGCCCGCAGGTCTGGTTCGGTCAGCCGGCCCTGCCACTCTGGTTCCGCGAGCACTTGCTGCATCATCAGGGTGTTGCTGTAGACCCGGCATATTCCAGTCCACGCGGCATTGCTGGCTGGACATGACTGGACGACGCACCGCCTCTCGGCGCCTCAGGCGGCTTCAGGGCCCGCCTGGGCGTGGATCATCTGCATGAAGATCTGAACCAGATCGGGATCGAAATGGGTGCTGGCCCCACTCTGAAGATGCTCCAGGGCTCGTTCCTTGGTCCAGGCCCGACGGTAGGGGCGGTGACTGGTCAGCGCGTCGTAGACATCGACGAGGGCGAACGCTCGGGCGGCCACAGGAATGTCAGTGCCTCTAAGGCCCAAGGGATAGCCGCTGCCGTCCCACTTCTCGTGATGGTACTCCGGGATGTCCAGGGCGGGGCGCAGGAACTTGATCGGTCGGAGCAGGGCCACGGCGTAGCCTGGATGTTTTCTCATCTCCACCCACTCCTCGTCGGTGAGCGCGCCGGGCTTGAGCAGCACCGCGTCCCGGATCCCCATCTTGCCGATGTCGTGCAGCAGCGCGCCGCGGCGCACATGGACGAGTTCCTCGGGCGGCATACCCAACTGCTGACACAGCGCGACTGTCTGCTCCGTCACGCGTCTAGAATGGCCTTCCGTTTCGTGATCCCGCAGATCCAGCGCCCGGGCCCAGCCTTCAATGGTTTCGTCGTATGCCAGGCGCAACTCCAGGTTGCTCCGTTCCAGTTCCTGCAGGAGCTGAGCATTCTCGACGGCGATGCTGGCCTGTCCCAACAGGGTGGCGAGCTTTTCCAGCCACCCCTCGGAGGGCATGAATCGGCGCTGATGCATCACCTCAATCACCCCGATCACCTTGCCTTTGGCGATCAGCGGCGCGGCGTAATACGAGGTGACGCCTTCGCGCCTGAGCACCTGCTGCCAGTCCGGTGCGAGGAGGACCGTCTTCAGGTCCGAGACGCTGACCGCCTGACGGTTCAGCACCGCCCGACCGGCGAGCACGTCGGTGAGCATCACCGCTGACCCCTGCAGCATGGTGCTGTGCAGGCCGCGGGTGGCCACATATTCGAGGGTGAGGGTGTGTGGATTGAGGGTCAGCGCGGTGGCCGCGTCTGCGCCGAGGTGCTGGCGGATGTTCCCAAGAATCAGCCCCAGGGAGGTGGTGAGATCGCCACTCGAGGCGATGGCCTGGTCGATCTCACGCAGCCCGGTGATGTACCGCACCTGCTGCTCGAGCGTCTGGTTGAGCAGCCGGATATTGCGCTGGGCGAGCTGCAAAACGGTGATGTCGCGCATCATCTTGGCCACGCCGATGACCTGACCCTGCGGATTGCGGATCGCCGCAACCGTTATCATGACCGGGATGCGCCGACCGTCCCGGGCGATCCGGACGGTTTCGAAGGCTTCAACGCGCTCACCCTGCGAGACCTGATGGAAGATGAGGCGCGTCTCGCTGTGCAATTCAGACGGGATGATGAGGGTCATCGGTTGACCGATGGCCTGTGCCGCCGTATAGCCGTACAACTCCCCGGCCCCCGCGTTCCAGGAGCGGATGACGTCGTCGAGGCCTACGCCGACGATCGCGTTGTGACTGGCCTGGACGATGGCCGCCAGAAAGGCCTGATCTTCCTCTGCCGCCCGCCGCTGGGTCACGTCGCGGGCCACACCGTAGAGCAGGGCGTCTCCTGGCTCCAGCATGACGTTCCACTCGAGCCACACGATCTGGCCCTGCTTGTGGAGGTAGCGGTTTTGAAAGACTGTCAAGATCCCCGTCTCATTCAGGTCGTCACGCTCGGTGCGGGTCTTGGGATGGTCATCGGGATGCACGAAGTCGAGGTAAGATCGGCCGATCAACTCCCCAGGCATGTAGCCCAGGATGCGCTCACAGGCCGCACTGATGCTGACGAATCGGTCGTCCAAACCGATCGTCACGATCATGTCCAGCGAGAGATCAAGGGTGTGCTGCAACTTCATAGCGAGGTGGCGGGAGCGTTGCTCACTCTCTTCAAGCTCTCGCTGTGCACGTTTTTCCGGCGTGATGTTGCGGACCAGCGTCACGACGCATTCCTACTGACCGAGCATGATCGGAACCATCGACACCGTTGTGTCGGCCACCTTTCCCGATCGCAGACGAAACTGCACCTCATGGTTGTAGAGCTTCCCCTGCTCCCGCAGTGTTCGCCAGATCTCCGCCTGCTGCACCGGATCGACCCAGAAGTCTAACTCGGGCCCCGTAGATCCGATGATGTCTTCGCGACTGTACCCGCTCTGGCGGAGAAATTCAGGATTGGCGTCGAGGTAGCACTCGTCGCTGAGTCTGGTGATCACGATCCCGATCGGCGCGGCCTCAAAGACCCTGCTGAAGCGTTCCTCGCTGGCCAGCTGCTGTGCCTGAGCGTGATGTTGCTGGGTCACGTCACGCACAAACAGCGAGACGCCGTCCTTGGCCGGGTAGGCGGTGGCCTCCAGCCAGCGTTCCACGGTGGGGGCGTAACTCAGTTCACGCTGGACGAGGCCGGTGGCTCCGGCCCGTTGAAGGGCCTGGCCGATGGGCGAGTGGAGGTCGAGCGAGAACAACTCGGGGAGATGCTGCCCCCTGAGCTCGCTCGGCTGCTTGTTGACGATCGCCGCCGCCGCCGCGTTGACGTACCGGATGTTCCAGTCCAGATCGAACGAAACGACGCCGTCAGTGACCCGCTCCAGCGTCGAGGAGAGGGTCTGCTGAAGCTGCGCCTGCTCGTGCAGGGCCTGCTCCCGTTCAGTGACGTCCTTCTGGAAGCCGGCATAGTGCGTGAGGATCCCAGACGCGTCAAAAATCGGCGAGAGGGTCAACTCGTTGTAGAAGAGACTGCCGTCCTGGCGGTAATTGCGCAGGGTGACGGTGACATTCTTCTGCAGCGCGATGGCCTGTCTGATCTCTTCTCTGCCGGCCTGGTCGCGGTCGTGCCCTTGCAGGAAGCGGCAGTTGCGCCCGAGGATCTCCTGAGCCTGGTAGCCACTGAGCTGCTCGAAGGCCGGATTGACATAGATGATTGGACAGTCGGGCTGGCGGGCGTCACTGATCACCACGCCGACGCTGCAGGAGGCCAGCGTTTGGGTCAGGAGGTGAAGATCAGCAGCGTGAGTTGATTGTGTATCCACGAACTCCTCCTGTTTGATTGTGCTGATTGGGTTCATGGGTCGAAGACGCAGAAGGCCAGCGCCTCCAGAGAGTCGACTGCCCCTCTGGAGCAGTTCGGTCCGGGCTTCGTGCAGCGACGTGACGCCGCCTGAGGCGCCGAGAGGCGGGGTCGTGTGCGGCCAGCAATGCCGCGTTGACTGGAAGACGCGCGACGATGATCAGCCCGTCACGAGCGTGTTCTTTCCCTGGTGTTTGGCGGCGTACATGCAGTGGTCCGCGCGTTCGAGTAACGCGGCTGTACTCTCGCCGGCGACGTGCTGAACCAAACCGAGACTGGCGTGCATCGTCACGGTATCAGCGTCCAGCACGAATGGGGACTGAAACGCAGCCAGAATGCGGGGCCCCAGCAGCTCAAGAACGTCTCGGGACTCCGTCTGCCTTAGCAGCAGCACGAACTCGTCTCCAGCCAGCCGCGCGACCAGATCACTGCCCCGAACAACTCCCGTCAGGCGTGCGGCCACCTGCACCAGCAGCTCATCCCCAGCCTGGTGCCCGTAGCGGTCGTTGATCGATTTGAAGCCGTCCAGATCCACGAACCCCAGCGCGACATGCCCTTGACGGTCGATCCGTGCAAGCTCGCGTTCCAGCTCGAGCATAAACTGCGCCCGGTTGGGTAAGCCAGTGAGGACATCGGTGAAGGCGCGGTGTTCCATCTGCTGTTGAAGATCGATACGTTCGGTCACGTCAGTCTGAACACCGATGAAATGCGTCAGTGTTCCCTCAGCATTGTGGATCGGCCCAATGTTGAGGGCATTCCAGAAAGGCGTTCCACCTTTCTTGTAATTCAGGACCACAAGGTCGATGGCTGCCCCGGCGTCGAAGGCAGTCCGCATTTGGTGGATGGCCTCGGGATCCGTGCCCTCACCCTGCAGGAAGCGGCAGTTGTGGCCGACGATTTCGCTGAGGGTGTACCCGGTCAGCCGTTCGAATGCTGGATTGCAGTACACGATGGGCCGTCCCTCGATATTGGCACTGACGACGATTCCATTGGTGGCGTTGGTCAGTGCGGCGACGAGCATCAACAACCATTCAGGCTGATCACTCGGCAGCAGATGTGCAGTGAAAACAAAAGGCGCCTGTGCGTCTGTTTTGGGGGCTTGGAGATCGGTTAGACGAACAAACTCGCCCTCAGATGACGGCATGTTTGGCATGCTTAAGACTAGGTTAAGGGGGTTGACACAAACATCACAGTCGTGGTAATCCGTGGCGCCTTAACGTGGTTCGCGGCTGCCTGAGGGCAGAAGTGGCTCAATCGTCTGGCTACCCCTGTTGCAAGGAGGGCACCAAAAACGGGGGCAACACCGTTTCACGGTGATTGAACGAAACGATAGGGCGTTTTGAATTCGCCTTGTCGGAGTTCACCAAAATCCGGGGGCTAGAGATCCAGTAACCGGACGGCTCACTGATAGGCGGCGTCCACAGCGTCCAACGATAGGTGCTGGTAGGTTTCCAGGCTCTTCTTGCTGGCGTGTCCACTGAAAAGTTGGATCTGTGCGTCTGACAACTTCTGGTCATTCAGGAAGATCGTCAGAGGTGGCACGGTTAGCGTGTAGGGCTGTTCTGGCCCTCACGCGACAAAGCTCATGTGGGTTTTGACCTGCAGGGGCACCACGTCTGCTGGCCGGTAGAGGCCGCAGAGGTGTTCGCGGTCGCCCGTTCGAAGCTTGAACAGGGCAGCGACGGTTTGACCGTCCGCAGGTTGCAAGCCTTCCAGTTTCAAGGCTTCAATGGTGGCGAGGTCGAGTGGATGGGTTTGGTGGGAGGTGGGGATGTTCTCTTTGGGCATGAAGGCACTCTTCCGCTTGCTCAAGCGTGGGCTCAGGCAGGCACACAGTATCCCTCAGTGGGCAGGGGGCCGAACGGAGGCGGGGGAGAGTGGGGGGGCGGCACCTCAAACACCCGGTATCTATGCCTGAAAACGGCACCAGGCCAGCCGCTGCCACCACCATCTGGGTTCCGAACCGCGGCTTGAACTTTCACTGCTCTCCGCAAAAGCCTTTCTTGTTGCACTGCTGGCTGCGGTAAGTCAACCCATGGCTGAGTAGGGCTTGGTGCTGTGTATCCAGGGCAGCGAATCAGCCACAGCATTGGCACCCCATTAGCTCAGCGCCAGAGCTGTGCCAACCGCTCGCGCACGTGGGGGGCCACTTCGCCTCCCAGCAGGCCGATGGCCCGCAGCATGCGGTCATGGGCCACTGCCACATTCGTCATCTGAAACGTCAGGCGCGACACCCCTCCCAGCACCTCATGTACATGTACGGCCTTGTCGACCACCTCCTGCACGCTCCCGATCAAGTACGCCCCAGACGGGCCACACTCCGCCTCAAACCGGGCACGTGAAGCCGGGGGCCAGCCGCGCTCACGGCCGATGGTGTCGACCATGCGGGCGTAGCCTGGATAGAACGCGTCGCGCGCTGCTTGGGAGGTTTCCGCGACGAAGCCGAAGGCGTGCACGCTCACCCGCAGTATTTCTGGTGCGTGCCCCGCCGCCTCGCCTGCACGGCGGTATAAGTCCACCAGCGGCCGGAACCGCCGGAAGTCCCCTCCAATGATGGCCACCATCAGCGGCAGTCCCAGGGTTCCCGCACGCACGAACGACGCGGGTGTGCCGCCGACGCCGACCCAGATAGGCAGCCGCTCCTGGTGCGGGCGCGGGTACACGCCTTGTCCGGTGAGCGGCGCGCGAAATTGTCCCTGCCACTGGACGTGGGTCTCGTCACGCAGTTTGAGCAAAAGGTCGAGCTTTTCGACGAACAGCGCGTCGTAGTCTTCCAAGTGCAAGCCGAAGAGTGGGTAGGCTTCCACGAAAGAACCGCGCCCGACCACGATTTCCGCACGGCCACGGGACAAGAGGTCGAGGGTGGCGTACTGCTGGAACACCCGGACAGGATCGTCGGCGCTGAGAACGGTCACGGCACTGTTGAGGCGAATGCGTTTGGTGCGGGCGGCGGCGGCGGCGAGGATCATGGCGGGCGCGGCATCGAGATATTCGCGGCGGTGATGTTCGCCGACGCCAAAGGAGTCGAGGCCAACCTCGTCGGCGCGTTCGATTTCTTCGATGAGGTGGTTGAGGCGGTCGGCACCGGAGAGCGTGACTCCGGTGTCCGGATCGGTGATGGTGGCGGCGAAGCTGTCGATGCCGATCTGCATATGGAACTCCTTCACGAGGGGGGAGAGAAGGGCCAGGAACACAGGCTGTCCCTGAACTTGACGCGGATTCACTTTAGCACTAAAGTGAACGTATGGCGCAAGTTCCCCCTGCCCCGAATGCTCGGCGTGCCAGCACTGGCCGCCCCGCCGTGCTCGCCTGGTTGCGGATGTTGCATGTGACTCAGCGCATCAGCAAAGCTTGGAATGAGCTCCTCAAAGAGCATCAGCTCAGCCCAGCGCAATTCAACGTGATTGCCACCATTGGCGGCCAGCCCGGCCTGACCCAGCGTGACCTCAGCGAGAAGCTGTTGGTGACCCAAGGCAACACCAGCCAGCTGATGCTGAATTTGGGTCAGCGCCAGCTCATCGAGCGGCGTCCTGTCGGGAGAGAAAAGCTGCTGCACCTGACCCCCACGGGCCAGGCCCTGTTTGACGCGCTGGTACCTGCGCATGAGGACTGGTTGGTCGAGCAGTTCGGAATCTTGACGGCCGAAGAGCAGGCTCAGCTGGCCCTAGTGCTACGGCGGCTGGAGCGTGCACAGCGCTGATGGTGCGGTGCATTCAGGGAGACCTTGTCTGGTGAGCCACCGCCCTCAGTGGACTGAAAAAAGTTGAACCTCAAGATCCCTCCCGATACAGGGGTGCGCCCCAACCTTCGCCCGACAGAGAGGAACCTGGAGACCTGCATGACGCCCACCCCACCGCCTCCTCTTCTCTCTCCGCCTGGGGTCTCCCTCAAGACGCATGTCGTCGTCGTCGGTGCCGGTCAAGCGGGGCTGTCTGCGGCCTATCACCTCCAGCAGCTCGGTTTAGTTCCGCATCAACACTACGTGGTGCTCGATGCCGCCGCCGCGCCCGGCGGGGCGTGGCAGTTCCGTTGGCCTACCTTGACGCTCAGCACCGTCAACCGCATTCATGACCTGCCCGGATTGCCGTTTGCACAGACGGTCGGTTCGCACGAGCCGCAGGTACGGGCGAGCCTTGCTGTTCCACGTTACTTCGCAGCGTATGAAGAGACCTTTCATCTGCCGGTCGTCCGGCCGGTGCGGGTCAGCTTGGTCACTGAACATGGCCAGCGTCTGAAGATCGGGACAGACCGGGGAGACTTCTCGGCCCGGGGACTGATCAACGCTACCGGCACTTGGGAGACCCCGTTCATTCCGATGTACCCCGGTGCAGACCGCTTTCGCGGGCGGCAACTGCACACCCGGGACTACACAGGCGCGCAGGCATTTGCCGGGCAGCATGTGCTGATTGTCGGGGGCGGCATTTCCGCCGTCCAGTTGCTGGATGAGATTTCGCAGGTCACCACCACGACCTGGGTGACGCGGCGGCCACCCGAGTTCCGCGAGGGCCAGTTCACCGAGGAGGCGGGGCGCGCGGCGGTCGCGCTCGTGGAGGAGCGGGTGCGCCTCGGCTTGCCGCCGCAGTCCGTGGTAGCCGTGACGGGTGTGGTGCTGACGCCAGCAGTGGAGGCCATGCGGGCCAGAGGGGTGCTCACGCGGCTGCCCATGTTCAGCGAGATCACCGAGGACGGAGTGCGCTGGGCCGACGGTACCGAGCAGCACGCCGACGTGATCTTGTGGTGCACGGGCTTTCGAAGCTCACTCGATCACCTGGCACCCTTAATGCTGCAAGGCAGCGAGGGCGGCATCCGGATGACCGGACGGCTCGCGACGCAAGTGGCCAAAGATCCGCGCGTGCATCTGGTGGGCTATGGCCCGTCGGCGTCGACGATTGGCGCCAACCGGGCAGGCCGCAGCGCCGCGGCGGAATTGATGACATTTCTTGGGCTGCCTTGACTGTCCTACCTAGACTGCACAAACGTTCCAGAGAGAGCAGGGGGCCTTGCTGTAGAGCTTTTAGTGTCTCAGCAGGCCGCGCTCAAGCGCCGCCATGACAGCGGCAGTGCGGCCCTTGACCCCAAGCTTGTCGAAGACCCGAACCAGATGGGCTTTGACCGTCGGCTCACCAATGAGGAGCTTGGAAGCGACCTTTTTGTTGCTCAGCCCATCTGCCACCAGAGAGAGGACTTGAAGTTCTCTGGCGGTCAGGAGGTCGGCAGGCTGATCCATCGAGCGGTGCATGAGCTTTTCGGCAACACTGGAGGCCAGCCGACGTTCTCCGCGCGCGACCGCTCGAACGGCGGCGAACAATTCGTTGTGGGGCGTGTCTTTGAGGAGGTGGCCGACAGCGCCCGCTTCAATGGCCTTTAAAATATCCATGTCACTGTCGTACACCGTCAAGACGAGTACGCGGCTCCCGGGAACCGTCAGTGTCAGTTGGGCTGTGGCCGCTGCACCGTCCAGTTCTGGCATCCGCAGATCCATCAACACCACATGTGGATTGGTCTGCTGAGCCAGCGAAATAGCTTCAGCGCCAGTGGCTGCCTGACCGACCGTTGCCTGTCAACTCGCCTTCCAGTACATGGCGAGAACCTGAGGGATGGTCTTCGGCAGCGGCGGCGTCAACAGTACGCTCGACAAACCCGACGTCACCCTGTGTCTGCGCACGGCCCAGCTGGAAATCAGAGTTTGGTCGCGGAGCCTCTGCGCTCAGAGTGCCGAGGCTCAGCTGGGCCGGTGCTTGCTCAGTTGCTCGCGTACCGATGTCCAGCGCAAGTCCCGGTAGCGGTCGTTATCGAGCGGGGTAAGTTTGCCTTTCCCGGTGAACATGTCGCGCATGTACTGCATCCCCTGCCAGGCTGGAAAGGGATCGCCCGGCTGCGGCGCGGCGCGCTTGGCCACCCTGATCATCAGGCCAAGCATTCCTTTTCCACCCACATACAGCGGCCGGTACAGTTCCCCGGTCACCTCGCTCATCACCCCGGCGAGTTCGCGGGCGCTGATTGTTTCCCCAGCGATGCGCAGAAAGCGCGGCGTGCTGCCGTCCAGGGCAGCGGCGGCCACATAGGCGGCCACGTCGTCCTTGGTGGTGAAGTCCATCGGCTGGTCGGCACTGATCCAGTACAGCACCCGGCGAATCTTTGGCTGGATGATAGGCATCTCGGCTCCCAGCACGTCCATAAACGCGCCGTTGAGGATAGACGTGATCTGGATGGAGGCGCGGTCAGCCCGGCCCATAAATTCGCGGCGCAGGTCGAGGTTGCGGTTGTCGCCCGGCGCCGTGTGGGTGAAGTCCTCGGAGTAATCCGACGGGATAAAGCGCGGCACTCCCGCGCTCACGGCGGCGTCAAGGAGAAGGCTCTGGCGGTCTAGGATCACGTCATGCAGGCCGTTGAGCGCCGAGACGACACAGGAGGCGCCAGCCATGGCGGCGGCAAGTGAAGCAACGTCTTCCGGATCCGTTTCCGCCAGGCTCACGCCGAGTGCGGTGAGGTGGATCCGCTCAGGAGCGGACAGGTTCGGGCGGATTAGGGCACGGACTGCGGCGCCGCGGGACACCAGGGCCCTGGCGATGCGGGTGCCCAGGTCGCCAGAGGCGCCCGCGAGCACAATGATGGGTTGGGGGGAAATCATAGAAAAGTCCCCTGTGCCAGAGACAGGGCCCTGGTGGGTGGTGAGCGAAATGTGCTGTCAAGAGGTTAAAGGCCCATGAACAGGGAGTGAGGTTCCGGTGTCGGTCTGATGTGAGTTTGTCTTCCCTGAGCAGGTCGGAGAAACACCCTCTTCACTCCTTGAAATTCAGTGGTCTCAGCCCATTGACTGGTGGACGCTCGAAAAGCGTGGGTGGCCTGATGGTGCCCTTCGAGTGTGCCGGTGATGTGCCAGAACCTGCTGGCGAAGAGGAGGCGCACGCGGAGACAGGGCAAGTCTTCCTACTGGCCGGCGCAGTGACCGGGACGCACCGTCTCCTGTCAGGCCGCGTTGACCTGATCCGTTCCACTATGCGGCCGAAGACGCGCCCGACGAGCAGTTGGGACCCGGCTGTCAACCTGTCCACCGGACAGGGCCCACGCTCAAGGTCAGTGCTCCTCGGGACGCAAAGGGTTGGGGCCGGGCACGATGTCCATGCCGTAGCGTCAGAGTTGCTCGGGCGTCATCAGGGGATTGAGCGTGGCGTTCTTGGGCGGCAGGATCCGTGCGGGTGCGGGCATCGCCATCTCAATGACGGCGGCCTCCAGGCTGGCCGGGGTGTAGCCGTTGAGGAAGCGGGCCGTCTCGCTGTCGACACGGAACGCATGGCGGGTGCCGCGCGGCACCATCAGAAAGTCGCCCGTACGCGCGACCTTGGTTTCGTCGCCCACCAGAAACGTGATCTGGCCATCCAGGATGTAATAGGTTTCATCCGACCAGGTGTGCTTGTGCGGCCCGGGTCCTGAACCCTGAGACAACCATTCTTCCATCAGCGAGAATCGCCCCCCCGTGTCCTGAGCGCCGGGCAGCACAATCCACAGGATGTCAAGCCACCGGTAGGCGGGCGCCGTATTGCTGCCGTGGTTGAACCCTTCAGCGCCGGGCAGCGGCGAGAGAGCGGCGGGCGTGTCGTTCGTCATAGCAGACTCCTCGGTCCTTTCAGTCAAGTGGATCTCCGGTCTGCTCCGCTTCGCAGATTCAGGCGGTTCGGCGCTGGGGCAGGGCGCGGGCAGCAAACTGAGTGAAATTCTCCAGCGGCACGTCCGGGTACCGCCCGTTCTGAAGGTGACTGAGATTGGTCTGACCGATCAGCATGTAGAGCTGGTAAGCCAGCAGCACTGCAGCGAACGGATGAGAGGTCTCTTGGAGTGCCTGCGAGTGTGCAGCGCGCAGTTCCGCTTCTGTGCCCATCACGAGGTGCTTGAATGTTCGTCCGGTCTGGGCTTCTATCACTTTGGTCGCGTCAAGGATCGAGAGGCGGTCACCCGCGAAGGCGAACTTACCCTCCTGCACGCCCGGATCCAGGGCAATCCGGGCCACCATCCGCGCCGTGTCTTCCAAGCTGGTGGTGTCGATCATCTGGGTACCGTCGCCCCAGTAGGTCACGGTGCCAGTGTCATCATCGAACGTCCCTGCACCAGGCGCAAACATTTCCATGAAGGCACCCTGGAGCACGTTGATCTGCTGAATCCCGGTGGCGGCAATCTGCTCATCCGCAGTGCGGCGCAGGTCGAACATCAGGTGCTCGCCGGGCGTCGCCTGAAAGAGGTCGAGGCCGTAGTCGGACGGCAGGATACGGCGCGCGCCGTTGCGTGCACCGCTCTGGGCCAACGCCACCTGACCATCAACGATCACGTCTGGCCCGCCTTGGACGGCGGAGATGATCACGTCCGCGCCCTGCGTGGCCCGGTCGAGGGAAGGTGGATCGGAGAGGTCGCCTTGAACCACTTCAGCGCCCCGTTCGATCAGCGGCTTGAGAAGCGCCTGCTGGTTGGGACGCTCGGCAGATCGCACCAGCAACCGGAGATGGATTTCCGGCTCAAGGAGCAGGTGGTGGGCAATGCGGCCACCGAGCATGCCGGTGGCTCCGGCCAAAAGAACGTTCTGGGTCATGGTCGATCTCCTGCAGGCGGTAAGGCGGGCACGGCTGGGTCTGCGCCGCAACAGTGCGACAATTCAGGCATGACCCGTTCACGCCCGGTTCAGGGCTCACCGCTGAGGCTCCCTGAACCGCTTGATATAATCACAAATGTGATGATCTCAATTGTGATAAAACGTGCCCAGGGCTAAGCCTCGCCCTGACCTTGTGCTGGAGTCATCGGCCTTCCCCCCAGAATTTTTGGAGCATCTGGGGTTTCTGATGAACAAAGTGGCCGAACAGCTCAACCGGCAGGTGGAAGGGGTAATTGCGCCGCACCAGCTGACGGTGGCGCAGTACGGCCTGCTGCTGCTGCTTCAAACCCGTGGCCCTCAGGCACAGATTGTGCTGAGTCAACAGGTGGGACTCGACCGAACAGCCGTCATGCGAACAGTTGATCTGCTCGAAAGCCGCGGCCTTGTTCGGCGGGATGCCGACGCGATCGACCGCCGAAAAAACAGCGTGGCGCTGACCGACGCCGGAACCGAGTTGCTGACCCAGACGCTGCCAGATGTTCGTCAGGCTGAGCAAGCAGTCACGGCCCGGCTGTCCAGTCACGAACAGGGCCTGTTGATGGCCTTGCTCCGCCGCCTGCTCAGCTCCCCGTAACGGCTGCACGATGCTTCAGCTTGGGGAGCGTACCGGTCTACGCTCAGCCACATCTTCCACAGGTGCGGCGTGACACTGGGGAGAGTGCGCTCCAGCGCCTCACTTGCTGGTTGTTCCGCCAGCGGGGGTTCAGCGCCGGCAGAGAAAGATGCGCCGCCAGCAGGTCTTCAGGTGTCTCGTCATCCCACCATCACGTGTGGCTAGACGCTCCTGAATATCAACACAGGATCAGGCTTTCAGCGTTTTTACCGCTGTCCCGGCCCAGGTTCAGCCAAGCTCGCCGGCGCTCAGTTCAGGTGGGCCAACTCGAATGGGTGCTCTCTCCAGTTGCCCTCAAGGAAAGACTCTGTCCGAATTCAATCAAAAGCGGTCATAGAACATACCGTTTGTTATCGTGTGGCATGACTGTCGTTGAAGGCCAGATCTGGACGCCATTGGGTTGGCAGGCAGGACGCCTGACGTTTGAAGCTACCATTACTGCATTTGAAGCCCTGCCCCAAGCTCCTGACGAGTGGATCGCGCCAGGATTTATCGATGTTCATGTGCACGGGGGAGGCGGGGCCGATGTGATGGACGGTCCAGATGGCATCCGGCAGATGGCGCGGTTTCATGCCGGCCACGGCACCACGGCGCTGCTTGCCACGACGATCACGAGGCCTTGGGAAGACGTCTTGCAAGCGTTACGTGCTGTCCGCGACGTGAGCCGGGATCAGCGGAGTGGAGAGGCGCAGGTGCTTGGCGCTCACCTGGAGGGGCCGTTCATCAACCCCGGCAAATTGGGAGCGCAACCCCCCTTCGCCTTGAATCCTTCAGCAGCGCGGCTGCAGCAAGTGTTGGAGAGCGGCGCACTGCGGGTCGTCACGCTCGCCCCGGAACTGCCGGGGGCTTTGGCTGCGTCCGCCGTGCTGGCGCGCTCAGGCGTCAGGGTCAGTTTCGGGCACACGCTGGCCACTGCAGCAGAAGCCGCGGAGGTGATCAGCGCCGTACAGGCTGCCGGGGGAACGGTGGCTGGAACGCACTTCTTCAACGCGATGACCGGATTCTCGGGCAGAGAGCCGGGCGTGGTGGGCGCGCTATTGGCCCGCCCAGATACCTTTGCAGAAGTCATTTTAGACACCCACCATGTCCACCTTGAAAGTTTTAGGGCGTTGATGCAGGCCAAACCGCACCGAACCCTCCTGATTACCGACGCCATGCGGGCGGCGGGGATGCCGGACGGCCGCTATGAGCTGGGCGGACAGCCTGTACTGGTGCAGGCGGGTCAGGCCAGACTCCCCAGCGGCAGCTTGGCGGGCAGCCTGCTTACGATGGATCAGGCTGTGCGTCAAGCCGTTCGGGCGGGGCTGTCTCTTCACCAGGCAGTGAGCCTGGCCAGCGTGGTTCCCGCCCAGTATCTCAATCTCACTGACCGGGGAGACGTTCAGCCTGGCCAGCGTGCAGATCTGGTGATTTTAGGCCAGCAGGGTGAACTCCACCACGTCTATCTGGCTGGCAGGCTAAATCTCAGATCTCATACGATCACTTAAATGGTTGCTTTTGATCGTTATATTTGCTAAGGTTGATGTGTTCCGCACCACAACCTGCCCAAATGCCATGTCCCTATTCCAAAACGCCGTCAGGCGGAGGTGAGCCGTGCAGTCCGACCGCATCAGCAAGATTCAGCAGCATCTCTACAGCAACGGGCTGTCCAACGTGCAGGAACTGGCCGAAGCCACCGGCGCGTCAATCGTGACCATTCGGCGCGATTTGCAGCGGCTCGAGGAGGTCGGCACCATCACGCGCACCCACGGGGGCGCGAAACTGGCCGATACGGCTGGCCCAGAAATTGCCTTTCAGTCGCGTGTTCAGGAGGCCCTGGATGCCAAGCGGGCCATCGCACAGGTGGCGTACGGCCTGCTCCGCCCACACACCACGGTTTTTTTCGATGCGGGCACGACCGTGCTTCAACTTGCCCGCCGCCTGAAGCTTGACCCCTTTCCCCTGACCGTGTTCACCAACGGTCTCGCCGTGGCGCAGGAACTGGTCAATGTCGACGGCCTGAACGTCAACCTGCTGGGCGGGCAGCTCCGGAACGAGAACCTCTCGATGGTCGGCCCTTACGCCGAGCAGATGCTGGGAGAACTGTGGCTGGATCAGCTGTATCTGGGCACCAGTGCGGTGCGCGACGACGGGCGCATGTACACCCTCAGTCAGGCGGAGGCCAGCCTCAACCGCGTCATGATTGGCCGAACCGCACAGCCGATCGTGCTGGCCGATTCCAGCAAGTTCGGTCATAGCGCCCCGTACGCGGTCGCGCCAGTCACGGCCGCGCACACCCTGATTACCGACAGTCATCTTGACGCCGCGTGGAAGTCGCGGTTGGTCGAGTTCAATGTGGCCGCCACCATCGTGCCACTCGGGAGACCCTCATGAAGCGTGCTCTACCTTTGCTGGCCCTCACTGTGCTCACCGCCTCGCTCGCCTCCGCCCAGACGTCCAGCGGCCTTGTCCTGACCAGTAGCGTCGCGCAGGCCGTCCGCAAAACCATCACGCTCGGCGGCGACCTGAAGCAGTGGGACGGCGTGCCCCAGTATCCGGTGACCTTGAGCAATGGGGTGCCGAGCGTGCCCGTCAAGAACAGCGGCTACTACTCGCTGGCTTGGGATGAGCAAAACCTCTATGTCCTCGGCGTCTTCAATCAGCCCAAAGCCACCGTGCTGGCCAAACTCGCGCCGGAAGCTGGGGAATGGTGGAACGACGACGTTCTGGAACTGTTCGTCCGGACAAACCCCTACGCCAAAGCGCCCGCCGACCTGCATTTTGCCATCAACCCGGCGGGCACCCGTTTCAAGGCGTACACGGCCACCACCGACTACAAGAGTGCCGGGCGAATTGAGGATACGCGCTGGGTGCTGGAGCTTGCCATTCCCCTCAACAGCGCCACGTTTCCGGCCGCCAAGACAGGCGATGTGTGGGCCCTCAAGGTGGGACGCGAACACCAAAAAGCGGCCGAGTACCCCATCTGGCCAGTCGGGGGCGACTTCAATTCCCCCAACAATTACGGCTACCTGGCCTTCGTGCAGCAGGCCGGCGACCCGGCGCCCCTGGCCCAAACCATCAGCGCGGCCCTCGGCAAGTCCCCGGCAGGCGCGCCCCTGACAAGCCGAATTTCGGACGTCGGATCGTATTCCGTCTATTACGGCAAACAGGCCAGCACCGTCGCCAAGCTCAACAATTATGACCTCGCCATCGTGCAGCCTTCCACCGTCACTGACGCGCAGATTCAGGCGTTGCACGCCAACGGCACGCGTGTGGTGGCCTACCTGTCTGTCGGAGAACTGGAGAAAAACAGTCCCTATGCGGGCCGTGTGCCCGCGGCGTGGGTGCTCGGAGAAAACAAGAACTGGGGATCGAAATTTATCGACGCGGGTCAAAGCGGTTGGCAGACCATCATTCAGGAGCAGGCCGCCGCCCTCAATAAACGCGGCTTCGACGGCTTTTTCCTCGATACCCTCGACACCGCCGATCTGTACCCCAAGATCGCTCCCGGCCTGGTAAAGATCGTCGAGAATCTGCGGGCCACCTACCCAGACGCAGTGTTGGTGCAAAACCGGGGCTTTGCGCTGCTCAACGACACGGCCACCACCATTGACGCCGTGATGTTCGAAAACTTCTCCAGCGCCTACGATTTTGGCAAGAAGACCTACGGCAGCGTCAACGGTGATCCCAGCTTCGTCGAGAACCTCGCCAAGCGGGGCCTGGTCGTCTTGGCGCTCGATTACGCCCAGCCGGATCAGACGGACGTCATCACCCGCGATTACCAGCGGGCGAAGTCTTATAACTTTATTCCCTTTGTCTCGACTATCTCTCTGGATCAATTACTGGAGGTCAATCCATGAACTTCATCCGTACCAGTGGAGCAGTCCTTGCGCTCACCGCCCTGATGTGCCTATCGGCCTGTGGGTCGAACACGCCCACAGCCGACATAACAGCCTCAACCCCGACGTCGGCGGCGCAGTTGACGGCGTTGGCCGCCACCAAAGCGCCCTCCCGTCTGCGCCGGGCCGACGGTACCTCCAAAGTCTCTACCTTCGACACCTACTACGCCCTGCCCGATACCACCACCCTCGACCTCCTCAGCAAACGTGACATCAGTTTTGTGCAGCCGGGCATCACGCCGGATCAGATGAGGGCCCTTCAAAACACCGGCTACGCGGCGGTGTATCTGGCCCTCGGTGAACTGGCGGTCGACAACCTGTACATCGACGGCGGCGTGACCAAGACAGGCCGGCAGGTCAAAGCCGACCACCTCAACGACAGCCCTAAATGGTTCATAGGCACCAACGGCAACTTCGGGGCACCGATCCTGAACCTCACCACTCCGGCGGTTCGCACTTTCCTGGTCAACAACGCTGGCGCACTGCTCGACCGGGGCTTCGACGGCCTGTTTCTGGATACCATCGACGACGCGGAGTTCTTCTCGAATGCCGACGCTGCTGGGCCGACCACGGCCGTGTACATCGAGGGGGCTGTGACGTTGGACGCAGGGCGTCCCAACTATGCCGCCATGAAGCGCGCCTACATCGACACCATCAAGGCGCTGCGCTCGGCGCTCCCCAGTGCCCTGCTGATCCAAAACGGCGGCTTTGACCTGCTGCTCGACCGCGAGAATGCCACTGACGGCAGCCAAGGCTATGTGGACGGCGTGATGCATGAAGTGGCCGTCACCAAACCCAACAAGCCCAGCCCCACCGCCGACGACACCGTATGGCCCTTCGCGCCGCAGAACTACGAAACGTGGGAGCAGTACTACGCCCGCAGCACGCCGGCGGACGCCACCCGCGACCGGGCCTACCGCGCCAACCGGGACAACCACGCGCTGGAATATTTCCGGGCAGGCGGAATCGTCTTTCAACAAGACTTTGGGCACCCCGACAACTACATGGTGCAGTGTGCGTCTTATTTGTACGCGAAAAATGTGCGGACGCAAGAACGCCGGGACGGCTGGCTGGCCGCGTATTCGGACGCCGGATTTCAGCGGGCCTACGACTTCGTGGAGACCAGCGCACCGGTGCGGGCCGCGCCCGGATGCAGCGCCTACGACAAGGTGACGGAGCCAGATTTCAGTACCACCTTCGGACCCTCGTCCGTCAATGTGGGGGCCGGGCGCACCGCCACCACCACGCTCAGCATCGCGTCGGTCAATGGCTACGCGGGCAAGGTGTATTTGAGTCTGGGTGACCTGCCCGCTGGAGTGACGGCGTCCCTCTCGCAGACCTCGGTCACGCCCGGCCCATCCACCAAGGTCACGTTGACCCTGACGGTGCCGTCTACCGCCGCTGCTGGCACGTACATCATTCCTGTACAGGCCCAGAGTCAGGGCGAGAGCATGCGCTACGACCTGCGCCTGACCGCATGGAAGACCACAGGCGACAGCGTGTTTGTGGCGCAGGCGGGCTTGGGCAAAGTCCTGGCCTATGACAACAGCGCCTCGCTCACCAGCACCTCGGCTCCAGCACGCAGTCTGCCCACCTACAGCGTGCAGCAAGTGTGGAATATCGCGCTGGATTCCCAAGGCACGCAGTACGTGGTGGACAATGTGGCCGCTGGAAAAGTGACCCGTTATCCTTCATACAGCCTGAATGCTGGGGCGGGAATAGCGCAACTCGGCAACCTCAGCTACCCCACCGGGGTGGCCGTAGACCCCCAGGACCGACTATGGGTGGTGCAAAGCGGCAGTATGCCCAACGGCACGGCCGTGACCACCCCCCACGTGGGCCGCTATGACGGAGGCGCCGCTACCGAGTCTGTCGGCTTCAACGTTGAGCGCACCCTCAATCTAGGCTTTCCGCAGATGGTGGCTGTGAGCGGCAGTACGCTGTGGATGAACACTAACTTTGGTCTGATCCTCAAGTACGACGTTTCTGCTGCCCCGACCCTGAGCGGCGTGTACGCTTTCCCCACCAAGTTAAATGACCTGGGCGGCGGCAGCCTGACAGTCCGGAGCGGCGTGTTGTGGCTGAGCGGCAAGAATGCCGGAACCAGCACCATTGCCAGCGTGAACATTGCGGCCCTCCCCACTCCGAATGGCCCCTACTCCGTCAACGGCGACGTCGCCGTGACGAAGTCGATCACGTCGGGCCTGTATGAGCCCGCAGGGTTGGCCTTTGACGGGACAGGCAACCTGTGGGTCGTGAACAAGACCGGCGCGGCAGGGGTCGCCGGCACGAACACCACCGATCCCGGCTCGCTCGTCCGCTTTCCAGTGGCCAGTTTAGGCACGGCCACGCCCACCCCGAATTTGAACATTGGCTTGGGCAGCCGGTATCCGGTCGGCCTCGCTGTCGGCAAACCCTGAGCTGGGGCCGCGTGCGCTTCGGCGCGGCGGCCCTGACCTGGACTCCCCCCCTCGTTCTACATCCCATGAATGTGTCAAGGAGGTGACATGCAACTTTCCCCCCCAGCCCTTTCCCGTCCTGGCCGCAAGTCCCGTAGTTCACCCATGCGCCGGCAGGAAGCGGCGCTGGCCGCGCTGCTGATCTTGCCCAGCACCCTGGGTATCGTGGTGTTTGCAGTCCTGCCCATTGCGGCGTCGTTGGGTATCTCCCTGACCGATTGGGGCGGTCTGAGCCGGCCCAATTTCGTGGGGGTGCAAAATTACGCCTCGGCGCTGCAAGACCCCCGCGCCACATCGGCCCTGTCTCATACTCTGCTGTATGTGCTATTGGCGGTGCCGACCGGTGTCGCGGTTTCGATGACGCTGGCGGTGTGGATTAACAACCTCAAGGCCGGGTGGCTCCAGACGATGTTCCGCACCATCTACTATCTGCCGATGGTCACAATTGGCGTGGCAGTGGCGCTGCTGTGGCAAGTGCTGCTCGCGCCGCAGGGTCTTGTGAACTTAATTCTGGGCTGGCTGGGTGTGCATGGCCCCAACTGGTTGGGTTCGCCCTCTTGGGTGCTCCCTGCTGTCGCCATTTTCAGCGTATGGCAGGGGTCTGGACAGGGCATCATCTTGTTTTTGGCGGCGCTCGCCAATGTGCCCAAAGACCTGTACGAGGCCGCGCAACTGGACGGAGCAACCCCGTGGCAAGCCTTTCGGTCGATTACGCTGCCGATGGTCAGCCCGACCATCTTTTTGGTGCTGGTGCTGAGCATGATCGGGGCGCTGCAAGTGTTCGAGGCCGTATTGGTGCTGTCCAATGGCGGCCCCGGCGACAGCAGTACCACGGTGGCGCTGTATATCTACAAGACGGCCTTCACTTTCTTCAAAATGGGCTACGCCTCGGCGCTCGCGTGGTTGCTGGCTGTGATTCTCATTGCGCTGATGGCCTTGCAGTGGCGTACCCAAAACAAGTGGGTGAACTATGACCAGGTCTGAAGCGGTGCGCCGCGCCGCCGGGCCAGCTGAACAGCAAGATCAGGTGCGGCGTGCCCGCGTGCAAGGCTCGCAGGTGGCTCTCTTGGCTTTCCTGACGCTGGGCGCGCTCGCCATCGTTATTCCCTTTGCGTGGATGATTCTGACTGCCTTTAAGACGCCCGCCGAGGCCTACACTTGGCCGCCGGTGTGGTTGCCTGCCAAGTGGAGCCTCGCCAATTTCGAGCAACTGTTCGCCACCATTCCGTTCGGCAAGATGTTCTTCAACTCGTTTTGGACGAGCGTGCTGGTCGCCAGCCTGAATATCTTCTCGGCAGCGCCCGCTGCTTACGCCTTTGCGCGGTTGCGCTTTCCCGGCCAGGGCCTGTGGTTTGGCTCACACCTGTTGTCCCTGATGATCCCCTGGCAAGTCACGATTATCCCGGTGTTCCTGCTGATCCGGGCGCTGGGCTGGTACGACTCCTACACGGCGCTGATCGTGCCCAGCATCGCCAGCGGCTTTACCGTCTTCCTGCTCTTTCAGTTCTTCCGGTCGCTGCCCCGCTCGCTGGAAGAAAGCGTGCTGATTGACGGCGGGTCGTGGTTCACGGCGCTGCGGCATGTGGCCCTGCCCGCCGCCAAGGGCGCGATCGCCGCAGCGTGGCTGTTCTCCTTTTTGGGCAACTGGCAGTCGTTTATCTGGCCGCTGATCGTGCTGCAGAGCAGTGACAAAATGCTGCTGCCCGTGGGCCTGCTGAGCCTGCAAAACCAGTACTCCGTGAACATCCCCGTGTTGATGGCGGGCGCGACCCTCTCGACGCTGCCCACCGTGATTGCTTACCTGTTCGTCCAGCGTTACCTCACTGACGCCGCTATTACCAGCGGCATGAAGGGCTAGTCCGTTTCGTTGAGTTCATTCGCCTCTCGCGTGTTCAATCCTTTCTGGAGGAACTGCCATGACCAAGACCCTGCTCCTGCTTGCTGCCCTGTCGCTGTCCACTGCCGCCACTGCCGCCACCACCGTCGACTACGCCACGTGGGACGGCACCCGTCAGCAGGCCGATGAAGCCCTGATCGCGGCTTACAACAAGTCGCAGTCCGAAGTCACCGTGAAGTACAACCTGGTTCCTTGGGGGGTGTACTGGCAAAAAGCCGCGGCCATGACGGCGGGCGGCAGCACCTACGACGTGATGTGGATGAACCTCGACAACTTCGCCTTCTATCAGTCGCAGGGCGCGCTCTCGCCCATCACACTGGACGCCAAGACCGCCGCGCTGCTGCCCGCCACGCGCACCACGCCTTACCGGGTGTCGGGGCAGCTCTACGGCGTGCCCCTCGGCCCGCAGCCCGTCACGGTCTACATCAACCGGGCGCTGTTCAAAGAGCGCGGCGTCCCGGTGCCCACGTCCGCCTGGACGTATGCCCAGATGCTCGACGCCGCCAAGAAGCTCACTTTTGTCAAGGACGGCAAACAGATCTACGGCATCAACGGCGCAGACTTGCAGGCGGATCTCGAATACGGCATGAGCTTTTACTACGGGGCGGGCGGTCAAGGCCTGATCAAGAAGACGGGCACCACCTACGCGCCCAATCTGGACGCCACCTTCCAAAAAACCTCGCAGATGCTGCTGGACCTCATTTACAAAGACAAAGTGTCGCCTGGCCCGCAGGCCGCCACGCAGCAGGGCTACCAGATGTTCTTGGCCGGCCAGATGGGCATTTTGGTGCAGGGCAGCTGGATGGTCTCGACGTGGGATCAGAACAAAGACCTCGACTGGGCTTTTGCGCCCTTTCCCAGCGTGGGCGGTTTGAAACCCCGCCCGGTGGTCAGCGCCCACGCGTTGGTCGTGCCCAAAGGCAGCAAGAATCAGGCCGCCGCCCAAAAATTCATTTCTTGGATGAACACGTCCACCCAGGCGCAGCGCATGTTGGCCCAGCGCGGCCTCTTGCCGACCCTGGCCGAGCAGTACAAGAGCCAGTACCTGTCGGCCTTGCCGGGCCGCAACGCCCAGACGGTCTTCGCGCAGCTGCCCAATTCGGTAGTCATCAACGGCAGCTTGCGGGCCTTGAAAGGTTTGCCGGAAGTGCTGACCGTGCTCAACCAGAAGCTGAACTTGGCCTGGACAGGCAACGCCAAACTCCAAGACGCCATTTCGCAGGCGAGCACCGAGATGACCACGCTCCTGAAGCAGAGCAAATAAGCGTGGCCGACACCTGGATTCTCGGCCTCGACGGCGGCGGCAGCAAAACTGCGCTGGCGTACCTGAACCAACGCGGCCAGGTGTTCGGCCCCTTTTACGCTCCAGGCATCAATCCCTTTGACCGGCCCGGCTGGGCGGCTGAGTTCGCGGCGTTCCTCTTGGAGCACCCGGCCCCTGGCCCGTTGGTTGCGGCCACCCTGGGTTTACCGGGCTACGGCGAGTCTCCAGCCATCACGGCGCAGCAGCGGGGCGTATGCCGCCGGCTGATCCCTGTGCCGCATACCCTGATGAACGATGTGCAGGCCGCTTTTTCCGGTGCGTTTCCTGCAGGGGTGGGCGCGCTGCTGCTCTCCGGCACCGGCTCCATGGCGTGGGCCAGCGACGGCACGCGGCATGTCCGGACAGGCGGGTGGGGCGACGCCTTTGGAGACGAAGGCAGCGCGTACTGGATCGGACGGCAGGCCCTGGGTCTGGCCAGTCAGGGGATGGATGGCCGACACCCCGATGCCGAATTTGCTCGCATGTTGCTGGAAAGCACGCTGGAGGGGCCGCCTACTCCGTCCCAACTGCTCCAGTGGTATCACGCCTTGACTCACCCCCGTTCCGGCGTCGCGGCCCTGGCCCGCACGGTCAACGATCTGGCAGTCGCTGGGCAGCCCACGGCCCTCGGTCTGCTGGACAGCGCGGCTCAGGAACTGGCCCGCCACATCCAGTCCGTCTGGGCACAACTGGGCAACGGGCCCTTGCCTTGGAGCTTTGCAGGCAGCGTCCTCGGCAGTCCACCTCTGCTGGCCGCCGTGACTCGCCTGCTCGCCCCCCCCGTTCCGCCGGCGCTGCCTCCCCTGGGTGGGCCGCTGTACCACGCCGCTCTTCAGGCTGGACATGACCCCACTTGGACGCTGAACGTCCTCACCCATGCCCTGGCTCCGGCCCAACGTGTCCCTCCCTTTCCGTTTCCACACGCCCCCCGCACCCCCGCCGTACAGGAGCACTCATGAATTCCACTTTTCGCAGCATCGCCGGGCAGTTCCCCTATTGGCAGCGGGCCACCGCCCCCAGACCGTTGGTGGGGGGCCAGCCCCATATCCTGCTGGGCTGCGGCACGTCGTACTACTTGGCGCAGAGTGTGGCCGCCGCCCTGAATGTGGCGGGCGTGGCGGCGTTGGCCGTACCGAGCGGAGAATGGCTCGCGCGCCCAGAAGCGTACCTGCCCGCCGGAATACAGCCACACGTCTTGGTGTTCTCCCGCAGCGGCGAATCCACCGAAACGGTGCAGGCGGCGCGGCGCAGCCAAGAGATGCACCTTCAGGTCACGGCCCTGACCTGCGAAGACGGCTCCTCCGTGACCCGCCACGCCCAGACCGTGCTGTATCTCGAAACGCATCCCGAAGAGGGGATTGTGATGACGGCCTCGGCTAGCCTGATGCTGCTGACCGGTCTGCGGCTGGCCGGTCTATCGTACGGCGAACTGCAGGTTCAGGCCGCTGAGAAACTGCTGCACCAAGCCTACGCGTCGTACGGCGAGGTCATTGCCGGCCGCACGCACTTCGTGTTCCTCGGCGCAGGCGAGCTGTACGGGACTGCCCAAGAAGGCGCCCTCAAGCTGCAGGAAATGAGCCTGACCTATACCCAGGCGTACCACCCCATGGAGTACCGTCACGGCCCCGTCAGCTTGGTGGATGAGCGCACCGCCGTCGTGATGCTCTCTCACCCAGACAGCGCGGCCGAGGACGCCAAACTGGTGAGCGAACTGCGCATGAAGGGTGCGCGAGTGATCGGCTTCGGCGCGCCGGGCGACCTGAGCCTCGAGGTGCGGGGCGACGCCATGACCCGCGCGGTGACGGTGCTGCCTGCCCTCCAAGCGCTGGGAGAATGCGTGGCGGACGCCAAGGGCCTCGACACAACCGCCCCGCGCTGGCTGACCAAAGTGGTGACGCTCGCGTGAACGCGGTCTGGCATCCGGTGCGGCCCAGCGGCTTGGCCGTACTTCAGGCGGCGCGGGAAGGCGGGTACGCGGTGGCCGCTTTTAACGCGGTGAACCTGGAGACAGCCGAGGCGGTCGTGCAGGCCGCCGAGGCTCAGCGGGCACCGGTGATCTTGCAGTTCTCGCAGAATGCGGCGCGTCATGCGGGCCTGGCCCAGTTGGCAGCCTTGGGCCTGAGTCTCAAGGCCGGTGCGGCGGTGCCGGTCATCCTCCACTTCGACCATGCAGAAAGCGCGGGCGTCGCCCTTCAGGCCATGCGCCTAGGCTTTGAGGGCGTGATGCTGGAAGGGGATGACCCGGCCCTGCTGCGCCCCTTGGCCGCCATGGCGCATGCGGGCGGGGGCTACCTCGAAGCCGAATACGAAGTGGTGGTCAAAGGTGAGCGGCGCGGTGAGCGGCATGACCCGGCGCTGCTGGGCCACTTCGCTCAGGAAAGTCACTGCGACCTGCTGGCGGTTGACCTGGGCAGCGCACACAAGCAGGAAGACAAAAGTGCTCAGCTGGACTTTGGACGCCTCGCGGCCCTGGCCGCCGCGACCTCTCTGCCGCTCGTGTTGCACGGAGCCAGTTCTGTGCCGGAAGGTGAACTGGCCCGCGTTGCCCGGGAAGGTGTCGCCAAGGTGAACCTGGCCACGGACCTGACCTTGGCCTTTACGGGCGCGGTGAGAGACTCGCTGCATCAGGGGGCCAAAGATCCAAGGTCATACCTGCATGCGGGGCGCAGCGCCATGCAGGCGCGCGCTGAGGAATACATCAAGCTGCTGGGCGGGGCCGGCCGGGCGTGATCGTCGCGCTGACTCCCAACCTGAGCCTTGACCGGACACTCTGGCTTGACCGCCCCCTCACCCCCGGTCAACTGCACCGCGCGCCGCGGCTTAGCGTGGCAGCGGGCGGCAAAGGGCCCAACTTGGCGCGGATTGTTCAGGCGCTTGGCGGGCAGACCTGTGTGGCCGGTGTGGTGGCCGGCTTCAACGGCACGCACTTCCGTACCCTGCTGGCTGAAGAAGGGTTGCAGGGCATCTTGGAAGACACCGCAGGCGAGACGCGGGAATGCCAAATCATCCTCTCCCAGGACGGCAGCCATCCCACCGAGATCAATGAAGCCGGGCCCCTGTACGCGCCGGACGCGGTGGCCCGCCTGCTGACCCGGCTTCCGGCAGGGCAGGTAGCGGTGTGCGGCAGCCTCGCGCCGGGCACGCCTTCTGAAGCGTTCCGGGCCATGCTGAGGCTTCTCGGCCAGCCGGTCGTGGATTCCAGTGGGCTTGGGCTTCAAGCCGCGCTCGACGCCCAAGCCGGACTGATCAAACCGAACGAACACGAACTCGAAGCCCTGACCGGGCGCGGTACGGTTGGGTCAGCACAAGACCTGTACGCCCGGACGGGCGTGCCCATTTTGCTCACCCGCGGAGCACAGGGCGCCGCATACATCGGCGCGGAAGTCTGTGAAGTGGCCGCCCCTGTTGTTGAAGTTCGAAATCCAGTTGGTTCAGGCGACTCGTTGTTAGGCGCGTTCCTCTACGCACGTGAGCAGGGCCAGTCTATCCCGGATGCCCTGCAATTGGCTGTGGCCGCGGGGAGTGCCAACGCCCTCTTGGGCGGCCCTGTCCACTTTGACGCGGCCGTGGCTCGCTCACTGCTCTCCCGAACCTTTGTGACTGTCTCCGCTTGAGTGGGCTCTGCCCTTCGGCGGACACGGAATTGCCTTCCCCCAGGAGGAGCCAAACCGCGTGACGAAAACGACCCTTATCGGTGCGGGCAGTGCAGTATTCGCCCAGCAAATGATCACAGATGTCTTGTCCATCCCTAGTCTGGATGCCGGGGAGTTCGCCCTGATCGACACCGACGCCCAACGTTTAGAGCTGGCCCATGAATTGGCGGAGTTGACGGTGGCACGCAGTGGTAAGCGCTTTCCAGTCAGTGCGTCCACAGATCGCCGTTCACTGTTGCCGGGCACCGACTTCCTGATCAACACCATCGAGGTCTCAGGAGTCAGGAACGTGCAGCACGACTATGCTATTCCTCTGCGGTACGGCGTAGATCAGTGCATTGGGGATACCACTGGGCCGGGCGGCGTCATGAAGTTCCTGCGAACCGCCCCTGCCTGGCAGGGCATCCTCCACGATGTGGAAGCGCTGGCTCCAGCAGCCACAGTCATGAATTACACCAATCCTATGAGCGCGTTGGTGCTGCTGTCAGCGCGTGCCTCAGGTCTGAAGGTATACGGTCTATGCCACTCTATTCAGAACACCCTGCGTGAGTTGGCCGGATATCTGGACCTGCCTGCGCAGGAGATACAGTACCGCTGCGCGGGCATCAATCACTTGTCTTGGTTCACCGAACTGACTTGGCGAGGAGAAAACCAACTGCCCCGGCTGCGGGCGGCGATGGAACGCCCGGACATCTATGAGCAAGACGTCGTGCGCTTCGAGATGCTGCGGCACTTCGGCGCTTTTCCCACGGAGTCCAGCGGTCACTTTTCGGAATACGTGCCGTACTTTCGCACGCGGCCTGAACTGGTTGAGCAGTACACCCGCGCCGCGTATGGAGGCGAGAGCGGCTATTACGCCCGCAATTGGCCCCGCTGGCGCGATGAGCATACGCTTCAGGTGCAAGACTTGATCAGGCGTGAACGGGCGGGCGAGGCCGCTATCCACATGACCCGTAGTCCAGAATTTGCTTCAAACGTGATTGAGGGCTTGGTGCTGGGCCGGGCGCAGGCGATCACCTGCAACCTGCCTAATCAGGGGCCGCACGCCACCTTGATCGAGAATCTCCAGGCCGATGGCGTGGTTGAAGTGAGCTGCACGGTGGACGCTCATGGCGTCCATCCAGAAGTCTTCGGACGGTTGCCTGAGGCGCTGGCCGCCCTCGACCGGCCGCATATGGCCATTCACAGTTTGCTGGCCGACGCAGTCCTGTACGGGGACGCAGAACTGGCAGTGCAGGCCCTGCTGCTTGATCCATTAACGGCGGCCCGCTGCTCTCTGAGGGAGATCCGCGCCATGTTCCGTGAGCTGGTCGAGGCCGAGTGGCACGATCTCCCCCCCTTTATTCAACATACCGTCCCTCCACAGGTCAGCGCATGAGCCGCGCCGCCCAGCCGGTCCAGCTCTTGATTCTGGGTGCAGGCAGCCGCGGCGCCACCTACGCCGATTACGCTCGGCGCCATCCGGACGAGTGTGTGGTGGTGGGCGTGGCCGAGCCGGATGCTGGGCGTAGAATTGCCTTTGCCCAGGTATTCGGTCTGCCAGCAGAGGCTGTATTCACGGATTGGCAGGCTGCCCTGGCCGTGCCCCGGTTTGCTGAGGTGGCCGTGATTGCGACGCAAGACTCGGATCACGTCGCGCCCGTGGAGGCGGCCGCCGCGCTCGGGTATCATCTGCTCCTAGAAAAACCGATGGCTCCGGATGAGGCAGGGTGCCGACGGATCGTGGCGGCCGCAGGGGCGCACGGCGTGATGCTGGGCGTGTGCCATGTGCTGCGCTACACCGCGTACACGCAAGCGCTCAGGGCCCTTCTGGACGCCGGAACCATCGGAGATATCGTATCGGTGGAACACTTGGAACCTGTGGGGTACTGGCACCAAGCCCACTCGTTTGTCCGCGGGCACTGGCGCAATGAGGCCAGCAGCAGTCCGATGTTGCTGGCCAAGTCCTGTCATGACCTCGACTGGTTGCGCTACATAGTGGGCCAAACGTGCGAGCGCGTATCGTCCTTCGGCAGCTTGAAACACTTTCGCCGCCAAGAACAGCCCCTTGGTGCATCTGATCGATGCGTGACCTGCCCATCTGTCATTGAAAGCCAGTGTCCATACTCCGCGACCCGGTACTATTTCGGTCAGCTGAATGCCGGACAAACGGGTTGGCCGCTCAATGTCGTGACCACCACATTTACCCCTGAAGGTCTCGGTCAGGCGCTGAGCGAAGGCCCGTATGGCCGCTGCGTCTATGCCTGTGACAACAACGTGGTCGACCACCAAGTGGTGAATTTTGAATTCACGGGCGGCGTGACCGCCAGCTTCACCATGACGGCCTTCACCCGCGCACGTGGCCGCGAGACCCGCATTTTCGGTACCCGCGGCGAACTGCGCGGCAACAGCCAAGAGATCGAGGTCTTCGATTTTCTGACCGGCGAAACCAGCCTGGTGGATACCGAGGTTGCCTCCGACGGCAGTATTTTGTCTGGCCATGGGGGCGGAGATGATGGCCTGATGCGGGCTTTTGTGAGTGCTGTGGCCCAGGAGGACGCCTCCTTGATTCTCAGCGGCCCGCTCGAGACTCTGGAAAGTCATCTGATGGTGTTCGCGGCTGAGCAGGCAAGGCACAGGGGCACAGTCGTGCAGGTCTCACCGAACGCAGCCCACCTCAACGGTCGCTCGTCCACGCGCTGAACCGGGCCTTGTCTCTGTGCTGCAACAACCGCGTGGCCAGACCGGGCTGAAGCTGAATTCGGTGGTGCAGAACTCCGGCCCTCCAGCGCGGAACACCGTCTGATCCTCAAGGTGAGGCAGTGAAGGTCACCTCCAACAACAGGTTCAACTTCACCGGAGCATCCTAAGCCGTGACGCGTTCGCTCAAGCCGTTCACGCATGATCCTGACCTGTGGCCGGGACACCGCAGCACAACAGGCAGTGGATCACCGTTCGGCCCCAGATCGGAGGGGCTGCCCGAGCGGGCCCGCTGACGCCCCTGCTTCGTACCGGTCAGCTCGTCTTTCCACTCCTGGAGACGACCCGGCTGGAGTCCCGAGCCATCAGGGCTTCCAGCAGCGGCGCCGTCAGGGAACCGGTCCCTTGGGGCCAGTGAATCTCAACCGGCTTAACCGCAGCACTGATCAGCATCGCCAGTTCAGTGGCGACGCGTCCACGTTGCTCAGGCCCTCCAGACTGGACTTCCTCTGTAGACCCCCGCGCCAACAATATGTCAAACGGGGAACATTTCAAAGTGGGTCATCCGGTGGAACCGCAGCAACGTCGCCACTTCAGAGGTTCACACCGCGTCTTCAAGAAACTGATGCGGGTCACCAGCGAATTTCGTAAAAAGCGTGTCACACTCTGTTTCCTACGGTGTCCCTCACAAGGCAGCAAGCTGTGTTGGTCTGGATTCGTCCCCCACCTTGGGGAGAAGCCATCACCCCTTGGGCTGCCTTGATCCACGCGTTCTCGAGTGATTCTGGGGGTTGAGTGATGAAACGATGTGTTTAGCCCTCGCCTGTGCTGGCATGTTCAGGCAGCAGCCACCCTCACTGTTGGCACCCTCATTTCTCCTGAAGTGCTGATCATGCAGGGTTTTTCTGGCGAGCTGAACAGATGCCGGCCCTGACCTAAGCAACTAATCGGTCATCAATTCTAAATTTCCGGATGACCTGTAACATCTTTACTGAAATCTTTTGGTAGGTGGCGCAGGCCGACCAGGCTGGCGGCCCCCCTCGCCGGTGGTATTTCGGTGGGGAGGGGCGTCAGGGAATGGCACTAATAACTCTTATTTTGAATCGGCCCATTCTCAGACCAAAAGTGGTGAGCCGGAAAACTGATCCCAGACCAAAGGTGGTGAGCGGGCGGATCAAGGGTGGTGGCCGGAAAACACGGCCTTTTCCCGGCCACGCATGGTGGGCGCCGGGGTGCGTGCGGGCGGAACCTAGCAGTGTCAATGCCCTTCACCGCTTTTCCAGACCAAAAGTGGTGAACAGAAAAAAAGCGCACGACAACCCCCTGATCGGTGAAGTTCAGAGGGGTTTAGTAGGGGTAGTTAGGGTTTGAGCAGTTTGAACCAATCTTTGAGGCGGCTCGCAGAGGAGCGCTGAGCACCCTAAATTTGACAGCGCTGTGTTCAAATCACGAAGAGGCACGATCTCAAAATTGCCGTCCGGAACAGGTGTTTCACGTGGATGGGCGGGTGAGCAACTCATCGGAATTATGTTGATTCGGCCCAAACGAAATCCTGTGATAGACGGTCTTTTGCACCTCAATTGCCCAAGTTCCCAACGGTGAACCTTCTTGTATTACCCGAGCCCCCCAACGGCCTTTTTTGCCCGATTGCCCAAGATCCCAACGGTATAGGACTTCAATTGCCCAAGTTCCCAACGGTGAGCCGTCTAAATCACCACAGGCATATCCAGAATTACTGTCATGCTGGAGAGTGCCGTCCGAGCTTGTCTCCAGCAGCGGTCGCCTCTGCGGTCATCCAGAATTTTGAGCGCCTCCAGCGCCATACTTCTGAGTGGCTGCTGGTTCGGGCCATCGTAAAGCGGATGATCTCGATCGGCTTCTGGGTTGTCATGCCCGTGCCACGAGTGGGAACGACTCTGAAAGAATTTGATGCAGCGGCTGCGCGCAGGGAAAACGCGGTGCTGATCTATCGTCTCGGGACTTGTACTCCGCGTCACGTCACTCTTGCGCAGGTGCCCGCCGCACAACTTCACCTCACCCCTGCACCCAGGAGCCAAGAGGCAGCAGGCATCCAACCAACGTTATTTACAGCAAGCCACCCGTAACAGGGGCAAGGTGGCGAAGGCCGACCACGCTGACGCCCCCCTTGCCGATGGTGGTCTGACGGGGGGAGGATCGTCAGGGAATTGCACCAATGACCTTCAGTACACACGCACCACACAAGCTTTCCTAGCGATTCACGAATGCTCAGGACGCCATGCAATTAAGCTTCCAGAGGTGTACAGATTCAGGGTCGTCTCACTCAGCTCCAGTTCGATTTCACGCAGCGTCGGTTTTCCACCCACCCTTGCTAGCCTGACATCGAGTGAATTGACGAGACGGAATCCAAAGCTCCAGCAATCGAATTGCATGACTTGATAACCGGTGCCCATCAGGCGTTCTAACGAACTCCACAATGCGCCACTGGACAGGTTGACCTGCGGATCAATTTCTCGAATCACGGATTGAAGTTCCTTCTCAGTTGTTGCCAACTTTTTTCCAGGACGTGAGTTCGGGTTAAGCCTATTGGCGTAATATCGCTTTTGATTACGCTGAAAG
>NZ_SSNW01000047.1 GCF_004801315.1 Deinococcus sp. Arct2-2
TTCGGGTCGATCATGGCGGGTCAGCCTATCCCACTCCGGTTAAGGCAACACAACCCCCCTGACAGCTCAACCTTCGCCGGGCCATTACGCCACCTTCAACGGCTGAACCAACTTCTGCACATAAGCACGTGGGTTGTGCAGCTCGTCCTTCTGACGGTAGGCACACACCACCACCTCCAGCAGGGCCTTGGACGGTGTGCGCTGAACCAGCGCCCGCGCTTGCCTCGCGGAAAAGCCCAACAACAGCAGACCGTCATACGCCCGCAGGAACTCCGGGACTTGTCGCCCGGCTTCGTCATAGAACGACCGGTGGACACGCAGCACCAGCGGCTTATTCGTCTCGATCATCCCGATCAGCAGTTGTTCCTGGCCCCCAAAGAGCCAGCTCCATTCCACGCACTCCCCCTGCTCCAACTCCGTGAGCTGATCTGAGACAAACAGCCACAGCCCCGCCTTCTGCGGCTGAGGCCTTGGAGCAGCTCGTTGGGGGGCCGTAGAGGGAGCAACGATCAACGCCTGCACATCACCCCAAGCTGGGTCGGCTTCATGGAGCGTGGGCGTTGACCAGGGAGACCAGGACAGATCCGCCATGACCCCAGTCATCAACACGGCACGGCGCTGCTGATCCTCCACCCGACCACACAAGGCCAGTGGCGTCAGCAACTCCGCGACCGTCGGCACCCGTTCAGCTTGAGCATTCCCCTGGACAAATACAAGTGGATCGACCCTCATCACTCAATCCCTCACACCAGGCGTCAGCAACTCACAACCATGCGCATTCCAGCTGCCCAACTCTCGGTCTTCAACTCTTCCCACCTTGTCCTCAACAACCTCCCCCAGGTCACGCCCAACTCCAGGGTTTCAACAGGCTTCAGGGTACGCCTTTACCCCCTTTTGCTGACCCCTTCACTCCAGAGCAACAAGGCGCAAGGCAGATTTTCGAGTGCCTTGCGCTCCAACATGCGCCAGGACGCATAGGAACACGCGCTGCAAGCGCACTCTTATCCTGCCCTCAGCCCTGGCTTGTTCCAGAGCGAGGGCCAGCGCAAACTGTGCACGACGAATCAGCAAAGGGGGATGACGTTACTCGGATAAGTCCATGCTGATGACATCGGGAGGGATGTCCTCCAACAGTCCCTGGATCTCTGGTCGATCACACAACCGTTGGAGGTTCAACCCAGGGTGCTCTAACGCAAATGCCTCATCTCTGGCCTGACATTTCGCGTAGTACTGACGGCGCCTCTGAAGCACGCTGGCCCAACTCTCTGGCGTGCCGTCATAACCCACGTGAGAGCTCTCAGGTCTGCCTGATCCAAGGGCAAACAGCACGTCCACATTCGCTGGGGTGTAGTCGTCGTTCGGCATGATCCATGCTCCTCGCATAACGCCTGTCGTATGGGTCGTTTCACGACACTCTCTAGGGCTTTCCCTGCGGCTGATGAAGTGGACTTCCTCGGGTGAACACTCAGGCTAAGCCTCAGCTTCTCCCACAGCTGCATGCCACGTTGAACAACGGCTCACACCGCGGCTCTTTCAGGCCTTCAGAGGACAAACTTCTGCACCTCCAACTGCCTTATTAAGTTGGTGCGCAACTTAATAAGGTTAGGTAGCGTCCAGGACAGCAAAAGGGCAACTGCTTAGTCTTACTATTATCCTGCCTTACGCCCACATAACCCCAAACGCCCCATGTTTTGCTGCGTTTGTTGGCAGGTTACTGAGGGTCCAAAACAGGTCGTTGACAGGCGCAAGTTGCAGGCTTGTCGCAGGCGAAGATCACGGTCAAAAAACAGTGGAATCTGGCTCTCGAGAGCGGATTCTGCTTCAGTGCCGTGCTGGAGAACAGATTCCCGTTTCGGAATCAGATTCTTATCCTGCCTTACGTTCCCTTCCACCTTCAACGGTCACTTGTTCCCCTCTTGTTGAAGGCGTTCGCGAGGGCGAAGAACGGCAGGAAGTTGCACCTTGTTCTGGCCATGTTGTGGAGCATTTACTAGGGTTAAAGCAGGGCCAAAAACACCTTGGCCAGGTAGCCGACACCTGGCCAAGGTTGGCGCCGCTCTCAGACGGCGAAATCTCGCACCGTGACCTTGTCCTTATCCTGCCTTACGTTCCCTTCCACCCCAAACGCCTTATCGGGACTACCCTCTTGTTCAAGCCGACGCTTGCCAGATCAACAGTTTGAATCCCCACGTCATGGCCCCAAAAGTCGGAAGAGCAGATCCCACTTTCAGGGGGCTGGCGAGGGCACGGCAGCCCCCTGAAAGTCACCGGGGAAACATTGAACAGGAGTGCAGCCTTAGCTTGAGTCCGCTCGTGGATCATCTTGCGTAACGACCAATCCAGGGCAGAAAACCTGAAATCTGAAGCGGCTAAAAAGCCCACCGAGCGGCGGGCCTAAAAGCACTTCAATGGACACACCAACAGATGTGCGGACTGCCTGCTTTGCCAGAACACCTAGACTTATCAGCTATGTCGTCCCAAGAAGCTCAACCACATTCACGCGAATGGTACGCCCGATTAGCTGAAGAGCTTGGCGGGTACCGTCATCCCTGGCAGCGCTCACTCGATGGCCCAGACGTCTTCGCGCTGCTGGGCCGCGAGAGCTGGCTGTCGTTTGTCAAGAACAAGCTGAGAATTGCCGGGTGGCCGGAAGACTTGCAAGACGCCATGCGGAACGGGCTGCCTTATTCGCTCGCAGGCGTGATTGCCGGGGCACCCGTGGAGATTCGGGCACAGCTCTTAGAAGCGGCCATTGCTGGAGCGTCCCGGGAAGACCTGCGGGCACTCGCAGTGAAGTTAATGCCCCCAGCACCCCGGCAACGCTTCGACGAAACACGGGTAGTCAGTGTGGCCCGGCAACTGGGAAGCGTGCGACTGCTGCGCGGACTGAACGACGCCGAGCAAAAGGCACTGGACACCTGGCTGAAGAAGATGCCGCCCCTATTAGCGGAACGGCTGAAAGAACTGGAGTAAAGATCTCTCCCTTAGACATCTCGCTCAACGAGGAGCAGGGGGTCAACATAAGGCGTGCCCAGTAATGATCACCTTAATTACGGACTGCGCTTAACTTGAACGAAGTGAGAAGCAAAGACGATGGAGTGCGGGAGACCAACCAACATCCGGCGTTGTTGTGAACGTCAGGGGATCATACGCAACCCGTAGAAGGGACTCAGTCATAGAGGATCAGCCTCCCCCTGTGGCGCTCAGTCAACACAACCATTCGAACACACCGCAGGCATTATGCTGCGGCCATGTTCGAGCCTTTCCAAGGCGCGCCGGGCCAGAGTGAACAGGCTGTGCCTGCTGGTTCGGCTTCGTCCCTCTCTACCACTCACTTGCAGGGCTGGTGGCACCTGACCCAGGCCCTCAGCACCGCCCAAACGCCCCAACACGTCACCGACGCAGTGGTGCAAGAGGGGATTGGCGCCATGGGCGCGCAAGCGGGTTCCGTGATGCTGCTGGGCCAGGACGGAACAGCCCTAAACATCGCGGCGTTTTCGGGCTACACCCTAGCGCAGGTGGAACCTTGGCGTGTGTTGTCTCTTGACCGAACGACGCCAGCCACCCAGGCCATCAAGCAGAGTCAGGCCCTGTTCATCGAAACCAAACAGCAGGCCCTGCTGGACTATCCGCTGCTCCAGGACGCGCTCCAACAGTTTTCAGGCAGCATCGTGGTTCTTCCGCTCGTGGTTCAAGATCAACGGCTGGGCGTCTTAAGCCTCAGCTTTGATGCGCAGCGGTTGTTTTCGGAAGTCGACCGGTTGTATCTGCTGTCGCTGGCCAGCCAGTGCGCCCAGGCGCTCCAGCGCACCACCGCGCTGCAAGAGGCCCACATCCTCAATGACCGCCTCGCTTTTCTGGCCGAAGCCAGTGAAATCCTGAGCGGTTCGCTGGATATGACGGTGACGTTGAACACCATCGCCCAGTTGGCCGTGCCGCGCTTGGCCGATTGGTGTGTGATCAGTCTGCCGACCCCGGATGGTCTGCTGGTGCCCGTGACGGTGGTGCATCAGGACCCGGCGATGGTGGACTTGCTGCGCCAGTTTATCGCCCGAAATCCAGTCGAGATCACCGCCGAAAATGGCTCTGGCCGGGTGTTTTTGACCAACGTACCGGAGCTGGTTCCCGTGGTCACCGACGAAATGTATGACGTCATTCCTCAACCTGAAGACTGGAAAGCCGAGGTTCGGCGCTTGCAACTGCGTTCCGTCATCACGGTGCCGATGCGGTCACGCGGGCGGGTGGTTGGTGTGTTGGGCATGGCCCGCACCAGCCTCGACCGGGTGTATGGCCCCGCTGATCTGACGTTTGCCCTTGAGGTGGCCGCGCGGTCGGGTGCCGCCGTCGAGAACGCCAGTCTGTATGGTCAGGCCCAGCAGGAAGTGTTGATGAGGACGCAGGCGCAACAGGAACTTGACGCCGCGCTGCTGCTGCTGGAGGAACGGGTGAAGGAACGCACCCACGAACTGGAACAGGTGAACGGAGAACTCGAAGCCTTTGCCTACTCCGCTTCGCACGACCTGCGAACACCGATTCGGCACATCACGAGCTTTGCCCAGTTGCTCAACCGGCACTTGCAGGTCAGCGATCCGCGGGCCTCCCGACTGCTCGACCAAATTCAGCAGGCGGCCACACGGCTTACGGCTACGGTGGACGGGATTCTCAGTTTGTCTAAATCCAGCCGGTTGCCCCTCCAAGTCGAGGCGGTGGATCTCAATGCGGTGGTCAGAGACGTGGTGCGGGGATTGGCCGCTTTTCACCCAGACCGGGTTATCGACTGGCAACTTGCCCCCTTGCCCGTCGTGCAGGGCGACGCGGCGCTGCTGCAATTGGCCCTGCAAAACCTGCTGGACAATGCCGTGAAGTACACCCAGTTTCAACCGGAAGCCCTGATTCAGGTGGCGGCTCAGGAAGAGGACGGCGAATACCTCGTCACGGTTCGGGACAATGGAGTGGGATTCGAGGCCGAGTACGCCCACAAGCTCTTTGAAGCCTTTCAGCGGCTGCATCATCCCGCCGAATTCGAGGGCACCGGTATCGGACTGGCGAATGTCCGCCGGATTGTGGGGCGGCACGGCGGGCGGGTGTGGGCCGAGAGTGAGCCGGGGCAGGGGGCCTGCTTTTCGCTCAGTCTGCCCAAAAGGGCTTAGGCAGGGCCAAAGAGCCCCTGTTGTTGCAAGGATCTGGAAGAAATCTCAGCTCAAACTTGCTGTGGCAAAACACTGTGAAGGCTGTGATGATCCACCTGGACGGGCGCAAAGAGCTGCTGAACCTGCTGGAGGGAAATATACGCCTGAGTGCTTTGCAAGGCGCGGTAGGCGGCTGGATCGCGTATTTCCCAGAAGCGTTCCACGAATTGAACCATTGGGAAGTGGTGCACCTAAACGACTGGTACGGCCAGCCTGTCAACCATGAGAGGCGGGGCGCATGATCGGCCTGCCCTCCACCTGCGCCCCACTGCAAGGGCCAGTGGTGTTGATTCCGTTGCGCGAGGGTCAGGACAACCGCGCTGAGCGTGAGCACTAGCGCCGGTACTTCGGCATGCTGGACGCGGTGGATGCTGGCTTTTGCACGGCAGCAGAGGCAGGCATCGGTGCCTTGATCCGGGTGGACGCGGCGTGAGTGAGCCGGATCTGGAGCTGGAGGGTCACCTGCAGGCGGTGGCCCGCGGGCTCGGCCAGCTCCTCCGGGCGCTGGGTCTGGAGTTCGACGAACGGCAGGAGGTGCGGGAGGCGGCAGTCGCCAGCACGCACGCGCTGACCCAGTTGAAGTTGCGCTTGCTCCAGCGTGACCTGAAACGGCAGGGCCAGCTGTGATCGAGGTGGATTTCCCGGACGAGTTCCGCGAGCCTGACTTGGAGCCGTCCGGCCCTGACTGCCCAGCGTGTGGGAGCAGCTACTACTACCAAGTGCACCACGACATCACTGGGGAGTTTTTAGGTTACAAATGTGGGAGTTGCGGGCATGAGGTGGACTCAGGGGCATCTTGACTCGTGTCAAGAAAGAGGCGCGGCGACCCGATACAGGTCGCCGCGCCTTTTGAATGGGCTCAGGAGTATCGGGAGCGTCTGCGGCCTCGGCGGGGCTTCCCGGTCTTGCCAAGCAGGCCCGCACCCCACAGAACCACGACGCCCAGCGTAATCAAGCCCTGTGCCAGGTTGACGCCTTTCAGAATAAAGACGCCCAGGGCCGCGCCGACCAGAAAGATGGCCACCGTACGCCAGACCCAGGACACGCCACCGGGAACCTCGCGTTGCTTCTGGGCGAGCAAGAGACACAGACCCGCACCTGAAATAAGCAGCAATGTAACAAGGAGCCACCCAGCGGAATAGAGAAAGGGGCCATAAGTTTTAAGTGCGCTGTCAAAAAATAGATTTTCCATGGATTCAGTCTAGTTGAGCGAGACTAAAAGTCAACGCCATTTTGGCGGTAAAGGACACGCTCCATTGGAAGCGCTGAGTCGGACAGATCAACACAGCGAAGAGGTGTTGCTGGTCAATCGTCGGTCTCTTCAGGCAACCCCCACCGGAAGGGCGGACGCATGGGCCATGCAGCCACCTGATGGCCGATCATAAAGAGGGGAGAGTATTGCGGGACATGAACCCCGATGTAGGGGGCCAGTTGCATGGGCCAGCTCGACCAAGACGCCGCGCCACAGGTACAGCGGGTTCCAACAGGCCGCACGAATTCACAGTGCAAGCACCAGAGGGCCGCTCCAGGCTGGGCGCGGATGGCGAATGTCCACTTCATTGCGGGCAGGGCTCCACAAATTCCACGTCCAGCCAGTATTCGGCCTCGTCTTCCTCAATGTCACCGCCCTCAGTCATCAATTCCTGCCACGCCGCCCAGGCTTCAGCCTGCACGTCGGGATGGCAGCCGAGGAAGTCGGCCAGCTCGCCGCGCAGCTCCAGATCAGGCCCTTCGCGACTAAGCCCTCGGTCTTGACGGTGGGCAGCGTCCAACAGGTCAGCGAGTTCGACAGGGGTCAGATCACGCGGGTGCATAGGCTGAGAGTAAAACAAGAGCCTGACTGAAGCGGGGTGTTTCTGGACTGGATTCAACTGCGCACTCGCGTTTCAGGATCAGCACAGGTTTTGATCCGCCGATCGTGGGGCCAGTTCAAGCGGCCTCACCTCTCTGGTGTCGGCTGGCCTGAGTCACCCCGCACCGTGCGGAACAATCCCGGCCAGCTCTCGCCGTGCTGAATGTCGCCTCCGCATTCCTCTGGACGCTCTTGGCTGCATTCACATCCCGCGAGCTGGACAGTTCAGTACCATCGGTGACAGTTCCCTCAACGCATGGTCTTTCCGGTCGGCCTAAAGCCAGAGATGTTCCCGTCCTACCCAGGCCCGGCCCCACTCCAGAGGTTCCATGACCGATCCAGAATCGTTGTTCGAGCAACATCACCTGCGGGGAAAAGCCGAACACCACGTGCGTTCCACACCCTCCCTCCACCTTTGGGATGGCTGGCACGCCGCTGCCCTGGTGCATGAACTTCAGGTCTACCACACGGAACTGGATGCCCAGAACGAAGAACTCCAGCTTACGGTCGTTGAGCTGGAACGCGAGCACCGGCTCTACCACACCCTCTATGAACACGCCCCCACGGCGTACTTCACCCTGGATGGGCAGGGGCAGATTCTCAACGTCAATGAGTCGGGAGAAGCGCTGCTAGGCTTCCCCAGAACGCAGCTGGTGACGCGGCGCTTCTTGCAATTCATTGAAACTGAGCAGCGGGCGGAGTTCAGCCACTTGCTCGACACCTTGCCGTCCACGGGAACAACGGCCTCCGAGCGCTTCAGCATCCTGCACCAGAGTGATGCGCGTTTAGAGGTGCAGGTGCAGCTGCTTACCCTACCGGGCGTCGCCCACGATCAGCCGACCTACCTGTTGACGCTGATGAACGTGACCCCGCTGATGGAGGCTCAAGCGGCCCTGAACGCCCTGAACGTGACTCTCGAAGAACAAGTGCGCGAGGGCACCCAACATTTCCGCCTGCTGAGCGCGCAGTTCCGGCATCAAGCGCAGCATGACGCCCTGACCGGCCTGCCCAACCGGGCCGCCTTTGAGGAATGTTTGACCTTGGCACTCAAAGAGCTGCATGAGCAAGGCAAAGCGTTCGCGGTCTTGTTTTGTGATATCGACCGCTTCAAACGCATCAATGACAGTTTGGGACACCCGGCGGGCGATCAAGTGCTGCAAGAACTCGCCCGGCGATTGCATGCCGTGATCCGTCCCACCGATCATGTGGCCCGCTTGGGCGGCGATGAATTCGCCGTGCTGCTGCACAGCGTCGCCGATCCGACCCTGGTGTCCCGGGTGGTCACCCGCCTGGAGGCGGCCTTGCAAGTGCCCTGTGTGGTGGAAGGTCAAGAGCTGTTCCTTCAGCTCGGCAGCGGGGTGTTGCTGGTCACCGCCGAGTACCACACCCCGGAAGACATCCTGCGCGACGTGGATCTGGCCCTCTATCAAGCCAAACGGGGTGGCCCTTCCGGCACCCGCCTGTTTGAGCCGTCCATGCGCGACGAGTTTCGGGGCCGCCTCGAACTCGAAGGCTACCTGCGGCACGCCCTGGAACGGGACGAACTGGAGGTGTATTACCAGCCCATCGTGGCCGTCAAGGACGGTCAACTGCTGGGGCTCGAAGCCCTGCTGCGCTGGCAGCATCCCCAGCGGGGCCTCTTGGCCGCTGGGGCCTTCGTGCCTTTGGCCGAGGAACTGGGGTTAATGGAAGGTCTGGACAGTTGGGTGATTCAAACCGCGGAGCGGCAACTTCAGCACTGGGCGGTCGATCTGGAGCACTGCCCGGCCTTATGGCTGAACGTCAATGTGTCGGCGGCCCACCTGAGCGAGGTCGCCGCCGTAGCGTCCCAGCTGAGCAGCACACCCTTGCCCGCCCCCTGGCAAGTCCTCTTGGAGATTACCGAACGGGTGATGATGCAGACGGCGGACACCGATGCCACCACCCTCAAACTCCTGCGGGCGGCGGGAATCGAACTGGTCGTGGACGACTTCGGGATCGGGGCCTCCTCCCTGAGCAGCCTGCACCGCTTTCCGCTGCGGATGCTCAAAATCGACCGCTCGTTCGTGGCCACCCTTGATCAGAACCAGGAACTCATCCGAACCATTGCGGTGGTGGGCCAGACCCTGGGCCTGACGGTGGTGGCCGAGGGCATCGAGACCGAAGCCCAGCGCGCTCAACTGCTGGAACTGGGCGTCACAGTCGGTCAAGGGTATCTGTTTGCCCGGCCCCAGCCTGCGGAGCAGATCGCGGCACTCCTGAGCCCCGGGGCGCTTTAGAGCCTTTCGCTAGACTCGCTCTGATGCCTGAGGTGTTCGTCGCTCAGGGGTTGATTGTCAATGATGGTCTGAAAAATCAGTGTGGTGCGGTCTTCCATAGTTTTGGCCTTCCGAAGATACTCTCCTGCCAGTTCGGTTTGCCCGTTCGCGGCCAGTTCCTCTGCAGTGTGCTCCAGCAGCATGCTGGCCTCCTCTAAGGCCCGCATGCTGATCCACAATTTATCCTCGATGGCTTCGGTGACGCTGACCAGCAGCGTGTCGCCGCTGTAGGCGTGCCCGGTGTGATAGCGGTAGCGGGTAAAGCCGCCCTCTTTGATCTGCACCAACACGCCGCACTCGGGACAGGTCTGGGACGTCACTTTCCCAAAATTTATGACGCCCTTCCGGAACGCCTGCGCGCTGCCGGCAATACTGACCTCGATCCCGACCCGCTGAAGATCCGTTGCATTGACGTGTGATGCCTCCCCAACCGGTTGGGCCACCAGGCGGGCGGGGCATTTCTGGACATCAGGCAGGGTCTTTGGCCTGCAGCGGCACCGCGTCTGCTCGGCAGTAGAGGCCGCAGAGGTGTTCGCAGTCACCGCTCCGCAGGTTGAACAGGGCCGCGACGGGTTGGCCATCAGCGGGTTGCCGGCCTCCAAGTCTCAAGGCTTCGATGGTGGCGAAGTCTGGGGGATGGACTTGTTGGTAGATCGGAACTTTTTCTTTGGGCATGCAAGCGCTCTCCCGCTGGCTGGGGCGCGGGCTCAGGCGGGTACACAGTATCGCTCAGGTGAGAGGGGGCAGTTGGGGGCTGGGGACATGGCGGATTGGCAATGCTGAAGCACCCGGTAGTTGGCCACCCTCTGCCTTGCCCGAGACAACCCGGACAACAGATGGTCTCGCGTTCGCTGCAGAGTCAGTACACATTCACTTCGATAGAACCCAGGCAGCACATGCTGTCGAAGAGAGCAATAACAGTGAGTAAAACTCCTTCCCATACAAAATTGAAGCGCTGGAGAGTGGGCTCTTCAGTGTCAAGAAGGATACAGACGGGGGATATCCCCGCGTTTGCGGTGGCTGCGGGTTCGTATCTGAATTAGCCCTTTGAGAGGTTGTGTTGCCTTAATCGGTCTGGGCTAGGCTGACCTGCCGTGATCGAGCCGAAACCATATCGCCACCGGTTCCCCATGACCATCATCCAGCACGCCATCTGGCGGTACCACCGTTTTCCCCTCAGCTACCGAGATGTTCAAGAGTTGCTCTACCAGCGCGGCATCCAAGTCAGTCACGAGACACTCCGCGAGTGGTGCATCAAATTCAGTTCCCTATTCGCCGATGAACTGCGTCACCGAGAACCCCGGCGGGGTTCTCAATGGTATTTATACGAGGTCTGTACAACGGTAGAGGCCGCAGAGGTGTTCGCGGTCGCCCGTGCGCAGGTTGAACAAAGCGGCCACGGGTTGACCATCAGCAGGTTGCAGGCCTTCCAGCTTCAGGGCGTCAATGGTGGCGAGGTCACGTGGATGGGTTTGGTGGTAGGTGGGGATTTTGTCTTTGGGCATGCAAGAAGTTCTCTGTCCGCTGAGGCACGAGCTGGATGGACACAGCGTATCGCTTCGCTTAGTTGAGGCACGCCAGCCCTCCGCTCGATTCACCACAGCCGGGTCACGCTGAAGCGTCCGCTGTTCAGTTGCCCTGCGCCTCGCTTGAGGACTCCCAGGACAGCAGATGAGCTTGCTCATGCCGCTCTCGGGAGAAGTCTTGCACCTGCAGGTGCCCGTCTGGTGTCATTTAGCACGTCCAATCCACAGCTGGAACCCACATCTCTTCTGGCCATCATCCGTCCGGCATCCGCTTGCAGGCAATGATCCAGGTCAACAGGGCCGAGGCACGCGTGAGGTCAAACTGCGCCAGCACGGCCTCCGCATCCTGAATGCGTCCGGGAAGACTGCTGGTCTCGGTTTCAATCTGCGCAGCGTAGAGCCCGAACCGCTTCAGCGGGGGTTATGTTGCCTTAACTGGGTCGGGGTAGGCTGACCGTCTGTGACCGACCCAAAACCGTACCGCCACCGATTCCCGATAACAACCCATCCAGCACTCGGTTTGGCTCTACCATCGCTTTCCCCTGAGTGACCGTGACGTTCAAGAATTGCTGCACCAGCGCGGCCCAACAGGTCAGCCATGAGACCCTCCGCGAGTGGTATATCAAGTTCGGTTCACTGTTCGCGGAAGGATTGCGCCACCGAGAACCCCGGCGGGGTTCTCGGTGGCATCTGATTGAGGTCTGTACGAGCGTCGATGGCGTCCGGCATTGGTTCTGGCGGGCGGTGGACGAGCACGGTTTCGTGCAGGGTACCCTGCTTCAGCGGCACCGCGACACCGACGCCGCAAGGACCTTCCTGATCAGACTCCTGGGTGAAGATGAGGTTCCAGAGGTCATTCATACCGATCAACTGGGGAGTGACGGGGCCGCAATCCGGGAACCCCCCAGTCTGAAGGGCGTCGACCACCAGCAGATGATCTCTCCGGCACGCTGCAACACCATCATTGAGCACTCTCACCGTTCTCCACGATGTCAGGAACGGCAGCAACTTGGATTCAGGCGGCGGAAACGAGCGCAGGAATTTCTGAGCCTACACGCCCGAACCTTGAATTTCCACCATCACACCCGAACGAGCGTCTCCGCAGCTCACAGACGAAGCACTCAGAGACAAGCGTTCCAGACGTAGTCAACCGTCGCGGCAGGGGTGGCCTGAGATTCAGGCCACCCCTGCCCTCAGCCCGCCGTGACGCCAGTTAAGGCAACACAACCGAATCAGGTGATCTCGAAGCGGATAGTCAAAAAGCAGTCCATGGCCTGGACGCCCAAGGGCGCGCATTTGCTGCTTCAGGTCAGGACACGCGTACTGAATGACGAACTCGAAAACCTGTTTCGCGAGTGGCATCCTGCGTTCCGTCCACCAGCTCCGCTGGCGACCGCTGCCCCCGGAATTTAGTGCCCTCGCTAACAAATTCAGATATTGAACGCTGTACGAGGCATATCGCGGAACTCAGTCAGATTCTCTAGCAAAAATGCCGTCCTGCTGGAACACCTCACCATCCAGCAGAATCTGCCCACCGGGGCGCAGGTCGCGTATCATGTCCCAGTGCAGGGCGGAATGGTTGATGCCCCCAGTTTCCGGATAGCTTTTCCCCAGGGCCAGATGCACCGTGCCGCCAATTTTTTCATCGAACAGAATGTTCATGCTGGGCCACTGGATGCCGTTGTTGGTGCCGATGCCCAGTTCGCCCACGAAACGTGCGCCGTCGTCGGTGCCCAGCGCCGCTTGTAGGGCGTCGTCTCCCTCCTCTGCGCGGGCTTCCACGACCTTGCCCTGCTCGAAGCGCAGGCGAATGCCGCTGACCCGGCGGCCCTGAAAGGTGGTGGGCAGATCGTACAGGATGTGGCCCTCCACGCTGTCCTCCAGCGGCCCGGTGAACACCTCGCCGCTGGGCATGTTGCGTTTGCCGTCGCTGTTGACCCATCCCCGGCCCTTTACGCTCATTCGCAGATCCGTTTCCGGGGCCAGAATCCGCACCTCGTCCGCACGGCTCAGGCGCTCGATCAGGCGGGCTTGCCGGGAACGAATTTCGCCCCACGCCGCCACCGGGTCAGGGCGATCCAAAAACAGCGCACTGGCGACGAACGCCTCGTAATCGGCCTGAGAAAGCCCCGCCAGCTCTGCCCCCTGTGCCGTGGGAAAGAGGGTGAGCGTCCAGCGCCGCTGGGCACGGGCCGAGGCCACCGGGCCGAGGGTGCGGGTATACCGGGCTTGCCGGGCGGGGTCAGAAGCACCGGAGGGGTGTTGCGGCGTCAGGATCCGGATGCTGGCCTGCACACTCTCTATATCGGCCAGGTCGGCGGCATGCAGGGTATCTAGCACTTCATCTGAGGCCAGGCACAGAAAATCCTCCTGTTGACTGGGATAGTCCAGCCGCAGCACAGGCTGGGCACCGCGCATCAGCAGTGTGCGGTGGATGGCTTCGACCAGGGGCAGGGCCAGCGTACTGGACGCGACCAGCACCCGGTCTCCGGGTTGGGCGGTGACGCAGTAGTCCACCATCAGAGCGGCGTGTTTTTCGGCATTGTAGGCTGAGCCGGACGGGACAGAGGACAGAGGGGTCACAGGTTGGTCACGGCTCCTCCATCTACCAGCAGCGTGCTTCCAGTCACGTAGGACGCGGCAGAAGAACACAGGAAGGCGGCCACCCGGCCGAATTCGGCGGGTTCACCCAGTCGGCCCAGCGGCACTTCCTGTTCGGTCTGGGTACGAACCTCCTGCCAGGAGCGGCCTTCGCGGACAGCGCGGGCTTCATCCAGTTCCTGAATGCGCTCGGTCAGCACCCGGCCCGGCGCGATGCAGTTCACGGCCACCTGCGGAGCCAGCTCGATGCTCAGCGATTTCATCAGGCCGTGCACGGCAGGCCGGAACACATTGGACAGGGTCAGGTTGGGCAGTGGCCGCCGGACGCTGGAACTCACGATGGTCAGCACCCGGCCCCCATGCTGCCGCAGATGGGGCAGCGCCGCACGGGTCAGGCGCACGGTGCTCATCAAGGTCAGCTGGAAGGCCGATTCCCACGCGCCGTCGTCAAATTTCTCGAAACCGCCGGGGGGCGGGCCGCCTGCATTGCAGACCAGCACACCCAGTCCACCTAGGACATCGGCGGCCTGCTGCACCACGTCGCGGCAGGCCGCCGCCTCACGCACATCGGCCTGCAAGGCCAGCACAGGCCGTCCTGTCTCGGCTTCGATGCGCCGGGCCGCGGCCTGTGCCCGCTCCAGATCACGCGAACACAGCGCCACACGCGCTCCTTCGCGTGCCAGTTCCAGCGCCGTGGCGTAGCCAAGGCCGCTGCTGGCCGCTGTGACCAGGGCGGGGGTCGAATCTGGAAAAAGATTCATACGTGCCCGTACCTGGCAAGCACTTCCGGCAGGGTCGCCCCCTGATCCAGGTCTTTGCGGATGCGCTGTTCCTGGACAGTGAGGGCCTCGGCCTGCTCCAGCACCTCCAGCACCAATTCTGCCGGAATGACCATGGCTCCATCGAAGTCGGCCAGCACAAAGTCGCCGGGACGCACCTTCACACGCTCGCTGGTGGCCCCTGGCAAATACACCGGAATTTGCCAGGCGTTGACCTGCCAGCGGCCGATCGACTGAACAGGCGTGCGGTAGCGGGCAAAGACCGGGTAATTCATGCGGGCCAGCCACTCGATGTCACGGATGCCGCCGTCGACCAACGCGCCCACGCTGCCCCGGTGCTGCATGCCCCGCGCAATCAACTCGCCAAAAAAGCAGATGCCTGTGGCGCCGCCGCCGCTCCAGACGCTCAGTTCATCGGGACCGATGCCGCTGACCGCTTCCATTTTCTGGGGATCACCCGTACCCGGATAGGGGGTCATCTGGCCGCGAATGGTGTAGGCCCAGCCGCCCATCTTTTCTAGGCGCTCACGAATAGGCCAGAATTCGGAGCTTAGGCCGTAGTCGGTGTGTCCGAGTTGATCCAGGACATCGGCCACGTTGGCTGTATCGACTTGAAGATAACGTTGCCGCAGGTCGCGGCGTTCATCGGTGCTGAAGGTCATGAGGCTCCTGAAGTGTCTGGCAGTGGGTTGGAGTGGGGGTCGGCCGCTTGCGGAATGTCCAGCCAGTGAAGGGGCGCGTGGCCGTGGGCCAGCAATTGATCGTGAAATTCACGGGGAGGCAGCGGAGAAGCGGCGCGGAGACGGCGAATCTGTTGGATGCCCAACCAGTACATCAGGCGGGTGGCGGGCAACATGCTGTTGCGGGTGCTTTCGCCCCAGACCCGCGCTTCGGGAAAGCCCACCTCGTCGCGGTAAAAGGCCCGCATCTGCTCTAAAGTCCACTGGCCCAGATGCAGCTTGATGTCGGCGATACAGCAGGCCGCATTGCGCCGCTCGAAGGTCTTGAGCAGCAACCTTTCTTCGGGCGTGTAAAAGCCGCCGGTTTCCAGCAGCAGGTCTTCGGCGTAACAGGCCCACCCTTCTACAGCCGTGCCCGAACTCAAAAAGGTGAGGCCCAGTGCCCCGTCCGTACCGCCTAGGCGGGCCAGCTGAGACGGCGACTGCCGCGCCCGCGCATTCTGGGTGTGGTGGCCCACCGAACCGTGGTGAACAGCATGCACCAGCTTGATAAAGCTGACGTTGGGCGGCGTGCCGTCCTCGACGATCCAATACACGCTGCCAGTCCCCGCACGGGCCGCGGCAGGCGAGCGGTAAAACAGGAAATACAGGTCGCGCGACACCTGCCGCGCCCAGTCGGGCATCGGCCGGAAGTCCAGCCCGTAACCGCTGGCTGCCGTGACCAACTCCGCGTCTTCCGCTGCCTGAAGCGCGCGTTGGTGCCAATGCCGGTAGATGTCGGCCAATTCGGCTGGGTCGGGTCGAACGGCGTCCAGGCTCGCCAGAACGCTCTGCCAGTCGGTGCCGAAAGAGAGGGCGTCCTGCTCCAACTCTGCCGTAAGGTGCGCAAACGCGGCCTCAGCCTGGGCCAGAGCTTCGTGTGGCCCAAAAGGCAGCCCGTGGACGCGCCGCATCAACAGTTCCAAATGGGCTGCTCCGCAGGCGGTCGACACCTCGGGGGAACCACGCAGCGGCCCCTGCACTTCTAGGGCAAACGCCTCAGCGGCTTGGGCGGCCTGTGCCGCCGCGTCTGCGAGGGCGGCGTCCCGCGAATCGGTATGGGGGTGAAGCCACAACTCTTGTCTCAGGAACTCCACCAAAGACGTCGCTTCTGTGGCGGCCCGCGTCGACCAGTCGGCGGGAATCTGCTGAGCTGCATGCAAATGGGCCAATCCTTCATTCAGAAAGCGTGGCATGTCACTCAGGCGGGCCGTGAGGGCCGTGCGAATCTCTTCCGGCGTTTTTCCAGGTTGAGGCAGCAGCAAAGAAATGATTCCAAATGCCGCCTCGCCCGTGTACCACGCGGGATTCAGCAGCCGTGGAGCCCGGTTCAGTTCAGCGGCGGCGTGGGCCAATTGTGCGTCCAGCAGTCGGGCGTCCAACTGCTCGCCTGCGTGCTGAGGCGGGGCAGCAGCGTCCAAAGCGGAACGTAACCGCTCCAAGCCCTCACTTTCTTGCTGCGCCACTTGCGGGCCAGCCGGGGGCAGGCGGTGATCGTGGCCGGGCAGTCCCATAAAGGTCAGGTCCACGGGGCGAAACTGGGCGTGCAGTTCCAGATACGCCTCGACCAGCGCTGCTATCCCGCTCACAGTCTGGCTCATCGGGCAGGCGTGCCGTGTTCAGCCGCCTGTGCTTCTTGTGAACGCGTCTCTTCGGGGTACAGGGGCAGATCGATCCAGCGGCGCTCGGTATTCGACTGGACGATGGCATTCACGACTTCCTGACTCTTGGCCCCGTCGTAGAAGGTACATTCCTCGGGCGTGCCGTCCAGAATCTCATCGACAAAATGGCGAACCAGGTTGCGGTAATACAGCTCGGGCCACGGCGTATGGAGAGTCGTGCCAGGAGGATAGGCGCTGTCTGGCAGCGGTACGTCGCGGAATTCCACCTGATCGGGCGTGGCGAAGCGTAGCGTTTCGGCCACACCGTTCTCCTCGACCAGACGGGCCACTGCCGCCCCCTTACTGCCGTAGACCCGCAGTTCCACGCCGGGGTAATTGCCGATGGCAATGTAACTGGTCTGCAAGATTCCCTGCGCTCCGCTGGCAAATTCAGCCAGAGCGACAGTTCCGTCCTCGACCTGAATGCGCTGCAGGCCCTCGCCGTAGCCGCGAACCACCCGCTCGGGCACGAAGTTTTTCATGCTGCCGATCACGCTGCTGTATTCACCCACGCACCAGCGCACCAGGTCGAGCAGATGCGAGCCGTACCCGACCACCGAGGAGGGAATCAGCGTGCCGAAATCCGCGCCCACCGTGACCTGCCGCAGCGGAAACTGGGGGTCCAGAAACTGGCTGTTCTGTTCCAGGCCGTGCACATGAAAAATCTCGCCCAGGGTGCCGTCCTGAATCCAGCGCTGCACCTGCCGGATGGCCGGGGAGTAGCGGAAGGTGAAGCCCAGCTTGGTGCGGACGCCTGCCTCACGGGCCTTGCGGGCGGCCATGAAGGCATCAGCGGCGTCGTGGGCCAGCGGTTTTTCGCTCAGAACGTGTTTGCCTGCGGCGATGGCGGCCAGACTGAGGGGCAGATGCGTATCGGTGGGCGTGCAGACATCTACCATCTCGATATCCGGGTCCTGCAGCATCTCTCGGTAGTCGGTGTACACCCGCCGCGCCCCGAACATCTGGGCCAGTCGGTGGGCACGTTCCGGCACGCTGTCACAAATGGCGACCAAATCGACGCGGTCATAGGCGGCGTAGCCCGGCAGGTGGGCCGATTCTGCCCAGGCATGGGCGCCGATCACGCCGACGCCGAGTTTCTTGGCTGGAGTTGCGGAAGAAATCATGGTAGGGCCTTCCCGATGCTGTTCACGTAGGTCTCCAGTTCGTCGTAGTTGTGAAAGCCCAGCTCGCGCTGACCGTCCTCGATTTCGTAAATCATTTCGCACAGTCGGGCGTTGAGCCGGGTGTCGGCCCCGACCCGCTCACCAAAGGCAATCAGCTTGCCGTTGCTGGAGCGCACCTCGCTGGGGCGGTTGCGGTACACGATGTCCCACCAGATGCCGCTGCCCTTTTTCTTGAAGCTATGCGCCTGCGGTTTCTGGTCTTTTTTCAGGAGCCAGACGGCGTGCTGAATGTTGTCCAGCAGCTTCTGCGTTTCGCTGGGAGTGGTGGGTTTGTAATTGGCCGGATCGAAAAAATCGAAGGCTTCGACTTGAATACCGTTGGCCTCGGCAATTTCGAGGGCCTCGCGCACTACCGCGCCCGCCACACGGGCGTAGCGTTCTTGTCCCAGGCTCTCGGTGACGGGCGCGTTGACCAGCGCGCTGAACACCACCTGGGCGCTGTACACCTCCTTGGCCCAAATCTGCCCCCAGATGTTGTCGGACAGTTGCACCTCGGTCAGCGCCCCCAGGCAGCGGGCCAGTTCCAGCAGGCGCGGGGTACGCTCGCCGGTCATTTCGCCCAGCTGGATGGGGCCTTCGTGCACAAATTCAATATGGCCGGGATCAACCAACGCGCCGCCGTAATTGGGAATACTGCCCATCACGCGCTCTGCGCCGCCCAGCCCCGCCTGCTGCAGCCGCGCAATCAGGTCAGGCTCATTGAAGCCGTTCTGATAGGACACCACAAAGGTTTCCGGCCCAAACAGCGGCAGGACGCTTTCGAGTGCGTCCAGGCTGTGCTGCGATTTGGTGGCGATCATCACGCAGTCCAGCGGGCCAGTCAGTTCGTGTGGGTGCAGGGCCTTCACTTCAAAGTGCAGCTCGCCCCGAACCCCGTCTACCCGCAGGCCACCGACCTTGAGAGCGTCGATATGTTCAGCCCAGCGATCCGTCAGGGTCACGTCATGGCCCATCTTAGACATGTAGGCCCCCGCGAGGCCGCCGATGGCACCGGCCCCAATAATGGTTATCTTCATGGTTGTTTCCTTAAGGTCAAAGAGAAAGGAGAGAGTGTGAAGGACTGGCCCAGTATTGGATTGGCCCGATTTTGTTGGATCGGCTCAGTTGCGGGGATCGAGGGCGTCGCGCAGACCATCGCCCAGAAAGTTGACAGCCAGCACGGTAAACAAGATCATCAGCCCCGGAAAGACCGCCAACCACGGCGCCCCCTGAAGCCACTGGCTGGCCGAATTCAGCAGGTTGCCCCAGGTGGGTGTGGGCGGCTGAACGCCGAGGCCCAGAAAGCTCAGGGCACTTTCGAGCATGATGGCGCTGCCGACGGCTAGGGTGGTGGACACCACGACCGGGCCAATCGCGTTGGGCAGAATGTGCCGGAACATGATCCGCCCGTGACTGCCCCCTAGGGCGCGGCTGGCTTCCACATATTCCCGCTCGCGCAGACTCAGGAATTGGCCGCGCACCAACCGGGCCGTGCCCATCCAGCCCAGTGCGCCGATGATGCAGATCAGCAACGTGACGCTGGGACGGATCATTCCGCTGACCAGAATCACCAGCGGCAGCAGAGGAATCGACAACACGACATCGGTAAAGCGCATCAGGAGGGTATCAAGCCAGCCCCGGTAGTAGCCCGCCAATGCGCCGATCAGCGTGCCCAGCACCGTGGCGATCAACGCGCTGCTGATGCCCACCGACAGAGAAATCCGCGCTCCATACAGCACCCGCGTCAGGGCGTCGCGGCCCAGTTCATCGGTGCCCATCGGGTGCGCCCGGCTGGGGGGCTGGGGCGTGCCGATGATGTCCAGATCCTGTCCATCGAAGGTATAGGGCGTGAGTTGTGGGGCCAGCAGGGCTGCCAGACCCATCAGCAGCAGCACCCCGAGGCCGATCAGGGCCAGACGGTGCTTGACGAAGGTACGCAAGAAGCGTCGCCAGGGAGATTCGGTGCGAATCAACCGAACCGGGGCGGGAGAACTCAGTTCAGTCATAACGGATCCTGGGATCGGCGGCGGCGTAGGCAAGATCGGCCAGCACGTTGGTGATTACCAAGGCAAAGGAACCCAGCATCATCAGGGCCAGCAGCACGGGATAATCGCGCCCATTCATGCTCTCGATAAAGAGCCGCCCGATGCCGGGCCACGCGAAAATCGTTTCAGTAATGACTGCGCCCGAAAGGATGCCCGCAAAGTCGAGGGCCACCACCGTAATGACCGGAATTAGGGCATTGCGCAGGGCGTGGCGGTAAACCACCTTGTTGTGGGGCAGCCCCTTGGCTCTGGCCGTCCGCACGTAGTCCTGACTCAGCACTTCTACCATGCTGGAGCGCATATACCGGCTCCATCCCGCCACATTGGCAAAGGCCAGAATCAAGGCGGGCAGGGCCAGATGCCGCAGCAGATCCACCAGGGAGTTTTCTCCAATGGTCTGCATTCCGGCGGAAGGCAAGATCCGCCACTGCACGGCAAACAGGAGCTGCAGCATGAGGGCCAGCCAGAACACGGGCATGCTGATACCCAGAAAAGACATGAACGTGATGCTGTAGTCCGTGGCGCTGTAGCGGCGCACAGCGCTGAGAACCCCGAGCGGCACGGCCACCAGTAGGGCCAGAAAGAAGCTGGAGCCGCCCAGTACAATGGTCGGCCACAGCCGTTCCGAAATTTCGGTGACGACGGGCCGGGCTGTGCGGATGGAATAGCCCCACTCACCAGTAAAGAAAGCAGTGACCCATTTGGTGTACTGCACGGGCAGCGGCTGATCTAGGCCCAGCGCTACCTTCATCTGGTCAAGGGCTTCTTGAGACACGCTCGGATTGTCGGCGTAGACATCCATGGGCGTTCCGGGGGCCAGGTGCAGGACCCCGAACAACACCAGCGACACGCCTAGAAGCAGCGGGATGGTTCCCAGCATACGTTTCAGCAGATAATTCAGGGTCACGTTCGGCAGGACCTCGCTTGCGAGAGGCAGAGCCCAGCGTGTATGGACTCTGCCTACAAAAGGGCGCTTACTTCTTCAGATACCAACTGCTGGTATTGACGAAGTTTGTCATGTTGGTCGGGTTGGGCACGAAATTCCCCAGTTTGCTGGTCACCGCGACGACCGACAGGTTGGTGGTGATCGGAATGGTGGGCAGCACCTTCATCAACTCGGCCTGAAAGTCCATCAGGGCCGATTTCTGGACGGTAGGGTCGAGCGTGTTCTCGGCACGGTCCAGGAAGGCGTCGATCCTGGGGTTGCTGAAGCCCTGACCATTGTTGACGCCGCCCGTCTTGAAGAAGACGCTGTATACCGGGTCGGCGCTGGTGATCCAGCCGCTGTAAAACACGTCGTAGCTGCCCTTGTAGCGGGCTTCGCGGAAGGCAACGCCTGTTTTGTTGTCGGGCTGAAGCTCGATGCCCACAGCTTTCAGGCTGCTGATGATGACCTGCTGGGCAATTTCATCGTTGGCGCGTCCGGCCTGAACCAGAATCTTGTAACTCATGCGCTGGCCGTTCTTAACCCGGATACCGTCTGGGCCGGGCTTGTATCCGGCGGCGTCCAGCAGGGCCTTGGCCTTGGCAGGGTTGTAGGGATACTTGACCACGTTCCTGTTGCTGGCCGAGAAGACAGGAACCACCACCGTGTCGATGGGCTTCGGAAAGCCTCCCAGCGCTTTGGAAATGGCGCTCTTGTTGATGGCGTAGGCAAAGGCCTGACGCACCTCCAGATCACGCAACGCTTCCGGCCCCTTGAAGTTAAAATCCAGGTGCTGCCAGCTCAAGATGTTGTTCTTGACGATATTCATGTTGGGGAGGGCGTCCAGCTGCGTCACCTGTGCATACGGCACGCTGGGCGTCATCTGGATTTCACCGGATTTCAACTGGGTCACCAGCGTATTGGCGTCCGGAATGATCTTGAACACGATCTGGTCGAGGTAAGGCAGCTGCACGCCCTTGCTGTCCTTGCGCCAATACAGGGGATTGCGCTCCACGATGACATATTGGCCGCGCCGGAATTCCTTAACCCTGAAAGGCCCAGTGCCCAGCGGTTTTTCGTTGTAAACGTCGGTGTTTAGGTCTTTGCCTTCGAGCGCGTGCTTGGGAAAGATGCCGAAGGTAAACAGCGTACTGGCGTAATCCGGCGCAACCCGTTTGTAGTTGACCACGGCAGTATAAGGATCAGGGGTATCGATTGAGCTGACATCCTCACTGCCGTCTTTGGATTCTGCAATGAACTTGGGATTTTTGATGGCCTCCCAAGTAAATTTCACGTCTGCGCTGGTAAAGGGCGCTCCATCCGACCATTTCACGTTGCGGCGCAGCTTGTAGGTGATGCTCATCTGCTTGCCGTCGGCGCTGACCTTGACGCCTCCGTTTTTGATGGTCGGTACGGTAGTCGCCAGCACAGGCACGTAATTGGCGTTCTTGTCTGGGGCCAAGAGACCCTCGACCACGGTGGCCTGAACGTCACCCAGATAACCCGTGGAGTAGACATTCAATGTGTCGATGTCGTAGCTGAGTCCGACGGTGAGGGTTCCGCCGCGTTCCTGGGCCAGAGCGGTTCCGCAGAGCAGAACGCTGGTCAGGGCCAGCAGAAGACGACCTTTTCGCGATGCGGAATGCTGGCTGATCGGGCTAAACTTCATGGGAACCTCCTGAATAGGGGACACAGAGCGTTTTCACGGCCATTTCTTACCTGCAAGCGTTGTTTGCTTAGCTGTGAGTGTGAAGGTCGTGACAGAGAAATGTCAAGCACAAATCTGAATTTTGTTCCATCAGACAGAATAAGTTGTCTAGATATAGGTTCCACATCGTGGAATTTCTGTTTAGGATGAAGGTCAAGGAGAAAACAAATGACTACCAGTACGCCGCAAGATCATGAACTTGGACGTCGCCTTACCGCTCTGACCATAGGAATGGATCATCTGGAACGCCGCCTCTCGCGGGGCCACGGCGTGCTGGACAGTGAAGGCTTGGTGCCGATCTACCTGGGTGACGCATTGGTGCCCGCTGCGCCCTTGGAAGACTGGGACGCCGTGCAGCACGAACTCAGCTCGTTGGAGCAGGCGGCGTCGGGTCTAGAGGCGGGGCCAAGGCGGGTTTTTCTGGACGATATGTTCCGTTCGTTGCGAACCGCTGCCCGCCTGTTTGAAGGCGAGGAACTGAGTTTCAAGGAAAAACTGGAAGGACTGGTGGGCGTTCCGGCACAGGCGGTAGACACCGAGCAGATCGAGAGCATGAAACTGGATGTAGACCGGGTGCTGATGGACGCCGGATACCGTCAGGGAACGGTGGCAGAGCGGGTGGCCCGCTGGGAACAGGAACAGGCCATTCCAGCCGAGCGCTTGGAAGCCGAATTCAAGCGGCTGATGGACGACGCGCAGGCCCGCACCGACCGTCTGATCTACGCCACCGGCGATTACCAGATGCAGCTCAACACCCTGCGCGGCGTTCCTTTCACGGCCCGCTGCAACTTCAACGAAGGCCAGATGGACTTGAATGTCGATCTCAGCTTTACCCGCAGCGCCCTCAAGCATCTGGTGGCCCATGAGGTGTTTCCTGGTCATTCGACCCAATTGCTGCTGACCCACGACTGGGCCACACAGGGCAAAAGCACCGCCGACGTGTTGCTGTGCACCACCAATGCCGTCACAGGCTGCGTGCAGGAAGGCATCGGGGATCAGGGCGTCCACCTGATCGACTGGATCGAGGATGAGGGCGACCTGCTTCACCGGGCCTTGCGGCGGGTGCGCAGCGCTACCGCCACCAGCGCCGCCTGGTATCAAATGGGAGAGGGCTGGCCCGAAGCCCGCGTGATCGAATATTTGGAACAGCACAGCTACGGTCAGCGGCCCTGGATCGAAGGACGCGTGCGCTTCGCCAGTTATCCGTTCCGTGGCCCCTTTATCGCCAGCTATTGGTTCGGTGACGAGGCCGTGCGGGAGGTCAGGGAACGCACCTTACCTGGAGACCGGGCGGCCTTTGTGGATTACCTTTATGGTCAGATGCATTCACCCCGCAGCCTCCTGATGTTTGATCCCCAACGACGTGCGACCACATGAGCGAAAATGTTCAGAGCGTTGAGCGTGCCCTCGACATTGTGGGAACCATCGTTGCCGCACACCGTCCCCTGAGCATTGCCGAGCTGTCTCAACAGATGCAGCTGGCCCCCAGCACCATTCACCGGATTTTGCAGACGTTGTCGGCCAAAGGATATGTCCATCAGGACGCGCTCAGCAAACGCTACGACATCGGCCCCGAGATCGTCGAAATTTCACGGTCTCTGTACCTGCGCTACGACCTGGTGCGCCGGGTGCGGCCTTATCTGCAGGAATTGGTGGACTGCACGGGTGAAACTGCACACCTGGCCGAGCTGTACGGCACGACCGCCATGTACCTGAGCCAGCTGGAGCCCCTGACCATGATGCGAATGTTTACCACCCCCGGCAGCATCACGCCGCTGACCTGCTCCGACGTGGGCAAGCTGTTTCTGGCCGACCTGCCGCCCAGCACCGTCAAACGCATCGTGGACAAGGTGGGATTGATTCCCCGCACGCCTCATACGTTGGTCAGCTGGGAGCGGCTGCAAGCCGAACTCCAGACGGTGCGCGAGCAGGGCTATGCCGAGGACAACGAGGAGCGTGAGCTGGGCGTGCGCTGCCTGTCGGCCCCACTGAGCAACGGCGCGGGCAAGGTCATCGCCGCTCTTGGCATCGCTGGGCCTTCCGGGCGGCTGACCAAAGAGCGGGTTCCGGAACTGAGTCAGCAGATTCGCGCTATTGCCCGCCGCGCCGCCCACGACCTGATGCTGGTTGCCAGCCCGGTGCTCGAACCTGCTCCCCTGGAATCCCTCCCCTCATGACGGCTCCTTCACGCCTTGAAATTCAGCCTGCCGAGTACCGCGCCCGCCGGGAAAAGTTGGCCGGAGCCCTGCAACAGCACAGCTACGACCTGATCTGTGTCTTCGGCCCCACGCGCGTGGCTTACCTGACCGGCTTTTTCTTTGCGGCCACCGAGCGTCCTGTGGCGGCCATCCTCACCGATGACGGCGAATGCAGCCTCTTTATTCCTGAATTGGAATCAGACCATGTGCGGCAACAGTGTCCAGAGCTGAGCCAGTTCGCCACCTATCCGGAATATCCGGGCGGCGGCAGCGGCCAACATCCACTGCTGACGCTGGCGGCGCACCTGCGCACCCTCAAACCGAATGCACGGGCTATAGCTGCCGACCTAGACGGCTACGAACACCGCTGGGGCTACCGTGGCCCCCGGCTCAGTCAGGTGATGGACATGCCCATTCACGAGCGGCTGGATCTGATCGACGACGCACGGGCCATCAAAAGTTCAGCCGAGATCGCGCTGATTCGTGAAGCCTGCGTGTGGGGAGATCACGCCCACCAACTCATGCAAGACGCCGTTCGCCAGGGCAGCGACGAACTGCTGGTCTCACACGGCGCGAGTTTACAGGCCACCCGCGACATGCTCTCTGTCCTAGGTGACCGCTACGTCCCCAAATCGCGCGAGGGGCTGCCCGCCAACGCCATGTTCATCCGGGGCCACAACACCGCCAACCCACACGGACTTCATCAGCAGGGAGGGGTGCAGGCGGGCGATACGTTGGTCACAGGGGCCTACGGTGTGGTCGGCGGCTACGAGAGCGAACTGGAACGAACCATGTTCGTCGGTGAACCGACCTCCGAGCAGATCAGGTATTTTCAGGCCATGCTAGACGCCCAAGATGCAGGCTTCGCGGCGCTGAGACCTGGTCGACACTGTTCAGAGGTCGAGCAGGAGGTACGTGACCTGCTGGAGGAGCGCGGCCTTTTGGCCCTCACCCGTCACCACATCGGGCACGCTTTCGGCATGGAAGGGCATGAACATCCGTTTCTGGATTTGGACGATCACACCGAACTGGCTGCGGGCATGATCTTTTCCATAGAACCGGGATTGTATGTGCCCGGCCTTGGAGGCTTTCGGCACTCCGATACTCTGGTGATTACCTCAGACGGAGCAGAGCGGCTCAGCCTCTATCCACGCGATCTGGACAGTCTGTTGATTGGGCTGGTCTGACGGAACCTGTTTGGCACTGAGATCTCAGCACCTGACACTTTGATGTGAATGGCGTCCTGGACGCAGTCTGGCAGTACGAAGGGCGGTATCAGGGTTTGTGACAAGCTCCGAAGCCGCCCTACTGAATGCTGACACGCTGGCTGCCCATTTGAAAACCCGCCTCCCCCATCGCCGCGGGGACGCCCTGAAGCGACTGGCCGAAGTGCTCTTAGCGATTCTTCAAGCCGAGTCCACACTCCGCCGCAAGATCGCTCTGGGCTTGAGTCGGTCTTGCACACGTGTGGTTAAGCCACCTGAGCTTGGCGCTCGAACTCATGTGGTGTCAAGTCGTCCAATTGGAGTGAACCCAAAGTACCGAGGGGTTCAGTCCAGCCCCTTCCACGTACTGCCCATGTTCGATGAGCACGACCGGTGGATTGTCCACGAAGTCATGAAAGCGGGCGGAGCGGGCACTGAGCCGCGACGTGAGCCACTGCAGCACGGCCAAGCACACCAGCGCGAGTGCACCTTCAGTCAGGTTACGGCCCATGATTGAACTCGCCACCAACGACCTCGCGGCGACATTGATCAGAAAGTCAAAGGAGGTGAAGGATGCGAAGGTGCGGGAACCAAACAGGCGGGCCATGAACACCACCCAGGCGTAGAGCAACCCCACGGAGAGCAGCACGCGCAGCAGAAACTCAAGCGACCAGCCTCCTTGCGGGGTCAGGAGGTCTTGAAAGACCGAAAGGAGCGTGTGCATGGGTCACCCTATTCAGGATGCGTCTGCTGCGGGCGTGCCATCCTTCCGCCCTTGTTCATTTTCCCTGCTCGCTGCGACGTCTTGACGGGCAGGAGAGAGTGGGATGGCGGTTCAGTCTGGGGCTGCGCGCGTTGAAGCACCAGCAGCATCAGGAAACCAAGCCAGACTCTCAGAACACCCAGCCATTGGGGAAAACAAGCGTCGAGCGGGGTCAGTGGCAGCGTCCAGACCACTGGGAGGGCCGGTCGAGCGTGATTGCCGACCGCAGCAACCCAGCCTTATCCCGAGTGTGAATCACGTTTAATCTCGGTGCCTTCTCCTGCCCCCCGCTCTCCGGTGGCTTTCCCGGCCTGAGTCGCCAACTTGCCCACGGTCAGGCCCTGCACGATGATCGAGAACACCACGACCACGTAGGTCAGCACCAAAAACAGCTCCCGCTGCGGTCCGGGCGGCACGGTGAAGGCCAGCGCTACGCTGATGGCGCCGCGCAGCCCGCCCCAAATCATCAGGCGACGCGTAAATGGCAACCAGTTCTGCCGCTGACCCAGCAGCACGAACGGCACCTGCACACTGGCGGCGCGGCTGATCAGCACCAACGGGATTGCCAAAACACCCAGCAACAGGGCTTCTCCGCTGAATTTGACCACCACCACTTCCAAGGCCAGCAGCGCGAACAAAAAGATGTTCAGCAGTTCGTCGGCCAGATGCCAAAAGGAATCGAACTTTTCGCGGCTGGACAGGGCGGCGGGGCGGCGATCCGTCAAGGAACCCACCAATAAGCCCGCAGCCACCGCGGCCAGGGGCGCCGACACATGCAGGTGCAGGGCTACGGCGGTACAGGCCAGCACCAGGCCCAAGGTCACCAGCACCTCCACCACAAAATCGTCGACGGCCCGCAGTGCGAGGTACCCCAGCAGTCCCAACACGCTGCCGAGGACAAGGCCGCCCACCGCTTCTTGGGCAAAGAACCCGGCCACGCCGCCCAGACTCAGCGCCGGGCCGTGTGCGCCGCCCGCCGCTGCTGCCACGCCTGCCAGCACCGCGAAGGCCACCACGCCGACGCCGTCGTTGAACAGGCTTTCGCCCGCCACCAGCGTTTCGATGCGCCGGGGCACCTTGGCTTGCTTGAGCATGCCCAACACCGCCACCGGGTCGGTGGGCGAGATCAGTGCTCCGAACAGGAGGCAGTACACCAGGGGCACCGACAGGTCAAAGAGGGTGAGGAGGGCGAACAGGCCACCCCCCACCAAACCAATCGACAGGGCGGTGGACAGCAGAGCGAAAACCACCACTTGGCCGCGCAGGGCCCACAACGCGTGTGAGTTGACGCCCAAAGCCCCTGCAAATAAGAGGAAAGACAAGACCCCCTCAAAGACGAAGTCGTCAAACTGAATGCCCCGCACCAGTTCGACGGCATTCAGGGCTTGGGGTACTTGCAACCCCACCAAAGCCAGCAAGATCAGGCTGACCAGCAGGCCGCCGACGGTGACGCCAATAGAAGCAGGCAATTTGAAGATCCGGGCATTCAGGAACGCTAAGGCGGCCGTCACGCACACTAGCACCGTGGTCAAGTCCAATACACTCATGGGCATACCTCAGCGGGTCAACGTGAAGAAGAGAAAATACAGCCCGAGGGCGACCGTCGTCGTGATCAGAGCAATGGGCGTGGCGTAGCCCATAAATTGCCCGAAACTCAGCGGATGGCCTTCCCGCGCGGCAATATCGGAGACCACAATGTTGGCCGACGCGCCGATCAGGGTCAGGTTGCCGCCCAAGCAGGCCCCGAGGCTCAAGGCCCACCACAGAGGATCCATGGCCGCGCCCAGCGTGCCCTGCAACTCCTTGAGCACGCTGGCCATGCTGATGGTGAAGGGAATGTTGTCGACAAACCCACTGATGATGGCGCTGGAAAAGCCGACCAACAAGATGCCTAGGCCGATATCCCCGTCGATGGCGGCGGTGAGACTGGTGGCGACCTGTGCAAAGACACCAACATGTTCGAGGGCGCCGACCACGATGAACAAGCCCATAAAAAACAGCAGGGTCGTCCATTCCACCTGCTCGAACAGTTCGACCGGGGTCAGGTCGGCGATCAGCATCAAGAAGGTGCTGGTGGTGAGGGCAATCAGACCCGCTTCGAGGCCGATGGGGTGCCCGACCATAAACAACACCAAGGTGATGCCAAAGATGATGAGGGCTTGGCGCATCAGTTTTGGATCCGTGCGAATAGGGGTCGGGTCGGACAAGACGCTGTTGAGGCGTTCAGCGGCTCCGTCGGAGTTCAGGTCGCCGCGCCAGCGCATCAAGAGGTGCATCAGGCCGATGCCCAGAACAGTCGCGACGACCGCGTAGGGGGCGACATTGACCAGGAAGTCCCCGAAACCTTTCCCGGCCACGGAGCCGATGATGATGTTGGGGGGATCGCCGACCAGCGTGGCCGTGCCGCCCGTATTGCTGGCCAGAATGACGGCGATCAGGTAGGGAATGGGTCTCAGACCCAAGCGAACGACGACGGTGACGACCACCGGGGCCATGAACAGCACGGTGGTGACGTTGTCCAGAAAAGCGCTGAAGACGGCGGTGAGCAGACTGAAAATCCACAGAACCCGGGCGGGTTCGCCGCGGGTGTACAGCATGCCCCAGCGGGCCACCAGATCAAAGAAGCCGCTGCGGCTCAGCACATTGACGATGTTCATCATGCCGAACAGCAAGAAGATGGTGTTGAAATCAATGCTGCCCCACGCTTGATCGGGCGTGAGGAGGCCCAAGATCATCACCGCGCAGGCTCCGAGCAGGGCAGCCACCGTGCGGTGAACGTATTTTTCCAGCAAGATGAGGATGTAGGTCAGCACAAACAGGCCGATGGCAAGAACCGTTAGCGTGCTGTCGCTGAGGGTCAGTCCAAAGGCATCGAACAGGGTGGGATGCGGATCAGCAGCTTCAGACATGGAGGAACCAGAAGGCGGTGGCAGGCGGAAAGAACAGGAAAGCCACCCCGAGGATCACGAACCCAACGAGCAAGAGGGCCAGAGCGAAACTGCCGATCATCAGGCCGACTTGGCGCAGGGTCACGGGCTCACGGTCTTCGGGGGGCGGGTCAGGGGGAGTGGGCATGGGCACCTCGGGGTAGAGCGGGAACGGAACGACACGGCAAGGAGGAGCCTGCTTAGCAGACTCCTCCAGTTCGGCGTATAGTCGCCGGCACCTGTCACAGAGACAGGGTTGTGATGCCTGCAGTGTACATGGCCAGCACAGGACAGGCAAAGAAGCGCAGACGAACTCGCTTTGATTCCCGGTTCTAGAAGAAAGCACCAGACGAACAGAAACCGCTTTGAATGCGCATCCAGTGGTTGTAAACCGGCTTGTTGTTGGCGCTTTGCCTGGCTTAGCGGCCAATATCCCGGCGCAAGAAGGCGGGGGTGGCCAGCAGCACAGCCACCACGCCCACGAGCAGCAGCACCCCCACGCCGCGTGCATCCGGCGGCCCAGCAAACGGACTCTGACCGACGGCGTACCAGAAAGGCGAGACCACCCGCCACGGCTGTAAGGCGGGCACTTGAGGAGACAGGCTGTGAATCAAATACGCGCCGAGGGTCAACGCGAAGGCCAAGCCTGACGCGAGGCCGGGCCGCCCCGTGGCTGTGCCGAGTGCCAAGGCCACCGCGCCCAGCGCCCAAGCCAGCAAGATCACCTGCGCGGTGGCCAGCAGTAGGCGTGCGCCGTCCAAGTCAGCCTGCACGAGGCGCGCCCCCAGGGCAGTCACCGTAAAAATGCCGACGCCCAACACCAACAGATTGGCGGCCAACGAAGCGGTGCGTGCGGCCAGCAACTCGGTTCGGGTGATGGGTTGGGCCAGCAGCACTTCCAAGCGGCCCTGCTCCTCGTCTCCGGCTACGGCGCGTGTACCGGCCCGGATACTGTAGATCACCAACGTGATCGGCAGCAGCAAACTGAACAGACGGGCCCAAGCGTAGCCGCCCGGCGACACCAAGTCTTGGGCTCCGAACGTCTGCCGCAAGGCCTCGGGAAGGCGCTCGACAAATTGGGCCAGGTCAGGACTGTCGCGCACCACCGGATAAAACGCCCATGAGACCGCCACATACAGCGCCAAGCCCGCCATCCACCACAGGGTCGTGCGCCGGGTGGTTCGCAGATCGTCAAAGAGCAACTGAGTCCACATGGGCTTCCTCCCGGTAAAAGGATAAGAACACGTCTTCAAGGCTGGGCTGGTGGCCGCGAACCTCCAGCACCCGGTAGGCCGCCAGGGTTTTGATCAGGTGGTCAGCCTCACCCACCACGACGCAGCGCAGGGTTTGGTGCTCCACCTGCACGTCCCGCAGTTCGGGGAGGGCCTGAAATACGCCCTCTGGCACTGGATGGGCAAACCGCACTTCAAGGCGGTGCGGCAACTGGGCCTTGAGGTCGGCGACGCGGGCCACTGTGACCAAGCGGCCGGCCCGGATGATGCCCACCCGGTCGGCCACCTGCTCGACCTCGGCCAGCACATGCGAGGACAAGAAGACGGTGCGGCCCTCCGTTCGGAACTCGCGCAGCACCTGCAAGACTTCGTCGTGCACCAGAGGGTCGAGACCGTCGGTCGGTTCATCCAAGATCAGCAGATCGGGTTGGCCCAGCAACGCCGCGATCAACCCCACCTTCTGCTTGTTGCCTTTGGAGAGAGTGCCCAGCGGACGGGAGGCATCGAGGCCGAAACGCTCGGTCAAACTCTGCACCTGTCGACCCGACATTCCGCCCCGCAACCGGCCGAGAATGCCAAACAATTCTTGAGCGGTCAGGTGGGGGGCCAGCCGGAGTTCACCGGGCAAGTACCCGACCCGGGCGTGAATCTCCCGCGTGTGCCGGGCCAGATCAAGGCCCAATACTTGCGCTGCTCCACCGGTCGGGCGTAAGTACCCCATGAGTGTGCGGATGGCCGTCGTTTTACCCGCACCATTAGGCCCCAAGAATCCGAAGATTTCTCCGAGCTTGATCTCCAGATTCAAGGGGTGCAGGCCCACGCCCGTTCGGTACAGCTTGGCAAGGGCTTGGGTGTGAATGACGCTGGTGGTCATGGCAAAACCTCCGGGGCACCCCAGGAACAAGACACGGGTGGAGCCAAGCTGAGCTGACTCCACCAATTCGGTTTATGGGGACCGATCCCGTGCGTTCCTTGAACTGTACGCTTGCACCCACTTGCTTGGCAAGAGAGGACGGCTGGCGTGCCCTATTCCTAGAATTCCAGTGAACCGCTGCAACCGCGGAATCCACTCAGCAGTAGGCTAAAACCTAAACCATGACGACCCCGTCCAGCCCTAATGGCTGGGTTCATCCTGATGTGGCCCGCCTACCGCTGAGTGGCTGATGAAGGCAGCAGCGTGCTGGCTGTCGTGCGTTTAACCAGCAGGATCCCCTTCCCTTTTGCACAGGTAGATGCATCGTCAGCGCCGTCTTGTGGTGCCCTCCTGCTTCGCGGTCTCGGCCCGGGCGCTGAGCGGCGCTTGGCGGCTCAGCGCAGGCATGTGGCTTAAACAGCGGCCTTCCTCCCAACGCTGGACACGCTCGGGGCCGTGGCCCGAACTCTCTTCAGGTGCTGTCTGGCCCCTGTCCCGTTTCGCTCTACGCAGTGCGCTGCAATAGATGCAGAAATGCCTGTGCGGCGCGGGACTGCTGCTCGGGTGGGGGCGTGACCTGCGTCAGCGGCCGGCGCAGTCCGGGCAGGTTCAGGGGCACCTGGATGAGGAGCCCTGCCCGCAGCTCAGACAGGAAGGCCATGCCCAGTCCACCGATCACTGCTTCCTTGACAGCTTCGGTGCCAGGAAGTTCCAGGAGGATCGTGGTTGCCAGGTCGGCCCGCGCCAGCGCCAGTTCGGCCACTTCCCGCGTGCCCGACCCGCGCTCCCGCCAGACCAGTGGCAACGCCGTCAGGTCGCTTCCAGCACGTGCCAGCGGATGGTGTGGAGACGTTACCAGCACCAGCTCGTCCTCAGCGAACACCTGGGCCTGCCACCCAGGATGCCCGGCGAACCCTCGATCAGCGCGAGTTCGACCTGGCCGTCCTGCAACGCGTTCATCACCGCGCGGGTGTTGCCCTGCCGCATGTGGATGCTCACCGCCGGATATCGGGCGTGGAAGAGGGCCAGCACGGCCGGCACCACGGCCGCCGCGATGGTGCTGCTCGCGGCCACACTGAGCGTGCCAGACGCCAGACCGCGGAGATCACGCACGTAGCCCTGGGCACCGTCCAGCGCGCGGGTGAGGGGCTGTCTGGGGCTATGACTTGTGAATGATGAGAAGTAGGTGGTGTGTTCTGGAGAACGAGAGATCAGCAGCCGACGGCGATGGTTTTTCATTGGACATGCCTGTGGCCGTCCACTAGGGCTGGGCCATACCCCGGCTGAGGATGGGCGTGGAGGAGCGTGACCTGACCCTGGAACTGCCGGAACAGGGCCGTCGATCCCAGGCGGTCACTGACGAAGACCAGGTCGTCGGGGGTGAAGAAGGCGGGCCGTCCCGCGCTGTCCGAGTCGTCAGGTTCCTCGAGTGCGAAGGGTTCCAGATTGGAACCATCCGGATGCACACGGTGTAGCCGCCGACGCCCGTCCTGAAGGCGTTCGAACACGATCCACTGGCCGTCAGGGGTCCAGTTCGCGCGCAGATCGGTTCCAGCTCCCTGCGTGATGGCGTGCGGAGCACTGAAGGTAAGCATGGCTGAGCGTACTGGTCGCCCAGAGTCAGGAGGTCAGCGAGACGTAGCGTAACCTTCAGCAACTCCAGGGCTGCCCGGCAAACCACACCGTGAAGCTTCGGTGAAGAGTTGGGTGCATCCGGGATGGGGGGGGCGGCGCATACGGGGGTGAAAGAAGCCGCCCAGGTTTCCGCCGCCCCGCCCCCACCCAGGGCCACCCGTGTTGTCCGAGGTCGTCATGTTCCAGAGCCACCGTGTCCAGCGTCATCGTCCGTTCCGTCCCGCCCTCGCCGCCCTGCTCACCGTCGGCGTGACCGGCGCGCTCGCCCTTGCACAGCAGGCCAGGAGCGTCGGCGCCCAGGGCCTGAGTCAGCCCCCGACACTCACCGGCCCCGCTCTGTCCTCCCGCGACCGGGTCTACACCGCCGACCAGACCTCGAATACCGTGACGGTCATCAACCCTGCGACCAATGCTGTGGTGGGCCAGATCGCTCTAGGCAACCCCCGGCCCAAGGTGCTCGGGGCGCTGGACGACATGCAGGTGAACGTGCACGGCCTGGGCTTCTCGCCCAACGGGCGGTATTTGAGCGTCATCAGCAACGCCTCGAACGGCGTGACCATCGTTCGCACCCGCGATAACCACGTGATGGGCACGGTTTACCTCGGGCGCGGCCCTCACGAGGGCTTCTTCACCCCGGACGGCAAGCAGGTGTGGGTCACGGTGCGCGGCGAGGATTACCTCTCGGTCATTGACGTAGCCAGCCTGAAAGAAACCGGGCGCATCATGGTCGCCCAGGGGCCGGGCATGGTCGTCTTCACTCCGGATGGACAGCGCGCCTTCGTAGACTCCAGTCGCACCGCGCAGCTCGACGTGATCGACGTCCGAAGCCGCAAGGTCATCGCCCGTGTGCCGGTGGTGAGTCCCTTCTCGCCCAACCTGGTGGTCACCCCCGACGGGAAGGAGGTCTGGCTGACCCACAAGGACGTGGGCAAGGTCACCGCCATCGACGCCCGCACCTTCAAGGTGCTGCACGTGCTGGAGACTGGCAAGGTGACCAACCACGTGAATGCGGTGAGTACCAAGAACGGCGATTTCATCTATGTCACGGTGGGCGGCGAGAACGTGGTGAAGGTGATCAGGCGTGGCGCGAAGCCGCAGATCGTGGCGACCATCAAGACCGGCTTCACCCCGCACGGGATCTGGCCCAGCGGGGACAACACGCGGGTCTACGTGGGCCTGGAAGACCAGGACGCGGTGGACGTGATCGACACGGCCAGCAACACGGTGATGAAGACCATTCCCATCGGCCAGATGCCGCAGGCGCTGGTGTACGTCGCGGGTGCCGTGCCCAGCGGTGCTGGCACCCAGAACCTGAAGACCGTGCGGGTGGGTCTGCCCTCGGTGAAGATGGGGCTGGAAGTCCCGGACAAGCCCTTCGCGTTCCTGCCAGCGGCCCTGAAGGCAGTCTCGGGCAACGTGGTGATCCGCTCCCTGGACGGGACGGACGACTTGACGCTCAAGGCCGAGGGCCTGACGCCCGGTGCCAGCTACACCCTGTTCCTGACCGAGTCGGCGGTCGCCCCCTTCGGGATGATGCAGCACGTGATGGACTTCAAGGCGGACGCGGGGGGCAAAGTCGAGGCGAGCGCGATGGCCAGCATCTTCGACGCCTTCACGCTGCGGGGCACCGCCAAGGACGGCAAGCCGGACGGCCCGGCCATCAAGGCCAGTAAGGTCAATCTCGATCACCTGGTGGTCTGGCCGAAAGACCCTCAGACGACCGCCAAGCTCTTCACCGATCAGGGCCAGCCCTCCGCGGTCTCGCCCTTTGACACGGATCTGGACGCCGGCCCGGCCATCCTGAGCGACAGCAACGACGCCTCCGCGAACAGCCCTCTCACGCGTTAAAAGGACTGCCCATGAATAAGTTCATCCCCTTCGCCCTGCTCCTGAGTGCGCTCCTGGGAGCCTGCAGCACCAACGTTCCCGTGCCCCCCTCGCCTGAGAGCGCGGCCCCGATCATGCGCATCGTCTCGCCGTTAGGGAACGCCACCGTCTCGCCGGGCACTGGCGTGCCGGGCACCGTGACAGCGCTGAACACCGGCGCGGGTTTCGTGATCAACCTGGAAATCGTCACACGGGACGACGTCAAGGTGAAGGTCAGGGAGGCGACGGTCGGCCCAGGCAGCGCAGGTATCCGCCATGAAGACCTGCTGGGCCAGGCCAACCCCGACTTCCCCGACCTGACGGTGAGCGCCGACGTCGACCTGATCAAGCCGGACGGCGGCGTCATCGCCAGGGGAACCAATCTCGCCGCCCTGTTCAACGTCGCGGGCACCGACGACACGCCCGGCCCCGGCGTGACGGTCTGGGCGGGCTGGCACGTGTTGGAATCGCTGCCCGCCGGTGTGAGCGCCCTGACCCTCACCGCCTCGGTCAAGGACGACGCGGGCCGGGTCTCGCAGGATAAGGTCACAGTGCAGGTGAGGGCGGGCGCGCGGACGGCGGGCCAGGAACTGACGCTGGCCCCCGGCCCGCTCGCCGGAGACGGCCTGGACGACCCGGATGGCCCCGAAGTGAGCCTGATCGCGCCGCGTGTCCCCAGCAGCATCTCCCCCGGCCCGAGCGGCACGCCGCCGGCCGGAACGGGCTCGCTGTTCTTCATCCAGGTCAGCGCGACCGACCGCAGCGGGGCCGGCATCGGCGTCCGCGAGGGGCTGATCTTCGATCCCACCAAGATTGCCAATCCCAAGACCGGCACCCTGGCCGGGCCGAACAGCTTCTACCCCGGCCTGGAACTGAGTTTCGACGTGCCGCTGATCCAGCCCAACGGCAACCGGGTAGCGGCCGGCGCGAACCTCGCCCCACTGTTCGATGTGGCGGGCAGTGAGACCGGGCCGGGCGGCGCGGTGCGCACGACCGCCGACTGGGTGGTGGGCGGCTCGCTCGACCTGCCAGCGGGCAAGACGACCGTCACCATCACTGCGCGCGTCACCGACAACGCTGGCAAAACCACCACGACCCGGCAGGTGGTTGGCGTCAGCTCCACGGTGAACGGGCAGGAACTGACCAGCACTCCGTAACGCGGGCCAGCTCTGAGGGTGAATCATCACCGTGCAGCACCCGTCCGTGTCCCCTGGCCGCAGACGACTCTCCGCTCTCCTTTCGACATGAATCACCACATAAGGAGCTCCATGTTCAGACGTGTCCTGATTAGCCCGTTGATCCTGAGCAGTTTCATGCTGACCCCAGCCAGCGCGGCAACCCTCCAACTGTTCCCATTCAAGGCGCTGGGCACGGCGGGCGGCGTGTCCGGTCAACTCAGTGTTCGCACGCTCTCGCCCACCCAGTCTGTGTCGACGTTGACCTTGCGCGGCCTGACTCCGGGCCGGGCCTACGCCGCCCACTACCACGCGCTGGGCAAGGCGAGCGCTGAGCCCTGCGCGTCTCAGGGGCCCATCACCTTGGGCTTCCCAGCCTTCAAAGCCAATGCACGCGGTCAGGCCACCATTCTCCTGCGGGCCGATCCGGCGCGGATCGCCGGAACCCTGGGCGCCTACGTCAACGTCCACACCGCGTCCGATCTCACGGTCGTCCCTCTATGCGCGGCGCTAGTAAAGACGGGGGCAGCTCGAGGGACGCCGGTCGCCGCAGACTCGGTCACCGTGAAGGTCGGGGACAACCTGTTCCAGCCCGCCAGCCTGAGCGTCCCCGCCGGCACTATGGTGACCTGGATCCACACCGGCCAGATCACCCACAACGTCCTCTCGTTGACGGTCGCCGACTTGAAGTCACCGGATCTGCGGCCGGGGGACAGATACAGCTACACCTTCAAGACGCCCGGCACCTACACCTACTACTGCTCGTACCACGACGGCATGAGCGCCACAATCACCGTGACCAACCGCTGAGGCGGAGTCAATGCAGTTCACGTACCACGGAGGAAGATATGTTCGGACACAAGATCGTTCTGGGGATGGCCACCACCGCACTGCTCGGCTCGTGCAGCATGATGATGGGGATGGGTGGCACCACCTATACCTTCAAGCACAATCCCAACGCGGCCGATCCCGCCGCGATGGGCAAGGCCGTGGCTATTAGGAAGGACACCATGGTCAGCACCACCCTGACAGTGAGTGGGCTGACGCCCAACAAGGCCTACATCGCGCACTACCACGCTTTCGGGCCCGCGTCGAGCACTGATCCCTGCGCGTCCAACGGACCCGTCACACTGGGCTTCCCGAGCTTTACGTCGGACGCCAGCGGCAATGCCAGCGTGACGGTCAGCGGCGACCCGGCCAAGATTGCCGGCGACATGGGCGCCTACATCAACGTGCACTACGCCAGCGAGCCCAGCGTCGTGCCGATCTGCGCCCCAGTCAAGATGACCAAGGGCTGAAGATCACCATCGGGGCGGCCCTCACGGCAACGTGGGGGCCGCCTCACATGGCCTGAACCGCACCATACCGCGCCAGGGACGGCCGGAGAACCTGCACAGGCACCGCCGATCCGTACTCAACTGCCGGGCAGCGCTACCCGGCCGAGCGGCTGCGTCGGTGCTGGGCTGCCCCCGGCGGGTTCCACGCTGATGCCCACGGACGCGTAGCCCCGCCAGCCCACCTGCATGACGGTGCCGCCCGTCAGCCCCAGACTGACCGGCACACCGGCATCCGGCCCGTTGCCCCGGCGGCCCCACGCCTGGTAGACCTGCCCAGTAGGCGCTGGCCGCGTGAGCACGACGAGCGCTTGCCCATCTGGCCGAACAAACAGTGTGCCGAACGGCTCACTGCCCTGAGCCGTGAGCATGACCCGTCTCACGCTCTGCGCCTCCCACTGCGCAGCGGTGGCTTGCTGGGACGGCTCGGTGAAGGGGCGGGTCGTGATAACGCCCAGGGCCAGCACCACCACGGCGGCGGCCGCCAACCACGGCCAGCGCGGACGCTGGAGGCGGGGCGCCACGCTGAGCGGTCGGTGAGACCTGCGGGGAACCGCGCTGACGGTCCGGCGGGCCTGAAGGCGTTGCCACGCGCCGCTGGGCAACGCCGCGTCGGGCAGGTCGTCCGCGAGAGAGAACAGGGCGTCCCGCAGCCGGGCCACCTCGGCGCGGCAGTCCGCGCAACCGGACAGGTGAGTCTCGACGCTCTCCAGCTCCGGCCCTGTCAGGTCACCCAGGACGTACCCGGGCAGTAGCTCAGTCGGATGGGTCATGGCGTTATCCTTTCCCGCAACCCCAGCAGCGCGCGGCGCAGGCGGCTTTTCACGGTGCCCAGCGGCAGCCCGGTGCGGGCCGTGAGTTCGGCGTGCGTGTAGCCGCCGAAAAACATTCCTTCGAGCAGCAGCCGGTCGGTCTCGGGCAACGATCCCAAGGCAGCATCGATCCGGGCCTGATCCAGGGGATCGCGTGGCGGGGAAGGCGCTGGCAGATCGAAGGCCGGATCCTCGAACGCGCCGTCACGGGCCTGTGGCCGGGCGCGGCGGGCCCGCAGGCGCTCCAAGCACAGGTGGTGGGCGATGGTCAGCACGAAGGTCTGCACTGTACCGCGCGCCGGATCATAGCGGTGTGCTTGGGCCTCCAAGCGCAGGAACGTGTCCTGAAGGACTTCCTCGGCATCCTCGGGGGAGACCAGCATCCGCAGGCATACCCGGTAAGTTACGCCGGCGAACGCGTCGTACAGGCCTTTGAAGGCCTCCTCCTGTCCATGCTGGAGCTGCACGATCAGCTGCTGGTGATCCAGACCGGTCGGCAGGGTAGCGGGCATGACCACAGTGTGCCGCACCGGCCGTCGTTCCCGGGCACGCAACTCGGAGGGAAGAAGGGCGGCAGAGAAGCTGGGCATACCTCCCGTATGCGCGCAGAGGGCCGCCTGGATGCACCTCTTCGGCAAGAAGGGTGCCCAGGCAACACGCTCAAACCTCAGCCCCTCGATTCACCCCCCACTTAGACGATCTGGACAACATTTGGACTTTCGCTAGGTTGGGCCCATGTAAAGCGCCATCCACATGCGCGTCTGGCTGAAATAGATGTGGTCCAGCTGAGAGGTGTTCGGGTACATGAGGCCGTACATGATCACCGTAGAGGTGGCGATCATGACCGCAAATCGGCCATAGCTGCCGCCCATCTTGCCCAGCGGTTTCTCGCCGGAGTCTTGTGCTTTGGCCGGGCGATCCATGGATTCGTTCACAGGATGCTCCTTCTCTCAACACAGCCGCCTGCCCGCAGGGACGCTGCGGCAGACGGCGGGAGAGTTGGGTGCCGTTCAGGCGCTCAAGCCGTCCAGCATCTTCTGGCACGCCTGCTCACAGCGGCGGCAGGATTCCATGCAGACCTCGCAGTGCTTCATGCCCATGTTCTCGGCGTGCTGCTGGCATTCATCGCCGCACGCCTTACAGGCCACCAGGCACGACTGAAGCTGCGCACGGATCACGGCCATGTCCGGTTGTGTCTGGCGCATCAACACGCGCCCAGTGGTGTCACAAATATCCGCGCAGTCGGCATTCAGGCGAATGCAGTGCGTCAGGTGTCCAGCGTGTTCGGTCTCGCCCAGGCAAGCGTCAGCGCAGGAAGTGCAGACCTGCACGCACTCGAAACAGGCTTGAATGCACTCCATCAGGCGGTCCAAATCAAAGGACGGTTGACCGATCTGCGGGTGCGTTTGCAGCATACGGGTCACGGCGGACGTGGTGTTCTGGGTCATGGCATCAGCTCCAGGAAAAGGGCGAACGGTGAGGGGTGCTGAAGGTCAACTCTCATCGTAGGCTTGGCTCCTGTCCTGAGAGCGGTGTGTTAAGTCCCTGTAAATCGTCATGCAAGGATGGCTCAGGATCAGAGTGGCCTTGAGTCGGTGGGGCGCATGGCGGCTGAAGCCGAGTCTCCATGGGCCACCATCGAGGCCCGCATCAGGGAGCTTGCCGTTCCAACTGTCCGCGCACGGTGTCGGTTTCCTCAAGGAAGGTGAGGCGCTGCACGTAAGGCACGCGCTCCACGATAAAGGTCTGGGCGGCGCGGTCGAGCCCGAAGGCCATGCCTACCGCGAACACGGCCAGCACCACCCCGAACGTCTGCTGAATCCGGCTCAGGTTCCCCATCAACGCCGGAACCCGTTTCAGCATGGCCCGCCCACCGCGCATGATCGCCAGCATGGGGAGGGCGACACCGAGGGCATACGCCAGCGTGACGGCCACCGCGAAGGCCGTGACCTGCCCACTCAGGGCCAAGGTCGTCACGCTGGCCAGAATCGGCCCGACGCACGGCGTCCAGACCAGCCCCAAGGTCAGGCCCACCAGCAGACCACCGCCGAAGCCGTCGCCGCCTTTGCTGTTTCCAGTCGCCACCCGTTGGGGCACTACCCTTGCCGCCAGCAGCTCAAAGCGCCGTTGCAGGGCAGGCACCGCCAGCGTCAGACCAAACACGAACAGCAGGGCCACCGCGCCCCAGCGCAGGGCGTCCGGGCTGAGGTTCAGGGCCGACACCAGAGTGGACAGAAACAGGGTCAGCACCACGAAACTGCCCACGAAGCCCACGATAATTCCGGCGGGCCGCGCCCTGCCGCCCACCGTGCCCGACAGCAGCACAGGCAACACAGGCAGCACGCAGGGCGAAATGACGGTCAGCACGCCGCCCACGAAGGCGATCAGCAGCAGCAACATCGTTCAGGCTCCTAGCTGGCTGTCTTGGTCTTGGCGATGATGTCGCGCAGAGTGCCGCCTGCCCACTTTTTCAGCGCCTTGCCCTGCGCGTCGACCAGCACGAAGGTATGCTGGTAGGTGATGCCATACTGCTTCTTTAACGCCGATTCCTTGTCGTAGTCGGTCTTGAAAATGGTCACGCCTGCGGGCAACTGCGCCAGATTCTTGGTGATGTCGGCGTCGGCGGCCTTGCAGTTGGGGCACCACGTCGCGTGAAAGAACAGCACCCGCTGTGTGCCTTTGGCGGCGTCGAAGGCGGCTTTGGTGTACGCCACGTAGCCGCCCGACTTCTTCATGGTGTCGGTCATGGCTGGCTCGGACTTGGCCGGGGTGGTCATGGTCTGGGCGGGCGCGGCACTGCTGAGCAGCGCGGCGGCCACCAGCAGTCCGGGCAGCACCAGCGCGGGCAGGGCAAGGCGAGACAGGGCGGAACGGGATACAGCAGTGTTAGACATGGTGGAGCCTCCTGCTGACTGATACGCCCCGCCCTACGCAAAGGTTCATTTCCACCGATTCAATTGCCCGCCCCCACCGTCAGCACCTGGCCGCCGCGCACCAGCGGCAGCTTCAACCGTGGTGTTGCCTTCCTCCAGGGCCGGGGATGGGGAGGGGTGGCCTGAGATTCAGGCCACCCCTTCCGAAACAACTCACCACGTCTGGAACGCTGGTTTCTGATGTTTTCTTCTGGTCGAGGCAGCGCTGGTGCGGGCATGAGGGTGAAGGTTCGTGATGCGGGCGTGCACACTCCGGAATTCTTGAGCGCGCCCCTGCCGCCCCAACCCCTGATGACTTCGCTCCTGTGGCCGAGTGGATCCGTGTTCTTGCTCCATCAGGTGAGTGCACCGGGCCGTGGAGAGCACCAGCAGGTGATCGCCGCCTTTCAATCATAAAACCTCAACTGTTGGTTGGGTCTCCACACGGAACACGAGATTCACCGCTGGGCGCAAGGTGTTGGACACGATGCAGGCCCGGTCGGACATCACCACCAGCTTCTCGAGCACGTCGAGATCCTCAGTCTGGGCATTCACCGCCACCTCAATGTCACTGAAGCGGCTCGGCGCGGACGCCAGCGTGCCTGTGACCTGTAACCGCACGCTCTGAATGTTGGCGTTGCGGGCCTGGATGGCCGCCAGTAAATTGCTCATGAAGCAGCCGCCGAGCGCCACCAGCAAGTGCTCACCGCCCATCATGCCTTGGTCACTGCCCTCTTTGTCCAGCGGGCGATCGATCACCACCCGGTGGGTTCGGGCTTGGCCCAAGGACGTGGACGGACCCGTTTGATGAACACTGACTTGGATGTGCATGCGGAAGTATGGCACCCTGATGTGACCCCTGGTTCTCGGTCGAGGCCACCACCATCCGATCCTGGTGGCCACTCCAGCAGATGGCCCCTGAGAACAACCGTTTGTGCACCTGCGGCATGGATCTTCTCCGGTGAACAACAGACCCCTTGAATTTGCCGCTGGGGTTCAGTTCTGAAGCACGTCCACCCCTCATTTCCGTGTAGCACAGATCCGTTTCAGAGCACACCAGCCCTTAGACGTCGCTCAGATCAGGCCTCAGCATCAGCAGGCCGCGTGTGGCGTCCGCGAGGGCCAGGTGTCCACCCGGCAGGGCAGCGATGTCCATCGGGGTGCCGAAGGTGCGCTGGCGAGCCACGCGGAAGGTGGCGAGGTCGACCACACTCACCGTGCCGCCCCGGTCGGTCAGGTAGGCTTGGCCGTCCATCACGCTGAATTTGTCCGGATTCCCCTTCAGCTTCAGCGTGCGCTTGATCTGTCCGTCTTCGGCCAGTTCCAGCAGGCGGCCCTGAACATCCAACACCAGTACGCCGCCCGACCACTCGGCAAGGCCCACCGGTGCGCCGCCCACCGCGTAAGTGTCCAACACCTGCCCACCATCGACTGACAGGACAAAGACTTGCCCGGTGGCATGACTTGTTGCCAGTAGACGGTTCCCGACGTGCAGCACAGCGTCCATGCATTCGGCTTGGGGCATGGGGGTGGCTTTGGCCAGAACCCGGCGCGTAGTGGCCGAGTCGTTTGGGCCGCCGAACACCAACAGTTCCCCGCTGGCCGCTGTTTTCACAAACACGCGGCCACCCTCTACGGCCAAGCCTGCTGCCCCGCCCGGTGTAGGGTAGCGGCGCTCTATGTTCCCCTGCGCCACGTTCAGCACGATCAACTGGTTGTTGGCGGCGTCCAGGAGATAGGCGCGGCCCTGTGCGTACACGGCTTCGGTAAACCACGCGGGCTGGGGTGTCTCCATGCTCACGCGGCGCAATTGGCCGCCCGCCGAGCGAATCGTCAGGGGAGCGCCAGAGCTTTTGCTGGAGGCGAACACCACGCTGTCTCCGGCGCTCACCACCACATCGGCCCGCGTGGGCGCAGGCTGGGGCCACAGCACAAAGGCGGCGACGGCGGCAGCCAGTCCAAGGCTGGTGGGCAGCCAGAGGGCAAGGTTTGGGCGCTGGCGTGCGTCGGACCTGTGTACTGTGGTAGATGCCTTGGCGCTGTTCAGCACACGCGCACGCAGTTCGGCAGGTGGGGCGAGTTCGGGGGCAGCTTGCAGCACGCCGCCCAGCACTTGCCGCAGTTCGGCGGCCTCACGCTGGCAGTCGGCGCAGGTTTGAAGGTGTGCCCGCACGCGCTCCGTTTCCGCTTCAGAGGCGATGCCCAGCAGCACGGCGCTCAGGTCTTCGCGGCAAGCTTCACAGTCTGAATTGTTGATGCCCTGTCCGCTCCATTCCTGCCCGTTCATAAGCTCTCTCCCTCCTCGCCCAACACGCCGCGCAGACGGTCTAGCGCGTATTTCAGCCGGCTTTTGACCGTACCTACCGGAACCGACATGGCCGCCGCGATGTCTTCGCGCGTTTCTCCCCGGAAAAAGGCCCGCTCCACCGTTTCGCGCTGCACGGGCTTAAGGGTATGCAGCGCGGCCCTGATCTGCTCGGCGCGGGCGCGTTCCTCGGCTCTGACCTGCAAGTTCACCCGCTCATCGGGGAAGGGGAGGGGCAGTCCTTCCGAGTCGTCTATCGGCAGAGTAGGCCGCCCGCCACGCAGCTTGGAAATGGCCGCATGGCGCACCACGGTCAGAAAAAAAGTGGGAAACGAGGCCCGCGCCGGATCAAAGAGCCCCGGCTTTTCCCAAACCTTCAGGAAGGCGTCATGGACAATATCCTGCGCCTGAGCCGCGTCTTTAAGGATGTACGACGCAATACCGTAAGCGGCGCGGCTGTGGCGGTCATAGAGAGTGGCCAGAGCCGCCTCGTCGCGTCGGGTAAAGCGGGCCAGCAGCGCTAAGTCAGATTCGTCCGGCAAGGACTGAAGGCTGGACACCTGCTCGCTGGGGCGCATCACCGACACACTAACCGAAACCGCTACCAGAGCGCCGACGCCGCGTCGCCTGTGCAGGTGCAAACCTGCCCCGTACACGCTCAACATCTTGGCCCACGCCTCATCCTCATGCTAACCTATACGTCTGCCGCACCAGAAAAGTTCAGAAAGAAGGCCACTCAGACGGAACTATTGATTCTGACCTGACTGGGCAACACTCTGGGGAAATTGAGCTGGAAGGTCAACCTCCCCCGCTGCTGACGCAACGCCCCCTTTCAAGGTGGAGACTTAACGGCTGTAGTGCTCCCGTTTCAGGGGGCTGCCTGCGAAGCAGATTGGGGGGTGCCCGGAATCGCCATTACTGAATGGTAGGTGAACTTGGTCTCCATTAGATGTTGCCCAGCCGCACTGGATGCACCCGCACGCACAGCAGGCCCGGACCTCCTGCTCTGTCCGGGCCTGCCGTCCTCCCAACCAACGGGAGCGTTTACTTGAAGCGGAAGACGATGGGGCAGTTGACGATGATGCCCGACGACCCGAAC
>NZ_SSNW01000048.1 GCF_004801315.1 Deinococcus sp. Arct2-2
AATGGTTCAAGTCCCACTTGAGTTCATCGAGCGCCTCACAGACGCGCTCTGCTATACCGCCTGACCCTCCTCAATGGCCAAAGTCGAGCTAAGGTTCAGCCGATGGTGGCGCGGAAGCAGACGGTGTACTTGGCACTGGGAACCAGCACGAAATTATTTGGATTGACCGTGACTCGGCCTGCAGCCAACACACCTTTATCGGCGTCGGCGGCAGAGGTGAGGAAGGTATCGCCGGTGGGATAGGTCACGCGAATATCTTTTCCTGCACCGTAAGCACCAACCTTAAAAGTGGTGTTGGCAGGCACGTTATCGCCGAAGCCGAGGTTGCCGAGGCCAACGTTACCGGTGTTGGTGGTGGTGATGCAGTACTCCAACACTTCGCCGGGTTTACCAGTGCCGGTGGTTCCGACAGGGCCGATAGGCGTACTAGAGATGTTCTGTACGGTCTTGGCAACAGTGGCAGCAGGAGTAGGCTTCACGCAGCCGAACAACTTGACGTCGTAGCCGAAGTCGTCGCCTACTTCGCCTGCTGCACTGCTGGATTTGAACACCAACTTGAAGGCCGTGATGCTCTTCACATCGGCAGGCAAGGTCAGCCACAGGCGCGAGAAGGTATAGCGGTTGATAGTCAACGTGGTGGCACCACCCACGAAGGTTGCGCCGTTTTCAGCCGTGCCACTGGCCTGACCGCTGTAGCCTGCTTCAGTGCGTAAGGTGGCATAAGAGGTGCCGTTCACGACAACTTGTAAGGTGCTGGCGTTACTGCCGGGGCCATAGCCGTTGTTGAAGTAGTAGCCGCCATCTATGACAAAGCGGTTGTTTGCTCCAGCAGCGGTATAGGTTTCAGCAGCTGGAATAAAGGTGGCGATGTTTTCTATGGTGGCGTTGTCGTTATCGTCGTACCGTCGCAAAACAGAAGACAAGAGGTTGACGGGTTGCCCGACAGCGCAGACCTGAATAGGGTCGGGACGAGCCGTCACCAGTGTGGTGTTTTCAGCGCACTGTTCGCCAAGGATGCAGGTCACTGGATCAGGCAAAGGCTGAGGATCGCTGCCGCCGCCAATGCTGGCGCGGTTGGTTAGAGAACCGGACGCTGAACCTGTGACCGTGACTGGGATAGTTAAGGTCACCGTGCCACCTTTGGGGATGACGTTGTTGGTCGTGCAGGTCAGGAGCTGCGCTTCATTCGGATCAGGTGCATAAGCTGTCGCCGTGGAATTTTGTTCGGCCTCACCGCTGTAACTGCAAATCCAGCCCGCAGCCGGAGAGAATCTGCTTGCCAACGCCGCACCGATGCCGCGTGGCAATTGATCGGTCAGGGTAATAAGGCCCGAAGTATCAGCGAACCCACTCAGGTTCTTCACGGTCAGCGTGTAGGTTGCGCCAGACTGAAAGGCTGCCCAAGGGCCGTTGCTGGCCTTGGTCACATTCAGCCTTGGGGGATCGCCTGCACAGATGTAGACCTGATCGGTATTGTTGACAGGATTGCTGTCTATTACTCCAGCGGGCGGGGTAATGTTGGACGTGCTCCTCAGTTGTGGATCTTCGGCGGTTACTTTGGCGGTGTAAGTCACGATAATATCGCTGCCCGCAGGGAACACAGGAATGGCAAAGTTAGGCAGTCCGGTGCCGATGGCAGCAGGACACTGTGCCCCGTTCTGACCGACACAACTCCACTGCACGTCTTCCAGGCCAGCCTCGGTCGTTTCTTTCAGTACAGCATTGTTGGCTGCGCTGGGGCCGTTATTGCTGGCGGTCAGGATGTATTTGACCCTCTGGCCCACATAGAACTTACCCTGAGCAGGGATCGGGCTATTAGACAGGTCGATGGTTTCGGTCACGGCCAGATCGGTGGTCTTGACCGTAGCCGTGTCGGTCGTTTGTGCAGAAGCGCCGCCTGCCAAGAGGGGCAAGGCAAGGGCGAGCACGGCCACAGATCGGCCTACAGTGCGGCCCAAGTGGGCAAAGCGTTCAGAAAAGTTCGTCATATCAGCGGCTCCCTTCCGGAGTGGTTCCTGTGGTCGGAGCGTAGGGGTCGGGCAAGGCAGGCTGGCCTACCACTGGGGCGGGGGTGCCGACTGCGACGCCGTTGGGCTGGCCGTCATCCAGCATCAGGTCGAGACGGAGGTACGCGCCCTGACGGGTGTAGATGTTGGTGCCGATGCCCTGAAAGCCCAGTGGGTTGTAGCCCAGCGTGACCCACGTGCCGGGGAGGGCGCGGTAGCTGCCTTCTACGCCCACGCTGAGGGCGCTGTAGCTGGTGGCAGGCTGCACGAGGGCGCGGGCGGCGAGGCCCAGACCCAAACGATCCGTGACGTAATAAGTGCCGCTGGCCGACGCCTGATAGGTGAGGCTGCCGGGGGTTGCCAGCAGCGCACGGGCGGCCACTCCACCGCGCACCGCAAACTGAGGCACGTGGTATTCGAGATTGGCTTCGGCAATCACTTCGGGTTTACCGCCCGACAGCACGCCGTCTTTGTAGCGCAGGTAGGCGAGGCCTTGCCACTGGCTGGCCCGCAGCGCACCCGACACGGCAAACGCGGTGCCACTTTCGGCGGCGGTTTGGGCAAACACGCGGGTGCCGTCGGCGCTGACCGTCCATTCGTCGTTCAGGCTGTAGGTGGCTCCGCCCTTCAGAACGGCGCGGAACTGGTTTCCGGTGTTGCTCACGTCGCCGCCAATGGTGGCGCTCAGGCGCTCTTCTTTGTAGCGCAGGCTGGCTCCGGCGTTCCAGCCGTCTGCGTCGCCCGCCAAGTCCATCACGTAGCTGCCGTTCAGGCCCAGCGACAGCTTGTCGGAGAGGGGCAGGGCGGTGTCTGCGCCGAAGCGGGCGCGGTTGCCTGCGCCGTCTGCGGTAGGCAGGTCGTAGTTGACGGCCAGATTGGTCATGCCCAGTTTGGCTTTCAGGCCCACCGAAGCGTTGTGGCCGACGCCCCACGTGTACACGTCTTGGGCTTCAGCCGTCACGTTTTCGATGACGGGCACGCTGGCTTTCAGGGTGGTAATGGTCGGCAGGTCGCCGCTGATGCCCTGTGCATGATCGAGGGTGACGCTGGTGCCGCCGCGTGCATAGCCCACGCTGCCCACCACGCCGAAGCCCTGCTGATCTCCGATGCCTGCCCGAATACCTGCACCCAGCGTGAACGGGGCGAAGGTGTAGAGGCCGCGCAGATCGGCGTAGCCGCCGCTGGCATCGTCGGCAGGATTGTTGTTGGTGTCGGCGTCGCGGTGGTAGGTGCCGCGTGCGTTCACGCCAAAGTTGTCGGTGAGTTTGTAGGTGGCGTCGGCAGCCACAGCCAGACCGGGTTTGACCCTGTTCAGGCCGGTGTAGCCGTCGCCCTGAAGGCGCACGCTGCCGCTGGCGCTGAAGCGGTCTGTTTGGGCGCTGGCCGTGCCGTTGAGCAGCAGACCCGATCCGGCGTAGGCGGCCAACACGTCGGCGCGGCTGGTGCCGTCGTCGTACTGGGCACGCGCTCCCACCGAGGTTACGCTGTCCATCTGAACCACGGCGGCCCCGACTTTCAGGTGATCACCGAGGCGGGAAGAGGCTTGCACGCCCCACGCCAACTGGCGCTCTCCGAGCGGATCGTTCAGGCGGTAAGACACGCGCACACGCACCTCGTTGCCGCGCTCATCGACGAGGTTCATGGGGCGCTGGAAAGACAGCACGCCCGCCGCCGGATCGAGGGTGTAATCGGTCATGCGGCGCAGGGTCTGAATCTGCTCGGCTCCGGTCAGGCGATCCAGCGTGACCAGTTCCACCGTTTCGCTGTCGGGTTGCAGGTCGCTGCTGCCCAACGTCAGGATGCGCGTGCCGTTGGCGGCAAAGGTTTTGGTGACCAAATCGGCGGGGAGTAAGGCCGCGAAGCCCGACACCTGCGGATTGCTGCGGGTAAAGCCGCTGAGCGCGGTGGGCGTGACGCCGACATTAAACACATCGACGGGTACGGCGGATTGGCGGTACTGCACATTAAAGGCGGGATGCTCGTAGCGGGCGGCAATGGGGTCGATGCCCTGCAATGGAATCTGCTCGCTGGAAGAATCGCCGTAAGTGGGGTAACGCTCCAGAGGGTTGGCGGTGGTGGGCAACTGAACGCCCAGATCGCGGGAAAAGGTCGTGCCCTGCCCGGTCACTGCGCCGCTGGCGGTCACGTACAACTTGCCGTCGCCAATCGGGGTCTCCAGGTAGCCATGCCCACGAGCTTCGCTGGCGATGGTGCCGCCCAAGTCGCCGCCCTGCTGCAAGATCGCGCCCACGCTGACCATGCCGATGCCCACGCGGGTTTTGCTGGGAACAGCTTCAAACGAGCGGCTGACTACTTTGTCACCCAACAGCAGACGCACCGTAAAGCTGGTGGGGGCACTGAGGGGTTCGAGTTCCAGTACACCCACGCCGTCGGTCAGCTTGACCTGATAGGAGCCGACACGCTTCTGGCTGTCGCCCTGCGTCACTTCGAGGTCGACTTGCACGGTCACGTTGGAACTGGCGGTGGTAATTCCGGCGGCGTCGGTGAGGCGGATGCCTACGCGCAGAGGAGTCGTGCCGTCAGCGACCAGTTGCTGGGGCGTAAACTGCGCCACCACCGGGCTGCCCGACAAGAACACCTTGACGCTCTGGGTGCCGTAAGTGATGGTGTTTTCGCCGGTTCGCAGCGGAATGCCGAAGTATTCCTGACGCTGGCTGGTCCCCGCAGGATCGACGACGGTTTTGCCGAGGGTGGCCGCGTCGATGGGCACGCCGTTGACGCTGGGCAAGGCCTTGTCGGTCACGTCGCCCTGCACCGCGATGGTAATCCGGTCACGGTCACGGAAGACTGCGCCCTCTAAGGGCAACTTCACTGCACCGTCGTTCTCCTGCGTGGCCGCCGCACTCTGGGCCAACGAGGTCAGGATAGTCAGGTCGTCGAGTTGACCGTCTCCGACCAAGACTTCGAGGCGGTCTTTGGCGTATTTGCCGATCAGGGTGGGGCTGGCGAGCGCGGGCAGATTGCCTTCATGCGTGACGCGGTAGGTCAGCACGCCGCTGGCTGCGCCGGGGGTCGTCCAGTAAAACTTGCCGCTGGGGCCGGTTTGGGGGTCGGAAATAGCCTTGCCGCTCAGGGTGCTGGTACCCGTCACGTACACCGAATCGGCGGGCGGCTGGTGCGCGATGACGATTTGGGTGGCCGCTTTGGGCGCGTTGAAGGGAATCCGCACGGTGCTTTCGCGGGCCATCGACACGACGGGCGTCGGGGCCACCACCACAGGCGGCGGGGTCTGTACGCCCAACACGCCGCCGACAGTTTGGCTGCTGGCGCAGTTGCTGGTCAGGGTGGCATTCAGTTGGCCTTCGGCTCCGGCGTCGCCACGCACGCGGGCGCGGTAGCTGAGTGTCTGCTCTTCGCCGGGTTTCAGCGTGCCGCTAAAGACCACCGGATCGAGGGCTTCCAGCGTTTCGCCGGGGGTATCGGTGAGGGTATAGGGGGCATCTACGGTGCTGGTGTTCTTGACCGTCAGGCTGACCGTAACCACTTCTCCGGCCAGGGTGGGGGCCAGAGGAGCGCGGCGCAGTTCGATTTGCGTGGCGGTGGGGAGCACCTTGACGCCGAGGGCCTGCGTTTTGTTCCACGGCAACAGGCTGGCGGTAAAGTCTCCGCTGCCTGCCGTATCGGCCTTGGCCTCGAAGGTCAGGACGCTGGGGTTGGCGGCGTCTACACGGGCGGTGGCGGTGGTTTCTCCGGCGGCGGTAAAGCCTGCGGGCAACTTGACGCGCAACTGGGCGGGCAAGGTCTGACGCTCGAATTCGGTGGTGGCGCGGGCCGTAAAGGTCACCACGTCGCCCACACACACCTCAGGCTTGTCGGCGGTAAAGGACAGCGCCACATCGGGCTTGACCTGCACCTTGACCTGCGCGGTTTCCTTCTTGACCACCGTGACGATTTCTTTGTCGACGGTGACGACTGCGCCCTTGATCGGCTCCACCTTGACCGGGTATTCCTTGGCGGGCACGGTCAGCGGGCCAACCGAGCCGTTCACGTTGTAGCTCTGGTCGCCTACCGTGACGGTGGCCTGCGTGGGCAGCACTTCATCGGGCAAGATCAGTTCGGCCAGCACTTCGAGGCGTCCGGTGGTGTCGGCCACCACAACTTTGATCGGGCCAGTGGTGAGTTCGAAGCCCACCGAGTTGGAATACTGGAAGGTTCCTTTGGGCTGGCGCAGGTACAAGGTGTAGTTGCCCTTTTCGGCAGGAACCTTGATGTCGTCCCACTGGAGCTGCCCGCTGACCTTCTGGGGGTACACGTTGCCCGCCGCGTCGCGCAGTTCGGCTTCCAGCTCGCCCGAACCGTCGCCGTCGTACATGCGGATGCCCATGTCGCCGCCGGGATTGACCACGTTCAGCGCGGGTACCCAGTCGTTAGACCGGATGGTGACGTTCAGGTGGTTGGCTTCGACGGCTGCACTGATGGAATTCAGGCGGAAGGCGAAGGTGTTTTTGCCGTTGCCCTCGGTGCGAACCCGCAAGGTGTAGTTTCCGGCAGGCAAGTCGGAATTCAGGAACGTTTGCCAATCTTGTGCGCCGATGCCGAAGTTCTGCTCTTTGACGACTTTGCCGCTGTCGTCGATCAGCGTAAAGGTGCTGGCGACAGGCGCTTTGGGGCGCTCGGTGGAGTAGTTCTCATCGCCGTAGTAGTCGTCGCTGCGGTAGTCCTTGGGATCAAACTGTGCGCCGTACACGTCGAGCTGCACGCGGGAACTCAGGCCCACCACCAGTTTCAGGTCTTGGTCGCCTACCGTCCACATCAGCTTGTTGCCGACGCTGGTCAGGGGCAAAGAAGTTGCGATTTCTTGGGCAACGGCTGTACTAAGCAGCGCCGCCGTTAGGGTTGTCAGAGCGCGTTTCACTCAGTACCTCCAGCTGGCCGTCGGGTCGGTGACGGCACCTTTGGAATCGCCAGCCCAGCGGAAGCGGTACGTGACCGCACGTTCTCCGGTGGGAAGCGTGTCGAAATTCAGGACGTTCTGGCCGTCTAGCAGCGCAGCGCCTACGGGCAATGGATCGGTGAGGGTGAAGGCGGGCAGGGCTGCGCTGGCCGACAGGATCAGTTGCACGCGGTACACCCCCGCTTCTTCGGTGGTAAAGACTTGCTTGCGAACGGTGAAGGCATTCTGGGCTTCGGGCAGGCCGCCACTGACGCGCAAGGTGGTATCGCGGATCACGGCGATGTCGCCGCCGTCTGGGGCCAACGGGAAATCGATGCTGGTGAGGTTCCGCACGTACACGAGGCGGCTGCCAGACAAGCCTGCATCCTGCGGCACGCTGAGATTCTGGGGAATGACGCTGTTGGGATCGAGGCGCACGGCCACCGTGCCTTCCATGACGTTGCCGAAGTGGTAGCGGCCTTCGAGGTCGGTGAGGGCGATCCGGCCATTGGCCAGAATCACGCGGGCGTTGGGGCAAGGCACGTCCAGCCCTTTGTCGTAGACACCGTCGCGGTCACGGTCAAGGAAGACGTAGCCCACGATGTCGGCGGTGCTGCGTCCAAAAATGGTCTTAGGATCGATTTTGGTCACGGTGCTGCTCGGAGGCGTCGGAATGTTGGACGCCTTATCGGGCGAGATGGCAACGGCAACGGCGCTGTTGCGAATTTCGGTGCCTGCTTCCGGGGTCACGAGGGCACGGAAACGGATTTCCGCGACTTGGCCCGCAGCGAGGCCGGGAATGCTCCAAACGTACTTGCGGCCCGATACGACGGGCGTAATGGCCGCGCCGTCCAGCGTGCTGCTGCCTTCCACGTACACCAAGCCTGTGGGGAGGTTATCGGTCACTTCGATCAGGGTCAGGTTGGCGGCGGTGCTCTTGTTGGTCACCGTAAAGGTGTAGGTAATTTCTTGGCCGTAAGAGACCAGTGCGGGCGTGCTGCTCTTGACGAGGGTCAGGTTGGCGGCGTCGAACACCGGGTTCTTGATGGGGTTAGAAGGCACGGGCGCAGGGATTTCGCTGCTAGCGACGGTAAAGATGTTCACGACACTTGCTCCGTCGGGGGTTCCGGCAGGCACGCGGGTCTTGAGGGTCAGGGTGAGGGTTTGTCCTGCGGCCACGCTGGGGAAGCGCCACACAGCTTCGGTGCCTTCCAGCACGCCGCCGTTATCGGCACTCACAAATTCCAGCGTATCGGTGCGGGTCAGCTTACCTGCGGCGTCTAGCACCTGAATGACTTTCAAGTTGTCTCGTACCACCGCGTTGGTCAGGGCAAAGCTCTGGGCGTTGGTAAAGGTCAGGGTGTAGGTCAGGTCTTGGCCTGCCTTCACGACTTTCAGGTCGCCTACGTCCACCGATTTCACGGGTTTCAGGCTATTGACGGCCAGCGTCAGGATGCTGTCGATGGTCTTGTTGTCGGCGGCTCCCATGCTGCTTTTTGCGGTCAGCTCTAGGCGCAGGGCTTCGGCGGGAACTGCGGTGCTGCCCACAGCCTTGGTTGGCGTCACGCACACCCGGAAATCGGCGGTGGCTTGCGGCGCAAGGTTAGGAATCTGGAACGGCTCGGTGATCGGCGTGCCATTGACCTGAGTAAAGCGGTAGGTGGCTTCTCCGATCAGCAGGCGGCCCGTGATGGTCAGGGTGTCGGCACGGTCACCGAGGTTTTGCACGGTCTGAACAAAGCAGACTTCCTGACCCAACACGGCCACGTCTTTCACTTGGAGGTCGTTGGCGCTCAGTTCGCCGCCGGTGAGGGCACGTGGGTTGCCCACTGGCCCCAGCGCAATTTCTGGGTTGTACTTCACGGTCACGTCGGCGGGGGCGTCTACCGTCTGGTCACCGCTGATGAGCGTGGCGATGTTGCGGCGCGTCCCCACTTCGGTCAGGGGCGCACGCAGGCGGAACGACAACACGGCGCTGGCGTTGGGCGCAAGGCTAGAAATCCGGCCCCGCAAGCCCGCCACAGGCACAGATTCGGTGGCTTGCCAAGCGCTGCCGTCGGGCGTGTATTCCACTTTGCCGAGGGCCGCACCCTGCGCGTCAAGGAGGCGGGCGCTGCCAGTGATGAAGGTGAAATCCTTCATGGCGGTGGTGTTGATCATGTCGGTGATCAGGACTTCGCGGGAAGCGCCTGCACCCGTATTGCGGGCCGTAATGGTTACGGTGGTGTCTTGGCCGGGGTTCAGGCTGGGGGGCGAAAAGGATTTGGTGACGGTCAGGGTGGGTGGCTCGCCAACGGTGACGCGGGCCACGTTATTGTCGTCGCGCTCGCCTGCCGTCCCTGTGATGTTGGTGGTACAAGAGCCGATCAGGTTCAGGAAGGCGGTTCCGCGTGCAGCCGTCGTCGTGGACACCCGCACCAGCACCTCTGCGCTTTGGTCGGCGGCCAGCGTGATCTGCGTGGCGGCGGGTTCGTTGGCGTCGATGATGCCGTTGCCGTTCGCGTCGATGTGCAGGCTCAGGTCGCCGGGGGTAAACTGGGAGGTCGTGTCGGTGGCGACTTGCAGCCCTAGCGTGTTGCTGGCGTTGCCCGTGTTGGCTACCGTGTAGCGCAGCACCGCGCCTTCTCCGGGCAGCAAGCTGTAGCTTTGGCCGGGTGCAGCAAGCGTGCCGTTGGGCAGCACACTGACAGAGCAGATGGGCAGCACGGTGGTTTCTACCGGAGTAGACGGGATAACAACCGGGGGCTGGCCGGGGGTGGGCGAAAATTCGAGGAATGCTTGGTTCTGGATGACGGTTCCAGCGGGCGTGCCAGCGGCAAACGCGGAACTAGAAAGGGCCAGCGCCAAGGCTGCCAGCGTATTGAGCACAAAGGGTTTTCGCACGGTGCCTCCCGGAAATGGACTGAAGAGTCTGATCTTCCGAAGTGTTGAGAAGTGTTTGGAAATGTTTGGAAAAAGAAGTCTGATGTTGTGTGGAACTGCTTGGAGTGGAGACAAAGGAAGCCAGTGGCGGCGAGTGGGCGGGAAGGGCGCACCCCACCAAGTAGGCAGGGTGCGCCGAGGAAAGGCTTAGTTCACCTTGACGGTAAAGGTGGCCGTGATGCTCTTGCCCGAGGGCAGGATGTCGGCGGTGGTGATGTTGCCGTCATTGTTGCTGTCGAGGCCCGCGTACACGGTAGGGCCAGCGGCAGGAGCAGTGGCGCTCCAGTTGGTGCCGTTGCTGCTGTACAAGATGGCGCCCGCAGCGTCGCTAATGGCGCTCCAGCTACCGAAGGTGGTGTTGGCAGGCACGGTGTCTTTCACGAACGCCTTGGTGATGTTGGCGTTGCTGGTGTTCTTGCCGACGATGGTGTAGGTCAGCACTTGGCCGGGCTTGGCTTCTTTCAAGTCAACGGTCTTGACAGGAGTTGCCACAGGCGTCGGGTTGATGGTCACGGTGTCGTTGATATCCGGCACAGTCACTTTGGTGATGGGCGAAGTGGCCGTCTGGTTCAGTACGATGGTCTGGGCAGCAGCGTCACAAGGAATAGCCAGCGCAGCAATCAGCTTGACTTCGGCACCGGGGGCGATCAGGCCCGTGTCGGGGATGCTGTCGGTGTCGTCGGTGGTGTCGGTCAACAAGGTGTCGCCGCCGTCAATCGCTCCGTTGCCGTTCACGTCGCGGTAGTAGACCACTGGGGTGGTCACGATGGTGCCGCTGGTGAGCTTGATAGGAGCCGTGCCCGTGATGTTGTACAGGTCGGGCATGTTGCCGAGGTTGGCGACTTCCATGGCGAAGTAGCTGGTAACCGTGGTAATGCACTGAGGGGTGCCGGGGATGACGGGGGTGCCGCCGGGGGTGATGGTTGGGGGCGTGCCAACCTGAATAGGCGTGGGGTCGCCGCCGGGGGTGCCGGGGGTAGGATCACCGAACGAAACTTTGGGCAACAGCACGATGTCTTTGGTGGTGTCGCTCTTGGTGGTGTCGTTGCTGCTGGTGGTGGTCACGACAATCGTAGGCTTGTCGGTGGGCGTTACGGGCGGGGTGCCAGCGGGGAACTTGACTTCGACCAGAATGTCGACGGTGCCGCCGGGTTGCAGGGTGCCAACATCGGGCTTGCCGTCGCCGTCGGTGTCAGGCAACACGGGGCCTTTGCTGCCGTCGGGGTTCTTGACGTACACGATCACGGTTGCGCCGGGGAAGTTCTCCGCAACGGTGGTGATCTCGAACACGTCGGGGCGGTTGCCGTTGTTCTGCACCGTATTAGTGAAGGTGACAACGGTGGTGGTGACGGTCACGGGGGCTTCCTGTGTATCGGTAGCCGTAGGCACGATGGTTACGGGCACAGGATCGGTGGAGGGGTAGGCAGGCGTTACAGGTGCGCCGTTGCCGTCAGGATCGCTCTTCGGCCCAATCACGCCAGCGTCGGTGCGCTTGACCGTAACGGTGTTGTAGTTGTCGTTGTCGATAGGCTGCACAAAGCCAGCAGCGGGTTCGAGGCCAGCGCCCGTGTTGGGATTACGCGTACCGAAGGGATCGGCACCGATCTTGTCGCCCTCTGCGGTAACTGTAGGCACGGTGTAGACCTGGAAGAACAGCTTTTTCTCGTCAATAGCTACGCCCGTGATGGTGGTAATGGGTGCGCTAGCGGCGATTTCAGCGGGGCTTAGCTTACCGCTGTTATCAGTGTCAGCGCTGACAGGGTAGTAGCGCACGTCAGAAGGCTTGGCCGCACCGTTCAGGCTGTCGGTCAGGGTAGTCAGGCCGTAGTTTTCGTTGGGCACGTTGCCGGTGTTGGTCAGCGTGTACAGGAATTGGGCCGTGTCGCCGGGGCGCAGCGTGTCCGTCAGCAAGGCGTTCTCGGTCACGAACGTGGGGCCAGTCGCACCCAAATCGTTAGGCGTGATGGTAAAGCTAGGCACGGGCAACACTTTGGTATCAACGGGGTTGGAAGGCACCGTGGTGGCAGGAGGAGGCGTCGTACCGGTAGGCACTTCAGGCGTAAATACAATCTCGGCGATGTTGGTGATGACGGTACCAGCGGTGGTGCCAGCGGCGGAAGCGGTGCCCAAAGCGAGGGCTGCCAGCATAGAAATGAATGACCAAGACTTCTTCATGTGTTCTCCTGTGTACTGCTCGTAATTCTTGACTTAAGGGCTAACTGGCAAAACAAATGAACCGTTGCAAATGAACTGCACCAAATGAGTTGCCGAACAAAAACTGCTGAACGGCGAATTTACTATTTGACTTTCACGCGGAAGCTGAGCTTCAACGATTCGTCCTTCTTGAGGGTGGCAACTGTCCAGCGCACGTTGGTGTACGTGTTGGTGGGTGCAGCAACCTGCTTGGTCACGCTTTTGCCGTTTTCGGTCACCGTGACCGTGCGGGTAGGCGTGGCGGCGTAGGTTTTGCCGTTGTCTACGGAATACAGCAGCTTCCAACGCTCGTTGCCGGGCGTGGCCTGCCCACTGAACTCGGTGCCTTTGGGCACAGGAATGCCCACGTACACAGTGTTCAGCGCCTTGCCACTGATGTTGGTCACAGTGACTTCTTCACGCAGGATGTCGTTGGGCAACACCGTTTTGGGGGCCAGCACCACTTGCTCGGTGGTTTTGCCGTCTACGGTGGTGGTTTTGATCAAATCCTGCGCCAGCACGAACTTGATGGCTTTGTTGACCGTGCCGCTGCTAGCTGGGGCGGAGGTGGCCGGGGTGGTCTGTGCGCCTGCCATGACCGTGAGGCCGAGCAGCAAAGTGGTTGTCAAAACTGGGGTGTATTTCAAGGTGGAGTCCTCCGAGGGGAAAAAAAAGACCGACAGGTGTGGAAAAATCCACAGTTCTGTCGGTCGCGCCACTCGCTCCGCACCTGGCAGGCGCCCGTATAGGCCAGGTGGTTCATCGCTCCGGAACAACTAGTTGTATGTCGAAAACTTCACAAGCTCCGCAGCGGGTAGCCAAGTCGTTCTGACATCCTTGTCACAAAACGTGGCAAGGGGCCAAGTCCGATGAGTAATCAGTGAGCGTGCTATGATAACTGACACGCCGGTATGAAATATCTCACGTCCTAGCCGAACAGTATCATCCCGGTCAGGAAGGGCGTTGTCAAACCCCCAAACGGCCTGTAGACGCTTTAGCGACGGGTGTGCCACTCCCCCCATCGAATAAATCTATTTCCTCTATGAATCTGTTGAACAAGTACCGACTATCGTGCGGGCCGGGGCTGGCCTCCGGGTGGTACTGCACCGAAAACACCGGATAGCGCGTGTGGGCCATCCCTTCTAGAGTCCCATCATTTAAATTGATGTGCGTGGCGACGAAAGCCCCGTTGGGAATGGATTCGAGGTCAACTGCATAGCCGTGATTTTGTGAGGTAATTTCTACGGTATTGGTTAAGAGGTTCTTAACGGGCTGATTGCCGCCTCGGTGACCAAATTTCATCTTGAATGTCTTGCCGCCTGCCGCGAGACCCAGAATTTGATGGCCCAAGCAAATGCCGAAAGTAGGCAGCAGGCCCATCAGTTCCCACGCGGCTTTGTGGGCGTATTCCAGCGGGGCGGGATCGCCGGGGCCGTTGCTGAGAAACAGGCCGTGTGGCTGAAGTGCCATGATCTGCGCCGGGGTAGTGTGCGCCGGAACCACGATAGGTTCGATGCCCACCTCGGCCAGCCGCTCGATGATGGTGTGTTTGATGCCGAAATCCATGAGCACCACGCGCTTGCCGCTGCGGAGGGTGGGGAAGGCATAGGGCAAAGCGGTCGTCACTTCACGGGTCATATCGAAGCCGTCTATGTCTTGGTGGCCCTGTGCGCGGCGTACATATACCTGTTCTTCGGCAGGCGTAAATTCGCCGTAAGAGTCCTCTGGGTGGGTGTAAGAGCGGTGGGCGATGACGCCCTTGACCACGCCGCCCGAACGCAGACGGCGCACCAGCGCCCGCGTATCGATGCCCTGAATAGACACGACGCCGTACTGCTGCATAAACGCCTCTAGAGACTGCTGGGCGCGGTGGTTGCTGTACGTCCCCGAAAACTCGCGGGAAATGAAGCCGCGCACATACGGCTTATTGGATTCCATGTCGTAGATGGCGACACCGTAGTTGCCCACGTGCGGGTAGGTAATAGTCACGATTTGCCCGTTGTAGCTGGGGTCGGTCATGATTTCCTGATACCCGGTCATGGAGGTGTTGAACACCACTTCGCCCACCGTTTCGCCCCGGTGTCCGTAGGCGTAGCCCCGGTAGACCGTGCCGTCTTCTAGGGCCAGAATCGCCCGTTCCTTTTTCAACATGCTGATTAAACTCATGCTTGGCCTCCTCCATTCGCGCCTCTCTGGACGCAGTTCATGGCGCGTGGTGCATCATAGCTGGCCTCAGCTGGGGCAAAGCAAGCCATATAGACACTCACGCGCCGGGGATGTTGTATTCATGCAAGCCAGCAAAAAGGCTGCCTGACCACAATGCAGTCTGGACAGCCTTTTCGGTTACCGCGCCCATTGCTGGGGCGTATTTTAATGCATCAGTAGTGAATACGGAAGGCCGAGCTTACGAGTCGGCCTTCCCAAACGCTCACCAGTTGAATTTGACGTTGGATTTGCTGACGATCAGGTTGCTGCTGACACTGGTCTGAGAAGTCATGCCGTCGTAGCGGTTGATCAGGTCGGTCAGGACAGTGCCCACCGGCTTGAACATTTCTGACATCCCTCCCTGCATGTCTTCCAAATCTGCGATTTCTTCCTCGGTCATGCCTTCGGTATCGGCCTCATCCAACGTTGCGGCGGGCAGGGCATTGGCAAACACACCCATCACCTGTTCCTCGGTCACGTCGGCGGGGTTGCGGGCGTACATCCAGCCTGCCGAACCCTGAGCCTTGAGATTGGCGGCCTTGAAGTCGGCGTCTTCGGCCAGCACAGAGGTATCTTCGGCCAAAGCGGCGTTAAGGGCCGTTTGGCTGTAGGCCGTAATCAGGTAGCCGTCCCGGAAGGCGTAAACCATCTTCAGGTCGGCCAGCACGTCAGTCAGATTGGAAACGCCGCTCAGTGCGCCCATCATGCCCATGCCCACACCCGAGGGGAGTTCGTCCATGCCCAGATCTGTCAAACCGCCTGCATTCTTGATCAGGCCGTCCAGACTCTTGGCGACGCCTGCAATCGCCATATTCACTGCTTCTGCATATTCAGGCATATGGGCTTCGGCGGCGTCCAGATCGGACACGCGCTGATAGGTCACGCTGTAATCGAGACTGCTGAGGGGGTTGGCGGCGTCGAAGCCTGCGGCCTGTGCGCCGTCCAGAGTGACTTGGGCGCATTCCTTGTCGAGGTACTGCGCCGAACGCTCCAGGTGGCTGGCAAGCTGGCTGTCGGTCAGGAAGCCCACCGGGTCAAGCAGATCGACGCGGGTAATCCAGCGGGCGGCGTAGGCGTTGCTTTCGGGGGCGCACGCGCTGGCCGTGACGGTCTCGGCAGTGGCCGGAATGATGTCCTGCACGGCAAAATCGGTAGTGGTGGTCAGAATGCGGCTCAGAGGCTTGTCTTTGCCTTCCGTGTTGACTGCGTGCGCCGATTGCCCGGTCAGGCCCGCCGCTGTGGTGGTAAATCCTGCCGAATACTGGCCCAACGTATCTACGGCGTCCACGATGGGCGACAGCAGGCGGGGTAGGAAAAAGCGTGAAAACTGGCTGCGGGCCACTTTGGCTGCCGCCGAAAAGTTGACGAAGAACGAGAGTTCCTGTGCGCCCTTCGCAGTGGTGGGAGCGGTGTAGGCCGCCGAGTTCAGCAGGCGCGGGGCAGTGCTTCCGCTGAGGCGTCCCAAGTAGTTCATCAGCAGGGTTTTGTTGCTGGACATATACACGAGGCCCTGAGACTGCCCCACGAACAGGCTGCCGTCACGCGAAAAGGAGTACAGGCCGACTTTTGCGCCGGGCTTGTCGGGCAGCATTTCACTCAGCATCTCGTTGGACAGTTCATCGGTACGGGAGACAGCCAGTACGTGCAGATCGAAGGGTTTGCCGGGTGCGCCAACGGTAAACACGCCCAGTGCGCCTTCTTTGCCCAACGAACCTTTCAGGATCTGCTGAAATCCGGTGAGCGTATCGGTCATGTCGGCCACATCGGGAGAGTCTTCGCCTACGGTTTCGGCCACTTGCCCCACCAGACCAAACAGGCGGTCAACGGCCCCGCCCGCGTTCCTGCTTTCCAACGTGAGTAGCGCCCCAGCGGGCATATTTTGGGCAAGCGTGGCAGCCTGCGCCCCCGAACCGAGGGCGGCAAGCAACAATGTCAGCGAGAGCGTTTTCTTCATAGCCCTATCTTAGCGGTCAGTCAGGTGGGATGAGCGGGCAAATTGGCCTACTCCCCACGTCAGGTGAGGACTTGATTAGCCCAGATGCTTGAGGGCTTCCCGCCGCGCCAGTCCGGTCAGACCCAGTGTTTGGACTGCCGACAGCACCCACGCCGGATCGGTTTTGGCGTACTCGCGTAAGGCCCAGCCAATCGCCTTCTGAAGAAAGAATTCGCGCTCGTGCTGCACGGCCCGGATGGTGTCTAGAAGCAAATCGGTGTCGGTGTTTGTCTTGGCCTTCAGTTGCGCCAATACCGCCGCCCGCCTTGTCCAGAGATGGGGGCTGACCCGCCATAATTCCACCCGCTCGCGCCGTTGCTCCGCGTTTGCAAAAGCCCCAGCCAGCAAAGGCGACAACGAATCCAACACGTCCCAATGATCGGCAGCAGGCAACAGGCCTTCCAAAAAGGGCAGGTCGGCAGGGCGGGGGCGACTGGCGGCCAACACGTCCAGCACCGCGTACCGCTCTTCGCGGAACTCGCCTGCCCACAAGTCCAGTGAGGCAGCAAAGCGCACAGCCCGGTCAGGCTCCAGCTTCAGCGCCGCCCGCACCACCTCGCGCCGCGCCGGAGTCTGCACGCCTAGAAACGGTTGAATGCCCTTCATATAGGCGAACATGACGGGCGCGAGGGCAGGATTGGCCCGGTCATGCAAACCCAGCCGAATCCTGCCCGCCAGATCGGTCAACTCAATTCTCTGTACATCGCAATCTCGTTGCAATTTTCAAAGAAAGCGCAGCGTTGGCATTCGCTCCAGACTTTGGGGTGCAGGTTGGTCTTATCTATTCGCACGAAGCCGCACTTTTCAAAGAATCCCTGCTGATAAGTCCATGCGAACAGAGCAGGCAACGCGATTTCCCGCGCTTCCTGTTCACAGGCTTCCACCAGTTTTTTGCCCAGCCCGCGCCCCTGCATGGCCGGATGAATGGCGAGGCCGCGCACTTCGGCCAAGTCGGGGGCCAGCATGTGCAGGCCGCACACACCCGCCAAGCCGCCGGGATGCCCCGCGTGTGGTTCGGCCAAGTACAGGTGAAAATCACGGATGGTTTCGGCCAGCAGCGCCCGCGAACGCACCAGCATCAGCCCACGCGCCGCCCAGTAGCCGATCAGTTCGTGAATGGCGTCTATGTCGCTGAGGCGGGCCTTGCGGGTGCTGAGAGGGGCGTCGGGGTGCAGGTCTGGAACGGCGATGGAGTCTAGAGAGAGGGTCATAGGTGGCCCCCAAGACTAGAGCTAGATCGTGGATCGTGGATCGTGGAAAAAGATTCAGTGCTGACTCCAATCCACGATCCACCCTCTACGTTCCCCTTTACGCTTTGCTTGCGCCCGTATCCAGTGCCCGCATCCATGTCGTTCCGCCGGGGCGCTCGCTTTTGGCTTTGTAGGCCTGAATTTGCGGCGCGTTGGGCAAGTCGCCCATCACCACAGCCAGCGGCACCTGCGTAAACCCGAAGGTGCCCCAGTCGCCGCCCTTGCTGAACATGTAGATGGCCCGGTCTCCGCGTCCCTGTGCGTATTCCACAGCACTCATGACCAAGCGCCTGCCCAGCCCGCCGCCCCGCGCTGTGGGCAAAATGGCCGCTCCACGCAGCAAGGAGGCCGTGTCGCCGTGTTCCAGCCCGATGGCTCCCACTGGCTGCCCGCCGCGCTCCGCAACCCAGTAGGTAGTTCCTTCGGCCAGCGCCGCTTCGGTACTCAGGCCCGCTTCTTCCATCACGCGCACGATGGTGTCTTTGTCTTGGGCATTGGCGAGACGAATTTGAACAGATGAGTCGGTCATGGTGAATGCCTCCAGTTAGGGGAATGAACGGTGCGGCGGGGAAGCTTGCAAGGGCGTCCGGGTCGCTTGGGTTTTGCGTGGCGACAGCATAGCGCACTGCGCCGATTTGGGAACGCTCCCATGTGCGAACAAGACTTAGATTCACGTGCTGTGTCACTGCCCCGCGTTCTCCTGCTGCACGAGTTCTAGTTTCCATGCCTGTTCTTCATGAATCCAGCCCCGGCACAGGCCGCTCTTAACCTGCGGCGCGTCACTCAGGGCTGCCGACAACTCATTGCCGCTGGTTGGCACAAAGCCGAAGCGCTGCCAATAATCGCCCGCCTCCTGACTGAACAGATAGACCGTATGGTCGCCGCGCAAACTGGCCTGCGTGAGTGCGCTGCGAACGAGGGCGCGGCCCAAGCCCTGAGAACGCGAGTCGGGCAGCACGGCAGTGGAGCGGATCAGGGACACGCCCTGCCCATGCTCCAGGCCGATGCAGCCGCCGGGAACGCCGTTCAGGTCGGCAATCCAGTAGGTGCTGCCTTCGGGTGTGAGGCTGGACGTATGCATACCGCAGCGGGTCAGCAACTCCAGAATCACGGGAAAATCGGCGGGGAGGGCTTCACGCAACTTCACATGCTGCTGGGTCAGGGGAAGAACGGCGGGAATGGTGGTCAGTTCAGTGGCAGTCATGGGCACTCCTTCAGGGGCAGATTCAGAGATGGGCGCGAGTTCGGCGGGGGCGGATGCTTCAGCCAACTGTCGTCGTCGCTCCTGCTCCTGTGCTTGGCTGCTCGCCACTTGCCGGAAAAACCAGCGCAGGCCCACGCCCGCCGCTGTATCGGTAGTCCAACGAGGAATGACGTGCAGGTGTACGTGTGGGATGTGTTGCCCGCCCGCTGGGTTCACGTTCCAGCCGACTGTGTAGCCGTCCGGTTGTACGGTGGCGTCAAGGTGCGCCTTCAGGTCGGCCAACAGTGCGTGGGTAGCAGCGGCTTCAGCGGGTGTCAGGTCAAACACGGTGGCACAGGGGCGTTTGGTCACGATCAGGCCGGAATAGGGCAGGCCGTCCGTATAACGGCTGTCATACGTGTACACGCACAGGTCATTTTCCAGCATGACTTCACCACGCTCAAACTCGGCACGGTTCAGCAACAGATTCTCTGCCGGATTCGCCAAATGGTGCGCCCATTCCTGCTGCCGCTTGCCTAGCAACGTGCCGTCCAGCCTGACCGTGACATCCATCATCAGCCTTCTAGCTTCTTCTTGGCATCGGCTACCGCTTCCCGCACCCGCTCTGGGGCAGTGCCGCCGTAGCTGGCGCGATTTTTCACGCTTTCCTCTACGGTCAGGTTTTGGGCCACTTCGGCGTTCAGGAGCGGGTGGGCGGCCTTCAGTTCGGTGTCGGTCAGTTCCCACAATTGGCGGTTAGAGCGGGAAGCGATGCCCACCAATCCGCCCACCACCTCATGCGCCTCGCGGAAGGGGACGCCTTGCCGGGCCAAGTAGTCGGCCACATCGGTTGCCGTGCTGTAGCCCCGTGCCGCTGCCGCTTTGGTTTGTTCGGCGTGCCACACGGTCTTGGGCATCATATCGGCATACAGGCGCAGCACGATGCTGAGGGTGTCATAGCTATCGAAGACGCCCTCTTTGTCTTCCTGCAAATCTTTGTTGTAGGCCAGTGGCGTGCCCTTCACCACCGTCAGCAGGCCCATCAGGTTGCCGAACACGCGCCCCGCCTTGCCGCGTGCCAATTCGGACACGTCCGGATTTTTCTTTTGGGGCATGATGCTGGAGCCTGTGGTGTGCGAATCGGGCAGGGTGATAAAGCCGAATTCAAAGGTGGAATACAAGATCAATTCTTCCGACAGGCGTGACAAATGGGCGCTGAGAATGGCACAGGCGCTCAGGAATTCCAGCGCAAAATCTCGGCTGCCCACGCCGTCTAGGGAATTGGCGGTGGGACGGGCAAAACCGAGGGCGGCGGCGGTAGCGTGACGGTCTATGGGCCAAGGCGTGCCTGCCAGTGCCGAACTGCCCAGCGGGGATTCGTCCATGCGCTCGGCGGCGTCGCGCAAACGGCCTTCATCGCGCTCCAGCATGGCGACGTAGGCCATGAACCAGTGCGCCAGAAAAATCGGTTGGGCCACCTGCAAATGCGTGTATCCCGGCAAAATTACCCTAGCTTGCAGGTGCTTGTCGGCCTCGGCCAGCATCACGGCCCGCAGCGCCCGCGTTTTGTCGGCCAAATCCAGCGCCGCTTCTTTGGTAAACAGCCGGAAATCCACCGCCACCTGATCGTTGCGGCTGCGGGCCGTGTGCAGCTTGCCCGCCACCGGGCCAATTCGGTCACGCAGCGCGGCTTCCACGTTCATATGCACGTCTTCGCGGTCTAGTCGCCATTCAAAGGTTCCGGCGCGAATGTCAGCCAACACGTCGTTCAGGCCGTCTGTAATCTGCGCGACTTCGGTAGCGTCCAGAATGCCCACGCTGCCCAGCATCGCCACATGCGCCAAACTGCCGCGAATATCCTGCTCGGCTAGCCTCTGGTCGAAGCCAACGGAAGCATTGAACAGTTCCACGAGGCCATCGGTGGCTTCGGCAAAACGGCCACCCCAGAGCTTTTTAGGTTGGGTTGTCTTGGTCATAAAAAAACCTCTGTTGTTGTGGAAATAACGGGCTTCACCAGCACCACTGGCGCAGGACTCTGCGGGCTGGCGTGGGCATACACTGCCGCCGAATCCTGCCTATATCCCAGCCGTTCGTAGAAAGGGATGACTTCTAAATTGAATTGCGAAACGGCCAACAGCACGCGCTCAAACCCCTGCTCTGTCGCCAACTCTTCCACCGCCCCTACCAGCGCCGCGCCGACGCCCTGACCCCGTGCGTCCGGCAAGGTGGCGAGTTTATTCAGCGTCAGCGTGTGCGAACCATCGGGGCGAAAGCCGACGCAGCCCACCGCTTCCGCGCCTGCCCAAGCCAAGAACCCGCCCGCGCCGACGCCGAACAAGGAACGTTCCAAGTCGGCAACGGTGGTGCGGCTCCAACTAGAGCGGGAATCCATGCCCGCCGCCATCATCACGGTATGAAACGTGGGCAATTCGGCGCGGGTGACGGGGCGCAGGCTGTAAGTCATGGCAAGACCAATTCCATTTCAGAGTTAGACCGGAAGCCCAGCCGTTCATAGATCGGGCGTCCGGCTTCGCTGGCGTGCAGGGAGACGACATGCACACCGCGCAGGGCGCACTCCGCCAGCATTTCTTCTATTAAAAACTGGGCCAATCCTTTGCCCCGGTGCGGCGGCTGCACGTACACATTCAGGATGTAGGCCCGCGTCTGCTCGGTGGTGTCTGGATTGGGCGGCCAGTCTCGCCACAGCAGTCCTGCTCCGGCCACCACTTCGCCCTCTGATTCCACCAAGAACCCTTCGTACAAGCCCGTTTGCAGCATGCGCCGATGCCAACCCAGCGCGGCAGTATGCACTTGCTGAAGCTTGTGGGGGTCTTTGCCCATATCTACAAACATGGCGTCGCGCTGGGTCTGAATCAGCGGCGCGTCGGCAGGCGTGGCCCGGCGCAGGGTATACCCGGCAGGCAACCTCATGCGCCCGTGCGCTCCCAAATCTGGTTCAGATGATGCATCTGATGGGCCACGTAATCCTCGGCCAGAAAACCCAGCGTGACGGCCTCTCCCCCACCCACACGCACGGTACGGGCCAGCGCAGGCGGCGGCAGGTGCGCGATGATGTGCGCCAACTGGAGTTGATAAGCCGCCCACAGCGACACCAGATCGGCCCAAGCCCGCGCCCCATACGCGCCCGCCGCTACCCAGTCGTTCTGGGCGTAACCGGGCAATTCTAGGCCGTCCCGCACGCTGGCCCGAACAAAACGGGCATGGTTATTCACGCCGCTGTCGATCAGGTGGCCCAACACTTCTTTTGCGCTCCACACGTCAGGCGCGGCTTTTGCGCTGGCCTGCGCGTCGGTCAGGGCTTGCAGACGGGGCAGGGTGTGGGCCACCAGATCAGTCAGCGTCATGCGGTCAGTCCTTCTTGGCGGCTTTGGCTTCCACCCGCGCCTGCACGCGCATTCTCAGGGCGTTCAGCTTGATAAAGGCTCCGGCGTCGTGCTGGTTGTAGTCGCCGCCCGCTTCAAAGCTCACGAGGTCTTTGTCGTACAGGCTCTTGGGGGCTTTGCGGCCCACCACAATGCAGTTGCCCTTGTACAGCTTCAGGCGGGCGGTTCCGGTGACGCTCTGGGCCACGTGATCCATGTAGACCTGCAGCGCCTCGCGTTCGGGCGCAAACCAGAAGCCGTTGTAGACCAACTCGGCGTACTTGGGGGCCAAAGCGTCGCGCTGGTGCAGCACTTCGCGGTCAAGCGTCAGGCTTTCCACGGCGCGGCGGGCGTGGTACAGCAGCGTGCCGCCGGGGGTTTCGTACACGCCGCGAGACTTCATGCCCACAAAGCGGTTTTCCACCAGGTCAAGGCGGCCAATGCCGTGCCTGCCGCCAATTTCGTTAGCTTTGGTCAGCAGGGCAGCCGGGCTGAGGTGCTCGCCGTTGATCGCCACCGGATCGCCGTTCAGGAATTCCACTTCCACGTATTCCGCCTCGTCGGGGGCGGCTTCGGGGGCCACCGTCAGCTTGAACATATGGGCGGGTGGCTCCGTCCAAGGGTCTTCCAAAATGCCGCCTTCATAAGAGATATGCAGCATGTTAGCGTCGGTACTCCACGGGTCTTTTTTGGTGGTGGGCACAGGAATACCGTGTTCGTGGGCAAAGGCTTCTAGGTCAGCGCGTCCCTGAAACTCCCAGTCTCGCCAAGGAGCCACCGTCACGATGTCGGGTTGCAGGGCATAGGCCGTCATTTCAAAGCGCACCTGATCGTTGCCCTTGCCCGTCGCGCCGTGAGACACCGCCACCGCGCCTTCCTTCTGGGCAATTTCCACCATCTTTTTGGCAATCAGTGGGCGGGCGATAGACGTGCCGAGCAGGTAGTAGCCTTCATACAGGGCGGACGAGCGGAACATGGCGAACACGTAATCGCGCACGAATTCTTCTCGCAAATCCAGCGCGTAGGCGGCCACCGCGCCCGTATTCAGCGCCTTCACGCGAGCCTCTTCCACCTCGTCGCCCTGCCCCAAATCGGCGGTAAAGCACACCACATCGTAATTGCGCTCGGTTTGCAGCCACTTCAGGATGATGGAGGTATCGAGGCCGCCCGAATAGGCGAGGACGATCTTTTGTTTGGGGGCAGGATCTTGGGTCATGGCTTATTGTCTCCGGTTTGGGGCAAGGCGGGGGCGAGGTTGTTGGGGCGGGCAGCACACAAAGCCCCGGCGCAAGGCGTCCGGCCAATCCTAAATTCAGGAAGGCCGGGGCTTCAGCGTCGGGGGGAAAGGGAGGTCATAGCGTATGGTTATGCGCTTTTAACGCATAGGTATGCAGAGCGTAGCAGGCGTGGGGGTGGGGGTCAAGCCGAACGCTGGGGCAAAACTGAAAAAGACCGCACGGGGCGGCCTCTTCGGGAAAGAAGAACTGGCTTAGCGGAGCTTGTAGTTTGCACCGAAGCGGACGCCGAAGCCGAGGCCGATATGTGCGCCGCCGCCGCCCAAGATCACGGTGGGGCCAGCCGAAGCTTCTGCAAAGGCGCTCCACTGATCGGTGAATGCGTGGTTTGCACCGCCCAACACGTTGGGGGAAAGCGAGAACACCGCTGCCGACGAGCTGCCCGTCGTAGCGAATACGGTGCCCAAGCCCAAGCCGCCGCCGTAGTAGGGCTGGAATGCGCCGGTTGTGGCTGGAGCGGTGTGGCGCAAGTAAGACACGTCGCCAGACAGGGCGATGACGCCGCCCGAACCGAACAGGCCAACGAGGGGCAAGCCCACGCCTACACGGTAAGAATCGGTGGCGTTGATGTCTTTTTCGTACTGGCCGCCGACCAGAAAGAAACCGACTTTTTCAGCCGCAGTGGCGGTAGAGACAGCCGACAGAGCGGCGAGGATAGACAAGCCCAGAAGCGTTTTATTCACCCCAGCACTGTAGCGGTCTTCATGAAGAAGGTGAGGAAGAGTTGCCCAGATGGAGTGTTAAGTTGTCTAGATACAGCGACATGACCTAAACAAAAAACCGCCCCACATGCAGCAGGGCGGCTAATTCAGAACTTGAACTTAAGGCAGTTGGTAGTTCAGGCCGATGCGTGCGCCGAAGCCGAAACCGATGCCCGTGCCGGCGCTGGAAATGCGGACGCTGGGGCCAGCCGAGCCTTCCACGAAGACCGAGATGGGATCTGCCACTTGAAACTTGAGGCCGAGAATGCCGTTGGGGTACACGGTCACGCCGGTGGGGTTGCCCAACGAAACGTATGCGCCGAGGCCGAGGCCGTAGTAGGGGCTGAGGCCGCCCAAATCCTGACCGGTGATGTCGTTCAGGTAAGCCACGTCGCCGCCGAGGGCCAGTGCGCCGCCACGGAACAGGTTAATAGCGTCGAGGTTCAGACCGTACCGGACAGCCGAAGCCGCGTCAAGGTCGTTCTGGAGGTGAACCGTCAGGCCTGTGCCGATAGAGCCACCAACGTAAGTGGCAGCCGAAGCAGAGGAAGCGGCAGCGAGTAATGCAAGTCCGATCAGAGCCTTCTTCATAAACGCAAGTGTAACGTTGCTCGCCATCGTGTGAAAGCCGGGAACCTTTACAAAGTCTGTACCTTTTGGCGACAAGTTCAAGCTGGGGTCTGCACTGCGTACTGGCTCAGGCTGTCTAGCGCCCGCTCTATTTCAGGTTGGGATTTGCAGAAGGCGAAGCGCAATAAGCCCTCTGGCGCAGCGTGTTGGGCATAAAAAGCCGCGCCGGGAATGACGGCCACACCTGCTTCTTTTACTAAGGTTTGGGCCGTCCAGTGGGGATGGCGAGCGGTAAGAAAATACGTGCCACTGGGCAAAAACACGGTGGCCCCCAACTCGCGCAGACCCGACGCCAACAGGTTCATGCGCCCGCCGTAGCCCGCCCGCAGCCCCGCATAAAACCCAGATTCGCGGGCCACCGGAAGTGCCGCTGCCACCGCCACTTGAAACGGCGTGGGCGCACAAAAAGACCCGTTCTGGCGAATGGCCGCCAGCATAGGCGCAAGCCCCGGCGGGCAGGCGATCCAGCCCACGCGCCAGCCGGTAGCCTCTAGGCGTTTGCCTGCGCTGCCCACCGTGAACGTGCGTTCGGGGGCCAACGTTCGAAAAGATGTGGGCTTGTCTCCGAAATAGAGTTCGTCGTACACCTCGTCGCTGATGATCCAGAGATCGTGGGCGCGGGCGAGAGCCACCAATTCGGCACACTCGGCGGGGCTAAAGACTGTGCCAGTGGGATTGAAGGGGCTGTTGAGCAAGATTGCCCGCGTCTGGGGCGTCACGGCGGCTTTGAGGGCGTCCATGTCCAGCGTCCAGCCAGAAACGTCGTCTAGGCGCATGGGCACGGTTACAGGTCTGGCCCCCGACAACCGCGCTTGAGGCAGATACACGTCGAACACAGGCTCCAGCATCATCACCTCATCACCCGCCCCATACAGCGACAGGGCCAGCACATTCAGCGCCTCCGTCGCGCCCGATGTGACCACCACATCTGCGCCGTCTACACCCAAATCTGCGCCAATCGCGTCGCGCAAGATGGGCAGACCTGCCGGGGGCGCGTACTGATCCCAGCGCCCCAGCGCACCCCGCGCCGCATCCAGCAAGAAGGCCGGGGGCGGGTCGGACGGGAATCCCTGCCCCAAGTTCACCGCGCCGTGTTGCAGGGCGAGGCGGCTCATCTGGGAAAAAATACTTTCCGAAGAAGCGCGGGCGCGGGGCAAGAGTTCGGGCATAGGTGCAGTCTGGGCGTAAGCGGAGCGGCGGCGGGCGGGGTGGTTCAGACAAGGGGGGGATTGGAGGGAGAGATTACGGGTGAACCCCCCGTTGCTGGCGCAACGCCCCCCTTAGAGGTGGGAACAACTGCTTTTGTGCTCCCCTAAAGGGGGCTGGCTGCACAGCAGACTGGGGGGCTACGCGGAAGCCTAGATTGAACACCCACCAATCCATCAGCTAGCTTCCCAGTCAGGTATCTTAGGCGCGTGCCTCCCTTCCTGCGCGGTTTGACCCTCGGTTTCTCCCTGATCGTGGCAATTGGGCCGCAAAACGCCTTTGTGCTGCGGCAAGGGCTGACGCGGCAACATGCGCTGTTGGCCGCCTTCGTGTGTGCGCTGGCCGATTCGCTCCTCATTACCTTGGGCGTGTTGGGCATTGGCGCTTGGTTGGCCCGCAGCCCCACCCTCACTTTGATAGGAACACTGGCTGGCGCAGCGTTTTTGCTGTGGTACGGCTGGCGCTCTTTTAGGTCGGCGCAGCATCCTGTGGCCCTTGATACGGCAGGCCAGACGCAGCAATCGCCCCGCGCAGTGTTGGCAACCGCCCTCGCGTTCACCTTCCTCAATCCTCATGTTTTCCTCGACACCTTCGTCCTCATCGGCGGGGCGAGCGCGGGCCTCAGCAGCAGCGGGCGCATGGGCTTTTTGGGCGGCACCGTGTTGTCGTCTTGGATTTGGTTTTTTGGATTGGCACTCGCAGGCCGCCAACTCGCCCCCGTCATGAAAAACCTGCGTGCATGGCAAGTGCTGGACATCATTATCGGCGTGATCATGTGGACTATTGCGGCGGGGCTGGTGTGGGGGGCGGTGCAAGGGCAGTGAGTTGAAGGTGCTCTCTGGCCGGGGTCATTCAGGCAACTGGCACAGAGAGCAGGCCCGCATCAGACCAATTCGATCTGCCCCGACTCGTCCAGCTCAGACTCTTCAGCGACGACCACCCGGTTGCGGCCCCCGAATTTGGCCTGATACATCAACCCGTCCACCCTTCTGAGGGTTTGTGCAACAGGTTCTTCTGGCAACTGTACCGCCACCCCGATACTGACCGCAATAGCGAGGCCATCGGGGTAGAGGTGCTGAATGCCCGCCCGCAGTTGCTCTCCCCACGCCACGACGCCCGCAACGGGAAGCTGGCGCAGCAGCACTAAAAATTCTTCGCCTCCCCAGCGCCCGACTTGAACATTCTGCGGGCTGCGCAGATTGGCGCTTGCCAGATGGATGCTTGCCAGATCGGCACTTGCCAGATCGGTACTCGGCGGGGCGGCACTTGCCAAGCCACTGAGGTAGTCTCCCACCGCCTTCAGTACAGCGTCACCCTGCTCGTGGCCGTAGGTATCGTTGATGGATTTGAAGTGGTCGATATCGAGCAGGGCCACCACTGCAATGCCCCGCTCTAGCTGCGACATCAGCCCCCGGCGGTTAAGGATTCCGGTGAGCGGATCGGTTTCGACCAACTTGTGCAGGGAGTGGGTGGCCTGTTCGGCCAGCACCACTGCCCGCTGATACTCGCCTACCAACATCAGGGGAATCAGCGTGGTCAGGGTAGCCAGCTCGGTGACCAGCCGGGCGGACTGCACGTCACCCCAAGGAAAGCGCAGCAGCAGCGGCCAACTGAGCAGGAGATGAAGGGAAAAAGGAATAGCCAGCAAGGGCAGGAGCGCCCGCTGCGGCACCATCAGGCTGAGGATGACCGACCCCAGCAAAAATACCGGCCCATGCGTGATGACCAACTCCCGGCTGGGCAGCACATTAAGGATCAGATACAAAGCGTCCCACAACAGCGCGTAAGCAAAGATACCCGTCGCCATCAGCAATTCTATGAGCCTGAGCCACTTGGGCCAACGCAAGCAGACGAGGGCTGTCAGCGCCACAACAAACCCGAAGGTATGCAGACCCAAATGAAATGGGAAAAGGAATGAATCCTTTTGCGCCAGAAAAGAGGTGAGCACGATCAGGAGCAACGACATGACCAGACAGACGCTGTAGATGCGCCGCTTGACACTGTGCAGTTGCGGGGTATCTTCCCACCGCCGCCGAAGGGGTGACCATTCTGAGAGCCAGACGAACACGCTTTTGGGCATTCTCTTTCACCCCCTGGTGTTGGCCGCATCTGGCCGCACCAACGCCTGTCCTGAACTGCCAAGCTGTCGAGCTTCGAAATTCAGGATAGAGCATTTTACCTGAACACTCTGCAAGAAAAAACCTACCCACTGCCCTGCATAACCTTGCACGCCGCTCCCACCCTCCCGGCCCCCAACCGTGACATACTCTTTCTCTGGAATGCCTAAGCGAACTGACCTCCAGACGATTCTTATTCTCGGTAGCGGCCCTATTCAGATCGGGCAGGCCGCCGAGTTCGACTATTCGGGAACGCAGGCGCTGAAGGCCCTGAAAAAAGAGGGCTACCGCGTGGTGCTGGTGAACTCGAACCCGGCGACCATCATGACCGACCCGGAATTGGCCGACGCGACTTACCTAGAGCCGCTGACACCCGAATTCGTGGAGCGCGTGATCGCCAAAGAGAAACCGGATGCCCTGCTGCCCACGCTGGGCGGCCAGACGGCCCTGAACTTGGCGATGGAACTGCACGAGCGCGGCACGCTTGAAAAGTACGGCGTAGAACTGATCGGCGCGGGCGTCGAAGCCATCAAGAAGGGCGAAGACCGCGAACTGTTTCAGGCCGCCATGAAGAAAATCGGGATAGAAACCGCACGCGGCCAGATGGTGCACAGCATGGAAGAAGCGGTGGAGTACCAGAAGGAAATTGGCCTGCCCATCGTGATTCGGCCTAGCTTTACGCTCGGCGGCACCGGCGGCGGCATCGCGCACACCTACGAAGAATTTTTGGCGATCACCGAAGGCGGCCTGCGCGACAGCCCCGTGACTTCGGTGCTACTGGAAGAAAGCATTCTGGGCTGGAAGGAATACGAGCTGGAAGTGATGCGCGATACCGCCGACACGGTCATCATCATCACGAGTATCGAAAACTTCGACCCGATGGGCGTGCATACCGGAGACTCCATTACGGTGGCCCCCGCCCAAACCCTCAGCGACGTGGAATACCAACGCCTGCGCGATCAGTCGCTTGCCATTATTCGGGAAATTGGCGTGGCGACGGGCGGCAGCAACATTCAGTTTGCCGTAGACCCTACCAATGGCCGCGTGATCGTGATCGAGATGAACCCCCGCGTGAGCCGCAGCAGTGCGCTGGCAAGCAAGGCCACCGGATTCCCGATTGCCAAGATTGCCGCGCTGCTGGCGGTGGGCTATCACCTCGATGAACTGACCAACGACATCACCCGCGTCACGCCCGCGTCGTTTGAACCCAGCATCGATTACGTGGTGACCAAGATTCCGCGCTTCGCCTTCGAGAAGTTCCCCGGCACCTCAGACGCGCTGGGCACGCAGATGCGGAGCGTGGGTGAAGTCATGGCGATTGGGCGCACCTTCAAGGAAAGCCTGCAAAAAGCCATGCGCTCGGTGGAATCCGACGTGCGCGGCGCGTTCGCGGCTATGACGGATGAAGAATTGCGCGGCCTGCTGTACGGCAATCCCCGCCGCCTTGAAGCCGTGATCGAACTGCTGCGGCGCGGCGAAACCCTAGAACAACTGTTTGACGCCACCAAAATAGACCCTTGGTTCCTGTCCCAGTTGGCCGAAATCGTGGCCGCCGAACGCGAGATTGCGGCGCTGGGGCCAATAGCCGACTGGAAGTATGAACTCTGGCGCGAGATCAAACGCCTCGGCTTCAGCGATGCCCGTCTGGGCGAACTGGTGGGCCTGAACGAACTGGACGTGCGCCAGATTCGCAAGGAAGCCAAAGCCCTGCCCGTGTACAAAACGGTGGACACCTGCGCCGCCGAATTCGAGGCCCACACGCCGTATCACTACTCCACCTACGAATGGGAAGACGAGGTGACGCACACCGACAAGCCCAAAGTGGTGATTCTGGGCAGCGGGCCGAACCGGATCGGGCAGGGCGTGGAGTTCGACTACGCCACCGTTCATGCGGTCTGGGCCTTGCAGGAAGCCGGATACGAGACCATCATGATCAATTCCAACCCGGAAACAGTCAGCACCGACTACGACACGGCAGACCGCCTGTACTTCGAGCCGCTGACCTTTGAAGACGTGATGAACATCGTGGAGCACGAGAAACCGGTGGGCGTGATCGTGCAACTGGGCGGGCAGACGCCGCTGAAACTGGCGGCACGCTTGGCGGCGGCGGGCGCTCCGATCATCGGCACGTCGCCCGAAACGATTCACGAGGCCGAAGACCGCGCCTCCTTCAATGCGCTGTGCGAGCGACTGGGTATCCGGCAACCGCTGGGCAAAGTGGCGGCCACGCCTGCCGAAGCCCGCGCACTGGCTGCCGAACTGGGGTTCCCGCTAATGGCCCGCCCTAGCTACGTACTGGGGGGCCGCGCCATGCGAACGGTTCGCTCCATGGAAGAACTGGTGACCTATCTGGACGAGGTATACGCAGCGGTGGAAGGCCAGCCGAGCATCCTGCTGGATCAGTTCTTGGAAGGGGCGCTGGAACTGGACGTGGATACGCTCTGTGACGGCCAGATTGCGGTGGTGGCCGGGATTATGGAACACGTGGAAGCCGCCGGAATCCACAGCGGCGACAGCGCCTGCGTGCTGCCCCCCGTGAGCCTCAGCGCCGAACTGCTGGCAGAGGTGAAGGCCACCACCGAACGCCTGGCCCTCGCGCTGGGCGTGCGCGGCCTGATGAATGTGCAGTACGCCATCAAGGACGGCCTGCCCTACATTCTGGAAGCCAACCCACGCGCCAGCCGCACCGTGCCGTTCGTGTCCAAAGCCATCAATCACGCGCTGGCGAAAAGTGCCGCCCGGATTGCCGTAGGGCACACGCTGGAGCAGATCGGCTTTATCGAAACCCCGACGCTTGCCATGTACAGCGTCAAGGAAGTCCACCTACCGTTCCTGAAATTTGCAGGTGTGCAACCCATTCTGGGGCCAGAAATGAAAAGCACCGGCGAGAGCATGGGCATAGACGCCGATCCGTATTTGGCGTTTTACCGGGCGCAACTGGGGGCCAAGAATTATCTGCCGCTGTCGGGCACGGCCTTGTTGCTCGGCACGGGGCTGGACGAGGTAGCCGCCACGCTGGAAGGCGCGGGCCTGAGCGTGCTTCGCGAACGCGACGGAGACAAGCTTCCTGACCTGTTGATTGACGTGACCGAATCCAAATTGCTGCGGCTGGCACTAGAGCGCGGTGTGCCCATCGTATCTACGCGGGAGGGCGCGGAGTGGACGGCGAAGGCGATTGCGGCGGCGGTAGGTGCTGAATTGGAAGTTAAGAGCTTGCAGGAGTGGGTGGGAACAATCTCAACCACTGAAGCTTAAATTTCTTTAGCCCAACGCCAGATGCTCCCTGACCCGCGCGTCCAGTTCGCCCATCAGGTCATCTGGCACAAAACCCAAGGAGCGGCGCACCCGGCTCACGGCCACCGAACGCAGCAGTTCCACTTGCGCTTTGCTGTCTTTGTTAAGTCCTGTTCGCTCGGTGGGCAACAAGACTTGAAAGGAGTACACGCGTTCCGTGTTGCTGGTCAACGGCACCACGACAATGCTATTGCCATTCAGATTGGCGGCGTTGTTGGTGATCACGACGGCAGGGTGGACGAAGTTGGCCTCACCGTCGCGGGCGGGCGCAAAGTCGATGAGTAAAATATCGCCGCGCCTGAACAGTCCTAGAGCCACTCGCTGCCGTCGCTCGCCTGTAATCCGTCTGCGTTTTCAAGGTCTACACACTCGCCTGAACGGGCATGCTCGGCGTAGGCGTCAGCCAACTCCTTTTCTCGCAAGGCACGAATGGCGTGGGCCACAGCCTCGCTCCGGCTAGGCAACTGATGGCTGTGTTGATACGCCTCCAAGTAGGCCGCAAGTGTGGGAGACAGACTCACCGTCAAACGCTGTGCATTTTCGTATGACATATTTTCATACTATCATGCATACTCCCCAATCCCTTCAGATTCCCCCAACTCCCCCCATCAGCCCAGCTTCATCTGCGTGTGAAATCTTGTTCTCATGAGAACCTATGTCCGAATGATCGCGCTGGCGGCAGCTTTGATGGGAATATCGGAGGCGGCGACGGCGTTGACCACCGCTACTGCGAACTTGCGGCGCACACCGACCAACACAGGTGCAGTGCTGGGAACCGTGCCCCAGAACACGCTGGTGCTGGTGGCCTGCTCCGGGCAGTGGTGCCGCACCACCTACAAGGGCACGGCAGGCTACGTGGCCCGCTCGCTGCTGAAACCCGTGACCGGCAGCGCCCGCCTCACCGGAGACGGCACCGTGTATTACCGCACCTGCGTACAAATGCGGGCGGCAGGCGTGGCCCCCGCTAAACTGGGCGAGCCTGCCTACCGCACCGCGCTTGACCGCAACCAGAACAGCATTGCCTGCGAGCGCGGGGAGTAAAATCGTCAGTGGTGAGTGGGAAAAGCTGAACACTACGGTGTAGGAACTTGAATTGGAAGAAGGCCGCCCCGATGATGTGGGCGGCCTTCTTTTTCCCAGTTTATTTGGAGAATAGACCCGCGAATTCTCCGTAGCCTTGGGCTTCCAGTTCTGCGACAGGCACGAAGCGCATGGCTGCCGAATTGATGCAGTAGCGCAGGCCGCCCGCTTCCTGTGGGCCGTCGGGGAAGACGTGGCCGAGGTGGGAATCAGCCTGCGTAGAGCGAACTTCGGTGCGGGCATAGCCGATCTTGTAGTCGGTGTTTTCGGTCAGGGCTTTGCCGGGAATGGGCCGCGTAAAGGAAGGCCACCCGCAGCCTGCGTCGTATTTGTCGAGGCTGCTGAACAGGGCTTCTCCCGACACCACATCCACGTAAATGCCCGCGCCGCCGTGATCCCAATATTCGCCCGTGTAGGCCCGCTCGGTGCCCTCATGCTGGGTCACGCGGTACTGCTCCGGCGTAAGGCGTTGGCGCAGTTCTGCATCTGTCGGCTTCTGAAAGTCGGATTTGGTAGAGGTCATGAATCAGTGTACGGGGCAGGCCAAATCTGCTTCGTGAGCCTTGTTCCTGCTTGACTTGAGACCGCGTGTCAGACTAAACGGATGACTGCCCTTCCTGCCGCCTCCGAACCTCTGCGCGTAGATATTTGGTCTGATATTGCCTGCCCTTGGTGCTACGTGGGCAAACGGCGCTTCGAGACGGCGCTGGAAGGGTTTGCGGGCCGGGACGCCGTAGAAGTGGTATGGCACGCCTTCGAGCTTGATCCGTCTGCCCCGGTGGAAGAAACCCGGAAGATGCGCGACATTCTGGGCAGCAAATACGGACAGGGCGCGGCGGGGGCGCAGGCCATGCTGGACAACATGACCCAAACGGCGGCGGCAGAAGGGCTGGAATATCCCTTCGAGCGGTTGGTGCCCACCAACACCTTCGATGCCCACCGCGTCATTCATCTGGCCGCCCATGAAGGCAAACAGGACGCCATGAAAGAACGCCTGCTGGCCGCCTATTTTACGGAGGGCAAACACGTGGGCAGCCGCGATACGCTGGCAACATTGGCCGCCGAAGTGGGGCTGGACGGGGCGGCGGTGCGGGCTGCACTAGACACCGACGCTGGGGCCGCCGAGGTGCGGCAGGATCAGACACAGGCGCGGGCTTACGGCATCAGCGGCGTGCCCTTCTTTGTGCTGGGCGGCAAATACGGCGTCAGTGGCGCACAGCCCGCCGAAGTCTTGCGCGGCGCACTGGAGCAGTTGTGGGGCGAGTTGAACCCCGCGCCGCTGACCATGCTGAGTCCGGTAGCCGGGGCAGGAGCGGCGGAAGGCTGCGAGGACGGATCTTGTGCGGTGCCAGAGAAAACGGTGCCGGAGCGGACGGCAGCAGAGCAGGTCTAGACTCCAACGTGGGCCTTGCCGACGATCCCTTCGCCTACCACTTGGTGCAAGACGGTACGGTGCGCGTTTCTCGCGGTGGGCGCGTGGTTGTGGTGGTGGGCGGAGTGCGTGCAGCACGTTTACGGGCAGACTTGGACAAGGCGTACTCGTTTGAAGCCGAGCAACAACTGCTGGCCCGTGTGACCGGAAACTATCGCCGGGGCAACGAAAAGCGTTCAAAATAAGGCCCGCCGACTCTCATCAGTCAGCGGGCGTTCAAATGGGGTGGGGTGTTTAAGCTGGGCCGGGCGTCAACTCTCCACTCGGCGCGGGGCCATCGCCACTGCTGATCGGCGGCACTTCCAGTTCCGGCAACAATCCCCCCGCCAACACGGTTCTTACGTCGTCTCCGCTGAGGCTTTCGCGGATCATCAGTTCGTCGGTGAGGCGGTGCAGCACATGAGCATGCTCCGTCAGCAAAGCGTGGGCGCGGTCGTACTGCGAGTTCAGAATCAGGGCCGTTTCGGTGTCGATGGTCTGGGCCGTGTGATCGCTGTAGTTGCTGGGCTGGGGGCCAAAGCCGAGGTAATTGCTGCTGTCCTGCGCCAATGCCAGCTGCCCCGCGCCCGACATGCCCCATTCCGTGACCATGCGGCGGGCAATGGAGGTGGCTTTCTGAAAGTCGTTGGCGGCTCCGGTAGTGACCTGTCCGGTGGCTACATCTTCGGCAGCGTGTCCGGCCAGCGCCACACAAATCAGGTCGAGCAGGGCGGCGCGGGTATGGTGCATGCGGTCTTCGGGCGTGTACAGCGCCGAACCGAGTGAGCGGCCACGCGGAACGATGGTCAGCTTGTGGGCTTTGTCTGCGTGCGGCAACAACTGAGCGGCGAGAGCATGCCCGACTTCGTGGTAGGCGGTCACTTTACGGTCTGCCTCTCTGACCACGAGGCTGCGGCGTTCCGGCCCCATCAGCACCCGGTCACGCGCCTCATCCACATCCCGCCCCGTAATCCGCGTCCGTCCTTCCCGTGCGGCGAGGAGTGCTGCTTCGTTGAGCAGGTTTTCAAGATCGGCTCCCACCATGCCTGCGGTTCTTCTGGCGACCAGAGCTAAATCCACGCTGGCATCCAGTGGCTTTTTGCGGGCATGAATCCGCAACACCATTTCCCGCCCCCGCACATCCGGCGCATCCACGACGACTTGACGGTCAAAGCGTCCGGGTCTGAGCAATGCGGCATCCAAGACATCGGGTCTGTTCGTCGCCGCCAGAATGATCACTTCTTGTCCACTGCCGAACCCGTCCATTTCGACGAGGAGTTGATTCAAGGTTTGTTCGCGTTCGTCATTCCCACCTTGCAAGCTCACACCCCGTTTACGGCCCACTGCGTCGATTTCATCGATGAACACGATGCAGGGCGCACTCTTTCTGGCTTGTTCGAACAGGTCACGGACACGGGCTGCCCCGACACCGACGAACATTTCCACGAAGTCGGAACCGGAGATGGAGTAATAGGGCACTTTGGCTTCTCCTGCGACGGCTTTAGCTAAAAGTGTCTTACCGCTGCCGGGGGGGCCAACCAAGAGGACGCCGTGGGGAATCCGTGCGCCGAGTTGGTGGTAGCGCTCGGGGTGGCGCAGGAATTCGACGACTTCTTGCAGGTCTTGCTTGGCTTCGTCGCATCCGGCCACATCGGCAAAGGTCTGTTTGATCTGGCCCTCCGCGATCACTGCCGCCTTGGATTTCCCAAATTGGCTGGCCGCATCGGTACCGCCGCCTTGCCGCCCACGCAGCAGCAGCACGATCAGGCCGCCGATCAGGGCCAACGTGAGCAGCGCACTGATGATCGTGAGGGCGCTGATGCGGGACGCCTGCGCGTAGGTCACATTGACGCCCGCCGCCTGCATGTTGGTCAGGGCAATGGCGGGATCGGCGGCCACGGTGCGCGTGCGGTACTCACGCCCGTTGTCCAGCACGCCGGTAATGGCCGCCGTATTGTTCTGAAACGACACGACTGCCGTTTGCACCGTGCCGTTTTTGAGGGCGTCGGTAAATTCGGTGAGCGGCAAATCGCTGCCCCGGCCACGCGGAGTCACGATGCTGATGAGCAGCAGCACGGCCACGACGCTGGCCGCCAAGCCCCATGCCCACGAGGGGCGCTTCACTGTTCCGGCCTCTGCGAATGAGACCTCGCAGGGAGGGGGTTGCACATCTGTTGGCTGACCACAGGCGACATGCATCAGTCTATGCCGACAGCGCAGGGTAAGTATGGAAGAAAAGGGGGAAAGTTTCGGATAAGCTCACTCTTCACTCCATCTTGAAGTTGAGCGCACTACACTCAACTCTATTGACTGTTCTGAACTGTGGCCCTATGATGATCCAAGTTTAGAACTGCTGTTCTTGCAGCGGCAGAATCTTATCCATTCAAGGAGTCACATACATGCCAAAAGCAGTCGGAATCGATTTGGGAACCACCAACAGCGTTATTTCCGTGATGGAAGGCGGACGCCCCGAAGTGATCGTGAACGCCGAGGGCGCACGCACGACCCCCAGCGTCGTGGCCTTCAAGGGCGACGAGCGCCTTGTGGGGCAGATTGCCCGCCGTCAGGCCGCGCTGAACCCGCAGGCCACTATTTTTGAAATCAAGCGTTTTATTGGCCGCCGCTGGGACGAAGTGTCTCAGGAAGCGGGCCGCAGCCCCTTTAAGGTGAAGGAAGGCGCGGGCGGCAGCGTGCGTGTGGATGTGAACGGCAAGGAGTACGCCCCCGAACAGGTCAGCGCGGAAGTGCTGCGGAAGCTGGTGGCCGACGCCAGCGCCAAATTGGGCGAGAAGATCGTAGACGTGGTCATCACCGTGCCCGCCTACTTCGATAACAGCCAGCGTGAAGCCACCAAACAGGCAGGCGAAATTGCGGGCCTGAACGTGCTGCGCGTCATCAACGAACCCACCGCCGCCGCTTTGGCCTACGGTTTGGAGCGCAAGGGCAACGAAACCGTGCTGGTCTTCGACTTGGGCGGCGGCACGTTCGACGTGACCATCTTGGAACTGGGCGACGGCGTGTTCGAAGTGAAATCCACGTCGGGCGACACCCACCTCGGCGGCGCGGACTTCGATCAGCGCATCGTGGACTGGCTCGCCACCGAGTTTCAAAAAGAAAACAGCTTCGATCTCCGCAAAGACCCGCAAGCGTTGCAGCGCCTGATCGAAGCCTCTGAGAAGGCCAAGATCGAACTGTCCAGCGGCTCCGAGACCACTGTGTCTCTGCCCTTCATCACCTTTGATCCGGAAACGCGCACGCCTCAGCACCTCGAGCGCACGCTGACCCGCGCCAAGTTCGAGGAATTGACCGCCGATCTGCTGCGCCGCGTGCGTCATCCCGTGGAGCAGGCGTTGGCCGATGCCAAGATGAGCGCCAGCGACATCAACGAAGTGATTCTGGTGGGCGGCTCGACCCGAATTCCCGCCGTGAAGCGCATCGTGAAAGACATTACGGGCAAGGAACCCAACGAGTCCGTGAACCCTGACGAAGCCGTCGCGCTGGGCGCTGCCGTGCAGGCGGGCATCATCATGGGCGACAGCAGTTTGGGCGACATCGTGCTGGTAGACGTGACACCGCTGACGCTGGGCGTAGAAGTGAAGGGCGGCATGATCGCCCCGATGATTACGCGCAACACCACCGTACCCGCCAAGAAGACCGAGATCTACACGACGGCGGCCAACAACCAGCCCGGCGTGGAAATCAACGTGCTGCAAGGCGAGCGCCCGATGGCGAGCGATAACAAGAGCCTAGGCCGCTTCAACCTTGAGGGCATTCCCCCGATGGCCGCCGGACGCCCGCAGATCGAAGTGACCTTCGACATCGACGCTAACGGCATCCTTCACGTGACGGCCAAAGAGAAGACCAGCGGCAAGGAAGCCAGCATCCGCATCGACAACACCACCACCCTCGACAAGAGCGACGTGGAGAAGATGGTGAAGGAAGCCGAGCAAAACGCCGCCGCCGACAAGATTCGCAAAGAGAAAGTGGAGAAGCGCAACAACCTCGACTCCCTGCGCGTGCAGGCCCTCAGCCAGATTGAGGAAAGCGCCGGAGCTGACCAAAGCGCCAAAGACACGCTGAAAGCCGCCGCTGACGAAGCCGAAGAAGCCGTTCGCAGCGACGACGACACCAAGATTGCCGACGCTCAGAAGAAGCTGGAAGAAGAACTCCGCACCTTTATGACCGCCGCGCAGGCCGCGCCCGCAGCAGACGGCGGCGGCGTGGATTTGGGCAAAGACAAGAAAGACGACGACGTGATCGACGCCGATTTCAAACCGGCTGACTGAGCGCTCCGTCCAACCCGCAACCCATGCAGGACAGACCAAGGGGAGAGGACGGCCTACACGCCACCCTCTCCCCTATTGACTGCCGCCGCACCCTACACTGACGCCTAATGTTCCGCAGACGAGGTAAACCCATGACCCAGAACGACGACACCAACAATGCCCCGAAAGAAGCACCGACCAAAGAAGCCAAGACGATTGATATGGACGGCTTGGATATTCCAGAAAGCGACACCGACAACATGGAAGAGGATGTCGAATTGATGGACGCTGACTTGATGGACGAGGAAGGCGGCTTTCCCGGCATGGACGCCGATTCTCTAGATGCTGGCATGTTCGGGCAAGTGCAGGAAATGATGGCGAAGCTGCAACAGGCCGACGAGCTGGAGAAGGAAAACGCCGACTTGAAAGGCCGATTGGCCCGCCTCGCTGCCGACTTCGAGAGCCAGCGCCGCCGCTTGCAGGGTGAAGTAGACGCCGCGCAGGGTCAGGGCATTGCCAAGGCCGCCGAAAGCCTGATGCCCGTGTACGACGACCTTGACCGCGCCGTGAGCATGGGCGTGGGCGACCCCACCAAGCTGATTCCGGGCATGCAGGCGGTGCAGGCGACCATGCTGCGCGTGTTTGGCGGGCTGGGCCTAGAAGTGACCGGGCGCGAGGGCGAGACCTTCGATCCCCAGTGGCACGAGGCGCTGCAAGTGGTACCCGGCGACGCCGACGACATCATCGTGCAGGTCTATCAACTCGGCTTCCGCATGGGAGACCGCCTCGTGCGGCCCGCCCGCGTGGTGGTCAGCAAGCAGGGCTGAAACCGCTATGACTGCCCCCGATTCCATGCCTTCCGACCCCATGCACGGCGTCACGTTGGCGCAGATTCTAGAGCGGTTGGTAGACGCTTACGGCTGGGAAGGCATGGCAGACCGAGTCCCCGTGCGCTGCTTCGAGCTGAACCCCAGCATGCAGAGCAGCCTGAAATTCCTGCGCCGGACGCCTTGGGCGCGGGCCAAAGTGGAAGCCCTGTATCTGGAATTGGTGCTGGGCGGGGCCGGGTTTACGGGGCGGTAAGGGAGTCGCTGCGCTCACTTCCCCCCTCTGCTAGCGCAGCTCTGCGGGTCCCAGCCTCCCCCGCAAGGGGGGAGGAGCGAAAACAAAATCTTCTCTACAGCCCTCAATTACGTGTTCAGAGAGTTGGTTTAGCTGGCGTAATACGAAGAGAACATCGTTTCCTTGAGCTTTTACTCCCTCTCCCCTTGCGGGGGAGGGTTGGGGAGGGGGGTAAGTGAGCGCAGCAATTGCTGTTCTCCAGGCGACTTGCCAAAACCAACAACCCTTATAGGCAGTCCCTAACAGCATAGCCCCCCGAATCTAAACAGATCAGCGCCTTAGACCCTTGGACACTCACGCTCTCGCAGACTTCAAAAGGAGACGCCCCACATGGCCTACAAAGACTATTACGACGTGCTGGGCGTGTCCCGCAGTTCATCCGACGCCGACATAAAAACCGCTTACCGCAAGATGGCCAAGCAGTTTCATCCCGACAAGAACGCGGGCGACGCGGCTTCGGGCGAGAAATTTAAGGAAATTGGCGAGGCGTATGCCGTGCTGAGCGACCCCGAAAAACGCAAGGTGTACGACCAATTTGGGCATACCGGACAGGTGCCGCCCGGCTACAGCAGCGGCGGCGGCTTTCAGGGCGGAGATTTTGCGGGCTTCGATGCCAGCCAGTTCAGCGATTTTTTTCAGGGCTTGTTTGGCGGCGCGGGTGGGCGGCGGCCCGGTGGCGGCGGGGCATCTGGCATGGGCGGGGCAGGCTTTCCCGGCGGCACTCAGGTAAATCTGGAAGACCTGTTGGGCGGCGTGGGCGGTACGCAAGGCAGACGCTTTGTTCAAAACGTGGAAGGCGAATTGCAGGTCACGTTGGCCGAGGCCTTCTCCGGCTCCGATGAAGTGATCAATGTGGACGGCAAACGCCTGAGCCTGCGCGTTCCTCCCGGCACCCGCGACGGCGCTCGGCTGCGGCTGGCGGGGCAAGGGCCGGGCGGCGGCGATATTCTCCTCACCATCCGGGTGCTGGAAGATGGCCGCTTCGATCTGGACGGCGACGACCTGACCACCAGTGCCGAAGTGCCCGCCCCTGTGGCCGCGCTGGGCGGAGACATTACGGTGCAAACGCTGAACGGCAAAGGCAAACTGAGCGTGCCACCCGGCAGCAGCGGCGGCCAACGCATGAGGTTGCGCGGGCAAGGCTGGCCCAAAAAGGAAGGCGGGCGCGGCGACCTGTATGTGCGCCTGAATATCACGCTGCCCAAAACGCTGACCGATGAGGAAAAGGAGTTGTACCGGAAGTTGCGGGAGTTGCGGAAAGAGGGCTGACCCGAAAAAGCGACTGGCTTGGGCTTGACTCTTGGCCCCGCACCTGCGTAACTACACCCTATGCCCGATCTGTCTTCGCTGGCCCTGTTTGCCGTCGCCGCCCTCGCGCTGCTGATTATTCCCGGCCCTGCCGTGCTGTACATCGTGGCCCGTTCGGCACATCAGGGGCGGCGGGCGGGGTTGCTGTCGGTGCTGGGCGTGCAAACAGGCGGGCTGGTGCATGTGCTGGCAGCCACCGTTGGTCTTTCGGCCATCGTATTGTCGTCGGCGGTGCTGTTCAGCGCCCTCAAATATCTAGGGGCCGCATACCTGATCTACATCGGCATTCGCACGCTGCTGGCGCGGGATGAGGAAACAGATACCGAGATTCCTGTTCCTAAAGTTCAGTCTATGAAGCAGCTTTTTTGGCAAGGCGCACTCATCAACGCGCTAAATCCCAAAACGGCGCTGTTTTTTCTGGCCTTCCTGCCGCAGTTTATTCACCCGGAGCGCGGCCCGGTGGCCCTGCAAACCCTGACCTTTGGCCTCTTGTTCCTGTGTTTGGCCGTGTGCAGCGACGGGATGTACGCCTTACTAGGCGGCAGCTTGGGCGCGAAGCTGCGCGGGAGTCCCCGATTTGCACGGCGGCAGAAATACGTGACAGGCGGCATTTACATTGCGCTGGGTGTGGGAACGGCGACGGTAGGGCAGAAGTAAAGGCAGAACAACAAGGGGGCCACTTCTCCACACCGGAAGAGTGGCCCTTTTGACTTGCCGTAACACTCAGATTGTGGGCTGACTGATGCCTTGAAGCGCCTGCTCGTCGGCGCGGCCTGTGGCGTTGGTGGCGAGGTCGGCAAGCGACACGATACCCACCACCTTGCCGCCCTCGGTAATCGGCAGGCGGCGCAACTGGCGGTTCGACATCTCCTGCGCGGCGTCCTGCACGCTGCTACTGGCGTTCATCGTGAACACGTTGTCGCTGGCATAGTCGGTAATGGCGCTGCCCAGATCGTGCCCATACGCCACCGCCCGGATCACGATGTCGCGGTCGGTCACGATTCCGGTCAGGCGTTCGCCGTCCATGATCAGCACGTTGCCGATGTCCTGTTCGCGCATCAGGCTGGCGACTTCCTTGAGGGTCGCGCCGCCGTCTACGGTGGTCAGGTCACGGGTCATGATGTCTCGTAAGGTCAGTTGCGTCATGGGTGTACCGTACTTGCCGCACAGTTGGCGACGGTGGGAACGACATAAAGGCGGCTTGTGTAGGCTTTCAAGCTTTGAGCGGGTCATGACAGACCAAATAGCCACACAGCAGCAGAGGCCAACGCTGGGGCTGGCCTCTGCTTACTAATTTGGACGAATCTAGGGTGTTGCTGCCCTATACGAATTCCGTCCAATTCCCGGACACCCAGAACACCACAGGGTGTCCGTCCATCTCCCAGAATTCGTATCTCTTCCCACTCGCTTTGCTCGGATTGAATCCCACAAACCGGGACTCAATCGGAATTACTTCATCAGCCATTCAAAGCTGGTCTTGATCAGGGCGCTGCGGCTGCTGGGCGTCAGGCCTTCCAGACCGAAGCCCATATTCACGGTGCGGTAAGCGCCCGCGTTGTTGATGACGATGGCTCCGGCGTTTTCGTTCACGTTTTGGGCCGTGACGCGGGGGCGCTGGGTAGGCTGCTGGCCGCCAAGAACCTGATTCAAGATGCCGCCGATGATGTTGGCCGCGAGTTTTTCCACGAGGCCGCGAGGGTCTTGCACCTTCTGGGTGGCGCGGTTGCGGTTGGGGTCGACGCGGATGCTCTGGGCCGTGATGGTTCCTGCAGTGGCCCCAGCGGTTCCCCAGCCTGCCACTGTGCTGCTGCCGTTCAGGTCAGCGATCACGTCGGGGTAAAACTGGTTGGCGGCGCTGCCCTGCGCGTTCAGGGTAAAGGCGGTGCTGCCGAAGGCTCCAGCCGTGACAAACTTGGCGGTGCCGCTGCTGTCGGCCACAAAGCGGGTTTTCAGCGTGGCGCGGTAGAAGTCGCTGGCCCCGATGTCGTAGCCCACGTCTTGCCCGGTCAGCAGCAAGTTGCCGCCGCCTGCAAGGTACTGGCGCAGGGTGTTCTGGTCGGCGGCAGTCAGGGTGTTCTGATACTGCTCGCCAGTGGCCCACAGCACCACGTCGTAGGTCTTCATTTCACTCAGGGGAATCGCGCCCATGGTCTGCACGTCCCAGCGGAAGGCAGAAGCGGCATTGGCTTTCACGGCGTCGCGCAGGGCCGCCGTGACATCTGCGCCCTGACCCATATCGTCATCGACAAGCAGCACGGTGGGCTTTTTGCCGCCGCCACTGGGTGCGGGTGCAGGCGTGGGGGCCGGAGCGGGCGTGGGTGAGGGCGCAGTGCCGGGGCGAGCTTTGATGAAGCAGCCCTTGCGGACGCCCGCTGCCGGATCGGTACCCCACTCGGCTACCGTGCAGTTGAAACCGTCGGTGGCCACACCGGAAATGTATTTGCCGTTGGTGCCGAACACGGCGTCTCGCTGGCCGCTGAAATCGCACTTGGAGCCCTCGATGGCGCAGAGGGTGTACCCGGCTGGCCCGGTGGGAGCGGCAGCTGGGGGCGCAGGTGTAGGCGTCGGGGTGGGTGTAGGCGTTGGCGTTGGTGTAGGAGCGGGTGGAGGTGTGGGGGTAGGCGTCGGAGTCGGGGTGGGTGCAGGAGCAGGAGCGCCCGCATTTACGCCCAGTTTGCCCAGTGCGCCGGGCACGCTGATCAGGCCGTAGCCCACGTTGTTGTTTTTGCTGCCCGCGTTGCTGGCGCTGGTATACAGGGCGTTCTTAATCGCGTCTACGCCTGTGCCGGGTTTGGCGCTCAGCATCAGGGCCACCGCGCCCGCTGCAATAGGGCTGGCCTGAGAAGAGCCGCTGAGTGCGCCGTATTGTCCGTTGGGGAAGGAACTGGTAATGGCGACGCCGGGCGCGGCGATGTCAGGCTTGATGAACACGCCGTTGATCGCGCCTTGCCACGCCACCGGGCCACGGCTGCTGAAGCTGGCGACTTGGCCGTTTTGATCGACTGCGCCTACACCCACCGCGTCGGGCAGGTTGCCGGGGCTGCCGGTACTGCCGCTGGCGGGGCCAAAGTTACCGATGGCGAACACCGGAACCACGCCCGCTTTGATCATGTTCTGCACGGGCACGATGAATTCATCGAAGGTGCCGGGGATGCCGAGGCTCATGTTCACCACGTCGGCCCCGTCGTCGGTATCGGCGTTGTTGTCTGGGTCAAGGACATATTGCATTCCGGCAATGACCTGTGCAAACGTGCCTTCATTGTTGGGCAGCACCAGCGCACTGATGATTTTGGCGCTGGGAGCTACGCCCACCGTGTCGCCTACCAGCAGGCCCGCCGTGTGCGTACCGTGGTTAGAAGAATCGCGGGGCTGCGTGCCGATCCGGTCTCCGGCAGCATTGAATTCGGCAAACGACAAAATCTTGCCGTTCAGTTGAGGATGAGAGGCGTCCACGCCGCTGTCGAGGTGCCCGATACGGATGCCCTGACCCTTGAATCCGGCGGCCCACGCCTGCGGCGCACCAATGCTCTGGAGGTGCCAAGGCGTTCCGGCAGGGGCAGAAGCCGCGCTGAGGGCCACCGCTTTAGGAATCTGCACCTTAAAGTTCTCGAACACGTCGGAGACGAAGGGCAGCAAGGCCAAAGCGCGGGCCTGCACCGGGGTCATGGGCAGATAGACGCTCTGATCGAGCCACAGTTGGGTGGCCCGGCCCGACGCGATGGCCTGATTCAGAAACCCGGCGGCGGGGCCGACCTGTGCAATTTTGCTGCTCAGTTGGGTACGCAGGTTCTTGAACAGGGCGCGGCCCCGCTCATCGTTGGCGACCTTAAAGCGCACGATTACGCCTACCTGCGTCTGGTCACCCTTTTTGGCCCGCGCCAGCAATGTAGGAGAGAGGCCCGCCGCCTCCGCCGTAGAGACGCCGCCCAAAGCGAGGGCCGCGCCGAGCATCATCATTCGGGTCAACTTATTCATGCTTGCAGCCTAGCGGCCCGGACGTGACGCCCCCTGAAGCAGTCATGAGGAACCCTTGAGGTGAGGTCAGAGATTCATCAGGCAAGTGGGAGCGGGGGAGATTGAGCCGGAAGGTGAAGCCCCCGTTGCTGGCGCGGGCGTCCCCCCTTAAGGGGAGGACAACAGCTCTTGCGCTCCCCTTATTGGTAGTCCGTTGACTTTGAAGAAGAATGCCCTTGTGGACGGCATTT
>NZ_SSNW01000049.1 GCF_004801315.1 Deinococcus sp. Arct2-2
CACCGTCGCTGAGGGCGTCATTCCCTGAATATGCACACTTTTGTCCGGATTTCAACGTATGGCATTGACACGCCTTGCATACCGCGCTATATTGACGTCAATCAAACGAGATCAGCCACCGTCCGAGAAGGGCGGATTTTTCGTTTTACCTACCTGCCCGCTGGAAAGTCCTTTGCCTGACGTCAATCAGCTTGCTTAGCTTGGCTGAACCCTAAAACACCATACAGCGCCGCCAGCAGCAAACACAGCGGCGTATAGAACCGGGCGTCCATGCGGGCAAACTGGGTGTCCGAGGGCTTGCGGGTCAGGCCCACGCTGCGGCCATCGCCCACAGCCCGAATCAGGAACACGCCCACAATGACGCGCAAAGGCCAGCGCAATCGGGCTGCACTTTGGGATTGAGAGAACAGAGCCGCGCCGCTCATGCCTGCCAGACCTGCGGCCACCACCAACGTCGCGGCGGGCGAGGGTAAAAACACCGGCTTGCCCGCTGTAGTTTGGGGCAGAGCGGCAGTCAGTCCGGCGCGGCCCCCGGCGGCCCAGTACACATGCACAGCAGAAATGACCCCCGTAATCAGGGCGGCCCCCGCAGAAGCAAAGCGCATCAAAACGGGGGCCGGGAGTTTGTCTGACATAGGGTGATCAGACACTTTTTGAAGCAGAAGAATGTCCTGCTTAGGCGATATCGCGCCCGGTTTGGCCCAGCATTAGCAGGCCGTAGCCCAGCGCGTAGGCCGTGAGGATCATGCACAGCGATTCTGGGAAAGGGACGGCGAGCGAAAGAAGCGAAACGACTACCAGCCCCACGATCAGTAAGACAGGTAACAAGATAAGGGGGCGGCTCAACATGAGGTTAGCCTGAGCGCAGGCCGTGACGCGAATCTGACAACCTAGCCATTTGGATGTATTGGCGCTGGGGATGCAGCAATCTTGCCCCAGCCTTCGCCCCAGAGGAGGCCCAAGCCGTAGCCGATAAACGGGAGAACGAGGCTAAGGACAAACAGTAGACCAAACTCTATAGCAATCCAGAAATGAAATACCAACACCGCTGAAGCCAAGCCGACGCAGACGCCCCACCACGCGCTCAGATGGGGTTGAGCTTGACGAGTTCTGTTGGCCTTCACGCGCAGTAGGGCAAGCGGCAACAACATGAGACCCAGCAGCAGCGCCAGAGGAATCAAAAACCTAATCAGAACAAAACCTAATCAGAACAAGTAGAGGTACAAATTCTTGAGACTCAACCCACTCCATTCTCAAGGCGACAACAGTCGATGCGAGCAACGGAAGCACTATCGGCCACAGCCAAGGTTTGACGGGCAGCGTGGGGCGTCTGACTTGTTTTGGCTCCGGCCACACTGCCACGCCAACAACACCGCCCAAGAGTGCAGCGGGCATCAGAGGAAAGAGCCACCCAGTCAGCATGTAGATGGAATAGGGAATGTCACTATCTTGGCGGTGTTCAGGCATCAGCAGGTAAACGTTGACGACAGTTGCCACTATGACAACGCCCAACCCCGCACCCCATGCCGCACCTTTACTGCGCTGGCCTACCCAGATGCACAGCGCAGTGATGATGGAAATCGGAAGCAGAAACAAAATCGCAAACCCCACATTCAGGGCGTCACTTTTGCCCAGCAGCAGGCCGCGCACCACACTCGCCAAACTGCCCAGCAGCGGCACACCCAGCATCAGCAAAGGCAGGGCAAACGGCGGCAGAAGCCGGAAATTCAACCTTCATCCAGCGTAGCCAGCCCATGCCGCAGCGCGTACAGGGCGGCTTGCGTGCGGCTTTCCAGTCCCAGTTTGCCCAGCAAGCGGCTGACATGGGTTTTTACGGTGGCCTCTGCCACGCCCTGATCTTGGGCAATGTCGCGGTTAGAGTGGCCGTGCGCGATCAGTTGCAGCACGATCACCTCTTTGGGCGTCAGGTTCTCGCGCATTTCGGGCGAGCGGAAATCGCGCACCAAGCGGCGGGCGGCTTCCGGGTGCAATCTCACTTCCCCACGTGCGGCGGCATGAATGGCTTCGGCCAACGTATCGCTACTGGCGTCCTTGAGCATGTAGCCCATCGCCCCGGCGTCAATCGCGCCGTTGACTTTGTGTTCTTCCAGCGTGCTGGTCAGGGCAATCACTTCGGTGTCGGGCAGTTGGCGGCGCAGCAGGCGGGTGGCGGTAATGCCGTCCATCACGGGCATCATCAAGTCCATTACCACCACATCGGGGCGCAGGCGGGCGGCTTCGGCAAGGGCTTCTTCACCGTTGGCGGCCTCGCCCACCACGTCTATCAGCGGGTCTAGGCCCAGAAACAGGCGCAGGCCTTGGCGCACCACCGCATGATCGTCTACGAGCAGCACGCGCACGCTGCGGCTAGAGGTGGGGGCGGCGTCGGGCGTTTGGTGCTGGGTCATGGATTCCTCCGGGGGTCAGATGTGCTGTCAGAAGTTGAGGTGTCAGTAGGCGAGGTGTCGGGCGTAGGCGTCGGAGCAGCGTCATAGGGAGAGGCGGCGTCGGTGTAAGCCAACGCAAAAGCACTGGCGGGCGCGTCTACGAACACGTCCAGCGCGGGGGGAACGAAAGGCGGCGGGGTGTCGGGGAATGGGGGCGTCTCCCCGGTCACTGTTTGATCTGTCGCCGCTTCTCCCACTGCGTTCTCCCCTAACAGCGTCTCCGCTTCTGCCGATGCCTCTGGCAAAGCAGGCGCGGGCAGCGGCAACACCAGCGGGTCACGGTCTGTAAAGCGCACGCGTAGGCTGAGGGCTTGCGGTACTTTCAGCAGCACCCGGCCCGCCCCCGCCCGAATATCGAGGCTGCCGCGTGTGCCGGGGCGCACATTCACGGTCACGTTGCCCTGCCCCGCATTCACACTGCTTCTGCCCGATTGCGGCAGGGTCAGGCGCACGTTGCCGCCCGACGCGCCCACACTCAGCGTCTGCACCCGCGCCGCGCCCAAGTTCAGGGCCAAGTTGCCGCCGTCAGCATTTACGCGCAGGGCTTCGGGGGCCGCTCCGGTGGGAGCCGACACCGTGATACTCCCGGCGGCGCTCACGATAGACAGCGGGCCACTTTGCCGCGCTGGGAGGGTGATCTTGAGTTGGCCGTAAGTGGTGCGGGTGGTCAGGGCACGCAGCCGCAGGGCGCTGAGGTCGAGGGTTTGGTCGCCCGTGACCGTGCGGGTGGTGAGCGTAATGGGCAGGCCCCGGCTCAGGCGCAGGTCTAGGCGGTGTTGCAGCGGCTCTGGCCCCCCGGTGACGGTTACGCCCCGCTGAAGCGGCTGCACGTTCAGCGTGACGGCGGCGGTCATGGTGGCTCCTTTCAGGCCAGAAGCTCCCAGCGTGCCGCCCGTGCGGGTCGTGTCTACGCTGACCGGATTGCGCGTGCGGTGGGTGGCGGTGCCACCCAACAAGTCGGCGCTGCCGGGGGCCAGAGCGTCTAGGCGCAGGTCGGTTCGGTCGCCTTCCAGCCGCACGGTGGCCGCCGCCAACCCATCTTGCGAGATGTTGATGGGCGTGAGGCTGCCGCGTAAACCGGGTGTAGGCCGCACCGTGACCGTGTTCCAAGCCAGCGTACCGCCCAACACGGCCAGCCCCAGCCCCAGCGCCATCCGCGCCAGCACGGGGGGAATGGGCTGTCCAGTTTGGTTAGCGGGGTGGGGACGGGGAGGGGTGCGGGTCATGACTGCGCTCCGGTAGACATGGCGACGGGTTGCGGTTCGGCGGGGGCGGCAGGCAAACGCAGCGTTACCGTCGTCCCAGACTCCGTTCCAGACGGTATTCCTACCTGTGCGGCCCGCACACTCCGCACCTCCAGCGTGCCGCCCGCGCCCGCCGCCCGCTCGCGCATACTGCGCTGGCCCAAAGTGCCCCGGCCCTGTTGTTCTGGGTCGAAACCTCGCCCATCGTCGCGCACGGTCAACGTGACCCAGCCACCCGCCTGCTGCACACTCAGCCACACCTGATGGGCGCGGGCATGCTTGACCACGTTGTGCAGGGCTTCCTGCGCCACACGATAGGCGGCGGCCTGAGCGTCGGGGGTCAGGTGAGGTTCGGCGGGCAGATCGGCAAAAACCGTCAGACCGTGCCGGGCTTCCATCGCCTGTGCGTGTCCGGTCAGGGCAGCCACCAGCCCGCCTTCTTCCAGCGCGTCGGGGCGCAGGCTGAACAGCAGGGCTTTCATTTCCGACACGCCGCCCTCGGCCAAGCGAATGGTGTAATCGAGGCTGGCGCGGGCTTTTCCAGTGTCCCGGTCGAGGGTAGCGCGGGCGGTTTTGGCCCCCAGCGTAATGCCGTAAAGCGCCTGCGCCACGCTGTCGTGCAGTTCGCGGGCCAACCGAGCGCGTTCCTGTTCTCCGGCCCGTGTGCCTGCCCGCTCGATCAGTTGGGCGGCGTGCAGGGCGGTTCCGGCGTGGTCGGCAATAGAGAGCAGGAAGGCCAGTTCATCGGGGCCGGGGCGCGTACCGGGGGTATAGACGGCCTGCAACATCCCGCCGTCCAGCACTTCGGCAGAGGGGGGCAGCGACACCGGAAAAGAGACCAGAGTGGCCCCGCCCGCCGTATAGCGTACGTCGGCCTCTCCTTGGGGCACGGGCGCAGATTGATTGGGCAGCAGCCACTCTGCGGGGGCCGTGCCGCTTGACGCCCGAGCCGTGCCATCGGGGGCCAAGAGCGCCACCGCCTGCGCGGTACTGGCCAGCCTTGCTTGTACGGCAAGGTCAGCCAATGTTGCGTCTAGGTCGTCGCCCAGCGCCACCCGGCCCGCCGCCCGCCGCAGCGCCATCACTTCTCGCCGCGCCGCTTCGTAGCCCATGTCGCCGCCCAACAGGGCCAACGTGAGGCGCGTCCACATCCGGCCCATCAGGTTCAGCACGCCGCCCAGCACCAGCAGGCTCCCGAGGCCCAGCACCAACAGTCCGGCCACGACAGGCAGCCCCGGCGTAACGGTGGAATCTTGCCACACCAGCGGAAACAACGGCGGATAAAGCCACCACAGCGGCGAGGCCAACGCCCCCAGCGTCAGCAAAAGCAGGCTGCCCAGCACCAGCCAGCACAGCGCCGCCAACGGAAACTGCACGACATGAAACAGCAGTGCCCGGTAAGTGGCCGGGTCGGACAGGGTGGCCCGCACCCACGCCCACACGCCCGTATAGGCCGGAGGCGGCCCCGCCCGCACGAACGTGACGCCCAACAGCCCAGCCAGTACGCGCTGCACGTCGGCCAAGCCCCCCACCAGCCAGAGTGCGCCCAGCAGCAAGGCCGCGCCCACCACCAGCGCCAACGTCAGGACGCCGCCCACCACGCCCACCGTAAGCAGACCCACCACCAAACCGCCCGCCGGAAGCGCCAGCAACACATACAACGCCACCCGGAAGGCATAAGGGTCGAGTACATCGGCCAGCAACCCGCGCCGGGGGGCAGGAGAGGAGACGGGGGGGGGTGGGGCGGTCATGGCCCTCATCATGCACGCAGGCTAAGGGGTGTGGGTGTGCGGGGCGTCCGCCGAAAGGGGGAAGGGAGGCGGGGGGTGGGGGAAGACTAGGGTTGTGGGGGGTTGGTCTAATGGTCTAAGGTGCTGGGGCGGTTACTGGGTGGCCCCCTCACCCCGCTGTATTCACAGCGTCCCTCTCCCGCAAAGGGCGAGGGCAACAGACAAGGGCCAGAAGCTGGGTTTAGCTCCCTCACCCTTGAGGGGGGACTCGCAGAGCTGCGAAGCAGTGGGCCGGGGAGGGGGTGAGTGAGCAACGCGATTGCCCTTCCTTAGATCCTTGACCCTTAGAACAATCCCCCCAGAAACGCCGCTTTACACCCACCCTCACCCCACGATGTCCCGCAGCCGCCCAGCATCCGTCACGCGCACGGTTCGGCGTTCCAGCGAAATCAGGCCCAAGCGGTAGAACTCGCCCAGCTTGCGGCTGACCACTTCGGGCACGCTGCCCAGTTCGGCGGCAAGGGTGCTGTTGGTGGGCAGAGGAAAAGCGCCGGGGTGGGCGTATTCCAGCAAGTAGGCGGCCAAGCGTGCGCCCAGTTCGGTCAGCACCAGCCGCTGCATCCGCGCCGTCAACTCGGCTTCGCGGCGGGCCAAGTGCGCCACCAACGCCCGCGAGAGGTCGGGGGAAGCAAACACGGTCTGCCGAACTTGGGACGCAGGCAGGCTCAGCACCCGCGCAGGCGTCAGCGTAGTCAGGGTCGCTGTGTACGGTGCAGAGTTCAGGAATACCTCGCTCCCGCCCGTCACTTGCCGCGCTCCGGCCACAAACAGGGTCAGTTCCCGGCCCCCCGCCGCAAAGCTCGACGCATGAACCGTGCCGGACTGCACGATAAAGAGGCAGTCGGCAGCGTCACCTTGCCGCGCCAGTACCGTTCCCGCCGCCACATCCAGCACGCGGGCCACCCCCACTAGTGGCCCTAGCGCCTCTGCCGACGCCTCGGTGAACAGCGGGGTCAGGCGCAGGAGGGCCAGAATATCCATGCCCGGATGTTGACATCTAGGGAGAATCAGCGTGACCGTATCAAAAGGAAAAGTGGGCGCGGTTACGGGCAATAAAACTGTACTGATCGGCGGGTACATCTTCTTCGGGATAAATAGCGTTGACGGGGCAGGCAGGCACGCAAGCACCGCACCAAATGCATTCTTCGGGATGAATGACGAACTGATTCCCGGCGTCGTAGATACATTCCACGGGGCAAACTTCGGTGCAGGCCGAGTCTTTTACGCCTATGCATGGGCTGGTAATGACATGAATCATGTTGGGTAGCTTGCCGGGTCTGCCCCGCCCACGCCATGACCTAGGTCAAGCGCCGCCCAAAGAGAAGCCGCCGCCCCCCAACTTGGAAGGCGGCGCTACGTTCAGTTGGCTCAGCTAGGAATACGCAGTTTCTGGCCCACTTTGATCAGGTCAGGGTTGCTGATGTTGTTGTAATGGGCAATCTTTTTGTACTCGCCCGCGTTGCCGTAGTACTTCTGGGCAATTTCGCCCAAGGTATCGCCGGATTGCACGGTGTACACGGTGTCTCCGGTGTCGGTGTCCTTCTCTTTAGTCAGTTCCTTCGCTCCGGCGGCAACTTTCAGGCCGCTCACGTCTACGGAAGCCACACCCTGTACGGCGCGGGCCAACTGCTCGGCTAGGCGCTGCTCGTGGTCGTTATCTACGACGCCGCGCAAGATGATGCTCTTGCCGCTTTGCAGAACGTCAATGGGGTCGTCTTTCAGTTCGCCGTTGTTCTTGAGGGCGCTGTAAACGGCCTTGGCGATCTTGCTGTTGTCTTCGGCTTCCTGAAGTTCGGCGTCAATGCTGGGCGTGCCGAGGCTAGGGGCCGAAATGCTAGGCGTGGGTGCGCCGGGCGCAACCTGAGCGGGAGCGCTGGCAGGCGTAGGGGTGGTTTCTTGGGCTACCAAACCGCCCACATCCACGCTCTTGACGCCGTTGATGCCCTCGGCGACGATACGTACCAAGTTGCCGTAGCGGTCGTTGGGAACCATGCCGCTGACCGTCACGTTACCGTGATTCTCAGTGACTTGAAGGCCCAAATCTTTCAGCTTGGGCTGGGCGTTGAGGGCGTCTTTCACTCGGTCAGCGGTATTTTTTCCAAAGGGCCACATAGGGGCAGCGTACACCCCGAGGCCCCCACTGTGAAATACCCCACGTTTGATGAAGGGAAGCTCAGCGGCGATTCTCATGCAGCCTGAAAACCGCCTGCTGGGACGCCAAAGAATATGAGACTACCCAGTCAGGGAAGTTTAGGCAGTGGGGGCAAGGTTGGTGATTCTATCCAAAGCCTCAAGGCCGCCTCACCTATTGGCCCGGTCAGGGCTCTCGCCAAAGTCACAAGGTCATCGGTTCTGACTGTGCCGCCGCTAGAGCGGGCGACGTAAGCTTGGAGGAAAGCCCGAAATTGGGCGTCTCCCACAGCAACGCGCAGGGCGTGCAGGGCCAGTGCGCCCCGGCGGTAGGCGCTGGTGTCGAAGAGTTGCTCGGCGCGGCGGGCCACCAGTGGGCGCGTGCCGAACTGGTTTAGGGTGGCCCACCAGCGGGCAGCCATCGCCTGTCCATCTTGCCCATCGGACTGCGCCCACAGCAACTCGGCATAGGTGGCAAAGCCTTCGTTGAGCCACACGTCTGACCAATCGGCGGGGGTAATGTCGTTGCCAAACCACTGGTGCGCCAACTCGTGCAGGGCCACCGGTTCGCGGCTGGACGTGAGGGGCATGGTGGTCAGGGTGGCCGTTTCTAGGGCCGGAAGCTGAGGCGTGACGATGGCGACGCCGTAAGCCCCGAACGGATACGGCCCGAACCAGCCCGACAGCACGCGCAGCATCTCGTCGGTGCGGGCGTAGGCTCCCTTGGCCTGAAAAAACGTGCCGGGAGGAAAATAATCGCGGCGCTGAACGGGTGCGCCGCCTACGCCCACAGGCACGCCGGGAGAATCGACCCGCTGGAACTTGTTGACATGAATACCGAGCGCGTAGGTGGGAATCGGCTGGGCCTGCGAAAACACGAAAGTCTGCGGGCCATTTTGTGTTCCCGTCTGGCTGACCTGCACGCCGCTGGCCGCCGCCGTAAAGCCTGCCGGAACCGTGATGCGCGTGGTAAACGTGGCCTTATCGGAGGGATGATCGTTGCTGGGCAAAAAGCTGTGGGTGCCGTTGGGTTCGCTGAGGGCAAAATTGGCCCCCGCTACATCTGCGCCCGTGCCCGCAGCAGGCACACTTTGCCAGCCCAAATCTACCGGAAAAGTGAAATCCGGATCGCGGACGATGCCGGGAGTTCCGGCGTAACTGACGGTGAGGGTGGCCTGCGTTCCCGGCAGCAGCGGCTTAGGCAGGGCCACCAACAACTTTTGTGCGGCGCTGTCGGTGCGGAACACCACCGGGCGGCCATTCCAGCGCACGGCCGAGACGGTGGGGCCAACAAAATCCAGCCGAATCTGCGAGAGGGGCTGCGTGGCAGTGAGCGTCAGGGTCACTTCGCCCTGCAACTGGGGTGTGCCGGGGCGGACGACGGTGAGCGACAGGTCGTAATTCAGGACATCCAGCCCCGCTTGGCCCAGCGACGGGAAGATGGAATCTCCGATGGTGCGCGGAGCAGGCAAGGCGGTGGGGGGCGGCAAAGTCGGCACGCTGAGCGCCTCTCCCCTGCCGCCGCACAGAAGCAGCCCAAGCAAAATAAACGCCCCACACCTGTTCTCATTCATCATCAGATGGATTCACCCTCAGATGGAGTAGTAGCTGCGGGTTTTGCCGCGCAAAAAGTCTTTGGTGGGCAGCCAAATCAGCGGATTGCGCTCCTCCACTTCGGGCGGCGGGCCGTAGCGCACCAACGCCTCTACCATCTCGAAGGGCACCCATTTGACGCCCACGACTTCGGGGTCGGTGGGGTCAAGTTCACCGTGAAACTCGGCGGTAAAGCGGGCAAAGGTGGCGTAACACTCGTTGCGTGTGCCCGTCAGCAGTTCGCCTTCCAGCAGGCTGACAAACATCAGGTCGGTGACAGTGAGGCCCGTTTCGACCAGCACTTGGCGCACGGCGGCGGCGGCCAACGTTTCGCCCGCCTGCGCTTTGCCGCCCGGAAGGCCGTAAAAGATGCTGCCGTCGTCCATCCGTTCTTCCACCAGCAGCAATTGGCCTTCGCGCACCAAGTAGACGTGCGCGGCGCGCTTGATGGGCAGGGTGCGCGAGAGGTGACTCATGTGCCGCGCAGTCTAGAGCATTGGCGTGTGGGTGAGGGGGATTGGGTAGGTTTGGTTTGCGGGTGCTTGGTCTAAGGGTCTAGGGTCTAAGGAAGGGCAATCGCTGCGCTCACTTCCCCTCACCCCGCTGCTAAGCAGCGCCCCTCTCCCGCAGGGGGCGAGGGCGAACGGCAAGAGCTAGAAACTTGGGTTTTTAGCTCCTCACCCTTGAGGGGGGAGGCTGGGAGAGGGTGAGTGAGCGCCAGCGATTGCCCTTCCGCCACCCCCATCCCCCTACTGCCCTTGCAGCAGCCTTAGCACCTCATCCGGCAGGCGCGCAGGGCGGTAGGTCCTGTCGGTGGCGATGTGCTGGGTTTCTCCGGTGGCGATCAAGTCGGCGGGGCCGTCCGGGTTTGCGCGGTGCAGTTCGTAGGTAAATTTCAGGGTGCGGCTGCGAATTTCCGAGACGCGGGTGGTCAGGGTCAGGCGGTCATCGTAGCGGGCGGCGCGGCGGTACTGCACGTTCAGGCCGCTGAGCATCAGGAAATAGCCGCGTGCTTCCACCTCAGCATACGGTAGCCCCAGCGCGTGCATCAGGTCGGTGCGGCCTACCTCGAACCAGATGGGGTAATTGGCATGGTGCGCCACCGCCATCGCATCGGTTTCGGCGTAGCGCACACGGATTTCGGTTTGAATACTGGCTGTTTGAATGCTGGCGCTGGATTCAGTCATTCCATTCACCGTTAAAGGGGAACATCCGCCGCCGAATGAAACTCCAGCACAGGCGTGCGCCGCAGCTTGACCTGCGCCGTCACTTCCCGCTGAAGGTGGCCGCGTGCGTGGTTCAGGGCGTCCAGCAGGCCGTTCATGTCGGCGTTCATAGAACTGACGTAAATCCGGGCGATGCCGTAATCGGATGTGACGGCCACCCGCTCTACGGTCACGATCATGGGCACACGCGGGTCACGCAGTTGGGCAATGGCGTCGCTCAGCACGCGCAGGAGTTGAGACTGGACTTGTTCGGGCCTCATGGCTGCACCGGGAGGGAAAAAACGGGCGAGATCATCTGGACATGTTACGGGATGACCTATCTCGCGCAGTGTTATCTGGCATAACGTCTGCCCGTGTAATCGGTAAATACGCCGATGCCGTAGCTGACTTTGCGTGTGCTGTCTATAATCGCCGCGCCGTTCCAAGCCACGCCCGTACTGCTGCCGCCGTCAAGTAGTAAGGCGTCGCGCACGCCAAGCCGGGCCATGACTTTGCCCATTTCGGTGGTGGTCAGGCGCGAATGCGTTGATACGAACACCAAGTCGCGGTTGCTGCTGAGGCCCACGGCACTCCGGGCGGCTCGGCCAAACAGCGCCGCATCACGGAAAGCCACGTTGTAGCGCGTTTGGACTCGGCCCCCCAACAAAATGCGCGGCCCGGTGGCAATTACGGTTTCCATGCCGTTCCATGTGGACTCCAGCGGGCGGCCCAGCAGTCCGGTGGTGGTCACGGCAAAGGCGGCGCGGTTGTCCGGCGTAATGGCGAGGGCAGCGGGAATGCGGCCCCACGTGAGCAGGCGGCCCTGCATCACCAAATCTCCGGCGGGGGCAAAGGTCTGAGGATGAAAATAACTGCCGTTGATGACGGCCCGCGCTCCGCTTTGTTGGGCCAGCGTGCTCACCCGCGCTCCGTAGCCGAGGCCCGCACGTGGCAACACTGGGGCCACCAACACGTCGCGGTGACGCAAATCTACCCGGAAGACCTGCACCGGAATATTCAGCGGATTGAAGCGTTTGAAGGTCACGGCGGCCCCGCGTGCAGCGGGCGGAATCGGCACTGGCACCCGCTGAGGCACCAGCAGCTTTTGCCCCGGTACCAAGCGCGTGTTGGCATTCAGGCGGTTCAGGTTCATCAGGGCAGGGCGGGTGGTGCGGTAGCGGGCGGCGAGGCTGTCGGCGCTGTCGCGCAGGCCCACGCGCACGTAGGTATAGATGATGCGAACTTCGGTGGTGGGCCGGGGTGCAGGGCGGGCGGCAGCCACAGAGCCGATGCCCGTTCCCCGCGTGGGCAGGCGCAACCGCTGACCCGGCGTAATCACACTGCCGCGTAAGCCGTTCAGCACTTGCAAAGACCCCACGCTGACGCCGTAGCGCACCGCAATTTTGCTGAGGAAGTCGCCAGATTTGACGGTATACACGCCCTGACCAGCGTTGACCGAAGAGCTTGGACGCACGGCAGGCGCGGCATTCCCGCTTAGGCGCAGCACTTGCCCGACTCGGATGGTGTCTCCGGTCAGGCCGTTCAGGGTTTTGAGGCGGGTCACACTCACACCCTGCTGGGTGGCGATCTTAAAAAGGGTATCGCCAGACTTCACTTTTACGGTAGCGGGCGCGGCCACACCTGCACCAAACATCATCAGGGTCAACATAGCAACAGAGCAAACACGGCGTACCATCGCCCCTAGCTGAGCATGCCAAGTTCAGCAGCGGGTGAGCCGAAGCTGACTGGGAGTGAGGATGAAGGGGCCGGGGCGGTGGGGGGTGCGGTTAAGGGTGGAAGGTGAACCCCCCCGTTGCTGACGCAACGCCCCCCTTAGAGGTGGGGACTAAAAGCTGTTGCGCTCCCCTCAAGGGGGGCTGGCTGCGAAGCAGACTGGGGGGTTTACACGTCAGCGCCGCAAGCTCTCAAGTCCCCGGCGTACTCCCCGGCAACACCGCCACACGCCCAATCATGTAGGCCACGCCATACAAAAACAGCGTCACGACTGGCAAAAAGCGCAGGCCGACGCGGTGTTCGATCAATTTGCCGCGCACCAGAATCTCTAGAACATAGAGGCTCATCAGGGCAAACAGGCTGTACATCCAGTGTTCCCAATTGCGGCTGGGATCGGGTTCGAAGCCGTATTTGGTCAGGCCGCCCGCCGCAGCAGTGGCACTGGGAACCTTGAGGCCGTTCAGGGCCAGCAAAATTCCCGTAACCGCTGGCAGCAGCGTAAAGAACCACGTGACGCGCAGCCCCACCGTGAAACTGGAATGCACCGCACCCCTGATGGCCGGAAAGGCGCTCCAGACGAACAGCACCAACGTGACCAAAGCGTAAGGCGTGGGCGTCAGCTTGGCCCACGCCCCAAAAAACTGATACCCGTGAACCGCTTGCAGCAACTCCATAGGGCTAGCCTAACGCGCTAGGGGCGGGAGGTGGCGGCAACAACGCAGGCAGGAATGAGAACATAGAGCGTTACTCTCACTCGCTCACCGCCTCCTCACCGTCACCTTTCCTATGAACTCAGTCGTTCAAAAACGTCAATTCCGATGCGGGCGGCAGATACGTGCCGGGGCGCAGTGGTGCGGGTTCCCCAAATCGGCTGAGAATCAGGTGGCTGGGCACGTCGGCCAGCAGCACACGCGGGCCGCTGGAGCTGACGCGCACGCCCACCAACGCCGGAGCCTGAAACGCCTCGCCCAAATCGGTGATGCCCGCCCCAAGCGTAAAGGCGTGATCGCCGTAAGGCCCGGTGACGTGCAGGGTCACGCCATCGGCCAGCAGGCGCAGGGGCAGACCTAATCCCACCAACGACCCCAGCGGCGGGTGAGGCGCACGCGAAAGCCGCGCCACCGCCACCCCCAGCAGCGTGCCGGGGCGCACCACGTCGCCCGATTGCAGCAGGCGTGCGCCCTGACTCACTTCTAGGTCGACAGGCACGTTGATGATGCTGAGGCCGTCGCGGTGCTGCTCGGCCCGCAACCCGCTGAGGTGCGGCACGCTGGCGAGTTGGCCCAAATCGAACGCGCCCCCCAGCGGCATATTCACGCTGCTCACGTCGCCGTTGGCGGTCACGAGGGCCAGCGTGCGGTCTTCGCGGTATTCGATGCCTTCTACGGCGGGCGGCGGGACAGACACGCGGGCAGCGGGAGCTAAGCGGCGGGCCTGTCTTCTGCGCCAGAGGAAGAACAGCAGCCCCAAGAGCGCCGCGCCGCCCAACACCCAAGCGGCGAAGCGGGCGGGGCCACCGGAGTTCTCTGGTGTTACAGGCAGGGTTGGCGGGACAGACGGGCCAGTGCCGACGCTTCCAGCCGCAGGAAGCACGCGCCCTCCCTCGTCGCCCGCAATGGGAGGCAGAGCCAGCCGCCGCCCATCTGCCAGCGCCAAAGTTGGTGTCAGGGTTCTGCCCGGTTTTAGGCCCGCGTTGGTCACCCGCACCGTGAATTCACGGCTGCCGGGTTGCTGCTCCAGCACGCCTTCCAGCCCGGTTCCAGCTACGCCGCCCACCCTCGCGCCGTCCAAGTTGAGGCCAATGGCGGCCCGGTAGCGCAGATTGACCGTCTCCCCTGCCTTGAGGGTGAGGTCTGCGGCAGGATTAAGCCACGCCAGCGCCGGATCGGTGCCGATATTCAGGCGCAGCAGCACGCGGCGGGCCGGAGCTTCGGCGCGGGACGAAGGAGCGCACAGCAGCACCACCGTGCCGTGTGGCAAGCGCGGCGGCACATTCAGGCGAACCAAGCCGCCCTGCGCGGTGGGTTGGGCCAACTGCACGCCACTGGCAGCCGAGGCCAACGCCAGCGGTGTGCCGTCGAGGTAGGGGGCGGCCACCTTGCCCGCATCGGTCACGGTTCTCAGGCCGTCGCCTGTAGCCACCCGCGTCAGATCAGGCACCTCGCCCACTGGCACGGTTTGGGTATCGGCGTAGCTGCTGGCGGCTAGGGCGCGGGCGGCGTCGGCGGGAATGGTGGCCCCCAGCGCCACGTAATGCAGCGTATCCAGCGTGCCACGTCCCTTAAAGGCCGCCAGCGCACCCTGGGCTGTAGCAGAGCGGCTGGTGTCGTTGTCTATGCCGTCGGTGAGCACAAAAACGCGGGTGAGGTAACGGTTCGCACCCGACAACGGCTTTAACGCGGCCTGCAAACTCTGGTACAGATAAGTGTTACGCCCATCGGCCCGCAGCGCGGCAAGGTCGCCATTAAAGCGCCCAGCGGCGGCTGGAAAATCGTAACCGCGCTGGGTTCTCACGCCGCTGTCGAAGGTCACGAGGTCGACGCGGTCAGGCTGTTCGGCCCGCACATAGTTGTTGATGCTGACCTTCACCCGCTCGAAAATATTGGCCTGACCGTCGCCAATGCCGCGCATACTGCCGCTGGTGTCCAGCAGGAACACCGCCCGCGTCTGGGTGGGCAGCGGCCCCGCAGGGAGAACACAGGCAGGGGCCGGGGCAGACGGGGGCGGCGTTGTGGGACTAGCCAGAGACAACGAAGCGGTCAGGCAAAGGAGAGAGAGGGAGAAAACGCGGCGCATCGCGTGCCCATTCTGACCTGTACAGAGGGTCAACGTGCAACCTTGGCCCCTGCCCCCAAAAATGCAGGCAACCAGACGGGCGCTGGGACGGATTTTCTACCCCCAACGCCCCTCAAGAAGACCACCCTAAGATTACGTTTATAACATAATTTATTTGACCCATTTCAGTAAAGGGAGTATACTGAGCAGACTGATGGAGGCGCAGTTGCGTGCCACCTCACCACTCTACTTTCCCTTTCCACCTCTGGCTCTCTCCCGTTTCATTCCACACCCAGCCAGAACCAGCGAGACGCCCCGCGTGGGCGGATCAGGAGGAACATGACGAAAACTGACCCCAAACCTAAGGACGCCGTGCTGGACAGCGCCCAGAATGGAAGCAACCAAGCAGAAAGTACCGTCGCAGGCGGCCCCAGCGGAAGCTACACCGCCGCCGACATTTCTGTTCTGAAAGGCCTCGAAGCCGTTCGCAAACGCCCCGGCATGTACGTGCAGGGCGGCACGGGCATCGACGGCTACCATCAACTGCTCACCGAAATCATCGACAACGCCATTGACGAAGGTTTGGCGGGCTTTGCCAACGAAGTTCATGTGATCATGCACGCCGACGGCAGCGCCACTGTGACCGACAACGGGCGCGGCATTCCCGTAGACATCATGAAAAGCGAAGGCCGTTCCGCCATCGAAGTGATCTTTACGGAGCTGCACGCAGGCGGCAAGTTCGGACAGGGCGCGTACAAGGTGTCGGGCGGCTTGCACGGCGTAGGCAGCAGCGTGGTCAACGCGCTCAGCACCTACCTTGACGTAACCGTGAACAAGGACGGCAAACTGCACCACATCCGCTTTAAGCGCGGCGACGTAGTGACCCCGCTGGAAGTGCTGGGCGACACGCCCGCCGATGTGAAGTGGGCCACCCAAGTCAGCTTCCTGCCCGACGCCGACGTGTTCAGCGAGTTTGCCAACCTGTTCGACTACGACCGCATTCGCCGCCGCCTGCGCGAGTTGGCCTACCTGACTGGCCTGAAAATCGTGATCCGCGACGAGCGCACCGAACTGCACGCGGGCGACGTGAAGGAAGAGACATTCTACGAGCAGGGCGGCATCGCCAACTTTGCCCGCGCTCTTGTAACCGACGACTCCAAGTTGCTGTACGACCAGCCCATCGTGATGCGCGGCACGCATAGCGAAGTGGAAGTGGAAGTGGCGTTCATTCACGCCAACACCTACAACGCCGACAACATCCTGACCTACGCCAACATGATCCGTACCCGCGACGGCGGCACGCCCCTGACCGGATTTAAGACGGCCTACACGCGCATTCTGAACAAGTATGCCCGCGACAAGAACCTGATCAAGAACGGCAACCCCATTCCCACCGGAGACGACCTGCTGGAGGGCATCTACTGCGTGGTCAGCGTGAAATTGGGCGAGCCTCAGTTCGAGTCTCAGGCCAAAGTGAAGCTGCTGAACAGTGAAGCGCAGACCGCCGTAAATGCCATCGTGGGCGAGAAATTCGCGGAGTTTTTGGAAGAGAACCCCAAGATCGGCAAGACGATTGTAGAAAAGGCTGCCGAAGCCGCCCGCGCCCGCGAAGCCGCCCGCAAAGCCCGCGACATCGTGCGCCGCAGCAACCCGCTGGAAAACGACGACCTGCCCGGTAAGCTGGCCGACTGCTCCTCGCAAGACCCCGCCGAATCCGAACTGTTTATCGTGGAAGGCAACTCGGCAGGCGGCAGCGCCAAAGGTGGCCGCGAGCGCCGCTTTCAGGCCATCTTGCCCCTGCGCGGCAAAATCCTGAACGTGGAAAAGTCGGAACTGAACAAGATTCTGAAAAACGCCGAAATCCGCGCCCTGATCGGGGCCATCGGGGCGGGTGTGGAAGGCACGGGTGACCGGATGCACTTCGACCTGACCAACTTGCGCTACCACAAAGTCGTCATCATGACCGACGCCGACATGGACGGCGGGCACATCACTACGCTGCTGCTGACCTTCTTCTTCCGCTATATGCGCCCCATTGTTGAACAGGGCCACTTGTATATTGCCCAGCCGCCCCTGTACCGCATTACGCTTGGCCGCGAGAAAAAAGGCACCTACCTGTACGACGAAGAAACGTTGAAGCAGCATGTGGCCCGCGCCAACAAGGAAGGCAAGAAGTACGAGATTCAGCGCTTTAAGGGACTGGGCGAAATGAACGCCGACCAGTTGTGGGAAACCACCATGAACCCCGAATTGCGCGTGCTGAAGCGTGTGAACATCGAAGACCTGATCGTCGCCAACGAAGTGTTCGATTCCCTGATGGGCACAGATGTTGCGCCCCGCAAGGAATTCATCCGCGAGAACGCGAGGTTTGCAGAAATCAGCGTTTAAGCGTTAGCCACAATAGAGAGTCAATGAAGCCGCCCCCAGATAGAAGGGGCGGCTTTATTTGCTTTTAAAATTCGGAACTTCTATAGGATCGAAATAATTTGTTCTACTGGACAGATAGGGGATGATTTTTTAACTCTATACAACTGGAGTCCATTATTGTTTCTTAAACCCCCGACCCTTAGACGCTGTTCATCCTGCCCTGACAGGTCTTTGACAGGCCAGATGCTCTAGCATGCGCCCCCGTCCATGCCTGCGCCCCTTTCTTCTTCAACACTGACTGACCCCACTGCTGTCGACCCAGCCCTTAGCGGTGGCCTACTGGCGTCCCTCCTGCCCGACCTGAGCGTGGGCGCGGTACTGGGCTTTGCCACCGGATACGCCCTCAAAAAACTGGGGCGCGTTGTGCTGCTGCTGGTGGGCCTGCTGTTCATCACGCTGCAAGTGCTGTCGTGGTTCGATCTGATTACGGTGCATTGGACGCGGGTGCAGGCGCTCAGCGAACCTTGGCTGAGGCAGGGCGGCGAACAGGGCGCGGCATGGCTCTCGCGCCTGCTGACCGCCAATTTGCCGTTTGCGGGGTCATTTACAGCGGCGTTATTGGTGGGTTTGCGGGCCCGGGGCTAGGGCTTGCGGCGAGTTGGAACGACTGGGGAGTGAGAACACAGCTGGATTCAGGTGGCGTCCGAGCGGCGTTCGCCGTAAGCGATGGCAAGCGCGGCCAGTGCAACCGCCAGCGTGCCCAGTCCCCACCACTGGCCCGCATTCAGCAGGTAAGCGGTTCCGGCCAACGCCGCCTGAAAGACGAGGGTCAGGATAGTCAGCCAAAAGGGGGCAGTGTTCTGACGCTTGAACAGATCGGCGCGGCGGGTGGGGAGCGGTTGCCACAGCACCATCAGGGCCGAGCCGCCTACGCCGAGCAGCAGCAGCGGCACATCTATAGCCGCCGCCTGAGCCTGCCCCCGGAAGGCCAGTAAAGTCAGTCCGATCAGCCCCAACCCTAGCGGGGGCAAACTGGCAGCCAGCCATTTGTCTCGCCGCAGGGCCGCAGGCGAACGCGGGGCCGAGCGCAGCAGATCGGGGGCGTCTTCGGCATTGAGGGTGAGTTGGGCCAGCGACACAGCCAGATTGGACGTGAGCAGCACCACTCCGACGCCGACGGTGGCTGCCAAGTTGCCCCCGCGTAGAGCCGGAGCTAGCAACGGCAGCAAATACAACAGTTGCAGCAGCGTGCGCGACAACAACGCCGGGTCACGCCAGATCAGCCGCCATTCCTTGAGCAGCGTGGCTGTTCTGGCCGTCCGGAACCGTAGCGGGCGGGCAGCGGTACGGCGCGGCGGGCGTGCAGTGGCCCGTTCCTGCGAGGTCTGTGCGCCCAACACAAACAGCCGGGTCAGCGCCATGACCGTGACCATCAGGCATAGCGCCGCCGCCCCCAGCAGCGCCAAGAGCGGGCCGGGTTCCGACCACGCCGCCTGCACCGGGAGGGCCAGCAGACTGCCCGACGACAGGCGCAAGCCAGCCAAGAAGTCGAATACAGGATTGAGACGGTCAGCGCCCCGGTCTTGGCCCGACAGCCGCAGCATATTAGGCAACTGGAAGGCCAGAAACACCGCCGCGCCGATCAGTGATCCCAACACGGCAGACACGGTGCGAGTGCGCTGCACGCCCAAAATTCTCACCAGCCCCAGCGTCAGCCACAGGCCCACACAGGCGGCCAATACAGCGGCGGCCAGCCACCATCCCAGCAGTCCCATGGCCCGCCACACCCCCAGTACAGCGGCGGCGGCCAGCAGCGGCACCATCAGGAGAGCCACACTGACGCCTGCCGAAAGCGCCACCCCCAGCGCCCGCGACGCCAGCACCGTGCGCGGCGCGATGGGCGAGTGCAGCAGCAAGGTCATATCTCCCCGCGTAAACAACGCCGCCAACGCTGCATTTACAGCCGCCGCCACCATCATCGTCCACAGCACCACCAACCCCAGCGCCAGCAGCGGGAGGGCCGCGTCGGGCAGCGGAGCATTTAGTCTCAGGGCCGACAGATCGGGGCGCAGGGTCAGGCCCACAAAAATCAGCAGCCCTGAAAACAGCAGCAGCCCAATCCCGATCCACCAGCGCTGTGATTGGGTCAGGTTTGCCAACGCTGCCCGCGTTTGCCAGCGCAGCAGCCACATCAGGCTGCCGGGTGGGGCGCTGTTCACTCCTTCTCCTCGGCCCGAAGGGTGGTGGTAGGCGGCGGCGCAGTCGTGATTGGCGCAGTCGTGATTGGCGCAGTCGGCCCGGTCAGGCTCAGGAAGGCGTCTTCCAGCGTGGCCGTTTCGGTGCGGGCCAGCAGTTCGGCGGGCGTGCCCTCGGCCACCAGTTCGCCGCCCGCGATGATGCCGATTCTGTCGGCCAGTCGCTCGGCCACTTCCAGAATGTGCGTGGTCAGCACCACCGCGCCGCCCGCGTCTACAAACTCGCGCAGGGCGTCCTTGACTTGGCGGGAAGCGGCGGCGTCCAGCCCGGTCAGCGGTTCGTCCAGCAGCAGCAGGCGCGGCCCGTGAATCAGTGCGCCTGCCAGCGCCAGCTTTTGCTTCATCCCGCGTGAAAAGCCCTCGGTGCGCTCGAAACGGTGCGGCCAGAGTTGCAGCCACGTCAGCAGGCGCTCGGCTTCGGGGGCCGCCTGCGCCGCGCCCATGCCCCACAACCCCGCCACGAATTCCAGATATTCGGGCGGCGTCAATTTGTCGTACAGCAAGGGATCGTCGGGCAGATAAGCAAGGTGTTGTTTGGCGGCCTGCGCGTCGGTGGTCACGCTGTGGCCCCCAATTCGCGCCTCGCCCATGTCGGGGCGGCTTAGGCCCGCGATCATGCGGATGGTGCTGGTTTTGCCCGCCCCGTTCGGCCCCAGCAGCGCGTACAGTTCGCCCGCCTCGACCCGCAGGTTCAGCCGCCGCACCGCCTCGCGGCTGCCAAAGCGTTTGCTGAGATTCACCAGTTCCAGCGCCGGGGCAGCGTGTGGGTGAGCTTGAACAGATGCCATGTCAGCACTTGAGGTCATACCGTCAGGCTACGCGCCCTTGGCAGCGACAGTTGCCTCAAGCTAGGCAATGGGTCAGATGTGAAGGGTTCAGGCCGTGTCGCGCACCATCAACTTAGGTTCAAAGCGGCGGGCACGGGCGGGGCCTCTGTGTCCACCTAAGCGCGACAGGAGCAACTGAGCGGCCTCGTAGCCCATGTTCTCTACAGGCTGGTGCAAGGTGGTCAGCCCGCGTGCGGCGGCCCAAGGCTGATCGTCGAACCCGATGATCCTCACGTCTTGGCCCGGTGTCAGGCCGCGTGCCCGCACCTCGTCCAGCAAGGCTCCGGCCAGCAAATCGGCAGAGGCGAACACGGTGCAGGGAAAGCCTCCCCCGGCTGCCACCTCGTCCAGCAGCGTACAGGCGCTATTGCGGGCAGCCAACGGGTCGAAGGAAGACGTGTGTTCGCTCTTCACTTCCCGCCCTGCCCCGGCCACTGCTTTCAGGAATCCGGCGCGGCGATCCTCGAAGACACGGGTGGTAAACAACTGATCGAGTTCGGTTTCGACCCAAATGGCGTGCAGCGTGCCCGGCAGCGTGGCGGCGTACTCTCCGGCCAATTTGCCGCCCGTCACGTTGTCCATAAAGGCGCAGTCCACGCCCTCGGCATAGGCGTCTACCAGCACAGTGGGTTGCTGCGTTCTCAGGCGGTGCTCGTTAAACATCTGCGTGAGGTTATAGGTGGCCATCACCAAGCCATCGGCCTGATACGCCAGCGTATGTGACCCCAAATAGCGTTCCAGCCGCGAACGATCCAGCAGCGGAAAAATGGCGACGTCGTACCGCGCTTCCTGAAAGGCCGTCTCCAAGCCGTCCAGCAGGCGCACGTAAAACTCGGTGGTCACGACGGGCAGCAGCACACTGATGGTGTAGCTTTTGCCGCCCGCAATGCGCCGGGCATGGGGATTGGGCGTGTAATCGAGGTCCGCAATGGCCTTCAGCACCGTATCGCGGGTCGCGCCGCGCACAGCAGAGTGGTTGTTCAGCACGCGGGACACGGTGCCGACGCCGACACCCGCCTCACGGGCGACATCTTGAATGGTGGGCTTTCGCATAGATATACCGGTCACCATACCGCGCCACATGGAACGGGTTCCATTACGGCTTACTCAGATGGGTGGTTAGTCGTCTAAGCAGGCGGGACAGTCAGCACAGGAGTTGGCCTACCAGATATCCCGCTGACCGCACACAGGGACAATTCAGCCCGGCCTAAGCGTCTAAACTGCCCCTAGTGGCGGTTCAGGGCAATACACTTTCTTGCCGTAGTACACACCTCCCCGGCCCCACTGGAGTCCTTATGTCTTCTGCCCAACCTTCCATTTCGTCACCCAATAGCCAACCTGTGCGGCAGCCTGTGGCGCTCGCCTTGTCTTTGGCCGCTGCTTCCGTCGCTTTCGTGCTGTCGGTGGCGTTGGCGCAAAATACGGCTGCCGCCCAACAGGGCCACATGTCGGGGCACAGCATAGCTGAACCTTTGGCCGTGCCGATCACTGCTCCGGTTGCTGCTCCCTTATCGGTGTCTGCCGCTGCCCTGCCTCTCACAGCCCAAAACGCCACCATCGTAGCCGTGCCCCCCAGCATCACCGAAACCAGCGTGTTTATGACGCTCCGAAATACGAGCAGCAAACCCATCGTTCTGAGCGGCGTGACTTCTGCGGTGGCTGCACAGGGCATGTTGATGATCACCCGCCGCGACGCACAAGGCCGCACTGGCATGTCGGAAACCCGCGCCCTGCCCGTTCCCGCTGGCCGCAGCCTGACCCTCAGCGCCACCGGAGATCACCTGATGCTGACGGGCCTCAAGCGTCCGCTGAAGGCGGGCGAGCGCCTGCCCCTCACGCTCCGCACGTCGGATGGCCGTAGTTTGAAGGTGACGGCGGTGGTACGTAAGCCGTGAGAGTGTGTTCGGGACGCGGAGAGTGGGAGAGGCGAGTTTAGCCGATTCATCTCCGCTCCCGACAGTTCGGGGAACCCAACCCCGTATGCAATTCAGATCAAGCCAGTCGAATTAAGTCCCGTCTCAACATAAGGCTCACCCATGACCGATCATCCCGCCAACCCTACCGAAGCCGTCACCCTGCACCCTTCTGGCGGGCGGCCTTGGTATGTGTCGGCTATTTTGGCCGTGTGCGCCATTACGTTGGTGCTAGGCGGCGCATGGGTGTTTGCACGGATTCGCAGCCCGTTTCCGTTTTATGGCACAGCTTACGACGTGCCCAAGCAGGCCGCCGCCTTTAAGGGTACCGATCAGGATGGCCGCCCGTTCGCCTTCACTCCGGCAACCGACAAGAAGGTCACGGCGCTGTTTTTCGGCTTTACGCACTGCCCTAACATTTGCCCGCTTTCGTTGGCTTACCTCGACAAAGTGCGCCTGAGTCTCACGCCCGCCGAGCAAGCCCGCTTTCAGGTGGTCTTGGTCAGCGTAGACCCGGCCCGCGATACACCCGAACGCCTGCGCGAGTACGTCACGTTTTTTGGCAAGGCGCAGGGTATTTGGATGGCTGAATCTGCCCTGAGCCGAGTGGCGCGGGACTACGGGGCCAGCTACCAGAAGGCGGATATAAAAAGTGCCACCGAATACCAGATCAACCACACCACCGCCACCTACCTGATTGACGCAGAAGGCCGCCTGCGCGTGCTGTGGGACTACACGCAGTTGCCGCAAGTGGAGCGCGTGACCGCCGACGTGCGTTACGTGCTGGGCAGCGCGGCGCAAGCTGGACAGCAACCGTGAGCGCCCCGATTGTCCCTGTTTCGGAAGTGGCCGCCAACCTGAATCCCACACTGGCCGACCTGCTGGCCCTGCGCCCCGATCCGCTGATGCTGGTGCCCGCGCTGATCGTGGCGGCGCTGTATTTTTGGCGGTATGCACAGGCGCGGCGTACCCCAGAAGGCCGGGGGCGTTGGCCTGTGTGGAAGCCTCTTTTGTTTGGCCTCGGCATTGTGCTGTTGCTGCTGACCACCCAAAGCCGCGCCGCTGGCCTGACTTCGGGGAGCATGGCGCTGTACATGGGCCGCCTGATGGTGCTGGCCGAAGTGGTGCCGCCCCTGCTGATGCTGGGCATTCCCCGCAACGTGAACCTTGACCCGCGCAGAGGCCTAGGCCGCGTGCTGGGCGTGCTGCTCGACCCTTGGGTGGCGCTGGGCGTCTGGTCTGCCGTCATCATCTTTTGGAATATTCCCGCCGGATTCAACGCCTCGGTGGTCACCAACACGGCGGCGGCGCTGCTGCCTGCGCTGTACCTGCTGAGTAGCCTGATGGTCTGGGCAGTCGTATTGCGGCCCCTGCCTGCCGTGCAGCCTGCCACTATCGGCTCTCGCGGTTGGTTCGGACTGCTGGCCGCTCTGCCGATGATGACGGTGGGCATGGTCTGGCTGTATTCGCCCGCCGTGCTGTACACGCCCTATGTCAACGCTCTATGCCTCTGGAACCTGACCCCGCTGGACAACCAGCAATTCAGCGGCTGGATCATGATGCTGGCCGGCTTGCCCGCGCTAGCGTTGGCCTTCATCCAGTTGTTCGCGTGGCTGATCGCGTTGGCCGATGGGGGAACTCAGCGGGAGTAGGGACGACTTAAAAAACTCTAGAGTCAGTCTGTCCCCAAAGGGATGCGGCGTATGACAACCGGGGAGAACAGAGGGAGCAACAGAACGGAAGCGGCAACACCCGGACTGAACTTCCGGGCGTTGCGAAAAAGGAGGTGACATCCTTATGCGTAAACAACGTAAGGGTACACCAAAACGCGCCCAAAGACCACTGAAGCCCAGTGAAGTTGCTGTGATTTTCACGGCAATTGGCACTGTGTTGACGGGTCTGGCGGCGATCCTGCAAGCCCTGAAGTAATCGCCCTCTCGTTCCCCCGTCGTGCGCCGTTTTTTCAAAGTTTTCAGCCCACCTGTTCGGTACAAGTGGGCTGTTCTTATTTCGTTTCTGACTGCCTAAGTTACTAACCCCACTTCCCGCGCAGCTTTATAGCTCCCCGTATCCAGCAAGTCGCGCAGCACGCGCACGGTTTCTTCTACTTCGGCCTCGGTGGTATAGAGGGCCACTGGTGCGAGGCGCAAAATATCGGGTTGGCGGAAATCGGGGATGATGCCGCGCTCACGCAGAGCCACGCTGAGGGCGAGGGCGTCCGGGTGGGCCAGCGCCACATGGCCGCCGCGCACGGCATGATCGCGGGGCGTGACCATCTTCAGTTCGGGCAGATGCGCGTCTGCAAGGGCGATCATGTGGTCGGTCAGGGCGAGGCTGCGGGTGCGGATGTCTTCCATTTCCACCGTGGCGAAGACTTCCAGCGCCCCTTCTAGTCCCGCCAGCGCCAGCACAGGCGGCGTGCCCAATTGGTAGCCGCCCGCGCCCGCTGCTGGCCGGAAGTTGTGGGCCATCTCGAACTGACTGGTTTTATCGTGGCCCCACCAACCGCGCAGGGCGGGCATACGGTGATGATGCCGCTCGTGCAGGAACAGCCCGCCGGGTGCGCCGGGGCCAGCGTTCACGTACTTGTAATGGCACCACACCGCAAAATCCGCGCCGCTGCCGTGCAAGTCGTGTGGCACGCTGCCCACCGAATGCGCCGCGTCCCAGCCGATCAGAATGCCGCGTGCCTGAGCCTCGGCGGTCAGACCCGGAATATCCAGCAGTTGGCCGCTGCGGTACAACACGGTGGGCAGCAACACGACAGCCACGTCGTCGGTCAGGGTCGCCAGAATGTCTTCGGTGGTCAGCGTTTGCCCATCGCGGCTGGGAATCAGTCTCAGGTCTGCGCCGTGCATGTCGGCCCAACTCTGCATGGCGTACACGTCCGAGGGGAAATCCAGCGACGTGGCTACCAGATGCCGCCGTGTGTCACCGGGGTGCGGGTGGTACAGGGTGGCCATCAGCGAGTGCAGATTAGAGGTGATGCTGCCCGTCGCCATGACCTCGTGCGGCAGTGCGCCCACCAGCCGCGCCACTCCCGGCGACAGGCTTTCGGCCAGCCCAAACCACTTGTCCCAGCCGTGTACCGCGTCGTGCTGCCAGTCGTCCAGACGCCGCAGCACCGCTTCCCGCGCCGCGTGTGGCATGACGCCGAGGCTGTTGCCATCCATGTAGATGCCGGGGGGCATCGCAAAAAGGTCGCGTCTCATAGTGGCTCTATTTGAACAGATTTGAAGTGAACAGGTGGAATGTTGTCTCTGGTTTCAACGCGGCTCGCCTGCCCCCTCATTCGCCCAATCCACTGAGCGCCGCAACCTCTAGTTCTGTCGGCTCCAACGCGGCCAGCGTTCCGGCAGGCAGCAACACGGCGCGGGTAGGTGCTCCGTCTATGCCGATGTAGTTCCCGGCGGCGTCGGAGCCACTCGCCAGCGACATCGGCAGGCACATCAAGTCATATTCACCGTCCTGCACGCTGCTCAGGTTCAGGCCTTCCAGAATCAGAATGCCTGCGGCAAAGCAGGCGGCGTGGGCGTCCAGCGTTTTGCTGGTCAGGGGGTCTACGCTGGGGCTGTCGGTGCCGATGAGTTGCACGCCACGCCGCCCGAGTTCCGTGATCAGGTCGGGGTGCAGGGCCGTAAAATCTTCGGGAAAGGTGTCCCAGTGGGCGGGTTGCCCGGTATGCAGCAGCACGCGGGGCGGCAGTTGGTCGGGCAATCCTGCCAGCGCGTCTACGCCCACCCGTGCAGGCTCGCCGCTGCCTTGCACCCGAATCACGCGGCATCGGCCCACATAGCGGCTCAGTGGCACGGCGTCCAGCTTTTCGGCGGCGTCGGCGTAGTGCCAAGGCGCGTCTACATGGGTTCCGGTGTGGGTACTCAGGCCCAGTTCGCCCGTGTTCACGCTGTCACCCGCCGCCATACGTCCGCGGGGGTGCAGCACGAATTCGGGATCGCCGGGCCAACTCGGATGGCCGGGGGTGAGGGCGCGGGAGATGTCTTGCAGGGCGGCGGGTGCAGTTGACATGCTCCTACCATAAACCGCTGGGGCGGGAGCGTGGGCTTTAACCCTTGGTGTGCATGGAAGAGGTGACGATTTCGGGTGAACCCCCCCGTTGCTAACGCAACGCCCCCCCTCGAGGGGAGGACTAAAAGCTGTTGCGCTCCCCTTAAGGGGGGCTGGCTGCGAAGCAGACTGGGGGGTTCACCTTCCAAGTCCGGTTCCAAGCCAGCACCGAACAGATTTGCACCGGGTTCAGAGAGCCGGAGTTGCAGCAGCAGATTCAAGGCAAGCGGAGTGTGTGCCAGTAAGCATTCTTGTTTGCCACCCTAACAAAATTGACCCGCTGCCTGTCCCGCTTTTAGCCCGACTTGTGAGGTTTTTCCTACGCTGCTTGCACGCCTCTCCCGCCTTGGTCAAGAATGCGCGTATGAGACGGCTTTGCTTTACTCCAGCCCACTTGGGCCACTGCTGACCTCATGAGACTTCGCACATTGGGGACGTTGGCAGTAGAAGGCGCGGGCCTGAAGCGTGAAAAGGTGCTGCTGTTGCTGGCGTACCTATGCCTAGAGGGGCCGCAGCCGCGCCGCCGTTTGGCCGATGTGTTTTGGCCCGACGCCGCCAACCCCATGAACAGCCTCGCGCAACATCTGGTGCATCTGCGCGGGTTACCGGGGGCGCTGCACGAAGAAGGCAGTCGCGTGGAAGCTGCCCTAGCCTGCGACGCGGCCCAGATGCGGGCGGCGGCCAGAAGTGGGCTGTTGGAGGAAGCGGTTTCGCTGTATGGCGGGCCGTTCCTAGACAGCCTGACGATTCCGCTGGGGGCCGATTTAGAGGAATGGGTATATGAAACGCGGGAAGCTTTGGCGCTGGAGATGCGGGCGGCGCTACTGACGCTGGGTGGGCAAACAGCGGCGCGGGGCAACACCGAGGGAGCCGGAACGTTGGCCGCCCACGCCCTGATGCTCCCCGGTGCGCCCCCGCCCGACGAAAGCGAACTGCCGCGCCTGTACCACCTACTGAACCTGAGCGCCCACCCGCTGGCCGCACAAGTGGAGCGCGACGCCCGCACGCTGGGTGTGCCGCTGGACAGTCCGAGTGCCCGCATCGTGGCCGCTGCGCCGTTCGTGGGCCGCGCCGCCGAACTGGGGCAACTGGCCGCCCTGCCGCCCGGAAGCTTCGCATGGGTCAGCGGCCCCGGTGGAATGGGCAAAACTGCGCTGCTGGACGCCCTGAACCGGGCCGGGGGCTGGCAGATGTTGACGGGGAGTCCTGAGCCTTACGCCACACTCTCGCCCCTGCTGCCGCGTCCGGTCAGGAGTGTGGGAGAAGCACTGAGCGCCTTCAAGACGGCCCGCCTAAAAGTCGCCATTGACGACTGGGACAGTGTGGACGACGCCAGCCGAGAGGTGCTGACCCTCGCTGCCCGGCAAGCCGTTTCTGCGGAACCGGGCGGAGCCGTGATCGTGGTCACGTCGCGCCGCCACCCCCCGTTTGAAGTCCGGACTCACCTGACGTTGGGATTGCTGGAGCCTGAAGACGTGCAGCAGCACGGCCTGCACGCCCTGACCGATGGGCACCCGACGCTGGTGGGCGCGGCCCTGCGTGGGCAACCGCTGGAACTGGGGCAGGGGGCCAAAGTGCGTGCCCTACCGCCCGAACTGCGCGACACCTTTTTGCTGCTGGCCCTGCAAGATGACCCCGATTTGCGGGCCACCCGCGCCGCCCTGAACTTGCACGCCGACGCTTTTGCCCGCATCCTGTCGGCGCTGACCGTACAAGGACTGACGGGCGAAACGGGCCGGGTGTACGCGGCGGCGGCCATTCGGCATTCCTTGTCGGCCATTTACGTGCAGTCTCAGTTGCTGCACCTGCGTTTGGCCCGCGCCCTGCCGCCCGAGGCCGCTTGGCCGCACTACGCCGCCGCCCGCGACCTGTGGGAAGGGGCTGACGACACGCGCATTGCCGCCTTGGCTGCGACCCGCGCCGACGCCCTGATTCGGCGGGGCCACCCCGGAGAAGCCCGCGCCCTGCTGGACAGCCTTCCAGCTTGGCCCGAATTGGCCGTGCCGCACGCTTGGGCGCTGCTGGGTGCAGGCCAATACGCCGAGGCGCTGCGGCGGTTGGACGCCCTGACGCCGCCGCACGCCGACACTCCCGCTGTGCTGGCGGCCCGCGCCACGGCACTGGTTCGTATGGGCCGCCACGCCGAAGCTGGCGCGTTGGCAGGCCGGGTCACGGGAACGGGCGCAGAGGGCGCACAGGCCGCGAGTGTGCTGGCCCACGCCGCCCGCATCCGCGAAAGCTGGGACGAGGCCCGCCGCTACAGCCGCATTGCCGCCGACCTGTGGCAACTGAACGGCGACGAGGAACAACACCTGAGTGAACTGGGCTTCGTGGCACTGGCCCGCGTGCGCCTCGGTGCGGCCCCCGCCGAAGCCTTTGAAGCCTTGCTCGAACGTGCCAAAGGCCTACCAAGTGTGCGCGGCACGATGCTGGTGAATTACGGCTTTCTGCTCGTCGAGAACCAGAATTGGGGACTGGCCCAAATCACCCTCCATCAGGCCGCCGAGCAACTTAAGCAGGCCGGAGACTCTATCGGCGCAGCGCAGGCCATGATCAATCTGGGGCTGTGCTTTCATCTGCAATTCAAGCTGATGGAGGCGTTGGGACTGTACAAGGACGCTGTGTACCTATTAAGGGGAACGGGCAGCATCCGCAATCTGGGTCTAGCCCTAAGTAACCTCAGCGAGATCGAGGGCGATCTCAGCGAGTTTGAGGACGTCATGGAGATGCTGGAGCGGGCCGGACAGCATGAACTCGTGGCCTCTATTCGCCGCAACGCTCAGGTGGTGTCGCGCCTTCCCCCCAGTTCGTTGCAGTCGTAGCAGCATTGTTCGGTAGCGCCGCCGCCCTCCGGTCACGCCCTGATCACGGGCGAGGGTTCATATTCCTTACAGCTTCACACTGCATTCAGGAGGTTCGGCCATGAATCCTGCTCACCTGCTTCACCGCCAGCTACGAATCAGCACGGCTCAGACTTGCACGGCAGCCCTGCCTGCCCCAGTTTTATCTGTGCCATACGCTTTACTGCTGGTTCTGTTGTCCCTGCTGATCTGCAGCGCAGCCAACGCACAAAACACTGTTGCCACGATTCCCAGCATCGGCACGGTTTTTCCTAGCATGGCGGCCCCCGGCGAGCGCGTGTGGATTCCGGGGCCGACCCGCCTCACGGTGCGCGACACCCTGTGGATCGGCGGGCGGCCTACGGCGCTGCTGCGCGATGCGGTGTCGGGCTGGCTGGCCTTTGATGTGCCAAAAGACGCGGCGGGCGGCCCACAAGGTCTAGGTGTGAATGCCCCAGCGCAGCAGGGCAGCCCTGTCTTGAACGTCTTGCCTCCAGAATCGGCGGCGGGCGACGTGGTGATCTACGTGAATCCAGCGGCAGCGGCAGAGATTCGCAGCACCTTCAGCGAGCGCGTGAAACGGTTTGGGGCGGCCTGCCAGCGCGGTTGCCCCACCGAACTGACCGATACGCTTGGGCGCTTGTCGGCGCTGACCCTGCCCGCTTTGCAGCCGTTGGGCACAGCGCCTGTGGGAACGGTACGCTCGCCTGCCGTGGCGCTGACTCCTGTGCGAATCACTCCGAGTGCGGCCAATGTGCCAAGTGCGCCCGCTGTGACACCTACGCCCGCCCTCAACATTCAAAGCCTCAGACTGCCCAACCTGACCCTGCCGCCCCTCAGCAGCGCCGCAGTTGTCGCTGCCCGCCGAAACAGCAACTTTTGCAGTTGGCTGGGTACAGCTCTGCCTACGTCCGGCCTTCCTACCGGGCGCGTCTTGGCGTTGCTGGGCGCACTGTTCGGAGATGACCTGCAAGTCGATCCTTCCGGTGGATTTCACCCTGCCCAAGCCACTCCTCCGTTCCCAAACGAAAAACCCGGCACTGTGCTGGAAAAACTGATCGGCACCGGAAAAGGCACAGGCAAAGGCGTCACTATTCACGTGCTGGACACGGCCAGCAGCGCGGGCAACAGCGTCTCTGACCCGTTCGTGATGGGCGAGCCGATCAACTATTACAACCAGATTTATACCGGTTTAGCAGGACACGGCAGCATGGTGGGTCAAATTGCTGGAACAGTAGCCCCCGGCGCAGCGTTGCAGTATCAGGCCGTGTGCGACGGCGCGGGCAACTGTTCCACTCTGAGGACTGTGCAGGCCTTATGCGCGGTGGCTGCGGCGGCGCAGCAGGGTGGGCGGCATGTCATCAATTTCAGCTTGGGTGGCCCCGTGCCGCTGGTGGGATTGCGGCTGGCCCTTCAAGAAGTAGCCTCCCTAGGCGTTCCCACCGCCGCCTCGTATGGCAATACCGACGACTGCGCTGGCCTGATCCCCGGTGACCGTTGCTGGCACTATCCCGCCGACTGGCACGCCGAATTCTCGGTGATGGGCCTGCCCAGCCTGATCGCGCAGCGCCGCCGTCCGACTCTGCTGCTCAGCGTGGCGGGCTGGGACATCGGTACTCAGGAAATGGCGACCTACAACCGAGCCATGCGCCTGAAAGGAGTGACCGCGCCGCCGCCCAGCGTGCAGGCTCCGGGCGAATTCTGGTTTGGGGGGCGGCCCTATTTCGGTACATCTTTTGCCGCTCCGGTGGTGGCGGGCGGGCTGGCGCTGTGGGCCCAGTGCAACCCCGGCGTGCCCTTTTTGCCGCTGGTACTGACGCCGGGTACGGCTCCCCTGAACTTGGCTGCTCTGGGCGGCTGCCCGTAAACAGGTTGTTCATGGCGCATCAAGTCCGGTTAAGAGCCGTGTATGTTGACTTCTCAGCCCAGCGGACTGGCAAAGCTGCGAAGCAGAGCAAGACGGGAAAAACGTCTCCCGATTTAAAGCGCATACCTCTTGACTTTGAATTTCAAGACGGATCAGGCCTCATGGCTGAGCAATCTGGCCTACTTTACCCTCTTGCCTGCCGCACCGTGTGCTGGGGCGGTATGGTGTAGGCAACGTGGAACCTGCCCCGCCCCCGCTCCCCCCACCTCCCGATCTGCTGTCTGCGGAACTGCTGGCACAGCTCGTGGCAGGCGAGGAAGCCGCGTGGCACGCCTTTGTGACCGAATACGAGGGCCGCATGTACGGCTACTTGTACCGCTTGGAAGGCAACAGCGAAGACGCCCTCGACCTCACACAAGAAGTGTTTTACCGGGCGTGGCGCTCTATTCGTACCTTCCGCCCCGGCGAGCGCGTGTTGCCTTGGCTGTATCAGGTGGCCCGCAACACCCAGATCGAATCTCACCGCCGCCGCCAATTGCAACGCTTTAGCCTAGAAGAAGCCCGCGAGGACGTGGGGTTTGAAGTGACCAGCGCGGCCCGCAGCCCCACTCAAGCCGCCGAAAGCGCACAGGCCCAAGACCGGGTACAGCGTGCCCTGCTGAAACTGCCCGAAGAGTACCGGGAAGCCGTTGTCCTGCGCTTTGTAGAAGACCTGCCCTACGACGAAATAGCCCGCATTCAGGGCGTAGCGGTGGGTACAGCCAAAAGCCGCGTGTTCCGGGCCAAAGAGCAGTTGGCCGCGCTTCTGGCCGACGTTGCCGATGTGCATTGAGTTGGGTCAGGGGAACAAGTCAGGCAGCCCTATCTGCGCTTAGAGCAAGCGACTTTTCTGGACGACGTTGTAGGACGGTTCGCTAAAACTTGTTGTGGTGAAGCCTTGAACGGCTGATCCAGATTGCGGTTGAATCCCAACACAGCGGGCCTTAGTCGGGGCAGAGCTATGAGCAAAGAGGGCGGGCAAGGCGTGAGGGACAGACATCCGGTGGGGCCGCCCTCTCAACGTTTCTGAGTTCAGCACCCCCCCAATGCGCCCGCGCTTCCCCCAGCGGGCCGCGTACACTCCTTCACGCCGTCTTAAGATTCGCGCCCTTAAGCTGAATGGGTGAGCGCTGGAACAAAGAGAAACTGGAAACAGAATGCAGGGCGGGCGTTGTTGCTGGTGGGCCTGAGTACCGTGTCTTCGGCGGATTTGGGTCAGGGGCTGTCGGCGTTGGCGCAGGGTGTCCAGCGCTCTGTGAGCTACAGCGTGCGCCTGAGCGCAAATGGCGAGGGCCGCGCCCCTCTAGACGTGACCATGTCGGCCACCGTACCGGACGGCTACCGCGTGGCGTGGGATTTTGGCGATGGGCAGCAGGGCGCAGGCGCAGACGTGCAGCACACCTATTACCGGGCCGGAAGCTACAGCATCAATACACAGATTTTGGATAGTCAAGGCCGAGTGGTGACGACGGCGGCAGGCCAGATAGATGTGCAGAGCAGCGGCGCAGAGCGGGCCGAAGTGACGCTCCTGCTGGGCGCAGGAGAAGTGCGGGTGAGTGCGGCGGGCAGTGTGGCTTATGCCCCCGGCACGCCCCAGTTTCAGGTGGATGGCCGCGAAGTCGGGCCAAAAGCAGTGGCGCTGGCGGCTGGGCCACACCGCGTCACTGTCCGGATGGCAGGCAGCGCGGGCCTGCTGGAGCGCAGCCTCAGCTTTACGATGGCCCCACTGGGCGGCAGCGTTCCCTACGACGCCGAGGTCTTGCGCCTGACCAACCGCGCCCGGCAACGGGGCTGGAACTGCGCCACGAAGAAGGAAGGTGGCCCGGCCTTGCCTCCGTTGGCCCGCAACAGCCAACTCGATTTGGCAGCCACCGCGCAGTCGGCGGGCATGGCCCTCGCTGGATATTTCGACCACCAAAGCGCCCTTGACGGCAGCACCCCATTTCGCCGCGTGCAGGCCACCGGCATGAAACCCCGCAGCAGCGCCGAAAATATAGCTGCTGGGCAAACTTCGCCCGAGGAAGTCGTAGACGGCTGGCTACACAGTCCCGGCCACTGCCACAACATCATGGGAGAGTTTAGTTTCATCGGCCTAAGCTACGTGACCCGCCCCGGCACCAAATACAAGACCTACTGGACGCAGGTGTTTGCGCGGCTCTAATTCGAAACTAAATTCCTTGCATTTGGCGGATACACCGCTGAACTGCCCCCTCACCCCGCTGTTTCACAGCGCCCCTCTCCCACAGGTGGAGAGGGCAACAACATAGGTTCGGAACGTCCCTCACACGCTCTGTTCGGACAGCAGCGGCGTACCGAACCGCACCCGCACCAGTGTTCCCGCGCCGTCTTCTGGAGTGTGCAGGGTCACGTCGCCGCCGTGAGCGCGGGCGTAGCGGCGCACCAGCGACAGCCCCAGCCCATGCCCTTCTATCAGTCCGCTGGGGCCACGCTCGTAGGGCAAAAACAGCTGTTCTCGCAGCTCTGGGGCAATACCGGGGCCAAAATCCCGGACGTCTATTTCTGGCTGGCCGTCCTGCTCGCTGAGGGTCAGGTTGACCGGGCCACTGGTGTATTTCAAGGCATTTTCCACCAGATTTTCGATGACTTGCCGCGCACGGTTGATGTCCACCGGCCAGATCAGCGGCGCGTCTGGCACGGCGGCAGTGACTCGGCCCCCCGTTTCGGCGGCGCGCAGAACCAAGGGGCGAAGGTCAGTTCGCATCAACTTGAGAGTCACGTCCAAATAGAGGTCGTTCAGGCGGGTCAGGTCGGCGCGGCTGGCCAACTGGGTGGCGCTGTCTTCGATCAGGGTCAGCAGATGTTGACGTTGCTCCGGCGTTTCGGCGTGCCGCAGCAGATCGCTGGCGAGCATCAAGCTTTGCAGCGGGCGGCGCAGTTCGTGGCTGGCCAAACTCAGGGCTTCGCGCTGGCGGGCTTCGCGCTGGCTGCGGCGTTCGCGCTCGGTGCGCCACAGCCACAGCGCCCGCACCGTCAGCAGCATACTCAGCAAGCCCGTAATAATGGCCGTGAGAATCAGGGCATACCGCATCTCCGAAATGGCTTTGAAGTACTCGCCGCCTGTTTCTTGCCCAAAATTATTGGCCTGCGAATTCAGCAAAATAGCTTCTGCTCCGGCAGCGGCCACCGACTCTGCCGTGTCTTGCAGCAACAAGCGGTTTACGGTTGCCAGCCTCGCGTCGCCGTAGCTTTCGACCCTCGCCAGAGAAGTGAATTGGCCGGGATTCCGGGAGCTGGAGCGGGCATGGTCACGAAGCTCGGGCAACTCTTCAGCGGGCTGCGCCGGATCGAGCAAGCCCACCTGATAACGCAAAATGTCTTGCACCAACGCCTGATAGGCGTAAGGCGACCAGCCATTGTCGTTTTCCAGCAGCTTGGTGTAGGCGGGCCGCGTGACCAGCGTCAGCAGCAGCACGGTCAGCAGGGCAGGCAGGGCCGCCAACAGCACTTCCCGCGCTGTGACCACTGTCCGGGGCTTGCGTCCCGCCTGTTCTGGCCGGGCGACACTTTTTTTGCTTTGCTCTGGAGCGGCGGGCCGGGCGCGGCTCATGGGGCGGGCGAGATTTTAACGGCGTACCAGACCCAGTAACGTGAATACAGCCGGGCCGGAAGCTGTGTGGCGTTGCTGGGAATCACGATGGTGAGCGGCCCCTTTTCCAGCACTGGGATGGTTTTTCCGCCTGCCGTATGCGCCAGCATCATCGGGGTGTTCAGGTAGTCGCTGGCCCGAATGATAGTCATAAAACCGTTGCTGGCATACACACGCAGGTCTTTGCCCGCAAAGCCGCCCAACCGCGCCAGATCGCGTAGCGGCACGCCCTCGTAGGTAAAGGTGCGGTGCAGTTGGGGCTGCTCGGTGGTGTAACGCATGGTGGGCAGCGCCAGCAATTGCGCCCGCGTAAGCTTAAATCTACCGCCCGGACTTTCCAGCGTCAGCATGACTCGCTCGCCGGGCTTGGCGGCTGGCAACATAGATCTACCGGGGCGCAGATACTGAAAAGGGCCGGAATTGCTGCTCGGCAGCGCCGGAATAGACGCCGCCTGACGCGAGGCAGGCAAAGCGGGAACAGTCTGGGCAGTGGAAAGGGCCGCCGCCCCAGCGCCGAACAATCCCGCTGCCATCAGCAGGGTACAGGCTGCCCGGTGCGGGTTCCAGCCTAAACTCCAACGCAGATTCCAGCCCAGAGGCCTGCTCGGAAGGCTGCGCGAACGACCCACCACGACAGGGGCCGTGTGGGAATGGCCGGGTTCATGGCGGGTCACTTGAGCAGTCTAGAGTATTGCTTGCCCCGAAACGTCGGCTCGGTTACGCCTGTGTGACTAGCTGTTCAGAAAAAGAAATATTGGTTTGCACCTGACGCCCGTATGAGAGGAGCGTCATGGTTGCCGCGCCGCGCAGGTCAGGCCTCAGTCACGCGGAGCCGCCAAGATAGACCCATGAAGAACAAGTTGACCCTCACCGCCGGAGCAACCCTGACCGCACTGCTTGCTGCCGCGACGCTCGGCAACGTTCAGGCTGCGCCCCAGCTCAGTGCCCAAAGCATCATCGTGAACCCTGTGCCCACCACTGTGAATGTGCGCGTCTGGACAGACCGCGACGCCAGTGGTACCCAAAGCCCCAACTACTACCCCGGCGAAAATATCCGCTTGTACACCAGCGTGTCTCAAGATTCGTATGTGTACCTGTTTAATATCGACCCGCAGGGCCAAGTCGATCTGATTTTGCCCAACGGCTATGCGGGCGGCGCAAACTTTTTGAAGGCCAACACGGTCAAAGTGTTTCCCAGCAACGGCGACGCGTTTACCTTTACAATTGCCGCACCCTACGGCCTGAACAAAGTGTTGGCGGTAGCCAGCAAAACGGCCCTGAACATCGACCAGATCGCCAAAGTGCGGGCAGGCCAGAACAGCTTCGCGCCCGTGAGTCCTGCGGCGCAGGGGCCAGAGCGCTTGGCGCAGGCGCTGAGCATCGTCGTGAACCCCGTGCCCCAGAACACTTGGGATTCGGCCACCGCGTTCTACAACGTGGCTCAGGGCAATGTCGCTCCTGTTCGTCCGGTTCCGGTTCAGCCAGCTCCTGTACGCCCGGTTCCCGTGCAACCCGCTCCGATTCAGCCCGGCTACAGCGTGGGCGTGACGCGCAGCAGCTTTAGCAGCAACCGCAGCTTGGGCGACGTGAACAACGAGTACGTGAACCGCCTCCGCAACGAAGGCTTCGTCTTGGTCAGCAGCCGCCAGACCGGAAACCACATCCGCAGCGAGTTCAAGGGCAGCCGGGGAAGCGCCAGCCTCGAAGTGAAGCAGCGTGGCAACCGCTTTGACGTGACGATTACGCGCCGCTAAACCTTCTTCAATTCAGTCCGCCGCTTTCCTGCATACAGGGGCGGCGGTTTTTTGTGTTCTGGGTAAGAGGGGCGTCTAAGAGTCGAGGGTCTAAGAAAAGCTCGTGAACTTGACAAGAGCGCAGAGTCCACGATTCTAGGCAAACCCCCCAGTCTGCTCCGCAGCCAGCCCCCCTCAAGGGGAACGCAACAGCAGTTGTCCTCCCCTCTAAGGGGGGGCGTTGCGAAGCAACGGGGGGGTTCACCCGCCAACGCTCGAAGGTGTTACCCACACAGGCAAGAATCAAGAAAAGCGCACAAGCACAGCGGGCAGCCCCACCGATTGCCCTTGACCTGCCCTTAGACCCTTTGACTCTTGACCCTTAGACCACCCAAGCATCCACATCGCCCCTCATACCCAAACGGGCGTTAGGCAGGTCTGGTAGGCTAGACGCCTCAAGCTTTCAAACAAATCGCAGCACTCCCAAAGGCAGCTCAAGTAAGGCAGATCGGGTGATGGAATGACGGTTCACACAGACAAGTTGACGAATGGAGCGGCATGCAGCATTGGCCCAAGCTCCAGCACGCGCCTGATGAACCAGCGCCGCGCTCCCTGACTCGGCCCCGGAGTCTGCCTGTCTGCTGCTTGCCTCTCCCCTTTCAGGAGTTTCTATGACCGATCTCGCTTCTGCACCGCTTCCCGCTGTTCCCGATCCTGCAACCGACTTTCCCCGGCACGCGCCCGCCACCGACATTCCTTTTCAGTTGCTTGCGCCAGACGGCACCGCGCCCAACCCGGACGCCTTGCCCGATCCCCAGACCCGCCTGAGCCTGTACCAGCATATGCGCCGAATCCGTCACTTTGACGAGCGCGGCTGGGTGCTGTACCGCACCGGACGGCTGGGGGTCTTTCCGCCGTTTAAGGGCATGGAAGGCAGTCAGGTGGGCACGGCAGCGGCCCTCACTGCCGACGATTGGCTGTTTCCGACTTACCGCGATACGGGCGCGGCCCTGACGCTGGGCCTGCCGATTGCTCGCACGCTGGCCTACTGGCGCACCAGCCCGCACGGCTGGCACATGCCCGAGCACCTCAAGGTCTTGCCCTTTTACATCCCGATTGCCACCCAGTACCCGCACGCGGTGGGCGCGGCATTGGCCGAGCAGCGCAAGGGCACCAAGAATGTGGCGATGGCCTATATCGGAGACGGGGGCAGCAGCGAGGGCGACTTTCACGAGGCGCTGAACTTTGCGGGCGCACTGAACGCACCGTGCATCTTTATTTTGCAGAACAACGGCTGGGCCATCAGTGTGCCCACCCGCACCCAGACCCGCGCCGTGAACTTGGCCCGCCGCGCCGATGGGTACGGCATTCCCGGCGTGCGCGTAGACGGCAACGATGTACTGGCGACCTATCAGGTCACGGCAGAAGCAGTGGCCCGCGCCCGCGCCGGACAGGGGCCGACCCTGATCGAAACCGTGACCTACCGCATTGCCGCGCACACGGTGGCCGACGACCCCAGCCGCTACCGCACCGACGCCGATACCGCTGGCTGGGCCGAAAAAGACCCGATCACGCGCCTACGCCTTCATCTGCTGGCCGAAGGAATCTTGACCGAAGAGAGCGACACCGCCCTGCTGAAGGAGATTGCCGAAGAATTTGAAGCCGCGCTGAACGAGGCCGACACCTACCCGGACCCCGAACCTGCCGAAATTCTGGATCATGTGTTTGCCGAGCCGACGCCGCAATTGGTGGCGCAGCGGGCCGAGATTCTGCGTGAGGTAGGGGAATGAGGCGGGAGCGTAGAGGGTGGATCGTGGATCGTAGAAACAGCGTTCAGAACGTCCAATCTTTTGCCCTTCAGCCCACGATCTACCTCCCACGATCCACCTTCCAAACAGAGGTTCCCGCATGACCGCTACCCAAACCCCTCCCACTGCCTCCACCACCCGCACGATGGTTGCCGCCATCAACGACGCCCTCGCCATTGCGCTGGAGCGCGACCCCACCACCTACTTGTTTGGCGAAGACGTGGGCGTGATGGGCGGCGTGTTCCGGGCCTCGGATGGGTTGCAGGCGCGGTTCGGCACTGACCGAGTGTTCGATACCCCGCTGGCGGAAGCGAGCATCGTGGGCATGGGCATCGGCATGGGGCTGGCGGGGCTGCGGCCTATTGCCGAGATTCAGTTTGCAGGCTTCATGTACCCGGCGCTCGATCAAATCTTGTCGCATTTGGGCCGTTACCGCCACCGCACCCGCAGCCGCTACAGCCTGCCGATGGTCATTCGTGCGCCTTACGGCGGCGGCGTACATACACCGGAGCAGCACGCCGACAGCCCCGAAGCGATTTTGGCGCATGTACCGGGCGTGAAGGTGGTCATTCCCAGCACGCCCACCGACGCCAAAGGCCTGCTGCTGGCCGCCATAGAAGACCCCGATCCGGTGTTTTTCTTGGAAGCTATCAAGCTGTACCGTAGCAACAAAGAGAGCGTACTAGACGGCCATTACACCATTCCGCTGGGCAAAGCGCGGGTGGTGACGGAAGGCGACGACGTAACGGTCATCACTTACGGCGGCATGGTGGAAGTGAGTGTGAAAGCCGCCGAAGCCGCCCGCGCTCACGGCATCGGCGTAGAAGTAATAGACCTGAGAACGCTGGTGCCGATGGACTTGGAAACGGTGCTGAACTCGGTGGCAAAGACGGGCCGCGCCGTCGTCGTGACTGAAGCACCCCGCACGGGCGGCTTCCACTCCGAAATCAGCGCCAACATTGCCGAACACGCCATAGACAGCCTCCGCGCCCCGATCCTGCGCGTGACCGGATATGACGCACCTTACCCGCCGTTTACCGCCATTGAGGACGTGTACCGCCCGAACGCGGTGCGGGTGGCGCGGGCCATTCGGACGGTGATGGGGTACTGACGCTGCGTGTAACCCCCCCAGTCTGCTTCGCAGCCAGCCCCCCTCAAGGGGAGCGCAAAAGCTCTTAGTCCTCCCCTCTGAGGGGGGGCGTTGCACCTGCAACGGGGGGTTCACATTCCAAGCCACACTACGATTCCGCGAAAACCCCCCAGTCTGCTTCGCAGCCAGCCCCCCTTAAGGGGAGCGCAAAAGCTGTTTAGTCCTCCCCTCTAAGGGGGGGCGTTGCGCCAGCAACGGGGGGGTTCACCTTCCAACCCCACTCCCCCATTCCCCACAATCCCGTCCCCCCAGACCTGAAACGATAGAGAGCATGAGCCTCCGCTCTCTGTCTTTCGGCTTGTTTCTCGCGTGCTGCGGCTTCGCTGGGGCAGCGTCTTCACTCCCGCCGTTTGCCAACGTGTCAGGCGTGCGGCACGAATATCAGCGCCTCAACAACTGCGGCCCAGTCACGGTAGGCATGGCCCTGAGCCGCTGGGGCGGCACGCTAACGCAGTATCAGATTGCGCCGGTGCTGAAGCCCAATGGCGGAGACGTGAACGTGACCCCGCCCGAGTTAGCCGCGTTTGCCCGCAAACAGGGCATGCAAACGCACTTGGCGACCAATGGCAGCCGCGCCATGCTGAAGCGCCTGCTGGCCGCCGGATTTCCAGTCATCGTCGAAACGTGGTTTGTGACTTCAGACAGCGGCGGCATGGGCCATTACCGCATCCTCAACGGCTACGACGACGCCAAACAAAAATTCACGGCGCTGGATTCCTACTTGGGCAAACTGAGTTTTACCTATGCCCAACTGGATGAACTGTGGCGGGCCTTCGGGCGCACGTACTTGGTAGTCTCGCCGCCGGAGCGTGAGGAAGAACTGCGTGGGCTGCTGGGGTTCCGGGCCGATCCCGTGCTGGCAAAACGAGAAGCCTTGCGGGTGGCGGTGGCCGAAGCGAACCGCAAAAACGACGCGATTGCGTGGTTGAACTTGGGCAATGCACGGCTGGCCTTGGGCGATTCTCGCGGCGCGGTGCGCGCCTACGATCAGGCTTTTGCCAGCCGCCCCGACGCCGCGCTAGACCCCACCCGGCCTGCCCGCACGGTGGGCGGCTTGCCTTGGCGCACGCTCTGGTATTCCTTCGGGCCGCTGGAAGCCTACACCCGCACAGGCCGCACCGCCGATGTGCTGCGCCTGACAAGTGCCGTGCTACAAGACGCCCCCGCCCATGAGGAAGCCCTGTACTGGCGGGGCCGAGCGTTGGCCGCGCAGGGTCAGAGCGCCAAGGCGAAGGCCGCCTACCGCGAGGCGTTGAGGGTGCGTCCTTCGTTCGCAGCGGCGCGGGTAGCGTTGGCGGGATTGAACACGGGAACGTAGATCGTGGTTTGGCTCTTTCCACGTTCTACGATCACAAAGAATGCCGCCCCACTTCTACAGTTGGGGCGGCATCTCTTGCTTTAAACCTACTTCTTAGGCGCGTCTATCGTTTTGGCGACTTTTGCAGGACGCATCGGCGTTTTCTGCACGGTGGTACCAATGCTGGCCGTTTCTTTCTCCACTTGCTTATTGATCAGGATTTGCTGCCCAATACCGATTAGGGTGCTGAAGATAATGTAGATCGTCACGCCTGCGGGGAAGGTGAGGGCGAAATACAGGAAGATCAGGTAGATGAAGGCCTGCTGGCGGAACATTGCTGGGTTCTTGCGGGTCATCACGTACAACTGGCCGATGTTCACGATCAGGTAGATCAGGGCCAAGATGTACAGCGGATCGGGAATGGCAAGATCGGGCAACCACAAGAAGCCGCTATCGAACTCGAAGTTACGAATGGTAGACCACAGCGCGATCAGCACCGGGAACGGCACGAAGGTGCTGAAGCAGCCCGCCGGATTGAAGTTGTAATCGCGGTAGACCTGCTGCATTTCGGCCTGCATCGCCCGCTGCGAGTCGGCGTCTTTGCGGTCTTTGTACTTGTCCTGCACTTCCTTGATCTTGGGCTGCATAACCTGCATCCGGGCGGTGGTGCGGCCCTGAGCCTGCATCAACGGCCACATCACGAGGCGCAGCAGTACGGTCAGGAGTACCAGCACGAGGCCCCAGTTGCCGATCACCTTGTACATGGCTTCCATCAGCTTCACGATATACAGGCTGATTTGGCCGAAGATATTGGGCTTGAACAGTCCGGGCAACACGCTGTAGCCGCTCTGGTACAGATGGATCAGTTCGTTTTTGCCGCCGTACACTTCTAGGGTGCTGGTAGCAGGCAGGGCCACGCTGATCAGGCCTTGCGAGCCGCCCGTGAGCGTGGCGCTGACCGACGAACCACTCGGCGGGCGCACGATCAGGGCGTGGGCGATCTGGCTGGGCTTTTCCTGAAGGGCGGCGTACTGAATGTTTTTGACGGTAATCGTGCCGCTGCCCTGAACGCTGGCCGCCTCTCCACCCACTGGGACGGCCCGCACCTGAGGATTGTCGGCCTTGCCCAGTCCGGGGAACAACATATTCACGCTATCGGGGCCGCCCGTTACAGCGGTTTTAATGTCAATTTTAAAATTGCGGGGGCGCAACGTCACCGTTTTGGTTACGGTTGCGCCGCCCTGCGTGTAGCGGAACACGGCGTCCTGACGGTTTTGCGCCAAATCCTGCGTCAGTCGGGGCACGGTGGTTTCGGCAGCCGTCGCCGGATCAAGGGGGCCACCTTTGAGGGCAAACGCACGGCGATCTGGGGGAAAAGCTGCCGCGCCAGCGCCCTGCACAGCGGGCTGCCCCACCATGTTCACCAGACCCTTCTGGGTTTTCAGGGTGCTGAAGTCGTAGCCGTTAGCACCTTTTTTGATGTAAGGCGTACCTGCATTTTGCTTGATGTACCAGCCAATGACTTCGCCGCGTGCGTTGAACACCACGTCTTGCAGGTTGCTGGTGGCAATGAATTCATCGCCGGGAACGCCGTCAAAGTCGGCCTTGATCCATTCGGGCGTAATGGCCTTGCCGAAGGTGGGAAGCGGGCCAGTCTGACCGCATCCAGTCAGGAGCAGCAAACCGAGGGCGGTCAGGGGAAGCAGATGTTTTGGTTTCATGGTTTGGGTTTTCCAGCGGTGGGATGGGCCGGGTCAGCCGTAGGAGCGCGGGCCGCCGAGCCGAGATAGGCCGGGAATGAACTTGGCACCGGATCGAAGCCGCCCGGCACTAACGGATTGCAGCGCATGACCCGCCACGCGGCCAGCCACCCGCCCCGCACGGCCCCGAAGCGTTCAATCGCCTCTAGAGCGTACTGCGAACAAGTCGGTACAAAACGGCAAGTGGGCACGGGTTTCAGCGGCGAGAGCTTGCGCTGATAGCCGCGCACCACGCGCACCATGCCCCGCGCCACCAGCCCCGGAGAAGGGGCGGGCGGCGTCGGGGGCAGGACGGATGTGGTCGGAATCTGCTTCATGCAGAAGGTTCGCCCTGAGTCACAACTTGGGTCACAGGGACAGATACGGGCTGAGAGCGGCCAGAGTTCCCGCCCCCCTTGCCGCCCGCGCCCTTTTTCACGCGGCCCGGTGCTTTGGCTAAGGCCCGAATCAGGGCCGACTGCAACGCCGGAAACGGCACGGTCAGCACACCCGGATTGGGGAGCAAAATAGCCCGGCAAGGCGGAAGGCCGCCCTCTAAGGTTCGCAGCGCCTCGCGCACCCGGCGGCGGGCACGGTTGCGGTCTACAGCGCGTTTTAGGGTTTTTTTGGAAATGACAACACCGATGATGGCGCGAGGTTGCCATGTTTCGCCGTAACGCGGGCGATAGTCGGTGAGGCGCAACGTAAACAGCGGATCGCGCACCGCCACACCCTGCTGACGCACCTTGCGAAATTCGCGGTCACCACGCAAAGAGTCCAGCGCCACCGGGCGGCGGGGCCGCTCCTGCATGGCGCTGGACTGATCGGGCGTGACGATAGACGCTTCCTGTAGGGGGAGGCGCTTACTCGTCGGCGACGGTGAGTTGCTGACGGCCCTTCGCACGGCGGCGTGCGAGGATGTTGCGGCCAGCTTTGGTCTTCATGCGGGCGCGGAAGCCGTGGGTTTTGGCCCGTTTGCGGACGTTGGGTTGGTAGGTACGCTTCATGTGCTCTCTCCTTCGTTCGCGGCGGACGGGAGGATTCACGCCCCCGCACCGCTGCTGGCTGTCCCGCTGGTTTCCGGCTGCCTAGTCCGAGGTTGCCCTCTTGGTAGGTTGCCTTGTTCCTGCGGCCCTGCCTAGGCCTGTTCGGCCCGCGATCTTGCGCCCCCTCTAGAGGGCAAACTCTGGGAGTGTAGCACGGGGGGTGGGCGGCGCAAAAGGGGGAAGGTCTAAGGGTCTAAAGGTCTAGGGTCTATTGATCTCGGCTGAAGTTTACGACGGAAGGTAGCTATGAAGCAGCTGTGTTGGCAGCCGGATATATCGAACGCGCTGCCAACCGACCCGAAGGCGTGCCTTCAATGCCTTCAAGGTTCGCGCAC
>NZ_SSNW01000004.1 GCF_004801315.1 Deinococcus sp. Arct2-2
CTTTTTATCGTCTGGGTGCGGGTAAAACTAGAGCTGCTCAACCCCTAAACGGGGTTGTATAGTTGTATTTTCCTCTACAGAATCCGCAACAAATTCTGAGTCTAAGTCTAGCCTTACCACTGCCTGAAAATAAATTTCTATCTGCTGAACAGGAGTAGGAAAGCGTGCGCCTGCACTTCTCATTCTCAATTGACGGTGACTAATCGAAAAATTCCATATTCGAAAATTCCTTAGTTGTTCAAGCTGCATAACAGTGTGCATCAAGACTGCCTCCACTATTCTGACTGAATAATCGTCTTAACCTTCAGCAGCTATTGGTGTTGTACTGAATTTACCCCAAACCAAAAAATCCCCCACCAACCGGCAGGGGAGGCAGTTGCTTTCCTGAATTCAGCGCTTGCTGAACTGAGGAGCGCGGCGGGCCTTCTTGAGGCCGTACTTCTTGCGCTCGACTTCGCGGGGATCGCGGGTCAGGAGGCCTTTGGGCTTCATCATCGCGCGGAAGTCAGGGTTGACCTTCAGCAGGGCGCGGGCAATGCCGAGCTTGATGGCGTCGGCCTGACCGGTAGGGCCACCGCCTGCCACCGTAATGACGGCGTCGTAGCGACCAGCAGTTCCGGTTTCGCGGAAGGCTTGCAGGGCGTGAACGGCACGCAGCAGACCACGGAAGTAGGTCTGAAACTCTTTGCCGTTGACGATGATTTTGCCTTCGCCGGGGCGGAGGAACACGCGGGCAACGGCGGTCTTGCGGCGGCCCGTGCCATAAAACTGCTCAACTTGTTGAATCGCCATGATTATCTGACCTCAAGCGTCTGGGGCTTTTGCGCGGCGTGGGGGTGGGCGGAACCGGGGTACACCTTCAGGTGTCCGTGCATCTGGCGGCCCTGACGGCCCTTGGGCAACATGCCGAACACGGCATGCTCGATCACGCGCTCAGGGTGCTTGGCGATGGCTTCACGGGCGGTTTCGGTCTTCAGGCCACCTTGGTAGCCGGAGTAACGGGTGTAGACCTTGCCGTCCATCTTGTTGCCGGTGAGGGCCACCTGCGAGGCGTTCAGGACAACAACGTAGTCGCCCTGAATCATGTTGGGCGTAAAGTCGGGGCGGTGCTTGCCACGAATGCGGCTGGCAATCAAGGTGGCGAGACGACCCAAGGGAATGCCCGTGGCGTCGACTACGATCCAGTTTTGCTCGTCGTTTTTGGGGGTGTAGGTTTTCACCGTTTTGCTCCGTAAAGAAAGTGGGATTTGGTGGCGCAGAGTTCCTGCGGTCTGCCAACAAGGCTGGCATCTGGCGGGTCTTGCACCGTGGCTGTGAGCGCGCCCCGCCTCGTCTGGGGGAAAAGGGTCGTGCGCGTCCGGGAGCCTCCCGGTTATCTCGGCTCTACCAAGCGCGAGACACTAAACGCCAATGTACCAGAGATAGGGGGTGGTGAGCAATACTAGTCGGCGTGATTCCCTCCACTTGGCAAGAATGCCGCCGCCCAGACGACGATACAGACGACGATGAACTTGTCGGCTACCTCGTACCCACCGGAGAATTGTTTGTTCCCGTGACGCTGATCGGCACGCCCCTAGGTGAGGCGCAGGCTCAAGCCACTGCCGCTGCTCTGCTGCAAGAACGCGGCCTGATGACTCTCAACGGGCGGTGGTGGTGCCTGTTGCCAGTGGTGGTGCTAGGTACAGACACCGATCCCCACCAATCTCAGTCGTCGTGGGAATGGCGTTCGGTGTTCATCGTGGAAGCCAGCCCACAGGAATGCCGCGTGCGCCTAGAGATGCCCGCCGAGGAAGAACGCACCAGCACGGTCACTTTGTCTGTGCCAGTGGGCGAATTGTTGAGGGCGCGTCAGCCGTGAATTGTAGAGATAAAAGGGTGTTTTTCCCTCGCCCCTTGTGGGAGAGGGCGTTGCGAAGCAACGGGTGAGGGGGCCACCGGGCAAACTTCTTTTATGTCAAATGCTCTAGCCTTCCAATTCCGTCAGATACTCCATCGCTAGGCGGTAGCCCACGAAGCCTAAACCGCTGATTTTGCCCCGGCAGACAGCGGCAGTCACGGAGGTATGCCGGAATTCCTCGCGGGCGTCCACGTTGCTGATATGCACTTCCACGACGGGCAGCGGTTGGCTGGCAATCGCGTCGCGCAGGGCGTAGCTGTAGTGCGTCAGCGCCCCCGGATTAATGACGATGCCGCCAAATCCCTGTTCCTGCGCCTCATGCACCCACTCCAGAATCTGGCCTTCAAAGTTGCTCTGGCGGCAGGTCACGGGTTCGCCCAACTCCGCGCCCCACGTTTCGCATTGCCGCTCTAGGTCTTCTATCGTTTGCAGGCCGTACACGCCCGGTTCGCGCAGGCCGAGGCGGTTCAGGTTAGGGCCGTTGATGATCAGCAGCAAGGGGGAAACCTCCGTAAAGTGGTGGGGCGATTCTTGAGGCTCTGCGCCATAAACTCTGCGCCATAAACTCTGAGCTGTGAAACCAGTGGGCAAGGTGTTCTGGTCAGACTTCGAGAGTGGTCTTCAGGGCGTATAGTCCACGGCTCGGAGCCAGCCTCCCCCCCAAATCTCCACTTGCCACACCCCAAATTGCTCGCGCAGCACGGCGTCCGGCACGCGGGTCAGGTACGGGCGGGCCAGCGCATGAAGCAGCACGAAGCGCACGCCTTCCACGTCAGCTTTCTTGTCGCGGGCCATGTAGGGCTGAACTTCATCGTAAGTGAGGGCTGGAAGGGGCGCAGGCTGTTGCCACCGCAAGAAGGCGCGGGTATGTTCAGTCAAATCTTCGCCGCCCTGTGCCAATGACAGCAGCGCCGCGTAGTGCATGCCGTAGCCCACTGCGTCTCCGTGTGGCACGGCGTGATGGGTCACGGCTTCCAGCGCGTGCGCCAGCGTGTGCCCAAAATTCAGGTAAGCGCGTTCGCCCTGCTCGGTCAGATCGCGGGTCACGACGCCTGCTTTCACCGCTATGGCGTCGGCCAAGGTGTTCGTAAAGGTGGCTGACCCCGGCACAAAGTCGGGCGCTAACACCCGCTGCATCAGGCTGGGATCGGAGATCAGGCCGTGTTTGTAGGCTTCGGCGGCTCCTTCTCGGAACACGGCGGGCGGCAGGGTGGTCAGGGTGTCGGTGTCGCACCACACGGCGCGGGGAGGATGAAACGCGCCCACCAGATTTTTGCCTTCGGGCAGATTCACGCCTGTTTTGCCGCCCACCGCCGCGTCTACCATGCCCAGCAAAGTCGTTGGGGCCGTATAAAACGCCACGCCGCGCAAGTAGCTGGCTGCCGCGAAGCCTGCCAAATCAGTTGCCGCGCCGCCGCCCAAGCCTACCACCGCACCGTCGCGGGGCAAGTTGGCTGCCGCCAGTTTGGACAAGACACCCGCCAAGACCGCTAGCGTTTTGCAGGCTTCCCCCTGCGGTACGGGAATGGTCAGCACTAGCGCAGGCGAGAGCGCCGCCGATAGCCGGTCAATCCAAGCTTGTGGCACGGCTTCATCATGAATCAGGGCGATTTGTCGGGCGTCCACATGGGCACGCGACAGCACACCGGGGCCGACGTGGACGGTGTAAGGGACGTTTCCGCCCACTTCAACCCGCCGGACGGTCAAAGCTTCAGTCGGCTGCACGTTCGCCCTCCGAGTTCTCGCTGTCCTCGCCCCACGCGGCGTTCACGTCGGCCCAGTCCCACAACCGCTCAATCACTTCTTCCACGATTTCTTCGGAAGGCCGCCCGTCGCTGTGCACATGAATAGTGCCCTGACGGTAAGACGGCTCGCGCTCCGTCATCAGGGTACGGATGCGCGACAGGGGATCAGCCGTCGCCAGCAGCGGGCGGTCACTGTGTTTGGTGCGCTGGTACACGGTTTCCGGGGTAGCCCACAACACCACCACCGGGCCGCGCTCCAGCAGCGTGCGGCGGTTTTCCTCGTGAATAAAGGTGCCCCCGCCGAGGCTCACCACCGCGTGATCCAGCCGCGACACGCGCCGCACCACTTCCTGCTCACAGGCGCGGAAGTAGGCTTCCCCTTCCTGCTCGAACACTTCGGGAATGGATTTGCCCACCACCCGCGTAATCAGCTTGTCGGTGTCTACGAAATGCAGGGCGAGAGCGCGGCTCAGTTCCCACCCCACGCGGCTTTTGCCGGTGCCCATAAAACCCGCCAAGGCCACCCAACTCACGGGGCGCTCGATCAGGCCCATGCTGAAGCTGGGGGCAGGCCGGGCCGGGCCGGAGTTGGCCTCCGAATCGGGCGATCCGAACTCAGGCGGCTCATATTCGGGTGGCCCAAATTGAAGCGGCCCAAATTGAGGCGACATGGAATCGGGCGGGACGGTCATGGGGGACAGTGTACGAGACTGGCCCCGCTGCGGCGTGACAGCGGCACGGTCTGGCCCGCCTTCTTCGGGGAAACGGCCCCCTGCTGCCCAGTCCGGGTCTTCGGGCGGCTCCTGCAAGTAGGCATGCAGCCCCGCCTCGATCTGTTCCGCCGAAACGCCTGCCAGCACAGCCTAGAAATCCCGCGAAAAGGCGTGTGCGGCGGCCACGCGCTCTTGCAGTTCCGGCAGGGTATCGCCGCCGAATTTCTCTAAAATGGCGTCGGCAATGACCCAGCCGATGATGGTCTGGAGGATCACTCCGGCGGCGGGCACGGCGGTGGTGTCGCTGCGTTCCCGCGCCGCGTCGCTGGGCTCATGAGACACCACGTTCACGGTGGGCAGCGGCTTCATCAGGGTAGCAATCGGTTTCATAGCCACCCGAATCACCAATTCTTCACCGTTGGTCATGCCCGCTTCTAGGCCGCCTGCGCCGTTGGTATCGCGGGCGTAGGTGCCGTCTCGGTAATACACGGCGTCGTGTACACCGCTGCCGGGCTTGCGGGCATTCTCAAAGGCTGGCCCGATTTCCACACCTTTCATGGCTTGCAGACTCATGCAGGCCTGCGCGATTCGGCCATCCAGCTTGCGATCCCAGTGTACGTAGCTGCCGAGGCCCACGGGCAATCCCCGGAAGCGCACTTCCAGAATCCCGCCGAGGGTGTCGCCGTCTTTCTTGGCCTGATCGATGCGTTCGCGCATTTGGGCAGCGGCGTCGGCATCGGGCGTGCGGAGGTCAGATTCTTCGATGGCTTCCAAGTTGTCCCAGCTAAAGCCCTGTTTGGTCTCTATTCCGGCGAGGCTGGACACGTAATTCGCGCCCTGCACACCCAGTTCGGCCAGCAGTTTGAGGGCCACCGAACCCACTGCCACCCGCGCCGCCGTTTCCCGTGCCGAGGCCCGCTCCAGCACGTCGCGCAAGTCTTTATGGCGGTACTTGATGCCCCCGGTCAGGTCGGCGTGTCCGGGGCGGGCATCGGTGAGGGCTTTTTTGCGCGGCTCTCCGCCCGGTTCCGGCGACATGATTTCTGTCCAGTTGCGGTGATCCTTGTTGGCAATTGCCAGCGTAATGGGCGCACCGGTGGTTCGTCCGGCCCGCACGCCACTCAGAATCTCGGCCTCGTCGGTTTCGATAATCATGCGCCGCCCGCGCCCATAGCCGCCCTGACGCTTGCGGAGCCAAGGGTCTATGTCGGCCTTGCCCAGCGGCAGTTGCGACGGCAACCCCTCGATGATGGCCGTCAATTGCGGCCCGTGCGATTCTCCGGCGGTCAAATACCTCATGCTCCGACTTTAGCGCCCGCGTGGGGGCGGGGCAGGGGCCATGATCAAACAAACCCGGCCACATAGCACAGCCAAACAAACCCGGACGCCCCCACTACTGGGAAAGCGTCCGGGCACAAGGAGGGGAGATTTACTTGACGACGGTTCCGGTCACGATGACCAACAACTGGGTGCTGTCTTTGGTCACGTTCTCGCTGCCGCCCAGCAAAGCGCCGACAACGGGAATGCTGCTGACGTAGGGCAGGCCTTTGCGGGTAGACACTTCGTTGGAACCCAGCAGGCCGCTTAGCAGCAAGGTCTCGCCGTTTTTAAAGCTGACCACCGTTTGGGCGCTGCTGTTGGCAAAGTCCAGCAGGTTGGGCAGCGTGTTGGTAATGGCGGTGCGGGGTTGGTTCACCTGACCGCACAGGCGCACGCTGACGGTGCCGTCGGCGTTCACGCTGGGGTCAAGGAAGTACATGTTGACGCCGTAGGGAATGTTGCGCACAACGGGTGCGCTGCCGCCCGAGCCGGGAATGTTGATGTCGAGTCGTCCGCCCGATTGCAGCGAGGCCGCCGCGATATTGCTCTGGTCGTCGGGGCTGCCGCAGCGGAAGGTGCCGCCGCTGGTGCCGCTGCCGTTGGTCTGGCCGCTCTGCATCATCACGGTGCCGTCGTACACGCGCTTGGTCATGCCCTGCTGCTCTAGGCTGTCCAGCGTTGCGCCGAGGTTGAAGCCGGTAAAGGCCCGCAGAGGATCGAAGGACGCGGCCAGTTGCCCGTTGGTCAGTGACACGTTGAAGCCGCCCAGCGAGGCTTTGTAGCCCACGCCGAGGGTTCGCAGGCCCGTTTCGGTAATTTCATTGATGCGGACTTGAAGGTTGATCTGGGGAACGCGCACATCGAGGGTGGGAATTAGTTCGGCCACCTGCGCTACCTGCTCCGCCGTGCCGCGCACGATCAGGGTATTGGTACGCTTGTCGGCAATGATGGTGGCGGGGCTGACCTGCGTTGTGGCCGCTTGGCCCGTGCCCGCCGCCTGTCCCAAGAGGGTGCCCAAAGTGGCGGCGGGGGTCTGGGCAGACGCCGGGGCCGCCGGTTGGGTGGTAGGCGTAGTGCCCACATTCACTCCGGTCACGATGCCGCCGCTGCCTGCCGCACCCCCAGCCGCACTCTGAACGTTGGAATTGGCGGTGGCGCTAGCGCTGGCGGCCAAGGTGTTTTCCAGCACGGCCTTGATTTCTTCGGCCTTGCCGTTGGCAATCGTAAAGATGCGCTGGGTGGTGGAGGCGGCCACCGGAGCAGGCCGGTCGACTTGAGCCAACAGCGCCAACGCTTCTTCCAGTTGGTTTTGTGCCCCGGTCAGTACCAATTGTCCGGTTTGGCCCACGCCCGTCACCTTCAGGCCGGGAAACTGCGAGGTCAGCAGCGTGGTCACGTCGGCCTGCTGGCCCTTGACGGAGTACACGCGTTGGGTGGTGGGGGCGGGTTCGGGGGCACGCACGGGGGCGCGGTCAACTTGCGCCAGCAGTGCAAGCGCGGCGTCCAGTTGGCTTTGCTGCCCACTGAGCACCAGTTGTCCGGTTTGGCCCACACCCGTGACCTTCAGGGTCGGAAATTGGGCCGTCAGGAGCGTCACAGCGTCGGCTTGCTGCCCATTCACGGTGTACACGCGCTGCACGGCGGGCGAGGTGTCTACGGTGCTGATGACAGGGCGGTCGACTTGTGCCAACAGTCCCAGCGCCGAATCGATTTCCGTTTGCGGGCCACTCAGCACCAGTTGTCCGGTTTGACCCACTGCCGAAACCCGCAGGGTGGGGTACTGGGCCGTAATCAGGGCCAACACATCGGCCTGTGTGCCGCGAGCCGTGTAGATGCGCTGCACGGTGGGGGGCGTATTGCCTACGCGCAGCACCGTTTTGCCGCCGAGGGGCAGGGTTTGGTAGCTCAGGCCGTACACGTCCATCAGCAGGGGCCAGACTTCATTGAAGGGCTTGTCGGTAAAGGACAGCACCAGTGGGCGAGCAGTGGTGCTGCCTGCCGCCGCACCGGAAGCCGGAGTCGCGGGAATGGCGGCCACTCCAGCGGCAGGCGTGGCGGCCAGATTCGCAGCCGTGTTCAGACCGTCCACGTTGGCATCAAAAATGACTTCGTATCCGGCGGCTTTGGCGAGGGCGGCCAGCAGGCTAGACAGCGGCCCGGTGTACACGCCGACATTTACGGTCACGCTGGCCTTAGAGAGTTGTGGGTCGGGCGTGGTGGCTGCTGCGGGTGCGGCCTGTGTGGGAGCAGCGGTGGTGGCAGGAGAGGCGGTGGGTGTGGTCGTGGTGCTGGTCTGCGCGGCGGCCATGCCGAGTGCGGCGGTCAGCAAGAGGGCGTGACGTTTATTCATGGCTCACCTTTTGTCCAGTTCGAGGGTCTGGGTATCATTGCCGAGTGCGAGGGTGGCGCTGGTCGCCGTCACTTCTTTGATCACGATGTCGGAATCGGGCAGGGTTTGCCCCACCGACACCACCAAGAAGCCGTCTTTAGAGCGGAAGATCGCGGTATTCACCGGGCCGAGAACCACAGCATTGAAGGCCAGTTCGCGGGCGGCGATGTTCTGATCTAGCGGGCGAGTGGTTTCGGCGGGCGTGCCCGTGCTGAGGGGCGTCAGTTCGGTGATGACTTGCGGCGTACCGGGACGCGGCGCAGTGGTGGGCAAGGAGGCGATGACGCCCGCACCTGTTCCTGTTCCCGCCGCACCAGTACCAGTGCCGTTCGCGCCAGAAGCGGCTCCGTTGTTTCCGCTGCCAGCGTTGGCAGTCAGGTTGGGCACACGGTTTACACCGGGCACGCGGACGCCTGCAACGGGCGGTTTGATGGGCGGCAAAACCACTTCGACAGGCGGAGGGGTCGTGCCCGTGCCAGCGTTGCCGCTAGTCGTGTCGCCGGAGTTGTCGCTGCCAGAGTTGCTCGTGCCAGTCCCGTTACCTGTACCATTGCCGCTGCCATTGCTCGCAGTTGCGCCGTTGCCCGTGCCGCCGTTGTTGGCCGTCACAGTGTCATCAGGAGTAACCGTGGGGTTGCCGGGCGTAATGATCACGCCGTCTGTGTTTGGAATGTCTGTAGCGTTGCCTTCCCCACCGGGAATAGTAGGCAGAGGGAACGCGCCGCCCGTCACGTCTACCGAATCGGCAGGAACGGTGTCGCCCGAACCGGGAATAGGGGAGATAGCCACTGCGCCGCCGGTGGTGCCGAGAGGATCAAGCCCGCCGTTGCCTGCTGCGCCGCTGTTGTCCAGCGTACCCGTGTTGTTGGGCGTGCTGTTGCCGTTGCCAGCAGGGTTGGCGTTGGCCGTTACGCTGCCGGTGGGCGTGGTGCCAGCAGCGGTGGGGTCTGCCTTCACGCTCAGGGGCCGGAAGGGGTTCACGCCGGGCAGCAACACCAGAGCGGTGTCGGGGTTGATGCCGCCGGGTGCAGGCGTGGCAACGGTGGTGCCTTCTCCGTTGGGGCCAACCAGCGTGCCGTCGACGTTGCCGAGTGGGGGCAGAGTGGGGATGGTCACGGTGCCGTCGGGGGCCACGCTTCCGCCTACTGTGCCAGTAGGATCAGTGCCGTTTCCAGTGCTGGTGCCGTCAGGATTGGTGGTGGTTCCTGCACCTGCCGTACCCAAAGCTGGGTTGACGGTGCCTGCTCCTGCCGTGCCAGTTCCAGTCGTGCCACCGGTGTTGCTGCCTGCGGGCGCACCCTCGATAGGCACGGGGCCGCTTGTGCCGCCCTCAGTGCCGCCGTTGTCGGGGCCACCAGTTCCAGTCGTGCCTGTGCCGCTGTTGGCGATCACGTTGGCGCTACGGGTACTCGTCCACACGTACCAGCCGCCGATCAGGGCCACCATCAGCAGCAAAATCAGGAGAATCTTCATTTCACGGGACAGCTTTAAGTTCAGTGGAGCGCGGGCGCGGGTCACCGGACACCTCCAGAGGTGCTGTCTGCGGCGGGCGCGGGCGCTGTGCCTGCTGCCGGAGCCTCAGGCGTGCCGCCCGCTGCAGTGGCCGTCGCCGCAGCCGCATCGAAGGTGTACACGGTCAGGCCCATTGTGCTTTCTAGGGGAGGATTGAAACTGGTGGCCTGCGGCACCTGAATGCCCACAGCAGTGACATTGGTAAAGCGGTTCATGGTTTCTATAGACCGCAGCGCCTGAAACACCTGCGCGAACTGGCCGCTGACGCCCACCGTGAGCGCGATGGGCCGCACGCCGCTGGGCAAATCGGTGCCGGTACCGGGCTGAAAGTTAACGGTGTTCAGTTGTGCTCCGGCAGCCGTCACGTTGCGGCGCACTTCGTCCAGCACAGTGCCAAACTGCGCGGCGTCGGGCAGCGCCCTTAAGAACTGGCTCTGTTCCAGTTGCAGGGCGGCCACACGCGTCCGCAGTTGGGGCAACTTCTGAGAAGCGGTGCGGTACAGGTCGGCCTGCAACTGGGCACTCTCCACTTCGCCCTGAAGTTGCACGATTTGGGCCTGCCGGGGCTGAAAGCGCAGGTAATACCATGCCGCGATGAGGGCCATGCACGACACGAGCGCAATCAGGAAAATGGAGCGGGCATCGAGTTTGCTGGGGGTCATTGGCTAGTCCCCGCAGCAGGTGCCGCCGCTGGAGCCGGAGCGCCGGGCGTGCCTGCGCTGTCAGTGCCGCCAGCAGCGCCACCGGGCGCAACGGCGGCCAGAGGCTCTGCGGCCACCACGCCCACCGACGCGCCGAAGGTATAGTTTCCGGCAGTCGCGTCGTTTTGTAGGCTCTTGAAGTTCACGCCGAATTTGGGATTGCTCTCGAAGGCATTCAGAAAGTTCACCACCGCTTGCTGGCTGCGGGCCGTGCCGGACAGTTCTATTTCGCGCTGTACGTTTTTGCCGCTGTAAATGCCGCCTTGTTGCAGTCCGGTCAGGGCCGCTGGTTCTATAGACCGCACGTTCATGCTGGTCAGGGCCACGTTGCCGCCCGCCGGAAGCTGCGCCGTAAAGGTCGCCAGATCGTTTGACCAGTAGGTTTTGCGGTCACGCAGTTGGGTAGCAATATCGGTCACCTGCTTCAGCTGGGTTTCGGTAGCGGTCAGCGTGTCATATTCCTGCTTGGACTGCGTCAGGGCGGCCACTTCGCCTTGTAGGGAGTCGCGCTGCTTTTGCAGGTCGCCCACACGGGTAGCGGTCACCACTTCGGGAATCAGGATGGCGGCGATGGTGATGGGAATCAGGGCGTAAGTGCCCAGCCGCCAGCCGTTTGGCTCGTTATTTTTACGGTACTGCTGAGGCAGTAGGTTGATCTCAACCACGGCTCATCACCCCCCTCAGCGCGAGGCCCAGCGGCACCGTGAATTCGGGCGCGTTGGTTTGCAGGTAGCCGGTATCCACGTTGGCCTGATCGGTCTGCACCGTCAGCCAAGGACTCGCCACTTCTACCCGGAAGCCCAGTGCGTCGCTGATGGCCGCCGCTAGACCGCGCAGTTTGGCCCCGCCGCCTGCAAGGAACGTGCGGTCGATGACCACGTCGCCGCTCTGCACCCGGTAAAACTCCAACGAACGCCGAATTTCGGTGATCAGGTCGCCCAGCACGGGGCGCACCACCTCGAACACGCGGGCGGGGCTGTACTGCTCGCGGGCCATATCGAAGTTCAGCAGGTCTTCTTCGTCTTCGGTGGGCGTGGTGGCGGTGGCGTAGCCCAGCTTCACGTCTTCGGCGGCGGTAAAGTCCAGATCGAAGGCTTTTTGCAGGGCGGTCGTAAAGTCGTCGGCAGACACGTTGATGTTGCGGGCCATCAGCACGCGGTCACCGCGCACCAAGTTAATCACGCTGCTGCTTGCGCCGATTTCCATGACCAAGGCCACCTCTCCAGCTTCGGTGTAGTTGGTGCCGGTCAGGGTGCTTTTGGTCAGGTGTTCGCCCAGCAGGTTGCCGCGCAGGGCACGCAGGGTGGCAAAGCTTTTGAGGTCTACCACGGTGGGTTCCAGCCCCGCCAACCGCAATACTTCTACCTGCCGCGCAATGGCTTCGGTGGGCGCGGCGGCAATCACGACCTCCATCTGTCCATCGGGCGGAATGGTGCTGATGTCGTCCAGAACGTCGAAATCTAGGCTGACCTCATCGATGGGGTACGGAATGTAGCGCTCCGCCTCCCATTTGATGGCCTCCTGAAGGTCTTTGCGTTCCATGCGCGGCACCATGATGTTGCGCGTGACCGCCGACTGGTTGGGTACGGCGGTCACAGCGTATTTGGTGGTAATGCGGTGCTGAGCCAGCAAATTCTTGAGTTCGGTGGCGACGGCCTGAGGCTCGACCACCAGCCCGTCGCGCATGCTGCCGATGGGCGTGGGCACCATGACGGCATGCAGCAAGGACGGGGGAGAGCCGGGACGCAGCGCGACAACCTTAATGGCGCTCGTGCCAATTTCCACGCCGATAGCAGATGGGCGCGGATTGAGTAGGCGGTTCAAGAAGCTCGACATTCTCCCTCCAGAGTCAGACAGATTTTAGCATTCACTCATCTGGCACGGTCTGCGACCAGAGGAAGATGAGAGGTGAGAGTGAGGGTCTAGGTCTGGGAGTGACATGAACGGTTCATGCAATCACTCGCCTGCTTACTTAACTCTGACAGGTGAGAGCTATTCCACAGCCGTCCAGCACGCACACCTTACCCCGAATCTTCATTTGGCCCCGTGCGTTTGTCTTCGCCGCTGCCGCCACTGCTTCACCCCCAAACTGTGAAGGGATGCGGGCCACACAGCCGTGAAGAAATCGGCCCATTGGCTTGAATGGCCCCCCATCACTGCCAATTCGGCGGTTTTTGTGTGAAAAATGCTGCAGATTGATCTTCATGTTCGGCAACATTGCAGCTTGTCAGTTTGCCTCTATGCTCTGCCCCATTTCTGAGAGGAGTAAAGATTTTTTAATATCATCAGCGACTCATGAAGCAGGCTAGAGGCCAGACTTACCGAGTCTCATGGAGCAATTGCAGAGTTTCGGAAAACACAGGGATGCTGCCCTCTGCCGAAACGGTGACGATGGTGCTGCCTACCTGTCCGACTCGGCCCGCTCCGTGCGCCACACTGTTCAGGATTCGGCCTGTGCCGTCGCCGCGCTCCAAGCGTCCGTTGGCAAGGCGGTAGGTTCCGGTTGGGGTAACGGCGGTAGGAACATCTGCGCTGCGTGCGCCTGTGGGCAACGCCACCAAAAACGCTGCGGCGCTCACTTCTGTCACCACGTCGTCGGTGACGCGGCGCAAGTTTCCGGCCAGCAGCACATAGTCTGCGCCGTCACCCCCCGTGATGGCCGCCGATGGTGCGCCCGCTACGCCTACCGCCGCCGTACCTTCATAGTTCACGGCGCTGCCGTCTTCACGGTAGGCCCGTGTGCTGCTGAGGGCCACCACTCGGCCCACCGCCACGCTACGGGCGGCCCGGTCAAGTGTGACCACCACGCCCGCACTCGGCACGGCGGCCCACGCTTCGCCTGCATTCCACGCCACGTCTACGGCGGTAGGCAGGTTGGGACAGACCACGCGGAATCCCGGCGCACGCGCCACACAGGCCCGCCCGCCTGTCACCCAAGTCACACCGTCGCCGCTAAATGCCGCCCGGAACGCCGCGTCTCCGGTGGGGGGCGAGTAGGCCGGAGCGCAGGCGCAGAGCAGCAGGGTAAGCAGGGGCAGCAAACGGGTGGGCGTGGGCATAGGGCATTTCAGCTCATGCGGAGGTGGGGTGGGTGAGGATTGGGAGGTGAGGGGCGGGTCTAAGGGTCTAGGGTCGAAGGGTCTAAGGCAGGTCAAGGGCAATCGCTTCGCTCACTTCCCCTCACCCCGCTGCGGTGCAGCGCCCCTCTCCCGCAAGGGGTGAGGGCTAAAGGCAAAGAGCTTGGTTTTGCTCCCTCACCCCTTGCGGGAGAGGGCCGGGGAGGGGGTGAATGAGCGCCAGCGATTGCCCCTACGCCCTTCTTAGACCCTCAGACATCCTTCCGCCCCGCCAAAAGCGCCGCCACCACCGTATCCAGCCCCACACCCTCCGCCGCCCGCTGATCCGGCGTCCAGCTGATGCCCCGGCTGGCTTTCACCAGAATCACGTCGCCGTCTTGGGTGTCGTGTAGCAGTGCCGCTAACAGCTCGGGTACGCTGCGGTAGGCCCGTTCTCCCAACTCGGCGGCAAATGCGCCCACGCCGTAGGTCACGTCGGCTTTGGCCCGCGCATACTCCCCGACTTCGGCGTGCAGGGCGCGTTCCGTTTCGCCCAGTTCCAGCATTCGCCCCAGCACACTCACGCGGCGGCCCGGAGAGCCGCTCAGGGCGTCTAGCGCGGCGGTTACGGCAATCGGGGAAGCGTTGTAGGCGTCATCTATCACCGTGTAGCGGCCCGGATGCACCCGGTAGCGCCCGCCCGGAACCTGTACGGCGGCCATGCGTACAGCGGCCTCATTCAGCGGAATTCCGGCACTCTGCGTCAGCGCCAGCCCCAGCACGGCGGCTTCGGCCTGTACGGTGGCGGCGCGGCGCAGGCTCACGGCTTGGCCCGCAAACGTGAAACTCGCGCCCTCTGGCGTCACTTCTAACTCCTGTCCAGCAAAAGTCGCGCCCCCGAAGCCGTAGCTGTCCACCCCCGGAAAATACGCAGCAGCCTGCATGCCCACGAGGGAGCGAATGGGTTGGCCTGTGACGCTCCGCAGAATGTGGCCCTTCTCGAACGCTACGTTGTCTACCGTTCCCAGCGCCTCTAGGTGCGTGGCCCCGATGGTGGTAATCACGCCCACGTCGGGCCGCACGAGGTCTACAAGTTCGGCCATTTCGCCCACGCGGTCTATGCCCATTTCCACCACCAACGGTTTTGCGCTGGCCCCATACTCAATCAGAAAGCAGGCGATGGCGGGCAGGGTATTGAAGACGGGCATAAACTGGGCGTCTAGTGCGGCGGCCACGTAGCTTTTGGCGGTGGTTTTGCCCGCGCTGCCCGTGATGCCTACCACCAATTTATTTTTGGCCCGCTCGTGCCGCGCCCACGTAAATAGCGCCGCTTGTGCGTCTGGCACACGTATGGCCCGCTCTACGTCTAGGTCAGTCAGCACGAATGGTGCGCCTGCCGCCAACGCCGCTTCTACAAACCGGTTGCCGTGCATCTTTTCGCCGGGCAGGGCCACAAAGGCCACATCCGGCGAGGCTTCCCGCGAATCCCAAGTCAGGCGCAGGGCGGGCCGCGCCGAGGAATGAACGGCAGCGGCAAACGGTAAAGCGTGTGGATCGAGCATAGGGAGAAGGTAGCAGAGCGGGCGGGGGCTGAAACTGCCAGAGAGAGCCACATAACGGTGCGGAAGTGGAGGGCTTGCTATCGGTGCGCCGAATCAGCCGGAAGGCCAATGCTGAAGGGGGCTTTTCGCGTTCAGGACTCCATTGGTCTGTGGAGGGGCGAGTAGTTTCATCCATTCCTGACAAAAATGTGATTTATTAGCCATATATGAACCAATTCAGAAAGACCGCGATGCTGCTGCTCACGTCGGCCCTTGCTCTCACGGCCTGCGCTCCGGGTGACCAGCGCCTGCCCGCCGAAGCCGTAGACATCACCGTGCTGGGCCTCAACGACTTTCACGGCAACTTGCAGCCCACCAGCTTTACCAAAGCAGGCGAGAAGACGGCCATCAGCGCGGGCGGCGTAGAAGCCATCGCCGCAGAAGTGAACGACGCCCGCAAAGCCAACCCCAACACCATTTTGGTGGGCGGCGGCGACCTGATCGGCGCAAGCCCGGCCATCAGCAGCCTGCTGCGCGACGAACCCAGCATCTACGCCCTGAACCAGATTGGCCTCAAACTCAGTTCTTTGGGCAACCACGAATTCGATCAGGGCCTGAAGGAACTGTTCCGCATGCAAAACGGCGGCTGCGACAGTAACGATATGGCTAAAGCCTGCAAATTCGATCCCAATTTCAGCGGCGCAACCTTCAAGTGGCTCGGCGCAAACGTGACCTACAAAGCAGACGGCACGAACCCCTTCCAGCCCTATTCCATTCAGGACATCGGCGGCGCGAAAGTGGCGTTTATCGGCGCAGTCACGGTGTCTACCGTTGGCCTCGTATCCCCCGACGGCATCAAGGAACTGAACTTTTTGGATGAGGCCGAGTCGGTCAACAAGTACATCCCGGAACTGAAGGCCGCCAAAGTAGACGCCATCGTCATGCTGATTCATGAGGGCGGCGAGATTTCCACGGGCGGCACCGACAACTACAGCACCGTCGGCTGCAAGACCCTCAAGGATAGCAGCCCCATCGTGCAGATCGCCAAGCGCGTCGATCCTGCCGTGACGGCCATCATCAGCGGCCACAGCCATCAGGGCTACAACTGCCTCGTCCCCGATCCCAAAGGCAATGACCGCATCGTGATTCAGGGCGACTTTTACGGCCACTTGCTTCAGCGCCTGAACCTGACGGTAGACAAGGCCAACCATGAAGTGATGAAGGCCAGCGCCCAAAACTTGGTGGTGGACTACACGGCCCGCAAAGCCAATAACACCCTCGATTTCGGTATGACGCAGCTCGTGACCACTGCTGACGCCAAAACCGCCGCCGTCAAATCGGTGTTTGTGGCGAACCTCGGCGTGCCCCAGATTCAGCGCGGGATCAGCAACGCTCGTAACACCGAATCCGCATTGGGCGACGTGATTGCCGATGCACAGGTCTTTGCGACGCAGGCGCAGGGCAGCCAGATTTCTCTGATGAATCCCGGCGGCATCCGCGCCGACTTGCCCGACACCACCCAGATCAAGCCCGGCAACGCCATCAACTTTGGCGACGTGTTCGCCGTGCAGCCCTTCGGCAACACGATGGTGGTCATGGATCTCACCGGCCAGCAGATCAAAGACGTGCTGGAGCAGCAGTGGAGCGGCAGCAATGCCACCGCCGTCAAGCTGCTTCAGGTCAGCGAAGGCTTTAGCTACATCTACACCGACGCCGCGCCCGCAGGCAGCAAAGTCAACATCGCCGACATCAAATTCAACGGCACGCCCATCAATCCTACGGGCACGTACCGCGTCGCCATCAACAACTTCTTGGCGGCGGGCGGCGACTTCTTCAGCGTGTTCACGCAGGGCAAGAACGTGGTGCAGCTTCCCAACCTGTCCGATGTGGACGCTTTTGCACAGTACCTGAAGGCCAAAGGCAGCACCCTGACCAACACGGTGAAAGGCCGTATTACCAAGAAGTAGGAGCAGATTTAAAACAGGCCGGAGCATTCACGCCCCGGCCTGCTTGACTTGTGTGGGACGGCCACAGTTTCAAAACACTTCAAAACCGAGCAGAGAGTTCCGTGTGCGGCCAACACACGAGACTCTCTGCTCTATTGATGCGAATTCTGATCTTTTCCCTACGCCTACACCTCGCCCCGTGCGAAGGCGCTCATGATGCTGGGGGCGGCGGTGTCGAAGCCCACGACATCGAGCATATCGGCCCGGTTGGGGTCAGCGATGGTGAAACGGGTGGCAGTCAGGCCGACGACAATCAGGCGTGCGGGGAGGCCCATCTTCTGGCGGTACTGATCCAGCGCCTGCGTGGGGTGGACGTGGCCTGCCCACGTTTCGTTGTCGGTGTAGACCACGAAGGTCTCCACGTTTTGGCGGTGCTGCGCGGCCCACAGCATCGGCTGGGCGCAGTCGGTGGCTCCGAAGCTGTGGCTGTGGGCCTTTTTCATGGCAGCTTCCAGCGTGTCTTTGGGCGTGATGCCCAGCGCCCGGAACTGGGTGGAAAACCCCATGATCTGCGCGTCCTGCTCGGTGCGGAGGGCCAGCATGCTCATGGCGGCGGCGGCCATGTTGGGAGTCAGTCCGGGCACGCCGCCCACCTGCCCCATCGTCATGCTGCCCGACACGTCCAGCGCCAGCAGATGCCGAGTACCAGCGGGCTGAACCGCGCCGAAAGCCGTGTAAAAAGCGTCTTCCAGTGCGTCTACCACACGCGGCACGGGCAGCCACTCGCCCTTGCCCTTCACGCCCCGGCCCTGCGCGTACACCAAACGGGCCTTCAGTGCGTCCAGCGGGTGAACACGGCCCCGCTTCAGCGCCTGCGCGTCGGTGATGCACCCGATAACCTGCGCCACTACATCACGGTTGTTGGCGGTCAGCACCCCCACGCGGCTCAGGTTGCCGAGGTTTCGCAGCAACCACGTCAGGCCGTTGGTCTCCAGTGCGGCCCGGTATGTTTCGGCACCGCGCAGATGCGTCGGCACAGCTTCGATGGGCACTCCGAACTCACGCATCAGGCGGGCGGCCTCTGCGTCGCTGGTGGCAGCGGCGGCCAACAGATGACCTTCGATGACACGCAAGGCAGGAGTTAGAGTTTCACTGGGTACGGCTTCAACAGACACAACTTCAGCGTCTAGCGTGCCCTTCACCATGAACCGCAGCACCGCGTTCCGGCCCGCATCGGTGGTTTTGGGGTGGCTCAGGCGCAGGGCGTCGGCCTGTGCCCAGCCGTCACGGGCCTTGTACTTCACGGCCCACAGCGCCAGCTTTTCTACGGGCAGCGTTTCGTACACGTTCGCCACACCGCGCCGGGTCAGTCGGCCCCACCCACCGAGGCTGTCGGCAAAGGCCAAAAAGTGCAGCAGCATCGTGCCGGTGCGGGCCACTTCGGGCAGCGCGTTCCATGCGGCCTTGCGGTCGGCCACATTCGGCGCGGTTTTGGCAATCAGGGCCAGCACCAGCAGCGCCGGGTCAGGCTTGGGCGCACGGTTGCCACGCACCACGTCCAGCGTTACGCGCAGGGCGAGGGGGGCGTCGCGCACTACCAATTGGCGCACGAATTCGGTGGCCTGCACCGTATGCGCCCGCTCGCCCGCATACAGCGTGCCGCCCTCGGTGCCCAGCACCAGAAAGCGGGTCAGGCGGCCTTCATCGGCCAGCGTGTACACGAAGCCCCCCGCGTTGTTGGGCACCTGACGCTCATCCAGCCGTTGGGTCTGGGGGTGGCGCTTGGGGGCGATGGCGTTCAGCACATTCTTCATCATGATCGGCCCTCCTTTGGTGTGGTCAAGGGGCAAGGAGCGTCAGAATCGCTGACGGCGACGGGGCGCAGGAGTACGCCAAATGGTGAAACAGACAGGAATCGAACCTGTAGCCTTCCAGTTCGTAGCCGGATGCTCTATCCAGTTGAGCTACCGTTTCAGGTCTGGGCCGTGTTTGATTTAGTTGTGTTGATGGTGAAAAAAGATCGGAGCGGGCGGGGTTCGAACCCGCGACCATTCGATTAAGAGGTAACCCTGTCCTGTCGGCCCGGTGCTTGTTTACGGCGCTTGGGCAAAGGTACGAACAGGGAAACTGCCGTGAGGCAGCCGAACGCTCTACCAGCTGAGCTACCGCTCCGGCGCGGTGTGATACTTGGTGGTGTGGCTTGCAGCGGTGCAGTGGGGGAACGGGCGGGATTCGAACCCGCCACCTCCCGATCCGCAGTCGATAAGCCTGAACCTTCGGCCCAGCGGCGCACAGCCGCAGGCAAGCAAGGAATGGTCAGGCGGTTAGCGCTCTATCCACTGAGCTACCGTTCCCGTAAACGTTGTGAAGAGTGGGGGACGAGCAGGATTCGAACCTGCGAAGGCTTTACGCCGCTTGTTCCGGTAACCTTTCTGCATCGGCCCGCTGCAAGGGTGTGCAGGGCAGGCAAGGGGTGAGAAAGAGTTAGCCCCCAAAGAGTGAATCCTGAAGGGCAGACAACTGTGTTTAACCACTCCACCATCGTCCCCACGATGGATAGCGCCAGCCGTAGGCGCAGAAAAAGGGCGAAAGTGATGACGGATGGAGCAGGTTGAATGGACTTGCACCGTCATTTCCCGACTGGTTGCCGGGCGTCTTGCTGCTTGGACTAAACCTGCATAAGTGAGGCGCGATGCTGGTAGACACCGGGCCAATTGGTACTCCCAGTCAGAATTGAACTGACGTCTTCTGAGTGAAAATCAGTTGCCCTGACCGTTGGACGATGGGAGCGAACGAAGAAACGGGATGAAAAAGACTGGGCAAGGGATGAATCAGGGGTAGGTTTCCGAGGTTGGGGATAACCCTGAATCTTCGGCCCAGTCGGTATCGGCGTTTGTCTTGCGGGACTTGGCGTCTTCCTGCCCAGCAGTGTAGGCGAGCGTAAGCGGGGGCACATTCGCCGTCTAGCTTAGAAGCCAGTAAGCCAAAGCGCCGCGCCTCTGCTCATTCATAGAAAACGGCTCCCGGTGTAATCACACAAGGAGCCGTTCCTTAAAGCAAATCCGGACTACTCGATGGTCACCAAATAGTCGTACAAATCTGGCCCGCCCGCGTGGGCCTCAATTTCGGCCATCGGGAATTCCTTCTCTATGCGGCCCGACAAGGCTTCCAAATCTTCCAAAGTTTTTTGGGGGCCGCCAAAGACCGTAATCACTTCTTGGCCGCTGTAGCCCCGGTTCAGCATTTCCAGCACGCTGTCTTCGGGGCTGCCGCCTGCCTGCATCAATTCATCGTCTTGCAGCCCAATAATGTCGCCCTCGGCAATCGCCAACGTGCGGCCATCTTTGGTGGTGATGTTGGTGGTTCGGCTGGCCCGCGTGACTTCAAACGTCGTGACTTTCGCGGCGCTTTCGGTCATCTCGGCTTTCAGGCTTTCGGCGTCTGCGTCGGCATTGAAGGCCAGTGCCGCGCCCACGCCCTGCCCCAGCGTGCGCGTCGGCACCACCACAGCGCGGCCTTCCATCAGTTCCATCGCTTTTTCGGCGGCCATCAGCACGTTTTTGTTGTTGGGCAAAATCAGCACTTTTTTGGCGCTCACGCTGCGAACCGCGTCTACGATATCCTGCACGCTGGGGTTGGCCGTTTGCCCGCCCGACACGATGCGTGCGCCGAGGCTACGGAACAGCTTCACCAAGCCGTAGCCACTCGCCACCGCCACCAAGCCCGACTCCGGCACTTCTTCTTCGGCGCGGGCGGCGGCTCCGGCCATGCCCAAAATTTCGGTGTGTTGCTCGGACATGTCCTCCACTTTGGTTTTCAGCATGCGCCCGTAGCGGCCCACCATCGCCAGCAGCGCGTCGGGTTCATTGGTATGAATGTGGCCCTTCACGTAGCCTTCCGCGCCCACCACCAGCAGGCTGTCGCCAAACGGCGTCACCAGTTCGCGGATTTCTTCAATGGGCTTGGTAGCCTCGCTCATCAGAAATTCGGTGCAGTAGCCAAACTCTTCGTTGTCGAATTGCTGCTGGGCGTAGCTGGTCACGTCGGGCGCTTCGGGCAAGGTGTCGCCGCGCAGGGCCGCCAACATGCCCTGCACCAGATACAAGTAGCCCTGACCGCCCGAATCGATGACGCCTGCCTGCTTGAGCGCGGGCAACATTTCAGGCGTCTGATCCAAGAGTTTCTGGCCGCCAAACAGCGATTCTTCCAGCACTTTGTCAATGGTGGCGGCCTTGTCTTTCACGGTGGCCGCGCCATCGGCCACACCCCGCGCTACAGTCAAAATAGTGCCTTCTACGGGTTTCATCACGGCCCCGTATCCGGCTTTTTGGGCGGCGGCAAAGGCGGCGATCAGTGTGGTCGCGTCCACCGTTTTCTGGTCTTTCAGCGTTTCGGCAAAGCCTTTAAGAAGCTGAGACAGGATCACGCCGCTGTTGCCGCGTGCGCCCAACAGTGCGCCGTAGCTGATGGCGCGGGCCACGCTGGGCATCAGGGTTTCATCGCAGGTATCGAGTTCGCGGCGTACCGATTGCATGGTCAGGTGCATGTTGGTTCCGGTGTCGCCGTCGGGCACGGGGTACACGTTCAGGGCGTTCACCTGTTCGCGGTACACGCCCAGCCAGTCGGTGGCGGTTCGCAGCATGTGCGCCAAATCTGCCGGAGAAAGCGTCAACATCTCTTTATTCATAGGCTTATGCACGTTGAACCCCCACGGCATGAACGCGGGTGGCTTTCAGTTCTATGCCTGCTTGCCCGCGCACAGTGTGTACCACGCGGTCAACGATGTTGCGGGCCACGGTGGGAATGCTGACGCCGTAGGCCGCCACGATATACAGGTCGGCGGTGAGGCCACCCTGCGCGTCTTTAGAGATCACCACGCCGTCGCTGACGTTGGCGCGGCCCAGCACACGCGACAGGCCTTCTTTAAGATTCGCGGGGGCCATGCCCACCACGCCCGGAATTTCGTGGGCCGTCAGGCCGATAAGCGAGGCGAGGGCCGCCTCGGTAATATGGATGGAGCCAGTCACAGTACCCGGCAGTATACAGGGCGGGCAGATTAGGGCGTGGGGGCGGTTCAATGGGGGTAAGGGGTGAGGGTGAATTTCCCTAGAACATGGCCGAGACAGGCGGGCATCCAGAGATTGACGATTGCGTGTGAACCCCCCCAGTCTGCTCTCCTCCGGAGCTGTGCCAGTTCGCAATCAGCCCCCCTTAGTTCGACTTTGCCATTTTTTCAGGCGGGGCTGAGGTTTCCCTCAGCCCCGCCTGACACCATCTAAAGATGTTCAAAACCCCAAAATGGTTCTGCGATGTTATCGCGCCCTTTGCCGAGATGTTTACGTGCCCCACCTGGAGCAACGCACAAACGCTGCTGATCGGAGCGATCCTTGCCCCCCGTAAACGCACCATCTCTGCGCTTCTGAGCCTGCTTGGTCTGGGCGAGGAAACTGGATTTGCCAAATTCCATCGTTTCCTCAGTCAAGCCAGGTGGTTCCCACTTCAGGGCAGTCGAATCCTCCTCAATCAACTGCTCGCGAATTTCGTACCCAGCGGACCGATATTCATCGGCGTGGACGACACGCTTGAACGGCGTCATGGCAGGAAAATCGCAGCCAGAGGAATCTACCGCGATCCGGTTCGATCCAGTCATGGTCACTTCGTCAAGGCCAGCGGTCTCCGCTGGCTCAGCCTCATGCTTCTGGCTCCCATCCCCCAGGCCGGACGCGTCTGGGCCTTGCCATTTCTGACTGCTCTTGTTCCATCATCACGCTATGCGCAGACCCAGGGGAAGCGACATTGAACCTTGACCGATGTCGCCTATGGACTGCTTCGCTTGGTTCAGCGTTGGTGTCCAGAACGCAAGCTCATTGTCCTTGCGGATGGGGGCTTTGCCGTCCAGGAGTGGCTCGCTCGCCTGAAACGTCGCCAGCCCATCACGGTGATCACCCGACTCCGTATGGATGCGGCGCTGTATGACCTTCCAATGCCTCGAACACCAGGGCAGATGGGCCGCCCCCGTCAACGGGGGCAGTGACAGCCGAATTTGATGATACGGCGCGAGGCTGTGAATACGGTTTGGAGCAGCACGCGAATTCAGCACTGGTACGGAGAAACAGGGCGCGAGGTGGAATGGTGCAGTAGAGAGGCGCTGTGGTATCACAGCGCCAGGAAGTCCGTTGATGGCCGCTGGGTCATGGTGCGCGATCCCCTGGGCCGCTTTCAAACGCAGGGCTTATTTTGTACAGATGCCGAGATCAGCGCACTCGACATCGTGAATTGGTTTCCGATGCGCTGGCAAGTTGAAGTGACCTTTGAGGAGAGTCGCGCTCATCTGGGCGTGGAAACGGGCCGAGGGTGGGCCGCATTGACCATTGCCCGAACCACACCTTTGCTGCTGGGACTGTTCTCCGTCGTGACGCTGCGCGAGCAGCGTCTCTGGTCACGGGGGGACGTGGAGGTCAGGACTTCGGCCTGGTATAGCAAGACCCTGCCGACCTTCTCGGATGCCCTGGCAACGGTCAGGCGAGCGATATGGCGTCAGCCGACTTTTACGGTGTCCCGGTGGAGCCGGGACACCGTAAAAGTCCCTCGACAGGTCTTTGAGCGCATGTCAGACGCGTTGTGTTACGCTGCCTGATTTCCAAAATGGGCAAAGTCGAACTTAGAGGGGAGCGCAACAGCTTTTGTCCTCCCTTTGAGGGGGGGCGTTGCGTCAGCAAAGGGGGGGTTCGCCTTCCACGTTGCCTTCAATGCTCACCAAGCAACTACCAATCCTTCTTACCGCCCACAGCCACAAAAAAACCGTGGACTGCAAGCCACTTTCGCCCACAGTCCACGGTCTACCTTCCACGTTCAAGCTTTACGTCACCGGATCGAGTTCACCTTTCAGCAGCAGTTGCACGCGCTGGCCCAAGCGTTTGTACAGCGGCGGTGCGTAGTGGGCGCGGAAATCTTTGGTGGCTTCCTCGCTGCCGATGTCGTGGCCTTCTTGGGTGGTCAAAAAGTAACGGTGATCCATGATCCACAGGTACAAGTCGGCTTCGGTACGGCCCGGAAAGCGGGTCATCACGTCGTGCTTGTCTATGTTTTCTAGGATTCGCAGGTACAGGCGTTTGTACCAGCTTTCCACGGCTTCTTCCCACGTTACGGGCGGCAGGCCTTCGCGTCCGGGCTTGCGGTCTAGGAAATACTGCCGGGTGCGGATGTGTTCCAGCAGGCGGTCGTAGCGGCCCGGCGTGGTAAACAGGATGCCGCTGTGGTCGGGCACGATCCGGTCAAGGTTGGTTTCACGCAAAAAGTGCGCGTATTCGCCCTTGATGATCAAGTCTTTGAGGGTGTCGTGCTCTTCGGGCGGCACGGTCACGTTCAATTCGATCACGTAGGCGTCGATGTATTTTTGGCCTTGCCGACGCGCCACGCTGACGCGGTGGTTGCCGTCTTTGACAAAGTAGAGGTCGCCCACCTTGTACACCTGAATGGGCGGCAGCTCCTTGCCTTCCAGTTGGGCACTGCGGACGCCGATCCAGCGTTCGTCGAGGTGTTTTTCTTTGGGCAAATAGTGGCGGTCAAACTCGCGATAGCGGTCGACAGAACCGGTGATTTGCTCGACAGGAATTGCTTTTAAGCCCAACTGGTGTTCACCTTGGGGGCCAAGATGTTTGATCCAGTCGAAGGGCAAGAGTTCATTGGGTTCACGGCGCAAGATGCCCAGCAAGTCCCGCACATCGGCGAGCAAGCGGGCACGTTCGACTTCATGTCTGGCCTGATTGTTGGCGTGCATGGTGGTGTACTCCTCGCAGCTCTGACCTGAATGGGCGAAACTGCTAAGACCAAGGGCAACGCTCCTCCGGGGAAAGAGAAATCGGCCCCGGACTTGAGAGCATTATACGCGCCCTGCCCTTACCTCATCCTGACAAGTTCAGTCAGGTGGCCGTCTGCTGAAGCTCCGCTGTACAAAAGCGCGAAATATGAGTCTATCGGAAGCCTTAACCTAAGCCGCCGCTTGCCCAGAATTGAGGCTTGGCCTCTAGCCCAACACGTGTGAGCGGCGTTGAATACCGGATATGTTAGGCAGATTTTTCAAGAAACCAGACAACGATATGGGGGGCCGCGTGCCGCCCGGTCAGACCCTGACTACACGCTTCCCGGTGCTGACTTACGGGCCAGTCCAACGTTACACCGCGCAGGATGTGGTGATCCGCATTACGGGGCTGGCCGAGGAAAAAACGCTGACGTGGGCCGAATTGATGGCGTTGCCGCAAACTACCTTGACTTACGATATCCACTGCGTCACCCATTGGAGCAAGTTGGATACGACTTGGACGGGCGTGCGTGTCGTAGACCTGATGGAACACCTGAAGCTGAAGCCGGGAGCCACGCACGTCATGCAGCACAGCGTCGGCGGGTACACCACCAATCTGAGCCTAGAGGACTTTACGCGCCCCGAAAACCTGCTGGCCTACGAATTTAACGGCGAGCCGCTAGAAACCGAACACGGCGGGCCGCTGCGAATGGTCGTGCCGCACCTGTATTTCTGGAAGAGTGCCAAATGGCTGACCGGCCTAGAGTTCATGGCCGCTGACCAGCCCGGATTCTGGGAGCGCAACGGCTACCACATGCGCGGCGATCCGTTTAAAGATGAGCGGTATAGCGACTGATCTGCCTGCGCCTTACCTCGTTCCCGACGTATTGCAGCCGGGGCTGACGTTGGTATTGGTTGGGACGGCCCCCAGCAAGATCAGTGCGCGGGCGCGGGCTTACTATGCCAACCCTCAAAACAAGTTCTGGAGTGTGCTGCACACGGTAGGCCTGACGCCTCGGCAACTGTCGCCCCACGACTATGCGCTTCTCCCTACTTGGGGAATTGGCCTCACCGATGTTGCCAAACGGCATTCGGGCGTAGACGCCGCCCTGCCCGCCGAAGCGTGGGCACCAGAAGAACTGCGCCTGAAGATTCGGACAAATGCGCCGAAGGTGGTGGCCTTCACCAGCAAACGCGGCGCGTCCGAAGTGCTGGGCAAAGCCACCGGGCGCTTGCCCTACGGCGTGCAGCCCGAACCATTGGAAGGAGCAGAAGTGTGGGTGTTGCCGTCTACGAGTCCATTGGGCCACACCCATTTCGTGCTGGAACCTTGGCAGGCGCTAGGGGAGCGGGTGGCGGCGCTGCGGGAGATGGGAGTCTAAGGGTGGCCCGCAGATCTTTGTTTTGACTCCCTCACCCTTGACTGGGACAGCCCGAAGGGAGGGGGTGAGTGAGCGCAGCGAATGCCCTTCTCAGACCTTTGTCCCAGTTACGCGCTTTCCGGTGGCAAAGCAGGCGGCAGCACCAGCACACTTAGCGCCAAGCCGCCTAGCCCGGCCATGACTGCCACGCCCAGCCAGAGTTCCAGACTCAGGTTGCTGAGGCCCAGCCACACGTTTAGGGCGAGGTAAGGTACCCACACCAGCAGCGGCAACAGGAAAGCGAAGGCGCGGAAGGCAGCGGGGCGGCGCGGCGACGGATCGAGCCACAGCAGCAACACATCCAAGATCAAACCGCACGCCAGCATTAGCACCGGCTCGCGCCACGTTCCCGGCACCAGCATCAGCGTCATAAGCAGGGTATTGAGGGTATACATCACCGTAACGGCCCCAAACGGCAACCGAAACCGCCGCAGCAACAGCAGCACCGGGGCCGCCAAAATGAGCGCGGTCAGCAGGGTTCCGCCTAACTCGGCCCGCAGTTGTACGTAGCCGAGGCCCTGCGGAGCACGAAGGAAGCCCCACAAGTACATCTGCATAAATGAGGTGAAGCAGAGAATGGCGGTGACGGCCATCAGCGCGGGCCACACCACCCCGGCAGGCGCACGGCGCGGCGTGAGCATTCGCCAAGAGGCGTTCAGTGGGGCGCTCAGAATGAGTACCGACCCTGCAAACAACATCAAATGCGTGGGCGAAAGCAGGGCTTCTATGCCTACCTCTATGCCAAAAATGGTGTGCCACAGCAGATCGCCCACGCCGCCCAACGCGAACACGGGCACGCCCAGTGCGGCGGGCCAGTAGCCATCCGGAAAGGCCGCTACCCCACGCCGTCCGGACTTCATACCCTGCCAAGTCAGCCACAGTGTCCAGCCTGCCACTGCCGCGAAGCCGCTATAAAACAGCGCGTGCCACGGCGTAAAAAAGGTTTCCAAGCTTTCGCCTAAGTTGTTGTGCGCCCACCCGTCTACAAAGATTCCAATCATCAACCACCAGCCGAGGCCCACCGTGACTAGGTTTTGAGTGGAGGTGGCCCGGCCTGTGGCAGCGGCGGGCACGGCGGCGGGCTGGATGGTGGTCATGCAGTAAGTTTAATCCTGTCCCAAGCGGCCTGCGTGACTGAATCCGGGTCAGTTTCTGGCGCAACTCCCGGCAGACTCAATTTCCCACACTTCGCCACAGGTGCTTCAGCTCAGCAGTCTCAGCAGTGCGGCCATCGGTGACATCTGGGCCAGCCTAATGTCCACCACCTTTCGTTGCTCGCCCTGATATGCCGTTGCAGACACGATAGAGAGGTCTTCAAGGCTGCCCCACCCGATGATGTCGGCCCCGGAAAAGGCGGGCAGCGTCAGGCGGGGCGGCTGATCGAGCGTGTAGTGGTAATAGACCTGAATATTAAACTCGCGCAGTTCGCTGGGTTTGAAGGCCGGGCGAAAGTTCCGCAGGATGCCCTCTACCCCGAACTTGTAGGAGAGCGAAGATTTGATGGAGCAGGTGGCCTGTGTGCCGTCCAGCCGCCGCACATGAATGTCGTGGCCCAGATCGGGCCGAGCGGCGTCTTTGTCTACTGCCGACTCGGCAAATTTGCCCTGTCGGTGCAGGTAGGCGATGACGGCTTGCTCTGCAATTTCGCCGTTCAGCACATTATAAAAGCGTTCCATCACGTCGCGGCCATGCAAATCGGGGCGGTCTACGATATGCGGCGTCAACTTTAGGGCCGTCTTCACAGTGATGCTGAACAGGTCATGCGTCAATTGCAAATCTGAGAGGGGAATCACGTCGTTCGGCGTTACCGTCATAGCGCCAGTCGTAGCACGGGGGCAGCGAACGTGCCTCAACTTGTCTTACTGACTGTTCAGTAAAGGGGTCAGCAGCAGCCTTCTCTCTACCTTTTTCAGCTTCAATCCCGCTTTCCGAACCAGTCCCGCACATTGTCGGGAATAGTTTTTACAGTCAGATTCTTCGGCCTGCCGTGCTGTTCAACGTACTGCTCTACCAGAAGTGGTTGCCAACTGTACACCACGACTGGGCCGTCATCGGCGGCAGCGAGGCGCTGGATTTCTGCCAAGCTCTCGCCGTCAATTTCGGTGAGGTACAGCAGCAACAAGGCGTCGGTTTGGAGGCACTGAACAGGGCGGTGTTCTAGAAACCGTTCCAGCGTGTGGGTGTGAATCAGTTGCAGCGCCCCCCACACCTGCGAATGCTGAATCTCTTGCGGCGCTTGATCGTTGGGAATTTGCCGAGTCTTCAGGTAAGCGAAGTCTCCGCCCAGCCCCTCTACCGCCACATTTCCACTGCGGCCCCGATAGGTGTAGCCCGCAATGGCCCGCTGAAGCCGTTCACGGGTCACGTCGCGGCAGATATTTTTAAGTGGTGTTTTTGGGGTGGCTTCGGTAGAGGAAACCAGAATAAAGCGCCGATCCGACAGTTCATCTGCGGCGTTGAGGCTCAGGACGGCGTGCCCGGTCGTGCCGCTTCCCGCAAAAAAATCGAGCACGATGTCGTCTGGCCCGGTGGCCTGAGCCACCAGCGTTTGCAGCAGCGACAGCGGTTTGGGGTAGCTAAATTCCAGCGTGGTGTTCTGAAACATCTGCCCCAAGAGGGTGCCGCCGTCTGCATTCAGGCCAGTGCGTGACACCGTGACGTGTTCCTCGTCTCCTTTGTCCACTTTGTCCTTCAGGCCGCTGAGCCAAGTGGAAATGGGTTTGCTGGTGGTCTTCACTTCCGAGCGAAAGCGTTTGTAGCCGGGTGTGCCGAACCCCAAGCGCTTGCCTATATAGAAGCTCAGGTAGCGTTCCTCTTCTTCTGGCGTCTCGAACAACCCCAGTTGCAGGTAGCGGGGCGCAGTGCCCGCCTGAACCGCTTCCCGCAAGGCCTCTAAGGTGGCGTACACGACGGGATCGTCTTTTTTCGGAAACACCACCCGCCCCTCGGCCAGCAGGTCTTCCATCGTGCCGCGCCGCAGTTTTTGGCCCTCCTTCATGGTGCCCGCAGAGGCGAAGGCCCACACCCGCTTAGGGTTGGGGGGATACCAGATGTCTTCTGCGGCGTGGTACACGGGGTAAAAGCCGTTGGGCCGCGCCCGCAGCGTGTGCGGCTTGCTCAGGTCGCCGCGTTTCCACGGGTCTGGATTGCCCGGATCGAAGTCCTTGTAGTCGGCCAACGCTTTGTCCGTTCCGGCAAACGAAAACCCCGGCAGGGCGTAGCACAGCACATATTCGTGATCCACACTGACAAAAGTGTCGGGCACGTCGTTGCTTCCGCTGCGGCGACGCCAAACAAAGGTGCCGACCTTGCCACCCGGAAACAACTGATCCAGCAGCAGCGTGAGGGGAGCCACCGCGTTGTCGTCTATAGACACGAGCAACACGCCGTCAGGGGTCATCAGTTCTTTGGCAAGTTGAAGGCGGCGGAACATGAACTCCAGCCACGTCGAATGCCGAAACCTGTCCTCTTTGTCGTTGTAGCGGTCGTTGTAAACAAACTCTTGGCCCCCAGTGTTATACGGCGGGTCAATGTAAATGCACTTGATGTGGCCCCGGTGGGTCAGGTTCAGGGAGCGGAGGGCGTCAAAGTTGTCGCCTTCGATGATCAGGTTGCGGTAGGCACCGTCACCCACGCTCAGGCTTTCGTCCAGATCGAGGGCCACGACATCGGCGCTCAAAGCCTGTTCGTGTTCGGCAGCGTCCCGTTCCCACACCAAGCCAAAATGACGCTCTGTGTCGCGCTGAACCAATAAGGCCACAAGGTCTTCGCGGGTCAGGTGATCGTACTTGGTATGAAGGGTAGTCATTCGGCGTCCTGCTCAGCCTTCGTGCGCGGGGTGTGTGCTGCTGAAGCCTTCTTCCGGCCAACTTTGGCGGCAAGCTCTAGTGTTCCCCCTCCACCGATTTGCCTCAAGGCCAGTTGCCGCAGCCACGCAGAAAGGCTGAGGTGCTGCTGCTGCGCCACCCGCTGAAGCTGCTCTTTCTGCGCTGGAGACACCCGCAACCGAATCGTCTGACTTTTCTTCTGCTGGTCGTCTTCAGGCGGTACAGTTTCGGGCGGTACACTCACGCCGCCAACCTACCACGCCCGATAAAACATCAGGCAGTTTTGTGGGTTATTTGTAGCTACATCGTGGGTAAAAACGAGGGACGTGTCACTCTTAGTAGAAGTGCTGTTTAACCCAAAGAATATTGGCGGGCTACTCAGCCGGAGCGGGTCTGGCCTCGCGGTGATCCAGCCACGAAATATCCACCTTCCATGCTCTGGCGCTGCGCTGTTCCCATACGCGGAAGGCGTCCTGCACGTACTCATGGACTTCTCGGCGTGTCCAGCCGTTGACCTGCATCAGCCAGCGTCCGGCCTGTTCTTGCTCGCCCTTCACGCGGGCCAACCCGAAGTGCTTGACCCGGTGACACTCTGGACACAGCGCCGTCAAACCTGTGAGCCGTTGAATGCCCTGTGCATCGTCGTATTCCCAGAGTTCATGACATTCTACAGGCCACTGTGGGCCGCGCCCGCCGCAAATTTCGCAGCGGTGGCCTGCATTCCGGTAACAGGCATGGCGCAGGCTGTCCCACGCCGCCTTGCTGACTTCAGAACGGACATTGGTGTACCAACTGCTTGACGGAACCAGTTCTATGCTGAGGCGTGGCGGGGGCGTCCGGACTCTCTCACCGTTTCCCTCATTTGCTTGTTGCACGCCGTCAGGGATATTGAATTCGCCAAATCTTGCCCTCGCCATCGTCGGTCAGGAGAAGGCTGCCATCGGACGCCGTGACCAAATCTACGGGCCGTCCCACCACATTCTGACCCGACAGGAATCCGGTCAGAAAATCTGTGGTTTTGCCCGACTTGGGGTCAACCATAATGACCTTGTAGCCGCTTTTTTGCGAGCGGTTCCAACTGCCGTGCAGCGCCACGAACATCTGGTTCTGGTACAGGGCGGGAAAGGTTTTGCCCGTATAGAACGCAAGGCCCAGAGGCGCGGCGTGTGCGGTGGTCAGCGAGAAGGCGGGAGTGGCCGTTTTGCAGGTGTCGGCAGTTTTGCGCCCAAAATCCTTGTCCCACACTTGCGGCTTCCCGGCCTGCGTGGTGTAGCAATACGGCCAGCCGAAAAATGCGCCCGCCTTCAGTTTGTACAGGCCTTCGGGCGGAATGTCGTCGCCCAGTTGGTCGCGCCCGTTGTTGGTGGCGTACAGCGTCCCGTCATTCCATTCGAGTCCTACCGCATTTCGCAGGCCCGACGCGAAGATTTTGCCGTTTTTCCCATCGGCGTCGTAGACCCACACGGCGGCGCGGCGGGGGTCGCTTTCCTCGCACACGTTGCAACTGCTGCCCGCCGCCACGTACATTTTGCCGTCCGGCCCAAATTCTACGGTGCGCGTAGAGTGCCCGCCTCCGCTGGGTAAGTCCACCAGTTTTTGCGCCGCGCCACTGGCCTTCACGTCGCCCGTCATGTACTGAAATCTGACCACGCTATCGGTGTTGGCGACATACAGGAACCCGCCATGAAACGCCAATCCGTGTGGGCGGTTCAGGCCGGATGCGAATACGGTTTTGCCATCGGCCTTGCCGTCGCGGTTGGCATCGGCCAGCACGGTTACGGTGCCCGCCCCCTGATCCGAAACAAAGACATCGCCGTTGGGAGCCACCGCCATAAAACGTGGCTGTTTAAAACCCTCGGCAAACAGGCTGACCCGGAAGCCGTCCGGCACCTTGAAGGGCGATGGAGCAGCAGTTTGGGCGCAGGCCGAAGCCGCCAGCGCGAGTGCGCCGAATAAACACAGATTGCGAACCATATGCCCCGAGTAGAGCAAAGCCGGGTGAGAGGCGGCGGGGAGCCAGATAAACGGGGGTTGACGGAGGGGAGGGGCCTCGGGCTTACGTCAAGTCACGCGGTCTGTACGTCACGGCTTCGGCCAAGTGCGATTCGCGGATGTCACCGCCGCCTGCCAAATCGGCTACCGTGCGGGCCACGCGCAAGATTCGGTCAAAGCCGCGCCCAGTGAGGCCCAACTGCCGCGCCGCTGCCCGCAGGAAGGCGTCCGGGCCGGGATTCAGCGGCGCGTGTTTGCGGAGGTGCTGGCCTGCGAGGTCGGTATTTCGCCCACCCTGCCGCTCCAGCATCAAGTCACGGGCGGCGGTAATTCGGGCGCGAACGGGGGCGCTTCCTTCCGGCTCTGGCGCACGCGTCAGCTCATCAATAGTCAATCGGGGAACCCTGACCACCAAATCTATGCGGTCTAGCAGTGGCCCGCTGAGGCGTGCGGCGTAGCGGGTGCGCTGGAGGGGCGTACAGGTGCAGGTTTTCTCGGGATCGCCAAAATGCCCGCAGGGACACGGATTCATGGCGGCCAACAACTGAAAGCGGGCCGGATATTCCACCGTTGCCCGCGCCCGGCTGATGGTGACGGTGCCGTCTTCCAGCGGTTGCCGCAGCGTTTCCAGCGCCTTGCGGCTGAATTCGGGAAATTCGTCGAGAAATAAAACGCCCCGGTGGGCCAGCGACACTTCCCCCGGACGCGGCACACTGCCCCCGCCGATGAGTCCGGCATCCGAAACGGTGTGGTGCGGCGTGCGGTAAGGAGCCGCCAAAGTGAGCGTGCCCCGCGCCGTGAGCAGGCCCGCCGCCGAATGGATGCGCGTCACTTCCAGCGCTTCAGCCCGTGTGAGCGGCGGCAACAAGCCCGGAGCGCGGCGGGCCAGCATGGTTTTGCCGCTGCCCGGAGAACCGATCATCAGGAGGTTGTGGCCGCCCGCCAGCGCGATTTCTAGGGCGCGGCGGGCCGAACTCTGGCCCTTCAGGTCGGCCAAATCGGGGTGCAGGTCGCTTGGGGCGTCGGGCAGGGGCGGGTCGGTGGCGCTGAGCAGGACTTGGCCGCTCAGGTGGCGCACGGCTTCCAGCAAAGTGGCGGCTCCGAACACGGTCACGCCGTCGATCAGGGCGGCTTCGCGGGCGTTTCCGGCGGGTAGTAGGGCAGGCAGGCCCAAACTGGAGGCCAACAGCGCCAGATTCACTGACCCCGCAATGGGCCGCAAGGTGCCGTCCAGCGCCAGTTCGCCCGCCACCAACGTGCCTTCCAGCGCCGACGCGGGCAAGAGTTCCTGCGCCGCCAGTAGCCCTAATGCGATGGGCAAGTCGTACAGCGGGCCTTCTTTTCGCAGGTCGGCGGGGGCCAGATTGACCGTAATCCTCGCCGCCGGGAAAGGCAAGCCCGCGTTCCGAATCGCCGCCCGCACCCGTTCCCGCGCCTCGCTCACCGATTGATCGGGCAGGCCCACCACATTGAAGGCGGGCAGACCGGGGCTGACATCCACTTCGACTTCGACTGGCACAGCGTCCACACCGATCAGGGCCACACTCCGCGCCCGCGCCAGCATCAGCCGCGCCTAGAGATGGGGGCGGCAAGCAGAACATGGTGCGGGAATGTCACACCCGTCAGTTTAGTGCCAGAATGAGAAAAAGATCACACGCTGTATATGGGGCCGTTTGGGGGTGTCCTGAGCTTGAGTAGGTTCTAGCTGCCTTGCTTCTGGCCCGATGCGCGGATGTACCAGTGTGCCACCGCCCGCATCACCGCTTTATCCTCAGCGTCCTTCACGGTCACGTTGACAGTTAATCGGGCCTTCCCGTGTTCGGCGAACTCGGCGTAGGCGGCGGGTAAGGTGGCCGGATCAATCTGGCCCTGCGCCGTGATGTCGCCCTGAGCGCGGGCCACATAATGGGTTTCCAGCTTTTCTATCAGCGGTACGGCCTGAGCCAGTTGCGCGGCGAAGGCTCCGGCAAAGGCGGCCCCGCTCACGGCTTCGGCCAGCAAAAACTGCGCCCCAGCGTGAATCGTGCCCAAGTGGTTGCGAAACGGCGCGGTATCGGCGCACGCCCCCTCGGCCCAGCCCACACCCACATCGGTAATCTGCACGCCCACCGTCGCATTCATAGGAATGGCGTGCAGCGCGGCTTTTACGGCTTTCACGGCAAAACCGGGCAGGGCAGGACGGGCGGCGGCAGGGTCAGGAGCAAGGTCAGGCTGTGTCATGGGGGAACCTCCGGGGGACAAGCTGGAAAATTTGAACTGAGTATAAGGGCAGAACGTGGAGTGTGGATCGTGGAAACAGCCCAAACCACGATCCACGTTCTACGATCCTTCCTTCAGGTATACGGGTCTTCCAAATACCGCCGCAGCACCCCCAGTGGCGCATACGTTCCAGCGTGCAGTTCGGCTTCTACGGCCCGCGCCTGTGCCCACGTCGTTTGCGCTAGTTCGGGTGTCACTAACCCCGCCGCTACCGCTTCCTCCAATTCCTCGGCGTCGATGATGTTCGTGTGGGCCACACCCCAGCCGCCTGCTTGGGGTTCCGCGATCACATCCAGATACAGGTCGTCGTGCCAAGGCAGGCCGTCTTCGCCCACGCCCTCGCCCGTGTGGATGTCCACATAAAACTGCACGGGCCGCCCGCGTTCGTCCAGTTGTACCGTCAAGGCGCTGCTCATCACACCTTCGCCTGTTCCAGTGGGGTGGGCACGCACCCAGCGAAAGCCGTTATCAAGGACACGCACGATGCCCTCCCCGGCGGGGCGCGGCACATCCAGCGGCCTGATGACCGTGTGGGCCGTGAAATCCAGAATTATGTAGCCCGGAATGGCGGTCTGGGTCTGCGTATGGGCGGTCACGCGTGCCCACGGGCGGAGGTCAAAAATCTTGCGTTTCATGCCGTTAGCGTAAGCCCGCTACCATAAGGGCGTGATACGAACTTGCTCTGATTCCCGAACATCCGCAAAGGCACCGGATGTTCGTCCATCTCCGCCAGCCCGTATTCCTTGCTACTCGTTCCACTTGGATTCGTCTTCGACTCATCGCAATTTAGTATGAATGGACGAACGCGGAGCCTGCGCCTGTGGCTGAGTTTGCTGGGCATGCTGGCCTTGTTGGGCGGTCTGAGTGTCTGGGGCAGCGTACAGCAATCGCGTGCAGCACAGCAGCAAGCCACGCAGCAAGAAAAGCAGCGCAAGGCAGATGCCGAACGCTACCACCAGTCCGATCCGGTACGGTTTCAGGAATACGTGCGGCAGGTGGGCATCGCCGCCGATGTGCTGGGTCAAGACGAGCGCGACGCTTCCGGCCCCTGCCTTAGCGTCAGCGGGTTTGAAAGTGGCGTAGGCGATCCGCCGCCTGAAACGGCAGAGTGCGTGATTCGGGACACAGGAACAGAGCCGCCCACCGTGTTGCTGAGGCTGAAGGATGGGCGGAAGTTTGGGTGGCCTGCGGAGTAGGGGGAGGGTAGTTAGGAAAGCAGTCGCGTTGCTCACTCACCCCCCAGTTGCTTCGCAACGGCCCCCCCCTCAAGAGGGGCTGAGAAAGATAGAAGCGGAGGCAGCGGCTTTTAGCTCCTCACCCTTGAGGGGGGAGGCTGGGAGGGGGTGAATGAGCAAAGCGATTGCCCTTGCCCACGTCTTGCAACGTCCTAAGTGCCTCCAGCATCAAGTCGCCCTCGGTGGCCTGCACACGGGCTTTCAGGCTCTCCAGCGTGTCTCCGGGCAGCACGGACACCCGCGACTGCGCCAATACCGGGCCTTCGTCTATGCCCTGCGTCACCAGATGCACCGTCGCGCCGCTTTCCGTGTCGCCCGCCGCAAGCACCGCCTCATGCACCCGGTCTCCGTACATGCCGCGCCCGCCGTGCCGGGGCAAGAGGCTGGGATGCACGTTGACCACGCGCCCCGCAAATTGCCCCAGCACACGCGGCCCCAACTCGCGCATATAGCCGCTGAGCACGAGCGTATCGGCCCCCGATTCCAGCAAAAATTCCAGAATGGCGGCGTCCAGCGCGTCGGCGTCTGGAATGCGGGCCGAACTGAGATGCGCCCACTTTAGGCCCGCTTGTTGCGCCCACAGCAGCGCGGGAGAACGGCTGTTGTTGGAGGCGAGCGCAACGGGAATGCCGTTCAGCACACCGGAAGCGCAAGCCGAAGCGATATGCCGGGCGGCGCTTCCTCCGTGTGAGGCGAGGAAAGCCAACTTCATAGGTGCTGTACGCGGTCAGGAGAGTGTGGATCGTAGATCGTGGTTTGGGCTGTTTCCACGATCCACGTTCCACGTTCGGCCAGTCTCGCTGCTCTCAAGTTCACTGCCCCGGCTCGCCAACCTGCCCCAACTCCTGAAGCAAATAAGCCCCCGTCAGAATCCCGTTGTGGTAATCCTCCAGCGCAAAGCTCTCATTGGGCGAGTGGGGCGCGTCTTCGTTCAGGCCGAAGTCGACGAGCAGCACGGGTGCACCCAGAATAGAGCGGAAATCGGCCACGATGGGAATGCTGCCGCCGGTGCGGGCAAACGCGGCGTCGCGGTTGTAGACCCGCTTCAGGGCGCGGCCCGCCGCCTGCACGAACGGAGAATCGGCGTCCACTTTAATCGGCTGGCCGCCGTGCAGCGACTTCACTTCTACCTTCATGCCTGCGGGGGCGATGGTGGGCACATAGTCGGTGATGAGCTGCGTAATCCGGTCTGGGTCTTGCCCCGGCACCAGCCGCATGCTCACTTTGGCTCCGGCTTTGGCGGCAATCACGGTTTTGCTGCCCTCGCCCTGATAGCCGCCCCAGATGCCGTTCACATCCAGCGTAGGCCGCGCCCAGAGGCGTTCCAGCACGCTGTATCCGGCCTCTCCGGGCAAGGCAGGCACATCTATGGAAGCGGCAAACGCGGCATCGTCTTGGGGCAGTTTGGCCCACATCTCGCGTTCGGCGGGCGTAATTTCTTCTACACCGTCATAAAAACCGGGAATGGTCACGCGGCCCTGATCATCCTTGAGTTTGGCGATGATTTCGGCCAGCGCATTGATCGGGTTGGGCGCGGCCCCGCCGTAGCTGCCGCTGTGCAGGTCACGGTTTGCACCCTGCACATGAATTTCCACGTAGCTCAGGCCACGCAGGCCATAGGTCACGGTGGGCACGTCGGGGGCAAAGCGGCTGCCGTCCGAAATCACAATCACATCGGCCTTCAGCGCCTCCACGTTTTGGCGCAAGTACGCGGCGAGGCTGGGGCTGCCCACTTCTTCCTCACCTTCCAGCAAAAACTTGACGTTTACGGGCAACTCACCTTGCGACAGCAGCAGTTCCACGCCGCGCACATGGGCATAGGCCTGCCCCTTGTCGTCGGTGCTGCCGCGTGCATAAACCCGGCCATTCCGCACAGTGGGTTCGAAGGGCGGCGAGACCCATTCTTCCAGCGGGGCTTCGGGCTGCACGTCGTAATGGCCGTAGATCATCACGGTGGGTTTGTTGGCGTCCACCTGCTTCTCGGCAAACACCACCGGATGTCCGGCCACCGCCTGCCCGCTTTTACCCGTGTGGGACGTGGCGTCCACGCGCACCACAAAGCCCAGCGTTTCCAGCTTGGCCCGCAAAAAGTCGGCGGCACGGGCCATGTCGGGAATGTGGGCGGGGTCGGCGCTGACGCTGGGAATCCTCAGCAGGTCAAACAATTCGGCTTCGGCCCCGGCGCGGTCAAGGTGGGCCGACAGATCGGAAGAACCCGGCAGGTGCTCAGAGGTGGTCATGCCCGGAATCATAGCGGGCGCTGCACTGGGCCTGCGCGATTTGTGCGGGTGGCCCGCGTCTCTGCTGGCTGGACAGAACGCGCCGCAGCTCGGCTATAGACTCTGAGAATGACCGAGCGTTCCGCCACTGCCCCCGCATCTCCTGTCTCGGTCTCATCCCCAGCTGTGGCTGAAGCATCCCACCGCCCCGCTGATCTCGGCTTGTCGGGCGTCTTCGAATCCGAATCCCGGTTCCTGAACCGCGACGGCACTTTCAATGCCCACCGCAGCGGGCTGGGGCGCGGGGCCTTCAGCGCCTATGCCGATCTTCTGACCATGCGCTGGTCTACTTTTTTCGGGGTGTCGCTGACCCTCTATCTGCTGCTCAATGCCCTGTTCGGGCTGCTGTACTTTTCGCTCGGCCCCGCTGCCCTCAGCGAAATGCCCATCGGCACAGGGGCGCGGCTGCTGGCCTGTTTCTTCTTTTCGGTGCAGACTTTCGGCACCATCGGGTTCGGGCATGTGTACCCCAGCACGCTGGCCGCCAACGTGCTGGTGACGATGGAAGCGTTCGTGGGCTTGATGGGCGTGGCGCTGGTGACGGGGGTGCTGTTTGCGCGGTTTTCCCGGCCTACACACCGCGTCTTGTTTAGCCACCACGCCATTCTTGCCCCGCATTCGGTGGGCGGCAACCCGCAAGGCCGCGCCCTGATGTTCCGGGTCATGAACGGACGGCGCACCGATCTGCTGGACATCACCGCCGAAGTGATCCTGACCCTGCGCCACGATCCCGGCGGGGCAGCTATCAAAACGGGCAACAAAGGCATGGGCAACCGCTCTTTTTATCCGCTGACCCTAGAGCGTGACCGGGTTACCTTTTTTCCGCTGGCATGGACGATTGTGCACCCTATAGACGAACACAGCCCCCTGTACGGCCTAGAACTGGCCGATTTGCTGCGCCAAGAAGCCGAACTGGTAGTAGTATTGCGGGCCACCGAAGAAGCCAGCCAGCAAAGTATTCAGGCAAGGTGCAGCTACCACGCCACCGAAATTCGTTCTGGTCACCGCTTCGCCTCTATGTACGTGCGCGAAGCTGGGCAGCTGGCCGTCGACGCCCGCCTGCTGCATGACCTTCAACCCGCCGAATTGCCGCCGCAGACGTAGTTGGGCGATGTCCCAGCGTTGACGATTCCGGGTGAACCCCCCAGTCTGCTTCGCAGCCAGCCCCCCTTAGAGGAGAGCGAAAGTGCTTGTGTCCTCCCCTCAAGGGGGGGCGTTGCGCCAGCAACGGGGGGGTTCACCTTCCAGACTGAGTAAGAATCAACAGCCTGTTCAAAGTGCAATCTCCTTGAGCCGCGACAGGCCAGAAACATGCCGTCCGGTGGGTCATCCCTGTTCCCCGTCACGGTCAGCAATCTTGCTTCCGGTATACTCAGGGAAGGTATGGCAAATCAGTCTAAGCATCGTCCGGTCTACGTGATTTCTGTCGCGGCAGAGCTGGTGGATATGCATCCGCAAACCCTGCGGCTGTACGAGCGCAAAGGGCTGATTCGTCCGGGCCGCAGCACCGGCAAAACGCGGCTGTACAGCGAGCGGGACATAGAGCATCTGCGCGAAATTCGCCGCCTGACACAAGAACTCGGCGTGAATTTGGCGGGTGTGGAAGAAGTGATGCGCCTGCAACACGAACTTGACGACATGCAAGGCGAATTCGAAGCCGAGATCGAGCGCATCGAGGGCGAGTTGCGCGAGCAGGTGCAGCAAAAAGCCTTGCCTGCCCCCGGCGAAAAACTCGACCCGCGTGACCGCCCGGTGTACGTGATCTCTATTGCCGCCGAACTGGTAGACATGCACCCGCAAACGCTGCGCCTGTACGAGCGCAAGCAACTAATTCGGCCCGGACGCAGCAGCGGCAAAACCCGGCTGTACAGCGAGCGCGATATAGACCACCTGCGCGAAATCCGCCGTCTGACGCAGGAACTCGGCGTGAATCTGGCAGGCGTCGAGGAGATTATGCGGCTCCGGCACGCGCTGGACGGCGCACGCACCCACTTAGAGGGCAACGTGCAGAAGTTGCAAAACGACATCACGGAACGCATGACCTTATGGCGCGAATTGCCTGCGCCGGAAGCCGAGGCGCACGAGCCAGCCGACGAGCAGATACCCGCTCCAGCACTTAAAGGCGGCGATTGATGGCGGGAGTGCTGGACGGTGCGGCTCTTGTTTCTGTCCTTGCTCCGAATGGGAGGCAACCTGTTCAGACTCAACGAGTTGGCGCGGGTGTGGCCGTGCTGGACGGCAAGAACGTTCTGCTGATTCGCCGCCCCGACAACGGACTGTGGGATATTCCCGGTGGGGCAGTGGAGTCGGGCGAAGTGGAGGAGGACGCCGCCCGGCGCGAACTGCGCGAAGAAACCGCTTTGGGGGCCGGAACCCTTACACTGCGGGGCGTGTTTAGTGGGTCAGAATTTCAGCATACCTATCCAGACGGCAACGTCGTGGAGTGGGTCACGGTCTTGTTTTCTGCCCACTGGAACGGTGAACCTCCGCGTGCGGGCGATGACGCGGCGGCGGTGGCGTGGGGGCCGTTGGACGCCTTGCCCGCCGATCTCTCCCTTGCTACGCAGCGTTACTTGGTTGCCATTCAAACCGGGGCCGCCTATGCCTGATCTGTGGGTGGTGGGCGATATTCACGGCGCTTACGAGAAGGTGCGGGCCATTTTGCTGCGGGCGGGCCTGATCGATTTTGACGGCGCGTGGACGGCAGGCGACGCCCATCTGGTCTTTTTGGGCGATTACATGGATCGGGGGCCAGACGGCCTCGGCGTGGTGCGCTTCGTGCGGAATCTGGAGATTCAGGCGCGGTTGGCGGGCGGGCAAGTTACGGCGCTTCTCGGCAATCATGAAGTGATGTTTTTGGCGGCGCAGCGCTTCCGGCGCACCGACCCAGACGATCAATACGGCTTTCACGACTACTGGATCAGCAACGGCGGCCAACCCCGCGACGCCGCCCGGATGGAGGCTGGCGACCATGCGTGGCTCAGCGAGCGCCCCGCCTTGGCCCGCGCAGGCAACTGGTTGCTGATGCACGCCGACACGCGCATGTACACCCGCTTTGGCGGCAGCATCGAGGACATCAACGCGGCCATCAGCGCCCTGCTGCGCACCAACGAACCCGAAGCGTGGGGCAGTTTTGCCAATGCCTTCGCTGACCGCTTCGCCTTTTCTATGGGCGGCGGAGAAAAATCGGCGTGGCAATTCCTGCGAACCCTCGGCGGAGATAGGCTGGTGCATGGGCATACGCCGGTGTACATCCTGCTCGATGAAAACATGCACGGCCCTACCCTCGGCCCCGGCGCACCGATTCCCTATGCGGGGCGGCTGTGCGTAGCGATGGACAGCGGCATGGCCTACCGCGACGACGCCGGATTCATAGCGCGGCTGGACGGCACGGGCATTGCCGAAGTGGTGACTTTTCCGAGTGGCGCACCGCTACACTGATTCTCTGTCAGTGGTGAGTGGTCAGGAGTAATACGGATTCCGATGAAAAGTCGTGCATTTTGGCTTTTCATTCGAGCGGAGCGAGTAGGAAAAGTACGGACTCTGGGAGATGGACGGGCAGGCGGTGCTGTTCCGACTGTACGGGAATCATATGGAGTCCGTATAAGTGGGAAAAGCGTCGTGGGGGTTGAATCTAAGCTCTATGCAATTGAAGAAACGTTTAAAACGCTGGCCTGCGGTTGGTGCTGGTCAGGACGGATAGGAGCCAAAAAAAGCCCCCGCGTGGAGTAGCTCCGGCGGGGGTGAAGTGGCGCAGGTGGGGTTCTTAGCATGCTCTACGAGTCCGAACCGGGCCAAGCGTGCCGTAGCCGTGCGCGTGCAGGGCGTGAACCAAGTCGGCGGCGTTCTGGTGGGCGTCTACCGGGCGGGCTTCCAACGTGGCGTCTCCGAGGCGGGCCACAGGCCATACGCGCAGTTGCCAGCCATCAAGGGCGGGCACGGTCAGGGTGCTGTCGGGCGTGGTGATTTCCAGCACGAATGCGCCGAAGAGGGCCGAGTCGGGCCGGGCCACGCGGGGAGCCACAGGGGCGGTGTTGAAGAGGGGCATCGGGGCAGTAGCGGGGCGGGGAACGTGGTAAGTCATGGGTAAAACCTCCTGCACATAGCTTGCGCTTTTGCTGCTCTACAGGACATCGGCAGCGTGCCAGACGCACTGGCTTGCATATCGGGTTATCCGATAGGGCCGGGACAACTGGGCCTTAGAATGTGTTATGACCCCACGCCGTCAGCAAGCCACTCCGTCTATTTCGGCGCTTCCGGCCCAGCCCACGTTGGCCCAGTTGCGGGCACTCCTCTTGGTTTCAGAGGCAGGCGGCTTTGGCGAAGCGGCAGCCGAAGCGGGGGTGTCTCAATCCAGCCTAAGTGAAGCGGTAGGTAAGTTGGAAACAGCGGTAGGCAGGCCACTCTTGCGGCGCACGCCGGGCGGAACCGTGCCCACTGCGGCGGGCTTGCGGGTGCTGGTGCATGCCCGCGCTGCCGTGCAGGCCGCCGCCGATGTCCTGCTGGCCGCGCAGGATGAGGGCGCATTGTCGGGCCGCCTGCGGTTGTCGTCGTTCCGGTCTACCGCCACCCATTTGCTGCCGCCCGCGCTGGCCTCGTTCCGGGCGCAGTATCCGGGCGTGACCGTGATGCTGCTGGACAGCGAGGCGCACGGCGGCAGTGAATCGGCGGTGCGGGCGGGCCGAGTCGACCTGTCGGTGGTGGTGGGGCGGCAAGTGCCGGGGCTGCTGCTGACCCCGTTGGCCGAAGACGAATACCTGTACGTGGCCCCCGAAAGTCGCGGCCCGCACCCGGTGTCGTGGGCCGATCTTGCCGCCGCACCTATGATTTTACCCCCCCACCGAGACCCCTGTTTCGAGCGGGTGCGCGGTTATCTGGAGGCCCACGCCATTCCCCTCACCGACCTGATGGAAGTCGAGCAGGACAGCGTGACTCTCAGCATGGTGCGCTACGGCCTCGGCATCACCGTGATGCCCCGGCTGGCGCTGTCGCCGCTGCCGCCCGGATTGATTGCCCTGCCCCTGCCCGAACCATTGGCGCGGCCCCTATCGCTGGCCGTGCTGCCCCAGCGGGCGGGGTTGCCCTTGGTGCGGGCCTTCACGCGGGTGCTGCTGGACAGCGTGCAGGCGCAGGCCGCCCTGACTCCGAGTGTGTCGGAAGTGGTTGTGTTGGAGGGGAAGGGGGGCGAGCGCGTGCGGCATTAAGGGCTGGGGGTTTGCATTCAGCGTTGGAAGGTGAACCCCCCAGTCTGCTCCGCAGCCAGCCCCCCTTAAAGGGGAGCGCAACAGCTTTTGTCCTCCCCTCTAAGGGGGGGCGTTGCGGAGCAACGGGGGGTTCACCCGCAAGCCTGATTCGTCACGCCTCGCCGGACTTTGCTACACTCCCCCCATGAAGCGCGTGCCCTCCCTCTCCCTGTGTTGTCTGCCCTTGCGGTAAAGCAGGGCACGCTTGCCTGTCGCCGCGCCAAGTTGTCTGGCGCGGCGTTTTTCTATCTTCTCATTTAAAGTGCCACCCACACCGGAGCGACCATGACCCACACACAGCCCGACCCCGATATCTTCCTGTACGACACCATGCAGCGCCAGAAAGTGCGGTTTGTGCCCACCACAGCGGGGCGCGTGGGGATGTACCTCTGCGGGCCGACGGTGTACAGCGACGCGCATTTGGGCCACGCCAAAAAAGAAGTCGCCTTTGACGTGATTCGCCGCGCCCTGATGCACTTTGGGTACAGCGTGCGCTACGTGACCAACATCACCGATGTGGGCCACCTGCAAAACGACTCCGACGACGGTGAGGACAAATTGCTGGCCCGCGCCCGCCTAGAGCAACTGGAGCCGATGGAAGTGGCCGATAAGTATTTCTGGTCTTTTGTCAGCGATATGGACGCCCTGAACATCCTGAAACCCAGCATCAATCCCCGCGCCACCGGGCATATCACCGAGCAAATTTCCTTGATTGAGGAACTGATCGCGCGTGGTCATGCCTACGCCTCCAATGGCAGTGTGTATTTTGATGTGCGGAGTTGGCCCGACTACGGCAAATTGTCGGGCCGCAAGCTGGACGATCAGGCCGAGGGAACGCGGGAAGAGGTGCGCGGCGAGAAGCGTGACCCGCGTGATTTCGCGCTCTGGAAGAAGGCCGAAGCCGGACACATCATGCGCTGGGATTCGCCGTGGGGCGTGGGCTTTCCCGGCTGGCACATCGAATGCAGCGCCATGAGCCTGAAGTATCTGGGCGAGGGCTTCGATATTCACGGCGGCGGCTTAGACCTGCAATTCCCGCACCACGAGGCCGAGATCGCGCAGTCGGAAGCGGCGGGGCACGCCTTCGCCCGCTACTGGATGCACAACAACATGCTGACCATCAACGGCGAAAAAATGAGCAAAAGCAAGGGCAACTTCACGACCCTCAAAGACTTGCTGATGCAGCACGACCCGATGGTTATTCGTTACCTGTTGGTGTCCAGCCACTACCGCTCTATTACCGAATTCAGCGACGGAGCCTTCGAGAGCGCCCGCAGTGGGTACCGCCGACTGGGCGAAGCGCTGCACGAGATAGAGCGCCACCTACCTACAGCTCCCGCAGGCAACGACGCCGCCCTAGACGCCAAGATTGCCGCCCACCGCAAGGCATTCGAGGACGCCCTACGCGACGATTTCAATACGCCCAAAGCTATTGCCGCGCTGTTTGGTCTGACCACCGACATGAACGCTGCCATCAACGCTGGCCCAGTCGGTGCGGCCACGCTGGACGCCGCCCGTGAGGTGTACCGCACGTTGGGCGGCGGTGTGCTGGGGCTGTTTTCTGGCACATCTACCGGGGCAGCAGCGCAGGCCGACGAAGCCCCGGTTGTAGACGCCCTGATGGAACTGGTGTTGCAGGCCCGCCAAAATTACCGCCTGAACAAGCAATACGCGCAGGCCGACGAACTTCGTCAAACGCTGACCCGCGTAGGCGTGACGGTAGAGGACACCAAAGACGGCCCCCGCTGGCGCAAATAACCTCGTCAATTAAGGAGCAACTTGTGCCGGATAGCAGCGTGAATGAGAGTCCGGGCAAGGCAGCCCATGAGACTTCCTCACTTCTTTGTCAGAACCTTGTCAACTTGGCCCGCTAAGCTAAGGGCCGAGCGGTGACGCAGCGTCATTCGTTCTTCCCCCTGTGGGCACGCTACCCCCCCTTTAGGCGTGCCCGCTTTTTTGGCTTGTGGCAGGGGAGAAGCTGGCCGACCCCCGACTATGTGAACCCAGTATCATCTTTCACTTCACCGCACGTCTGGTCAGTGGGCGTACACTTTGCCTATGCTTCCTCCGCTCGTCAGGCAGGTACTCGATAACTTCAACTTCGACGTGGATTCGGGGCGCACCCCGGAAGAAAACACCGACGAAGTGATCAAGAGTGCTTCCTTGTTGGCTGGCGCGATTGCCGTAGAGCCGATTCCCTTTGCCGACATGCTCCTGATCACGCCCTTGCAGGCCAAAATGGTGCTGCACATCGGCAAAATCTACGGCTTCGACGTGACCGCCGAACGCGCCCGCGAAATCGCGCAGGAATTAGGCGTGACGCTGGCTTACGGCATGGCGGCCCGTCAGGTGATGCGTGGGCTGGCAAAACTGGCCTTGCCGGTCATCGGCGGCATCATTACCGCCCCTGCCGTGTACGGCTGGACGTTTGCGTTGGGGCGTGTGGCCCAAAACTACTTCGAGCGCAAGCGTCAGGGCCTGCCTTTTGCCCGACCCGATCAGGTGAAAGTGGTACAGGAAGCCAAACAGCAAACCCGCCGCGCCCTGCCGAGCGCACAGGATTTCACCGATCTGGCTTCCGAGCTGCGCCGCCGCGCCGAAGAAAAAAGCAAAGGCAACGGCCCCAGCAGCATGAACTAAGGTTGGGCGTCGGAACAACCCCCCAGTCTGCTGTGCAGCCAGCCCCCTCAAGGGGAGCGCAACAGTTTTTGTCCTCCCCTCTAAGGGGGGGCGTTGAGAAGCAACGGGGGGGTTCACCTTCCACCGTAACAGCCCATAATTCCCTATGCCAAACCGCTGGAACGAAACCGACTGGGACGGCTCTTGGCTGGTCATTCCCGACCTACACGGCTACGCGGCTCGGTTGAATGTGGCCCTCAAGTCGGCGCAGCACTTTCGGGCGTCCAAATTGGTCTTTTTGGGCGACCTGATTGATGATTCCCCGCGCCGCCGAGTGGCCCGCCGTGCGCCGCCCAGTCCCGGTGCTGCTGACGATTCGCGTCTCGTGCTGGAAACAGTGCGTGGGTTGGTAGAATCGGGCCGCGCCGAAGTGGTGCTGGGAAACCATGAGGTGATGGCCGCCGCGAGTGTGCTGGACGATCACCGCCCGCTGATGAACCTGTGGTGGAAGGTGGGGGGCCGGGAAGCCGCCGCGTCGTATGGCTGGGATGGCCGGGGCAATCCGCCTGCGCTGAGGGCCCACTTGATCTGGCTGCGAGAGCACGCCCGGTTGTGGCTGGAGATCGGCCCGCCGGGGGCCAGAATTTTGGTTTCGCACGCGACGCGGCCCACGCCCCAGCGGTACGCCAGCCGCCTAAACCGGGCAACCGACCTGATGCCCAGCGACGGGGATGACGATGTGGTGTGGTTTCCGCTTGGATTGGAGAGTGACAACGGCGCACGCCTGCGCTCCTTGCCGCCGCTGCCGCCCGAGTTCATTGCCAGTTTGCACGGCCACATGGAAACGCCGGATCTCTGGACACTGTTGGACAGCGAAGACAACCCGGCGTATCAGTTGGATGTCAGTCCAGCACAGCAAAAATTGGCGCTGATTCTGGTCAACGCAGAGGGCCAGATCACGCCGCATCTGACCCCTATGAAGTGAGTTTTCGGTGTTTAGCCCACAAACACCTGATCGCCCTCGATTCGGATTGCCAAGCGGTCTAGCGGGCGGGCGGCAGGGCCTTTGACTACGTCTCCGGTGAGGGTAAACGCCGAGCCGTGACAGGGGCAACTGTAGCCCCCGCCGCTGGCTGCCGCCTGCACGCCACAGCCCAAATGGGTGCAGCGGTCACTGAGGGCCAGCAAGTGAATATCGCCGCTGGTGGCCGCGCCTGCCTGTGCCGCTGCGATTCGGGCAATGACCACGCCTTTGCCCGATTGCTGCAAAAACACGGTGCTGCCCACTGCTGGAAAAGCGGCGAGGGTGGCGGCCCCCATCGGTGCAGAAGAGGATGCAGGCGAGGCCGTAGACGCCGGAGCAGCAGCAGGCGCGGGGGTTGCCGCCGCAGGAGCCGGGGCCGCAGCAGGCGTATCGGCCTTCATCATGGGCTGCATCATCGGGGCGCATCCGGTCAACAGCACCGCGCCGCCCAACAACTTGACGGTAGTGCGGCGAGCGGTGGCGTGTGGGGTAGCGGTGACTTGTTCGGGGTTCGGGGTCATAGGGGATTCCTCCGGGGGCAACTGGGGAGAGGCGCAGAAGGGGGCGGCCAATCGATTCAGCACGGCAAAAAACGACAACTACAGGCTCCACCCCGCCCACTGCGGCGGCCAGAACTCCTCTACATTGAAAGACCTGCCCTTACCGTACCCCCTCCGCATGAGGGACACAAGAGGCAATCGAACGGCTTGCCGCTTGACCGGGGCGCGGGCGGTGGGGCACACTAGCGGCAGCGTCGATCCGCAGAAGTAGCGGCACACGACCCCAAGAGCGAGCCTGTGGCGGTGAGAGTCAGGCGGGAAGTCGGGCCGTGAAGGGCAGCGGGGAGCGCGGGCTGTGTGATGTGGCCCGACAACATGTTTCAGAGTGCCCCGGCAGCGTTTCGGGGAACTGGGGTGGAACCGCGCAGGACTACATAAGTCCACACTGCGCCCCCAGGCGAGCCAATCGCCGGGGCGTGTTCTTTTTGTTGTTGCCCCGGCGGGCGGCCAAAAGGAGCAACCATGCCCGCAATGTCTATGGAAGAACTGGTCAGTTTGTGCAAACGCCGGGGCTTTATTTTTCAAGGCTCTGAGATTTACGGCGGCCTGCAAGGCTTCTACGATTACGGCCCGCTGGGTGTAGAACTCAAAAACAACATCAAGGCCGCTTGGTGGCGCACCAACGTCTACGAGCGTGACGATATGGAAGGCCTCGACGCCAGCATCATCATGCATCGCCAAGTCCTGCGCCACAGCGGGCACGAAGCCACCTTCTCCGACCCGATGATCGACAACAAGAAGAACAACAAGCGCTACCGCCTCGATCATCTGGTGAAGGATCAGAAGGCCGATGTGATCGCCAAAGTCGCGGAACTGATCGGTGAAGATGTGGCGAATTTTCCGGCAGTGGTGGCCGCCCTGAACAAGAAGCCCGCCGAAGCCAGCGCTGCCCTAAAAACGGCTGGCGTGCGCGATCCCTTTTCCGGCGAGGTGGGGGACTGGACGGAACCCAAGCCCTTCAACATGATGTTCAAGACCACGATTGGCCCGGTGGCCGACGAGGAAAGCTACGGCTACTTGCGGCCCGAAACGGCGCAGGGCATTTTCGTCAACTTTAAGAACGTCGTGGACAGCACTTCTCGCCGCCTGCCGTTCGGCATCGCCCAAATCGGTAAGGCCTTTCGCAACGAAATCACGCCCCGCAACTTTATTTTCCGGGTGCGCGAACTGGAGCAGATGGAAATTGAGTTCTTCTGCACCCCCGGCACCGACGAAACGTGGCACCAGCACTGGCTGGAACAACGCCTGAGCTGGTGGGAAGCGCAGGGCATCCCGCGCAGCAAAATCGACATTCTGGACGTGCCGAAAGAGGATTTGGCCCACTACTCCAAGCGCACCTACGACCTGATGTACGATTACCCCACGCTGGGCTACGAGGAAATCGAGGGCATTGCCAACCGGGGTGACTACGATTTGGGCAGCCACACCAAAGCGCAGGGTGAGCTGAATCTGACCGCCCGCGTGGAAGAGAACAATGACAGCATTGCCAAGCTGACCATTCCGCACCCGGAAACCAATAAGCCCGTCGTGCCGTTTGTCATCGAGCCTTCTGCGGGTGTAGATCGGGCGCTATTGGCGGTACTGAGCGAGGCCTTTACCAAAGAAACACTTGAAAACGGCAACGAACGCATCGTGCTGAAGTTGAAGCCGCACCTTGCGCCCATTAAAGTGGCCGTGATTCCGTTGGCCCGCAACAAATCTGAACTGGTGGAACTGGCCCGCTCTATTAAATCTGACTTGCAAAAGCTGGGGCTAGGGCGAATCTTGCTGGAAGACAGCGGCAATATCGGCAAGGCCTACCGCCGTCACGATGAGATCGGCACGCCGTACTGCGTGACCGTGGACTTCGACACCATCGGCCAGAGTGCGGAAGGCGCAGACCAGAGTTTGAAAGACACTGTGACCATTCGTGACCGCGACACGTTGGCGCAGGAAAGAATCAAAATTAGTGAACTGTCGGGATGGATTGCAGCGCATTTGAAGTAAGGAAATATGTGGCCGTTCAGTGGAATATATGTGCTGAGCGGCTATAAAAAATACTCGCATTTATAGTCGGAGAGGGCCGCATAATCCCTTCAAATATGACTGACATTCCATCACCGCAACTCATCACCATCACATTCGTTGTCACTGACCCTGATCCTGAAGACGAAGATTCTGGCATGTCTCCTCTTGTCAGCAAACTGCTTAAAGAAATTGACGATCTTTTGGAATCCAATGGGCCGAATGTCGAGTCTATTTCAGCCGGATTTGGCAAACTACCTACACAAACATCTGATAGATGCGCCAAATGTGGTGTCTGGACTTCAGATAGAAACGAGAAGCTCTACCCAGAATACACATTGCTCAATGTAGGAACGACGTACAATGGGAAGTTGCTGTGCGATCTTTGTTTGCCGGAAGATCACCTTCTGCATTTTTAAGACCGTTTAATTCTGAAGCGATTGTCCCTGCACAGTGCGGGGGCTTTTTTCTTCCCACTCCCACCCGTTCCTTCATCCTGACATTCCGCCCTCACCTGTTCCCCTACGCTAGCCGCATGACAAAAGTGGGCATGGTTGGGGCGGGTATGGTGGGCAGCGCGGCGGGATTTGCGCTGGTGCTGCGGGGTAGTTGCACCGAACTGGTATTGGTAGACAAGGACGCGGCGCGGGCACAGGCCGAAGCGCAGGACATCTCGCATGCCACGCCCGTCTCTCATCCGGTGCGGGTCAGCAGTGGCGGTTTTGAGGCATTGGCCGGGGCCAGCGTCGTCATACTCACAGCGGGCGCGAACCAGAAGCCCGGCGAAGACCGCCTGAGTCTGCTGAAGCGCAACGCCGATATTTTCCGCGAGATGGTGCCACAAATTGCACAGGCCGCGCCCCATGCGGTGTTGCTGGTAGCCACCAATCCGGTTGACCTCATGACGGCCCTGACCGCCACACTCGCGCCGAATCAGCCTGTCATTGGGTCAGGCACGGTGCTGGACAGCGCCCGCTTTCGTGCCCTGATCGCCGCAAAAGTGGGCGTGGCCCCGCAGCATGTTCACGCCTCGGTGCTGGGCGAACACGGCGACTCCGAGGTGTTGGGCTGGAGCAGTGCCAGCGTGGGCGGCGTGCCTCTGGCGCAGGTGCTTGACCTGACCGACGCCGTAAAACAGGAGATAGAAGACGGCACTCGCGGGGCGGCGGCCCAAATTATTGCCGGGAAGCACGCCACCAACTACGGCGTAGGCGCGGCGTTGGCCCTGATCGCCGAAGCGGTGCTGAGAGATCGCCGCGCCGTCCTCACCGTCAGCGGGCCGTCGCCGTATGGCCCGTGCCTCAGCCTGCCGCGTGTGGTGGGCGCGGGCGGCATCGGGGCCACCCTCACGCCCGATCTGTCGGAAGGGGAGAAGGCTGCACTGGAACGCAGCGCAGCGGTGTTGATGGAAGCGGCGAAGGGGTTGCCGGAACTGTCGGCTCAGAGCGACATCCAATAACTGCTAAGTTCGATAAGCGTTGAGGGTTGACGATTACGTGTAACCCGCCCCAGTCTGCTCTCCTACGGAGCTGTACCAGTTCGCAGCCAGCCCCCCTCAAGGGGAGCGAAAGAGCTTGTGTCCCCACCTCTAAGGGGGGGTGTTGCGCCAGCAACGGGGGGGTTCACCTTCCGACTCAAAACTGTTGCCAAGCGAAATTAAATACAGAGTTGCGTATCAGGGGTTTGGAGTCTGCGCCGTCTGCGTGATTGCTGGCCCCGTAATTCCGCGCAGCCATTCCAGCGTCCAGCGGGCCACCTGATCGCTTTTGGCAACGGTAATATCCAGATGACTGGCCCCCGGCAGCGTGTGGGTGGTCACGGTGGCGCGGGTAAAGGCGGCAAAGCGGCGGTAGTCGTTTTCGGTGGTAATACCGTATTGGGCAGAGATGCCCAGAATCGGGGTAGACACGGCGCGGGTGTGCCAAACGCGCAAAGTGGTTGCAAACGGCGTGCCCACCGTGTCCAGTTGCGCCGCGCCCACATCCACGCTCAGGCGCATGGGAAAGTACCATTCGGCGTAATCGCTGACCGGATTCCAGAACCGCCCCACAAAATCTAGCGGGTCGGTGGCGGCGTCGGCGTCTGTCTTCCACCCTACGGGCTGGCTTTGGTTGGCTGGCCCCAGCACGAATTGGCTGTTTTCTGTAGCCCCCAACAGGCGCGGCAACGGATTGGGAATGGCGCTCGCGTTGGTGGCCTGCCCGGTTCGCAGGGTCAGGAAGGGCAGTAGCGAATATTGCCGCTCCAGTTGAGACAGGCCCGCCGCGAGGTTGGTGGCCGGATAAGACACCAAGCCTCCTGCCGGAGCCAATGCATCGGGCGCGGTAGCCGCAAGGCGGGCCTGAGCAGCGGCGCGGCTGGCAAAGGTTGGATTAAAAACCACGCTGTTGACATAGGGAATCTGATCTAAGCGGTTCACGCCGGGAACGTAGCCCAGCCGCCCCACACTGCCGTTCTGATACTGATCCCAAGAAATCGGGTCAGAAGTGGTGTTGCCCGGTGCGCCGTCCAGCATCAGCAGGCCGCGCACGCCCTTAAAGCCGATCTGGTCGTCGGGCGTAGGAGCCGCGCCAAACGGGGCATTGCCGAAATCGTATCCGGCATACAGGCTAGTCAATGTGCCGCCTAGCGAGTGCCCGCCGATAAACACATTTGGCGTCAACGTGCGGGCCTCGCGCACGGCTTCGCGCCAATCGCGCAGGGTAGTATCTAGTCCCCAATTCTTCATAAAGGTCAAACTAGGAGTGGGCCGCGCCGGAAGGCCCTGCTGCACGATGCGGACAAGTTCGGCGGGGTTGGCGTTGGCAATAGCCGCGCCCGCTTCCAGCAAGTTGGAGCGGCGGTCTACGGCCCACACCGCCACCCCCCCATCAAGCGCCACGATTTGCCGCGCCAGTCGGTCAAAACTGCCCGCACCGCCCAAGAATCCCGGCATCAGCAGCAGCACCGCATTCGGCTTGGCTGGCCCGTACCGCACGGTAATGCTGGCGTTCAGGTCGGCGGGCGTACCCGGCACCACCTCACCCGTTCGCACCACCCGAACAACAGGAATGCTGTCCAGTGCGGCTCCGGACGGGGTAGCAAGAGCTTGGGCCTGCGCTAAACCCACCCCGCCCAACAGCAGAGAAGCGGTCAGAAGGAGGGGGGCACGCCCAGAGAAAAACATCACACTTCATCCTGAGGCTCCGCAGCCCGCCAGACCGTACCCCTGCCAACAGCATGCCTAGATCAAGCCTGAAGCTGACCCTCATTCGGAAGCTGTACCGGAGTAGAGCAGCCACTCTGAGCGACTAAGTCCGTTGTCCTTTTTCGGTCTTGGCTCGGTTCATTTCCAGATAACCAGATAAACTTTGGCCTACTTCGGTTCCTTAAGGTCTTCGCTGAGGCTGTATTTGTCTTTCAGGTAGCGCCCGTGTGCTTCCAATTTGCGCTGGCCTTGTCCGGCCCGCTCGGTACTCACGGCCCGCATTCGGCGCTCGATGTGGCCCAGTTGCATCAGCAGTTCTAGGTCGGCGGCGGCGGTGGGTGGCGCGGCGCGGTAGGTGCTGAGCAGGTCGGGCAGGTCGCGGCGGGCGGCTTGTTGGGCGTCGTAGGTGTCGCGGCCCAGCGCCTGATCGTGGGCCGTGACGCGCAGGGCGTCGCGGGTGGCGATGGCGGTGGCGTGCAGCGCGGCGCGGGCCGGGGCAGGCAGCGTGCGCTCGTGCAGGCGCAGGGTTGCCAGCAGCGCGGCCTCGTCGTGGGCGGCGGCTCCGGCCATATCGAGTGTGGTGGGCGGCAGGGTGTCTTCTGGCGCATGAAGAATCTGGCGGGCGCGGCGGGCCGTCCAGTACGTGCCGAACGCCGCCACCGCCAACGTAAGGGCCAGCAAGATTCCGGCTACGTCGCTGCCCGACGCCGTGCCGATGCCGAGCAGCAGCAGCAAAGGCCCAATCAGCAAGGCTCCCAGCAAGCCTAGAATCAGTAGGGCCACCAGTCCCAACATTCGCCGAACTCGGCTTCCAGCGCGTCTGGCACGGCTGGCCGTATCGGCGGCAGACCCGGTGGGTGCAGGCAACCACGGATCACGCCCGCCCTTCATCAGACTGATGGAACTGTTGGGCAAACGCTGTGCAGGACGAATTAAGTACCGCACCACACGGGAGCCGGTGCGGGCAACAGTGAAAATCGTGGCAGCGTTGATGTCCGGCATATTCTCTAAAGTACGCGCCCAAGGTGTGAAAAGTTGCCGCTTGGGTTACGAAGCAGGGCTGGGAGAGGAAGGCTTGGGCCTTGAGCAACGTCCGATTAAGGTGCAGCAAAGCCGTTGTCCCCACCTTTAAGGGGGGCGTTGCGCCAGCAACGGGGGGTTCGCCTTCCAACTCAGAATGACGTTGGCGTGTAAGCCCCCCAGTCTGCTTCGCATCCAGCCCCCCTTAAGGGGAGCGCAAAATCTCTAGTCCTCCCCTCAAGGGGGGGCGTTGCGCCAGCAACGGGGGGGTTCACCTTCCAACTCAGAATAACGATGGCGTGTAAACCCCCCAGTCTGCTTCGCAGCCAGCCCCCCTCAAGGGGAGCGCAACTGCAGTTGTCCCCACCTCTAAGGGAGGGCGTTGCGGAGCAACGGGAGGGTTCACCCATAGCCCACACCCCAACTCCCCCAAAAGGAATCAAGTCAAGCAGTTTCAATCGCAGTCTGCGCTAGACTTCAGGATGTGTTTGTTCTTGCTGCCTGCCGTCTAGAGCGCCCCTTGCTGGTTGGGGGGACGCTGTGAAGCTCAGTCGTTTGCCGCCCGGCTTTGGGCTGGATACGGCGGCGCAGGCCTTGGCGCTGCGCCAAGAAGCCGTGTCGGACGTGGTGCGCGAGTGGACGGATGCAGGCTGGCGGGCCACCGCGACTGTGCGCGACGGCGGCACCGATTACCACGCGATGGCCGAACTGACGCCGCCGCCCGATCCGGTGCTGCGCTCTACGGGCTGCACCTGCGGGCGCTACCGCTGCCGTCATGTAGCGGCGCTGGTGCTGTCTGCCGACGCGCCCGATTCGCCCCGCCCCGCGCTGAAATCTGCTGTAGTTACAGGGAGTGGCCCGGATGCGGGTCAGGCAGGGGCAGCCAGCCCACCCGCTGTAGAAGCGCTGGATGCCCGCGCCCAACAGTGGCTCTCCAGTTTTGATGAAAAGAAGTCGGGTGGGCGCGGGCGGCAATACGAGTTGCGCTACGTGCTGCGGATTATGCCCGTGACTTCTCAGGGTGGCCCCGGCAGCATTCGGCGCGTGGCGGTGGGCGTGATGCGTGTGCCCGTGCGCGGCGACGTGGCCGAGGCGCGGTCTGCCGAGCATTACGGTTTGCCGCGTAACCTGTCGGCAGCTCCGGCCTTTGCCCGCCGCGACGCCGATTTGCTGCGCCTGCTGGAAGTGGCTGCTACCGCTGCCCACCTGCCGGGCCGCTGGGACGAAACCCTGCACGCGCTGGGCGACCACCCGGCCACCGACCTGCTGATTGAGCTGATGCTGGATTCGGGCCGCCTGTGCTGGGAAACCGCCGACGCCGCGCTGCACCGGGGCGAGTCGGTGCAGGGTATGCCGGGGTGGGCCACCGACGAACGCGGGATGCAGTTTCCGACCCTGACAGTCGAGGGCAGTACAGCGGGCGGCGTGGTGTTGCCCTTGCCCCGGCCTTGGCTGGTGCGCCCCACCGAGTCCCAACTGGTGCGCGTGACCACCCACACCGCGCCCGAACAGGTGGCCCGTTTCTTGGCTGGCCCCACCGTGTCGCCCGCGCAGGCCGCAGCCTTGGCCCACGCGATTACGGCGGCGGGTGCGCCCTTGCCCGTGCCCCAAACCGTGCAGGTGCGCGAGGAACGCTTGCCCTTCACGCCTCAACTGCACCTGATGGGCCGCACCGTGACCAGTCCCACCTACGAGCGCTGGACGATGGTCATGAAAACCGAAACCTTCCCGCTGGCCGAGTTGCGCCCCGCGTATGGCGGTTTGCCTATTCCGCAGGAGCCGGTGGTGTCGGCGGCCAACCGGGGCCGCGATGCGGGTGCGGGTGCAGGGCGCGACGTGTCTACGCTGCCCGTGCCCACCGTGTACCGCGACGGCATCCTGACCCGTGTGCCCCGTGACCCCGCTGCCGAGAAGCAGGCCACCCGCGCCCTGTCCCGCGCGGGCTTTGCCACCATGCAGGACGTGTATGGCGAAGACTATGCCGTGCCGAGGGAACTGCGCGAGTTGCTGACTTTAGGCGACGATGAATCTTGGCTGGAATTTATGCGCGGGGGCCGCACCGACCTCGAAGCGCGGGGCTTTACCATCCATATTCACCCCGATTTTCCGCTGGCGGTGGCCGAAATCAGCGATTGGTACGGCGAAACCGAGGAAGGCGGCGGCAACGGCTGGTTCACGCTGGATTTGGGCATCGTCGTAGACGGCGAGCGCGTGAGCCTGATTCCCGTCCTAGCCGACCTGATCGCCCGCCAACCTGACCTGTTTACCCCCGAAGCTCTGAATGAATTGAAGGACGAGGAAACCATTTACGCCGCGCTGGGCGATGGCCGCCGCGTGGCCCTGCCTGCCGGACGGGTGCGGGCCATCCTGAGCGTGCTGGTAGAACTGAACTTGCGCGATATTCCCGATGGCCCCCTGCGCCTTCCGCTGCTGGACGCCGCCCGATTGGCCCAACTGGAAGGTGCGGTGCAGGCCCGCTGGGTGGGCGCGGAACGCCTGCTGGAATTGGGGCGCAAGCTGCGAGACTTTGGCGGCATTCAGCCCGTCCAGCCGCCCGTGACCCTGAATGCCGAGTTGCGCCCGTACCAGTTGCAGGGCTTGGCGTGGCTGCAATTCCTGCGCGAGTACGAACTGGGCGGCATTTTGGCCGACGACATGGGGCTGGGCAAAACGGTGATGACCCTCGCCCACCTGCTGACCGAAAAGGCGGCGGGCCGTGCAGACCGCCCCAGCATGGTGGTGGCCCCCACCAGCGTGATCGGCAACTGGCAGGCCGAGGCCGCCCGCTTTGCCCCCAGCCTGCGCGTGCTGACCCTGCATGGCAAAGACCGCCGCAGCGAATTTGGCCGCATTCCCGACGCCGACCTGATCCTGACCACCTACCCGTTGCTGCCCCGCGACGTGGAACTCCTCAGTGGGCACGCCTTCCACATGCTGATTTTGGATGAGGCCCAGAACATCAAAAACAGCAAGACGGCTGCCGCCAAAGCCGCCGGAAGTCTGGACGCCCGCCACCGCCTGTGCCTCACCGGAACGCCGCTGGAAAACCATCTGGGCGAGTTGTGGTCACAGTTCAATTTCCTCGCGCCGGGGCTGCTGCACGATGAGCGCACCTTCCGCGAGTTGTACCGCACGCCCATAGAAAAGAAGGGCGACCCGCACCGCCGCGCCGCCCTTGCTGCCCGCGTGCGCCCGTTTATCCTGCGCCGCGAAAAGCGGGATGTGGCCCGCGAGTTGCCGCCCAAAACCGAGATTCCGGTGCGCGTGACACTGGACGGCGATCAGCGCGACCTCTACGAAACCGTGCGCGTGACGATGGAAAGCCGCGTGCGCGAAGAGTTGCAGGCGCGGGGGCTGGCGCGGTCTACCATCGCCATTCTGGACGCTCTCCTCAAACTCCGGCAGGCCGTCACCGATCCGCGCCTCGTGAAATTGGACGCCGCCCGCAAGGTGAAGGGCAACGCCAAGCTGGACTGGCTGGAATCCAACTTGCCGCAAATGATTGAAGAGGGCCGCCGCGTCCTGATTTTCAGCGGGTTTGCGACGTTGTTGGGTCACTTGGAAGACACCCTCAAGGCCCGCAACATTCCGTATTCCAAGATCACGGGGCAAACGCAGAAGCGTCAGGAGCAGATCGACGCCTTCCAGTCGGGAGAAACGCACGTCTTCCTGATTACGCTCAAAGCGGGTGGCGTGGGCCTGAACCTCACCGCCGCCGATACCGTTATTCATTACGATCCGTGGTGGAATCCCGCCGCCGAGGATCAGGCCACCGACCGGGCTTACCGGATTGGGCAAGACAAGCCCGTCTTCGTGTACAAGCTGATTGCAGCGGGCAGTGTTGAAGAAAAGATTCTGGATTTGCAGGCCCGGAAAGCGGCGCTGGCACGCGGGATTCTAGATGGCGGTTTAAGTGACGCCACGCAATTGACGACGCAGGACTTAGACCGTCTGTTTGCTCCGTTGGAGGATGGGGAAGAGGACTAGGGCGGGGGCGTCTGCGGGGGGAAGGGCGGTTTTTTGGGCTTGTCCCACGTTGGCTTCCCCCACACCCCAGCCCCCAAAGGGTGCAGGGGAGTTTGTCGCTCTGCTTCGCAGCTCTGCGAGTCCGCTGAGGAGGATTGATCTTGTCGTATTCAGACTCGGCTTGCTCGTTCATCTGAAGCGGAATTGCCAGTCGTCTTTAAGCTGGAATTGGCTCACCCGCTGCGCGGATGACGGCCTCACACGGAATTGGCGGCGGTGTTCTGGGCTAGCCACAAGAAAAACCACGCCCTTGGCATTGCCTATCAACCCAAACTGTTCACTCCACGATTCACCCTCTAGACTCCTGCCATGCTCCCCCGCACCCCCGATGAAGTTCGCGCCTTTTTTGACGCCCATCGCACTGTTCGGCAGTACCGCACGCAAGAAAACGGCTCGCCGCTGCCTTTGCCGCCCGAACACCTAGAGGTCATCCTGCACGCCGCGCAGCGTGCGCCCACCGACGCCACCGCGCAACTGTATTCGCTGATTCGGCTGACCAGCCCAGTGGCGCGGCAGGCGGTGGCCGCCCTGACCACCAACGCGCACATTGCCACTGCTTCCGAGGCGTTCGTAGTCTGCGCCGACGTCCACCGGGTCTCGCGGCTCTTGGAAGTGGGCGGCCACACCGGGGGAGACTTTCCCGCCATCGCCGTGCATTTTGGCATTGGCGACGCGGTGCTGGCGGGCCAAAACTTGCTGTTGGCCGCCGAACTCTTGGGTTATCAGGGCTGCTGGATCGGCGGCGTCATGAACGGGCTGGACGGCCTGATAGATGTGCTGGCGCTGCCTGCCGGAGTGCTGCCCTTTGCCGCCCTGACCATCGGCACGCCCGCCGAAGAAGCTCCGCACCGCCCACGCCTGCCCCGCGAACTCGTCATTCACACCGACGCTTACCGCCCCGCCGCTTCTGAAGAACTCTTGGCAGGTATCGAAATCATGAATCCCATTGCGGCCCGTGAGGGGAAACCCGGCGATTGGTTGAGGCTGTTGCGTTCGTACTTTGGCGCGGGCGGGGGTATGGAGGGGCGCGAGCCGGGGTTGCGGATGGCGTTGAAGCGGCAGCGGATGTGGGCGGGGGAGGAGTCGGCTGGGCCTAGGCACTGAGATTGATTTGATTGAGGATGTCAGGGCTTGTCCCACGTTGGACTCCCCCACCCCCCAGCCCCCGCCCCCAAAGGGGTCAGGGGAGTTGGTCGCTCCGCTCGGGAGGATTGATCTTGTCGCGTTTTAAGTCGGCTGAATCGTTCATCTGAAGCGGAATTGCCAGTTCATTCTGAGATGGAATTGGCCCGCCCACTGCGTGGACGACGGCCTCACACGCATTCGGACAGGAACGTTGTGAGGTGGCGGTGTCGTGGGTTTAGCTCCTCACCCTTGAGGGGGGAGGCTGGGAGGGGGTGAATGAGCAACGCGATTGCCCTCCCTCAGACCCTTAGACCAAGCTCCAACAGCCTCAGCCCCCTACCCCCGCCCAGTCACGCTACCCTTGGCCCCATGTCCACTCCCTCCACCCGCCCGCTCCCCACCATTCAGGAACTTGACGCGCAAGGCGAAGGCATGTTGCCCGGACTGATCGGCATCCGCTTCACACACGCCGAGGCGGGCCTGATGCGTTCCGAACTCACCTTGCGCCGCGAACTGTTGGCCCCCAACGGGTTTCTTCACGCCGCTACCGTCATTGCGCTGGCCGATACCACTTGCGGCTACGGCACGCGGCTGTTATTGCCCGAAACGGCCACAGGTTTTACCACCATCGAACTGAAAAGCAACCACCTTGGCACGGCCCGCGAAGGCACCCTGACTTGCGAGGCCCGCAGCGTCCATGCTGGGCGCACCACGCAAGTTTGGGACGCCGAAGTGCGCTCACCCAACGGCAAAGTGATGGCGCTGTTCCGGTGTACGCAGGCGGTGTTGTACAAGGCTTAAGCGTGAAAGGGGCGGTGATCGGGGCCAACATCAGGTAGATTCAGGATAACTTGATGTCCTTCTCCTGCTTTTTCTACGATCCACAACTCCCGCCCTGTCTTTTCCCCTATGCCCACCGCTGACCCCTTCCTGCGCCACTCCGACCCCATCACCCGCGAGGTGGCGCGGGAGTATGCGGGCGGCGCATTCCTGATGGACAACGGCGACGGCTTGCAGTGGTATACGGTGTCTACGCGGGCATTGGTACCGCTGACCGAAGAAGAAGGCCTGCACATCGCGCGGCGGCTGAGGCGCGAATTGGGGCGCTTTGAAGTCCGCATAGACACCGCCTTCGACGATGTGGTGCAGGGCTGCCGGGGCGTGTTGCCCGGTGCGCCCCCCCGCGACGGCGAGTGGATCAGCGAGGAATTGGCCGACCTGTACAGCCACTTGCACGCCACCGGGCTGGCCCATTCTTTCGAGGTCTGGCAGGGCGGCGAACTGGCGGGCGGCATCTTGGGCTTGGCCCTAGGCGGCGCATTCATTGCCGAAAGCAAGTTTCACCGTGTCACCAATGCCAGCAAAGTCGCGTTGGTGCAGTTGGCGGCGCATCTGCGCAAGCAGGGCTTTTCTCTGTTTGATGCTCAGATTCAGAACTCGCATCTGGCCCGCCTCGGCGTACACGAAGTCAGTGCCAAAGCGTACCGGGGCAAATTGGCTGTGGCATTGGCCCAAGACGTGAGCCTGACCGGAGAGGCTGTGGGCGTGCTGAAGTAAGGCGGGCGCTACACTGCCCCCGATGAGCGTTCCCAAGCTGCACGCCAATGAATTTGACATCAGCGGGGTACTGGTGGAACGCTTGCTGGTGGGGCAATTTCCGCAGTGGGCCGCCCTGCCGCTACGCCGCGTGTTGTCGCCCGGCACGGTGCATGCCCTCTACCGCCTAGGGAATGACATGGTGGTGCGCCTGCCCCGAATTGGCGTGGACGAAGCTGAAGTGGATAAAGAGCACGAGTGGCTGCCCCGCTTGGCCCCGCTGCTACCCGTGCCGATTCCAGCGCCGTTGGGCAGAGGCGAACCGACTGCCGACTACCCTAGCTCTTGGTCTATTTATTCGTGGCTAGACGGAGAGAATCCGCTGCCGGGGCAGTTGCCCGACGCGCGCGCTTTTGCCGCCCAGTTGGCGACGTTCATTGCCGCGCTGCAATCGCTGGACACGCACGGCGCACCGCCTTCTCAGCGTGGGCGCAGAACCCTTACCGATTTGGATGCTGCCGCCCGTGAAGGCTTGGCCCAGTCGCATGGCCTGATCAACGTGCAGGCCGCAGCGCAGGCATGGCAGCGGGCACTCCTAGCTCCGGTGTGGAACGGGCAGGCCGTGTGGGTTCACGCCGATCTGCTGCCCGGCAACCTGCTGATTCAGGATGGGCGGCTGAGTGCCGTCATAGACATGGGTTCGCTGGGTGCAGGCGATCCGGCCAGCGACTTCAATGTCGCGTGGAGCATTCTCCCGCCGGAAGCGCGGCAGGTGTTCCGGCACGCCCTGAATGTAGACGAAGGCACATGGCAGCGGGCGCGGGGGCTGGCCTTAGTCATTGCCCTCAGCGCCCTGCCGTATTACCTTCACACCAATCCTGCGTTTGCCGAGATTGCGCGGAATACTATTCAGGCCGTGCTGGAGGATGAGGAGGTGTGAGTGGTGAGGGCGTTTGTGGGGAAAGGGTCTAAGGGTCAAGGGTCTTGGGCTGTTAGCTCCTCACCCTTGAGGGGGGAGGTTGGGAGGGGGTGAGTGAGCGAAGCGATTGCCCCTCCTTAGACCATAGACCTTTAGACCCTTAGACGCCCTTCCCCCTCACCCCGTAAATGCCCCCCACAGCAAATACCCGTTCAGGCCGATGATGATGGCCGCAAAGCACCAGCCCAGCGCCGTAATGACCGGGCGACTGACCAACACGCCCATCACGCCCCGGTTGGCGGCAAACATCAGCAAGGGCACCAGCGCGAAGGGCACGCCGAAACTCAAGATGACCTGAGACAGCACCAAGACGCTGGTGGTGTCCAGCCCGGCCAGAATGACCGCGAAGGCCGGAATCATGGTAATCGTGCGCCGCAGCCACAGCGGAATGCTGAAGGTCACGAAGCCTTGCATGATGACCTGACCCGCCATCGTGCCCACCGCGCTGCTGCTGATGCCGCTGGCAAGCAGGGCAACGGCGAAGGCGATGGCGGCGGCTGGCCCCAGCAAAGGCGTCAGCGTGCGGTAGGCGGTCTCCAAGTTTCCGGCGTCCTCGATTCCCTTTCCAAAAAAGGTGGCGGCGGCCACGGCCAGCATGCTCATATTGATGAGGCCCGCGAAGCCCAGCCCCACCAAGACGTCTATCCGGTTCAGCTTGGACAGACGCAACTTTTCGGCGTCGTTGGCGGTAGGCACGCGGCCCTGAGTGAGCGCGGAATGCAGGTAAATAACGTGTGGCATGACCGTTGCGCCGATGATGCCCACCGCCAAGTACACGCTGGCCTGCCCCTGAAAACTGGGGATAAAGCCGCCCAGCGCGGCCAGTTCAGGGCGAGCGATCAGCAGTTGTACTAAATACGCCACACCAATAATCAGCACAAAGCCGCCAATGGCAATTTCCAGCGGGCGAAAGCCCTTGTTTTGCAGGGTCAGCAGCCAAAACGTAATGATGCCCGTAATAACCGCGCCCCAGATCATCGGCAGCCCGGTCAGCAGGTGAATAGCCAATGCCGCGCCCAGAAATTCGGCCAAATCAGTCGCCATCGCCACGATTTCGGCCTGCACCCAGTAGGCCCACACCAGCGGGCGGGGCCAGCGTTCGCGGATCAGTTCGGGCAGGTTTTTTCCGGTGGCGATGCCCAGTTTGGCGCTGAGGTTCTGAATCAGCATCGCCATCAGGTTGGCTACCAAAATGACCCACAGCAGGCCGTAGCCAAACTGCGCTCCGCCCTGAATATTGGTGGCAAAGTTACCCGGATCCATATAGGCGATAGAGGCGATGATGGCAGGCCCCATAAACGGCAGGATGCGGGCCACGCCGCGCCGATTGCCACGCTTGTTCAAAATCTCGGTGGCGCGGGCAGTCATGCGGCTGTCTAAAGTGGAGGGCGGCGGGGGAGTGGCAGTGGAGCCAGAAGCAGGCGGGGGCACAGACATGGGCCTAAGTTTAGGCGCGCCTAAAAAATATATCTATCCCCCATCACACCCATGAAGACTTCATGAGAGGGCCGAGTGCAGAGAAACCTACCCTTGCCCTAGCCATCTGCCTGCACGCCTTCGCCCGGACGCTTACCCTGACACTATGACTGCGCCCCTGCCCACTGCTCCTGCCGTACCTACCACGCCCCTGCGCGTGCTGATCTGCGACGAGATGAACCCCGGAAACCTCGTGCATGACGGCTTCGAGCTAGATTACGAGGGTAATATGCCGCGTGAAGAAATCCTGCGCCGCTTGCCCGAATACGACGCGCTGATTACCCGCAGCCGTACCAAAGTCGACCGCGAACTGATCGACGCCGCTGGCCCGCGCCTGAAAGTGATCGGACGCGGCGGCGTGGGTGTAGACAACATCGATCTGGATTACGCCAGCTTGCGCGGACTGCTGGTACTGAACGCGCCCGAAAGCAACAATGTGAGCGCCGCAGAACTGGCGATTATGCACTTGATGGCTGCCGCACGTGGCCTGACCCGCAGCGACAGCAAGACCCGGCAAGGCGTGTGGGATCGCAAATTTTTGGGGCTGGAACTCAAAGACCGCACGCTGGGTATCGTGGGCTTGGGGCGCATCGGTTCCATCGTGGCCGACCGCGCACAGGGCCTGCGCCTGAATGTGGTGGCCTTCGATCCCTACGTACCAGACAGCAAATTTGAGCGCTTGGGTGTGAAACGGGCCGCTACGCTGGATGAATTGCTGCCCCAAGTGGACTTCTTGACTGTGCATACCCCCCTGACCGACGAGACGACGGGCATGATCGGGGCACGCGAACTGGCCCTGATGCCCCCCGATTCCATCGTGGTGAATGCGGCACGCGGCGGCATTATCGAGGAGCAGGCGCTGGTAGACGCGCTGCATTCCGGCCACTTGTTCGGCGCGGGCGTAGACGTGTTCGTAGACGAGCCGCCCACCGCTGACCATATTTTCCTCTCTGCCCCCAACTTGGGAATTACCGCCCACCTTGGCGCAAATACCCGCGAAGCACAGGAGCGGGTGGGCGCGGAAATCGTGGCCCGCGTGCTGGCCGCGCTGCAAGGCGACGTGAGCAAGGGAGCCGTGAACGCCCCCGCGCTGGACGCCAAAACGCTGGAATTGCTGGGCGGGCATCTGGACTTGGGTGGCAAACTGGGCCGGATTCTGGCGCAACTGCTCCCTGGCGCACACGACATAGAGGTGACCTTTCAGGGCGAATTCCCCGCAGACCCGGCCCCGGTGGTGACGGCGGTGTTGGTGGGCTACCTGAGCGGCAGCACCGACGAATTGCCCAACATGATCAATGCCCGCGCCCTAGCCAAAGAACGCGGCTTGAACGTGGCGATCCGCGAGGTGGCCGATAGCCCCGACTACCAGACCGAAGTGATCGTGAAGGTTCTCAGCGGCGGTGGCGAGGAAAAAGAGCGCACCCGCACGGTGGGAGGCACCGTCTTTGGCCGCAGCCCCCGCCTGACGCGCCTGCGGGACTACCGCGTGGAACTGGAACCGCAGGGCTTTATCCTGATCGCCAGCAACCAAGACAAGCCCGGCGCAGTCGCCAAACTCAGCAACCTGCTGGGCACATGGGGTGTAAACATTGCAGGCATGGCGCTGGGCCGCGCACAGAAGGGCGGCGAGGCGCTGTTTACCCTGACCCTCGATGACGGCCTGACCCAAGAGCAATTGCAGGCCATCCGCGATCTGGACGTGATCGATTCGGCGTACATCGTGCGGGTGTAAGCAGGTTGGTTTGAGTTTGTCGCAGATATTTTCAGGATGGGACTGAACCGAAATGTTCGGGCGTCGGCTGGCTTTACCGCTAGGAGCCCACCGCCGCACGCCCTTAGACCCTCGACTCTTAGACCCTTAGACTGGCCCCACTTTGACCGTTCCCACTCCAGACATCACCCCTACTCTCGTTCGGCGGCTTATTGCGGGCCAGTTTCCGCAGTGGGCCAACCTGCCCGTCACGCCTGTGGCGTGGGGCGGCTGGGACAACCGAACCTTCCATTTGGGGTCAGAGCTGCTGGTGCGTTTGCCCAGTGCCGAGGGGTACGCGCCGCAGGTGTCTAAGGAGCACCGCTGGCTGCCCGTGTTGGCTTCGCTGTTGCCGCTGCCCATCCCCGAACCGATAGCATTGGGTGTGCCTGCCGAGGGCTACCCTTGGCCTTGGTCGGTGTACGGCTGGCTGGAAGAGGAGAGTGCGCTGCAACGGCCTCCCAGCGATTTGACCGCGTTTGCAATGGCCCTAGCTAAGTTTTTAGTCGCCCTGCAAAGCATAGACGCCTCTGCTGGCCCGCCGCCCGGTGTGCACAGCGCCTTTCGGGGCGGGCCACTGACCACCTACGACAGAGGAACCCGGCAGGCTATCGCCGATTTGGGCAGCGACATAGATGCACAGGCCGCGCTAGAAGTCTGGGAAATGGCTCTGTCTGCCAGTTGGCATAGCCCACCTGTTTGGTTTCACGGCGACGTGGCTGCCGGAAATCTGTTGGTGCAGGGTGGACGCCTCAGCGCCGTCATCGACTTCGGCTGTGCGGGCGTAGGCGATCCCGCCTGTGACCTCAGCATCGCGTGGACGCTGTTTGAAGGCCAGAGCCGCCAAGCCTTCCGCGCTGGGCTGCCGCTGGATGGGGCAACTTGGGCAAGGGGCCGAGGCTGGGCACTCTGGAAGGCGTTGATTACGCTAGCCGAATACAGATTCAGTGACGAGGTGAAGGCGGCGGAAGTGCGGCGGGTGTTGGATGAAGTGCTGATGGAGAAGAATTGATGCCGATGCGCTTTGGGTTCAGGGCCTAGAGGTTGGTAACCAAAAGCCGTTTGATAGGGAGCAGAAAAGACTCTCCCTCTCCACTTGTGGGAGAGGGCCTTGCGAAGCAAGGGGTGAGGGGGCCACCTCAAGGCGGACTCGCCACATGCTCTGAACTGGTTTGAGTTTCGTCTCAGCCTGCCCGGTCTGCCCCTTTCGGTTCATCGGTTCGTTCTGGGGTGCTGCGCTCTGGCCCCTGCGGATACAGCCAGCGCAAGAAGACCAAAAATAAACCGATCACCGTTGCTGTGCTGGTCGTCAAAAAGGCGATGACCACGCTGCTTTCCAATTTAAAGGGCGAGCCTTTCAAGGTTCCCCAGCCTACTGCCAGCGTCAGCACCACGTCGGCCACCAACCACGTTCCCGCAATCAGAAACACAGCGCTCCCAATCCATAGCCGCCAACGGTACAGGGCACGAAATTGGTTGAATTCTTCGGTACGGCGGGCCAGATCCAATTGCCGCTGCTGCTGCGTGCGTTGTTCTTCGCGGTGTAGGCCACCTTGCAGGGTTTGCACGAGGGTTGAGGGCGGGGGAGAAATGGGCGTCTGCGTGCCAGATGTTTGGGTGCTGGGCGGCTCTGAGGTCACGCGCCGCGCAGGAGATCCACGTAGTACTCACGGGTAATCTCGTTGGGAATCAGGTCGTTGGAGAGGCCGTAGGTTCGCGCCCAAGGGCTGCCTTGCAGATGCGTGAGGTTCGACAGTTCCTCACCGCTCTTTTGCCCATACGTAGCCCAGATGCCCCGAATCAAATTCAGCGCGTCTGCGTCGTCTTCCAGTCGGGGTTCGGCTGCCGACACGGGCAACGTTTCACGAATAGGCTGCCGTCCCAGCGTGCGCCAATGCTCCCACAGCCGGGGGGCCACCGGGCCGCGCTGCCACGCATGAAAAGTGTTGTAGGTCAGTGGGCGGCCCATCAGCGCCAATGCCCACCCATGCGCGATAAACACCAGTTTATTCACCTGCATCTGCGTCAGCGTGCGGCCCTCTGCCCGTGCCAGTTCCAAAAAGGCATTCGCCACCACCTCAGCGGCGTACCCGGTGCGGGCCGGGTCGCCGTAGGCAGGTGCGGAGGGAGATTCAGTCTGGATGGCGGTCATGGGGAATCCTCCTTTTTGGGGGGCGAGATTGAGGGGCTAATGCTTGCGCCGTTCTGACCACAGCGTAACACGGGCAGAGTAAAAAGGTTTGAGAGCCGGATCTGATTCAGACCAAGCCCTCAATGAAACCCCCCAGTCTGCTTTGCGGCCAGCCCCCTTCGAGGGGAGCACAACAGCAATTGTCCTCCCCTCAAGGGGGGCGTTGCAAAGCAACGGGGGGGTTCACCTTCCAAGTCAAATTTGAGCCGCGTGTAAACCCCCCAGTCTGCTTCGCAGCCAGCCCCCCTCAAGGGGAGCGCAACAGCTTATGTCCTCCCCTCAAGGGGGGGCGTTGCGCCAGCAACGGGGGGGTTCACTTTCCAACTCAAATGAAAATTTACCCGCCCAATCCCCGCAAAGCCGCCCGCATAATTTCCAACCCCGTTGCCGCCTCTTCGCGCGTCAGCGTCAGCGGCGGGCTGATGCGGATCACCGATTCACCGCAGTCCAAGTTCAGTAGGCCGCGCTCGAACATGGCCATGCTGGCCGCGTCACGCAGTTTGCCATCTGGGGAACCATCGGGCTTTACAAACTCCATGCCGATAAACAGCCCCTTGCCGCGCACGTCGCCCAAAAACGGGAACTCGGTCTGCATCTGTCGAAGCTCGCTCAGAATGTAGTCGCCCACCTGCGCGGCGTTGGTCATCAGGTCGGAACCGCAGCCGGGGTGCTTGACCACGCCTTCCAGCAGGTCTAGCGTGGCGTGGGCGGCGGCGGCGGCCACCGGATTCCCGCCGAAGGTGCTGCCGTGCGATCCCACCGGCCACGTCATCACACTTTCTTTGGCAAGCATGGCGCTGATGGGCATGCCCGACGCGATCCCCTTGGCAATCGTGATGATGTCGGGCTGCACGCCGCCGTATTCCTCGAATTGCTGAAAGCTGAACATTTTTCCGGTGCGCCCCATGCCCGACTGCACTTCATCAAAAATAAGCAGAATGCCGTGCTGGTCACACAAGCCGCGCAGCTTCTTCAGGAAACCCATCGGCGGAATGATGTAGCCGCCTTCGCCCTGCATCGGCTCGATGATGATCGCGGCCACTTCATCGGCAGGAATGACGGTGGTAAACAGCAGCTTGATGTGATCCAGCACGGCGTCGCCACACCATTGGGCGTCGCTGCCCAGCGGTGGGCGGAAGGGGTTGGGGTACGGCACGTGCGACACGCCCGGCAGCAGTGGCCCGAAGCCGCGCTTGTAATTGGTTTTGCTGCCGGTCAGCGTAATTGCGCCGTAGGTGCGCCCGTGAAAACTGCCCAGTGTAGAAATGATGTGCGTGCGCCCGGTGTGGTTGCGGGCCAGTTTAACGGCGGCTTCCACTGCTTCCGCCCCGCTGTTGCCAAAGAAGGCCCGCCACTTCTCGCCCGGCTTTTCTACGTGCGCGATCAGGCGTTCGGCCAAACTGGTTGTAATTTCCTGCGGGTAGTCGGTCAGGCACACGTGGGTAAACTTGGTGATTTGCTCCTGCACAGCCTTCACGACATGCGGGTGCGCGTGTCCGGTGGTGCTTACGGCAATTCCCGCGAAGAAATCCAGCATGGTGTTGCCGTCCACATCGGTCAGCCAGACGCCCTCGCCATGATCGGGGACGAAGGGGTAAGGGCGCATGTAGGACGTAGACAGGTGCTTGCTGTCCCGCTCCATGATGGCGGCGGTTTTGGGGCCGGGAAGCGGAGTTTTGAGGATGGGTTGGCGGGGTTGGGTTTTAGGTTGGGGGATGGTGGTCATAAAAACTCCTGAGTGCATGCAGATTTATTCTTCGTCTTCATATTCCTGCTCAACTACGGCGTTGATCTCTAGGGGCATCCCTTCTACCCAGCCTTCGGGCATATTCATCACACCAAACTGAGTTCCAGCTAAGGCGTTCTTCACACCAGCAGGCAGAGATTCAGCGTGAGGTTCTCCGGCCACCCAATCGTAGCCGGGCCTTTCTAGGATGCCAATCGGCGTAGGGTCGTTTCTGGGGTCGAACCCCACAGCAGTTTTGCGGTAGAACCCACCCAAGAATCTCTGCTGTAGGCTTTGCAGAACATCAAATTGGTCTCGGCTGTGATCTGGCACCTGTTCCCGCGTCTGATATTGAGCGTAAAACCCTGCTCCCGAATACCAATAGATTGCCAAGGCCGCCGCTTCTGGGCAGGTAGGCTGCTCGATCATCCACTTGATCAACTGACCATTACCGTCATAGTTGGAATCACAGGCGAACCACAGCCAAGCATCATCAGGGGCATTGGGCAGGAATTCGATCATGAGGCGGGCGTAAGTCTCCATGCCCTATTCTCGCTCAGTCCCCACTCATCGGCACCTGAACCATCCCATCCGGCGCGGTGTCCGTGACACTTACCTCTACGCCGATCCCGTGCGCGGCCCATTTGTCTTCGCGGCTGTTCAGGCGGTGCTGCGTGGAGCCGGGGCGGTGGCGGCTTTCGGCAAACTCTTTGGGTTCAATGGAAATGCGCTCGCCTTCCATCAAGCCGTAAATTCCGCTTTGGCCGGGTTCCTTGCGCTGCCATTCCGGAGGCACGGCCATATCTGGCCCGGTGTAGTCGTTCGGCTCGCTGTAGGCGGCAATGTAGCCTTCAAAGTTGCGGAGAATCAGCTTGTCGGGGCTGTGTGAGAGGACGTAGTTGGGGGCCACCGGAATCTTGCCGCCGCCACCGGGTGCGTCTACCACGTAGGTGGGAATGGAATAGCCGCTGGTGTGCCCGCGCAGGCTTTCCATAATTTCCAGCCCCTTGCTGACGGTAGTCCGCAGGTGACCCGCGCCGTGCACGAGGTCGCATTGATAGATGTAGTAAGGCCGCACGCGGATTTTGACCAGTTCGCGCAACAGCTTTTGCATGATGACCGCGTGATCGTTCACGCCGCGCAGTAGCACACTTTGGTTGCCCAGCGGCACGCCCGCACGCGTCAAGCGGTCGCAGGCATCGGCCACTTCCGGCGTAATTTCGCGGGGATGGTTCACGTGAATGTTCATCCAGACCGGGTGGTTTTCGCTCAGCACGTCGCAGAGTTCCTGCGTCACGCGCATGGGCATAAACACGGGCACGCGGGTGCCGATGCGGATGATTTCGATGTGCTCGATCTTGCGGAGTTCGGCCAGCAGGCGGCCCAGCACTTTGGGCGCAAGCGTCAGCGGATCGCCGCCCGACAACAGCACGTCGCGGACTTGGGGCGTGTTGCGGAGGTAATTCAGTTGCGCTTCGTACTCGGCAGGATTAAACGTTTCGCTGGGGTCGCCCACGATTCGGCTGCGGGTGCAGTAGCGGCAATAGGAGGCGCACTGCGTCGTCACCAGCATCAGCACGCGGTCGGGGTAGCGGTGAACAAGGCCGGGCACGGGCGAATGCTTGTCTTCCGCGAGGCTGTCTTCCATCATCGACATAAACGGCTCTAATTCGTGATGGGTCGGGATGACTTGCCGCCGCACCGGGCAAGTCGGGTCTTCGGCGTCCATCAGACTGGCAAAATAGGGCGTGATATCCAGCCGGAAGATGCCTTCTGCGCTGGCTCCGATGCGCTCGGACTCGGTCAGGCGGATCACTTCTTCCAGCTCGGCTACCGTATTGATGCGGTTCTTTAGTTGCCATTTCCAGTCGTACCACTGCTCGTCGGGTACGTCGGCCCATTTGGGGGCGCGGTGGTTGCGGGGCAGCATCATTTGGGAGCGGGTGGTGGCTTGGGGGTGCAGGGTATGGGCACTGGGCATGGACGCCTCCGGGGTGTCTGGGAGAAGGAAAACGTGATCTGATTGACCTTTATTCTGGCTGCCCAGCGTGCCCTTTGGAAGGAGCGCACACCGGGCAGAGCAGCGGGTCTGGCGCACAGAAAACTCTCAAACGCCATGCTGGACTTTTCATATGCCAATACAGGGTGCTAGGCTGCATGGATGAAGCATTCCGGCGGGTCGCTCGATCCTCTTGATCACCGTATTTTGGGAGAACTGCAAACCGATTCCCGCCTGTCTATGCGCGAACTGGGCAGGCGCGTGGGCCTCAGCGCTCCCGCCGTGACCGAACGTGTGCGCCGCCTAGAAGACGCCCAAATTATCCTCGGCTACGGTATTCGCGTGGCTCCCAAACCACTGGGCCGCACCATCACGGCCTTTATTGGCGTGCAGGACAGCGGGCGCAACGATCCGACGCTGGTGCGCTGGGCCACCCGCAGCGATAGCGTGCTGGAATGCCACTCGGTCACGGGCGACAATTCCTGCATCCTAAAGGTGGCGGTGCCCGATGTAGGCGCACTGGAAACCATGCTGGGCGAACTGATTCAGATGGGTTTTACCTGCGATACCAGCATCGTGCTGAGTACCCCGCTGGAAGGCAAGCTGATGCTGCCGCCGAAGTGATTCTGGCCTGCGTAGACGTGGATTACCGCGAAGATGGCAGCGCCCGCACCGCCGCACTGCTGTTTGAAAATTGGGGCGACGCGCAGGAAACGGAGGTCAGGCTGCACACTGTCCCGCAGACCGCGCCCTACGTACCGGGGGCGTTTTATAAGCGGGAATTGCCCTGCTTACTGCCTGTGCTGGAGCCGCTGGCCCCGCAACTGGCCGCAGTCGTCATAGATGGTTACGTGACGCTAGACGCACAGGAAAGCCCCGGCCTAGGCTGGCATCTGTTTGATGCGTTGGGTGGGGCGGTTCCGGTGATTGGGGTGGCTAAAACGGCTTTTCGGGGGTCGGCTCATGCACAGGCGGTGCAGCGTGGGTCGGCCATTCGGCCCCTGTATGTCACCGCCGCCGGAATAGACGTGCTGGACGCAGCAGAGCATCTGCGGCAGATGGCTGGCCCTCACCGCATCCCAACGCTGTTGGGGCGGGTAGACCGGGCGTGCCGGGAAGCCGTCTGAGACAAGTCTAGGCCAACGTTTCCCCCCGCGTAAACGCCGCGTACCGCTGCAACAACTCCCACGCCGCCCCGCTTGCCATCACCGCCCGCGCCTGCGCTACGCCTTCGCGGATGCTGCCCACCTGTCCGGCCACGCACAGGGCCGCCCCCGAATTCAGGGCCACGATGTCGCGCTGGGCCGCTGTTCCGCCACCTGTCAGGAGGGCGCGGGTAATCTCGGCATTCTCGGCAGGCGTGCCGCCCACAATCGCCTCTTTGGGGTGCAGGCTCACGCCCACGTCTTCAGGATGCAGCACCGAATCGGTGAGTTCTCCGCCGTGCAGCGTGGTCAGGGTATTGGGGCCGCTGACCGTAAATTCATCCAGCCCGCTGCCGTTGACCACCATCGCGCCTTTGGTGCCCAGCAAGCGCAACACTTCGGCCATCGGGCGCGTGAGGGCGGGGCTATACACGCCCACCACCAAATGAGTGGCCCCTGCGGGATTAGACAGCGGGCCCAGAATGTTGAACACTGTGCGGGCCGCCAAATCAGCGCGAATGGGCGCGGCGTGGCGCAGGGCAGGATGATAGTTGCGGGCGAACATGAAGCCCACGCCCAGCGTATTCACGGCCTCGGCAATCAGGTCTGGCCCGGCGTCCAGATTCACCCCCAGCGATTCCAGCACATCGGCACTTCCGGCGCGGCTGCTGGCGGCCCGGTTGCCGTGTTTGGCAACGGGGACGCCTGCTCCAGCCACCACAAAAGCCGTCGTGGTACTGATATTGAAGGTGTGCGCCCCGTCGCCGCCCGTGCCCACCACGTCTAACAACACTTCACGCGGGGTCACGTTCACGCGCACGGCGTTTTCGCGCATGGCCTGTGCAAATCCGGCAATTTCGGCAGGTGTTTCGCCGCGCACGCGCAGGGCCGCCAACGCCGCCGCCAAGCGCACGCTGCTCACGTCGCCCGCCATCACCTCGCGCATAAAGCCCGCCGCCTCTTCCTGCGTCAATTGCTCGCTGTTCATCAGGCGGGTGTGAATCATAACAACTCCGATGGAGTGGGGGCGCAAGCTCTTGCAAAATCCGAGATCATGCCCCTACCTTAGCCGCTTGGTGTTGCCGCACCACGTCCAAAAAGTTGCCCAGCATCGCCATACCGCCTTCCGTGGCAATGCTTTCGGGGTGAAATTGCACGCCGTACACGGGATACTCGCGGTGACGCAGCGCCATTACGATCTGTTCCTGCGGGTCTTGCGTCCACGCCGTCGCCACCAATTCGGGCGGTAAGTCGCGCACCACCAGCGAGTGATAGCGGGTCACGGTCACGCCGTTTGCCAGCCCCGCGAACAGGCCGGAGCCGTCGTGCTGCACGGGGCTGGTTTTGCCGTGTACGGGCAAGATGGCCCGCCCCACCCGTGCCCCGAACGCCTCGCCAATGCTCTGATGACCGAGGCAGACACCTAGCATCGGCACGCTTGGCCCCAACTCCCGAATCACATCCACGCTCAGGCCTGCTTCCAGCGGCGTACACGGCCCCGGCGACACCACCACCGCATCCGGGTTCAGCATCCGCACCTGCTCCAGCGTAAATTCATCGTTGCGCCACACGGTCAGTTCGCAGCCCAGTTCGCCAAAATACTGCACGAGGTTGTAGGTGAAGGAGTCGTAGTTGTCGATCAGAAGGACGCTGATCGGATCGTGGATCGTGGATCGTGGATCGTGGTGGGAAGTCACAGTCGGGTCTCCTGATAAGTAATGAAACGGTTCAAACGTTTGAAGAGGCGGTCTAAGTCTGTCAGGATCGTGGTTGTGGCAGGCAGGTCGCCGTATTCGAGATGCAGAGCCAGATGAAGCAGGGTATGGAGTTCGTAGGCACTGCCCAGCGCAATACGTGTGAACCGCATGATTTCGCGTGGCGATCCGCGCCCAACGCCCTCGGCAATGTTGGCCGGAATAGATACGGCGGCACGGCGGGCTTGTGAGGTCAGGCCGTAAATCTCTTCTCTAGGCCACACTTTACTGATGCTGTACACGCCTTCAGTCAGGGTCATGCCGTCGCGCCACACTTCCAGTCGTTTCAAACTTCCCGGCGAAGACTCGGCGGGAACGGTCATGCCCACCCAATCCACGATCTACGATCCACGATCCCTTCACAGCCCCCCTGCCGCCATCTCCACCGCCCGCATCAGTGCCGCCGCTTTACTGCGCGTTTCCTGCTCCTCGCTGGCGGGGTCGCTGTCGGCCACGATTCCGGCTCCGGCCTGAATATGCACTTTGCCGCCCGCAATGACCATCGTCCTCAGCGTGAGAGCCATGTCCAAACTGCCGTCGAAGGCGATGTAGCCGAAACTTCCGCCATACGGCCCGCGCCGGGTGGGTTCGAGTTCGTCGATAATTTGCATGGCCCGGATTTTGGGTGCGCCCGACACGGTGCCCATCGGCAGCACGCTGGCAAGGGCGTTCAGCGGGGTTTGGCCTTCCCGCAACTGGCCCGTTACGGTGGACACGATATGCATGACGTGGCTGTACTTCTCGATAGAAAAGGCGTTCTGCACGCGCACGCTGCCGTAGGTGCTGACCCGGCCAATGTCGTTGCGGCCCAAGTCCACCAACATCAGATGTTCGGCGCGTTCCTTTTCGTCGGCCAGCAGTTCAGCGGCCAGTGCGGCGTCCTGCTCGTCGGTTTGGCCGCGTACCCGTGTACCCGCGATGGGCCGGGTGATGATGGTCTGGCCGTCGCTCCTGAGCAGGCTTTCGGGGCTGCTGGCCACCAACGTCACGTCTCCAAGCGCCAAATACCCCAGATACGGGCTGGGATTCACTCGGCGTAGCGCCCGATACAGCGCGAACGGATGCACCGTCAGGTCGGCACTAAACCGTTGCGAGGGCACCACCTGAAAAATGTCTCCAGCGCGGATGTATTCCAACGCCTGCTCCACGGCGTCCATGTACCCCTGCGGCGTGAAGTTGCTGGAAAACTGCGGCGCGTCGGTGGCTTCTGTGCCGGGAATCTCGGCGGGCAGTGGCCCCCGCAGCTTCATCGAGAGAGTGTCGGCCTGCGCTTCGGCCTCTTCCTGCGCCTCAGCAGTCGCCACCGCCAGCAACCGGTGCCGCAGGTGGTCGTAAATCACCACGCCACGCGGCGCGATAAACAGGGCGTCGGGCACCTGCAGTTCGTCAGGGTTGGTGTCGGGCAGGCGTTCGTAGGCGCGGATAATGTCGTAAGACGCGTAGCCCACCGCGCCGCCGATCAGGGCGGGCAGTCCGGCGGGGACACGCACGGGCCGGGTCACCGAGTGATACAGGCGGGCCAGCGGATCGGCTTCCGCGCCCTCGTAGTCGCCAAATGCGCCTGTACTCCGCACCTGTCCGGCGTGGTACTCAAAGCGCCCGCTTTCGCCCACGCCAATAAACGAGTAGCGGCCCAATTTCTCGCCCGCCTCCACACTTTCCAGTAAAAAGCTGACGCGGTCGCCCTGCGCCACCTTCAGGTACGCGGTCACGGGAGTGTCCAGATCGGCATTCAGTTCGCGCACAGCCACCTTCAGGGCGGTGCGTGGGGCAGGAAAAGAAGGTGCAGTCATGTGGCTCCTTGGATGGGGGAAAGGATCAAAAGAAAACGCGCCCAGTGGATTGATCTCCACTTGGGCGCGTTGCAGTCGGCAAAAAAGGACAGCGCGGCTTAAGCCCAAGCAGAGCTGGGCCACCACCACGCACCGGTTACGGTCATGCCCGCATAGTAGCGCGGCGAGAGCCAGAGCGGGAAGGCGTGTTTAGGCACGTTGCCCATCCCCCCAACGCTCAGCCCCCCGGCTGATTCGAGGCCACATAGAACAGCAACCCAATCAGGATCACGTCGAAGGCCCAACTGGCCGGACGGCGCAGGTTCGGGTCACGGCGCGAGCGGAGAAATTGCACGCCTAGCCGCGCCATGAGCAGCACGATGACTAAATAGGGACTAGGAGTCGGGCCGCCCAGCAGGGGAAGCAGCAGCGCCAAAGCCACCAGCCCCAGCAGCCCGAAACTGGCGACGGTCAGGGCGTCGGGGGCACTCTTGCGGGGCGGCTCAGAGTTGGGCGGCTCAGACGGGTTCAATGGACGTGACCTGCAAGGATTTGGGCAGCATGGCTTCTATTTCCACGGCCTTCTTCGGCGCGGCTTTGGTGGTCAGGGCGGCGGTGGCTTTGGCGGCCTCATCTTGCACCAGCTCCAAAACCACCACACTTGTCGGGGGCAGATTCAGGCGCAGATGGTGGCTCTGGCCGTTCCACGCTTCGGCTTTGGCGCTCAGGTCGGGTTGCTGCGTGCCGAAGCCGCCGTATTCGCCGTCATCGGTACTCAGCAGCACGCGGTATTCCCCGGCTTCGGGCACGCCCACTGGGTACAGGTCACGGTACACGGGCGTCATGTTGGCGACTACCAAAGACCACGCTCCGCTGTTCGGATCACGGCGGATATAGGCGTACACGCTGTTTTCCACGTCGTCGGCGCTGATCCACTGCAACCCTTCGTCCAGCGTATCGCCCGCGTGCCAGTCGGCGCGGCCCACGTACAGGGCGTTCAGGCGGCGCACCAGATTCATGATGCCCCGGTGATCGGGCACGTCGGCCAGATGCCAAGGCAGGCCTGCGTCATGGTTCCATTCGGTGGGCTGGGCAAACTCCTGCCCCATAAACAGCAGCTTTTTGCCGGGCGTCGTCCACATCATCGCCAAGAAGGCGCGGTAGTTGGCCCGCTGCATGTACCAGTCGCCGGGCATTTTCGCCACCAGCGACTTCTTCAGGTGTACCACTTCGTCGTGGCTGATCGCCAGCACATAGTTTTCACTGGTGCGGTAGGCATTGAAGAAGGTCAGGGCGTGGTGGTGGTACTTGCGCCACAAGGGGTCTTCTTCAAAGTAACGCAGCGTGTCGTTCATCCAGCCCATCGCCCACTTGTAATCGAAGCCCAACCCGTGCGGAGAAGGCGTGGTGACGCCCGGAAAGCTGGTGCTTTCTTCAGCAATGATCATGCAACCGGGGGCCAAGTGGTGCGTCACTTCGTTGAGGCGCTTGAGGAAGGCAATCGCTTCTAGGTTTTCGCGGCCCCCGTGAATGTTGGGAATCCATTCGGTGCGCGAAAAGTCCAGATACAGCATAGAAGCCACCGCATCGACTCGCAGGCCGTCCACATGGAAGTCTTGCAGCCATTTCAGAGCGCTGCCCACCAAAAACATCACGACTTCGTTGCGCCCATAATCGAAGATCAGGGTGTTCCAGTCGTTGTGGTAGCCCTTGCGCGGGTCGGCGTATTCGAACAACGGCCCGCCGTCGAAATTGGCGAGGCCCGCCGTATCGGTGGGGAAGTGGCCCGGCACCCAGTCCAGAATCACGCCGATATTCAGCGAGTGCAGATGATCCACGAGGTATTTGAAATCTTCGGGGCTGCCCATTCGGCTGGTGGGCGCGTAATACCCCGTGACCTGATAGCCCCACGAGCCGTCGAACGGATGCTCCATGACGCCCAAGAGTTCCACGTGCGTGTAGCCCATATAGCTGGCGTATTCACCGAGCCGGTGGGCAAAATCACGGTAATTCAGGAACCAGCCGTCGTCGCGCTTGGCCCACGAGGGCGCGTGAACCTCGTACACACTCACCGGGCGGTCAAAATTCTGGGTGCGGGCCTCCATCCATGCGCCGTCCTGCCAGTCGAAAGGCTGATCCCAGACGATGGAACTGGTGCTGGGGCGCACTTCAAAAAAGGTGCCGTAAGGATCCATCTTGTCTTCGGTCAGGCCGCTGGCCCCCGTCACGCGGTACTTGTAGCGTTGGCCGTGCAGGGCGGCAGGCACGAAGGCGCTCCAGAAGCCGAAATCGAGGCGCTGCATGGCGTTGTCGAACCCGTTCCAGCCGTTAAAATCGCCTACCACACTCACATGCTGGGCGCTCGGTGCCCACACGCCGAAGCGCACGCCTGCCACGCCGTTTTCGGTGACTTGGTGTGCACCCAACATCTGGTCGGGGCGCACCAGATCGGAGGTCACCAGCTTTTGAAGATGCTCATGATCTAGCGGCAGGGTTTGGCTCATGAAGGGAGTGTAGCCGGAAGCCCCCTCTCCACAGAACGCGGCGTGCATACGTCCGCCAGATATGAAGACTTTATTGAGGATTGTGTTGCTTCTGTCTTCAATACCTCAAGCTCTTCAGCGGCTTTAGTCTCTTACAACCTATTGACTCTTGCTTGGCTTGGCAACAGCTTGTGCACATTGAGTTGGGAGGTGAACCCCCCGTTGCTGACGCAACGCCCCCCCTTGAGGGGAGGACAACAGACTTTTCGCTGCCCTTGAGGGGGGCCGTCTGCACAGCAGACTGGGGGTTCGCCCGGAACCGTCAAGTTTGGACATTGCTCAGCCGTACAGGAATCAATACGTTTCTAGGACATTGCGCCGGAAGCGTTCCAAAATAGCCAGCCCCACCGCGCCGCTCTTTTCCGGGTGAAACTGTGTAGCGTGCAGATTGCCCACGCTGAACGCCGCCCAGAACGGCACGCCGTAGTCGGTCAGCGCCCCGTGATCGACCTTGACGGTGGCGGGAACGTAATAGCTGTGCACAAAGTAGGCGTGGGCCGGAGCAGGCAAACCACGCAGCAGGGCGCTGTCGCCCACGCTCTGCATCGAATTCCAGCCCATTTGCGGCACTTTGCGTTCCGGCGCGGCTTCAAACTTGCGAACGGTGCCGGAGATCAGGTTCAGCCCTGCTACGCCCGGCGCTTCCTCGGAGTCGGTGAGGAGCATTTGCATGCCCACGCAGATGCCCAAAATGGGCGTTCCCGCGTGCGCGGCGGCCAACACAGGCGCGTGGAATCCGCTGCTTTCGAAGGCCTCCATCACTTGCCGGAAGTGGCCTTGTCCGGGTACCACCACCGCCCGCGCCCCCGGCACATCGGCGGGATCGGCGCTGACCTGCACGCGCATTCCGGCCCGCGCCAAGGCTTTGGCGGCGCTGCGAACATTGCCCGCGCCGTAGTCGAGGAGAAGAACCTCTGGTTGGTCATTCATAGCGATCCTTTGGTACTCGCCACCTGATCGGACGTGACCTGTACGGCGTCGCGCAGGGCACGGGCAAAGGCTTTCATAATCGCCTCTATCACGTGGTGCGCCTCACGGCCTGCCAGCACGCGCACATGCAGGTTGGCCCCGGCGTGGTTGCAAAACCCCCGCAAGAACTCCCGCAGATGGTAGTGGGTCATGCCGCCCGCCGTGCCCCACACGTCCAGCGTTTCCGGCTCGAAGGCAAGGTGGGCGCGGCCCGACAAGTCCAGCACCACATGGGCCAACGTTTCATCCATCGGGACGAAGGCGCTGCCGTAACGCTCGATGCCTTTGCGGTCTCCGAGTGCCTGCGACAGTGCTTGCCCCAGCGTAATCCCAGTGTCTTCGATCAGATGGTGAGGCTCTATGTGCAGGTCTCCGGTGGCCTGAACAGTCAACCCCATTCGGGAATGCCGGGCCAAAGCGTCCAGCATATGGTCAAAAAATCCGTGCCCGGTAGAGGGCGGCGAGAAAGAAACACTGTCCAGATTCAGGTCTACCGTGATGTCGGTTTCGCTGGTGTGGCGGTTGACCCGGCTGGTGCGGCCAGAAGCCGGGAGGGGAGAGTCAGGCGTGGCGCTCATACCTCATGCTACGGCGGATAGGGAAGGTACGCGGGCCGCAAGATGGACAGCATGGATGCCGCACACTTCCTGACACTTCCCAAAACGCAACGAGCCAAACTGCCCGAAGACAATTTGGCTCTAAGTTGCTGCCAACCTATTAAGCGAGAGGCTTAGATCAGTTCGCGCAGGCCACTTTCCTTAAAGATCGTGCTGCCGATCAGGGCGGCGCAGGCGGGCCAGTTGCCGTCATCAGGGGCGGGCTGCCCAGTCAGGCGCGATTCCAGAATCTGCACAAGGCGGGTGGCTTCCATACGCTCGTCTTCGCTGGCGTCGGCCAACACATGGGCATGACGAAGAACAAGGGCAGCTTCCTGCGTATTGTCGCGGTTCTCAATCACTTCTTTCAGCAGAGCAATATAAAGCGCGGCAGCATTATCGAAATACAGATAAACGGTGCCTTTGCTCAGGCCTGCTTCACGGGCAGCGGCATTCACACTCCAGCCTTCTGCGTGGTGCAGCGAGGCGAGAGTGGCGTCGAGGAGGCGAGTTCTCATGGCGGCTTTGGCCTGCGGCGAGCGGGCGCGGGTACGTTTGGAGCGTTCTTCTGTCATTCCTTCAGATAGTTTCATATTAGACCGCCTTTCTGCTGAACACTGTTTCAGTTTTTTCGGCTGAACAATGGGTGACTTAGCGCATTGATTAGATTCTGCACCTTGGAATTGAAAATAGCTATCCAAGTGTGTGAAGCCGAGTTTATATCTTAGCCTGATCTCCGGTGGGAAAGTTCACAACATTCAGCCGCAACAGGCAACAAGGGAAAGCGCGGTGACCAGATTGCGAGCTTACGCCTCAATTCACACTGACGCCGTCACATTAAAGGGCTTAAAGCCGGAAATGACTGGTACGTTCTCAATTTTCAGCTTGTCGGATGCAAACCTAAATCTTAAAAAGCACACGGCGTCACCTTCATAGGGCGCTTACTAAATTACTCGCCAGTGTGAAAGATCCAACTTAGTCTGACTTATCTCTAGGGCCAGCGAAGTGAAATACTCCACATGGCTAATTACTGAAGCCACCATTCCAGATGACTGTGCAGACTGTTGAGCTTTGTGGAGCACTTCTTAATCAATAGTTGAGCTTCGTTACGCCAGATTGTAACAATTATCACGAGGATTGAAAGTGTTGTAAGAATTGATCTTAAACGATCCTGCTTTGTGAAAAATACTTCTGCTTATTGATCTATTGCACCCGTTCTATCTAAGACCTCTGTGCATTAGAAAGCGAGATATGCGAGCGCATTTATTGAGAGGTTTTTACATCACACCTTACTCACAGCTAAACATTGTACGATTTCCGTCAAACTCTAATAGAGTAAATAACATTCATTTATCTTTTCGAACGGCAGCGTTATATATATTCTGAGTTTCACATGTAAAACTTCACGTTTCATTTGATAAGTTGTCTAGCCTTTTGTGACTAGGGAACGATTCTAAACGTGATAGACCTCCCGCGTCGGCATAACTTAACGGTTCCACCCGCATTCCATCTACCTTTTGGAGGTTTTGTGATGGCACGTCTGACCCCTATTGTTTCGGCCTGCACTTTGTCGCTCACCCTGCTCCTCGCGTCCTGCGGCTCCCAGCCCACCGAACCTGTCAGCGCCGCTCCCGACGCAGCTCAGGCCAGCGGGCCTAGCCGTGCAGACCGCGTGGAAGCGCCCTTGCTCGGCACGGCCAACCCAGACGCCATTCCCGGCCAGTACATCGTGGTGATGAGTGAAGGCAGCGTGAGCGGCCTAAGCGCACAAGGATTGAGTGCCCAGAATGCGGGCAGCCTGATTCGTTCCCTGTCGCTTGACCCTCAGGGCGTGACGGTGCAGCAGGTGTACACGCAGGCCATCGAAGGCTTTGCGGGCAAGCTCAGCGCCCAAAACCTGCAAACGCTACGGGCTGATGCAAGGGTGAAATATATAGAGCAAGACGGCGTGGTGCGGGCCAACGCTACCCAAACGGGCGCGACGTGGGGTCTAGACCGCATTGATCAGCGTGATTTGCCCCTCAACGGCAGCTACAGCTATACCAATACGGGCAGCGGCGTCACGGCCTACATCATCGACACAGGCATCAATACCACGCACACCGAGTTTGGCGGGCGGGCCGTCTGGGGCACCAATGCCAGCGGCGACGGCAACAACTCGGATTGTCAGGGGCACGGCACACACGTAGCCGGAACGGTGGGCAGCGCGACTTGGGGCGTAGCCAAGGCCGTGAAACTCGTAGCCGTGAAGGTGCTGGACTGCACGGGCAGCGGCAGCAACTCGGGCGTGATTGCGGGCATCAACTGGGCTGTAGCCAATAAGACAGGGCCAGCAGTAGCCAACATGAGCCTCGGCGGGGGCGCGAGCCAAGCGGTAGACGACGCTGTGAACTCGGCTGCCTCACGGAATCTGGTGATGGTGGTGGCCGCAGGCAATGAGAACCAGAACGCCTGTAACGTCAGCCCTGCACGCGCCGCCAGCGCCATAACGGTGGGTTCTACCACTCGCACCGACGCCCGCAGTTCGTTCAGCAACTTCGGCACCTGCGTCGATATTTTCGCCCCCGGCAGCGACATCACCAGCACTTGGATCGGCAGCAACACCGCCACCAACACCATCAGCGGCACCAGCATGGCGACTCCGCATGTGGTGGGCGCAGTGGCCCTCTTGCTGCAAAGCACGCCCAGCGCCACCACCAGCGCCATTACCTCCAGCCTGATCAGTGCCAGCACGCCCAACAAGGTCACGGGCGCAGGCACGGGCAGCCCCAACCGCCTGCTGTTTACGGGCACAGGTGGCGGCACCACGCCTCCGCCCACCGGCACGACCACCACCTACACGGGCAGCGTCAGCAGCCGCACCAGCAGCTACAAACCCGGCACGGGCGGCTTCAGTTATGCGGGCGGCACCCTCAAGGGCAACCTGAGCGCGGCCAGCGGCACCGATTTTGACCTGTTCCTGCAAAAATTTAACGGCAGCGCGTGGGCCGATGTGGCTAGCAGCGAGGGCGGCAGCAGCACCGAAGCCATTACCTACGCAGCGGGCAGCGGCACCTACCGCTGGGAAGTGTACGGCTACAGCGGCAGCGGCAACTACACGCTGGTAGAAACCAAATAAGGCTGAGGCGGGGCTGACAGAGAAGCGCACAGTCAGCCCGTTTGACCTGCATCTCTTTGACTGTTGTTACAAAAAGGCATGGGCTGTGCAGCAGCGCGAATGTTGCACAGCCCATGCCTCTGCCTAACCCTGCCCACCACATTCATCAGGAGAACCCATGATCCGTCCTACTTTGCCCCGCTTGATCTCCCTCATTACCCTCGGCTCATTGGCTTTGACGGCCTGCAACACGGCCAGCGTGGTTCCCGCTGCTACCCTAGACGCGCCCGCTGAATCACAAACTGTAACAGGCACCGAACTGGCCTTTTCAGGCCTTCAACCCCAAATCGTGTACGGCACGGTCACAAGCGTGTCGACTCGCCCCTATCAGGTCAGCGTGACGCCTTCCAACTCGTTGGCGGGCGGCTGGTGCGGGGGCACCTTGATCAGCAAAGATTGGGTGCTGACCGCCGCTCACTGTGTCGAGGGTCAATCGACAGCCAGCATGCGGGTGCGGGCCGGAATCAACGACCTGACCACCAGCAGCGGGCAACTCAAGTCGGCTTCGCGCATCATCTTGTATCCCGGACGCTCGGCCAGCAGCGACGCCTACGATATCGCGCTCATCAAGGTCAGCAGCGCTTTCGTATTGGGAAGCACGGTGCAGCCTGCCGCCTTGCCCGGTAGCACCGCCGAGAGTGTGCTGGACGTGAACGGTAAATCGGCCACGGTCAGCGGGTGGGGCAAGACCGAAACGGGCGCGTCCAGCCCCCGTGCCCTGCGTGAAGTGACCATTCCGATTACGCCCACAGGGAGCGACTGCGGCACGCGCCCCGGCAACACCATTTGCGGCAAGTATTCGGCGGGCCGCGACTCCTGCAACGGCGACAGCGGCGGCCCCCTTGCCGCGCCCTACAACGGCAAAATGTACGTGCTGGGCGTGGTCAGCTACGGCCCAGTCGAGTGCCGAGGCTACGGCGTGTATACCCGCGTCAACGGCTACATCAACTGGATCGCTCAGCAAACAGGAATTGCTGCTCAGTAAACACAGAGAACCGTTCGGTACAGCAACAATGCAGGAAGCGGGATTCGGCGTGTGGGTGCGCCTGAATCCCGCTTCCTGCTTGGTGTTTTAGCGGCTCTATGAACGTGAAGACTGGATGTGCAAAATTGGAACTCTGGCAGACCCGTTCTGTCTTGACCGTAATCACATTCTGTTATAAACTAAATGCATGAAGCTGAGCGATGTTCAGAAACGACTCCAAGCCCCGTTTCCCGCTCATTTGGTGGCGTGGAAACCGCAAGCCTTCACCAAAGACCGCACCCGCGCCCTGATGTTGGCCCACGTGGATGCCCGCGCCGTCCAAGACCGCCTCGATGCCATCTGCCCCGATGGCTGGACATTCGAAATCGAAGTGATCGCCGGAGCCGCCCGCCCCACCGTGAAAGGCCGCCTGACCGTGCTGGGCGTCATTCGTGAAGACATCGGAGAAGCCCCCGAAGGCGACCTCGGCACGTTGAAGGCCGCCAGCAGTGATGCCCTGAAGCGCTGCGCCGTGCAATTCGGCATCGGGCGCTACTTGTACGACCTGCCCAAAGTTTGGGTCGACTGGAACGACAGCCGCCGCGAACCCGTGACTCCGCCCGAACTGCCCGAATGGGCACGCCCTGACCACGAGCGCAGCCCCGGCGGAGCGCACTTGGTGCAGGCGATGGAGCAACTGCGTTACGAGTTGCCCGAAGACCTCGACCTTCAGCGCGAAGTGTACAAGCACCTGAAGGCCGCGCTGGGCAGTATTCACCCCGGCCAAGGCGCAGGGCAGGCCGCATGAATTCTCCTACGCCCCGCCAAACCGGACTGGTCATGCTGGCCGTGTTGGGCCTGATGTTGCTGGGCGGCGCGATTGCCGGAATGCTGTAAGAGTCAGGATAAATTTACCCCGCTTGCCGTGTAGTCGGTAGGCGGGGTTCTTGTTGGGTGGCGAACCATGATTGGGCCAAGTGATCTGACGAGGGCCGACGCTTAGGCCAGTAATTCGGCCCAAAATGCCAAGCTCGCCCGCTCGTACAGCAGCCCCATTCGGAGTGGCTGGGCTTCAAAGCTGCCTTCTGGCACACACGCCGCCCGATCCTCGTATTCGGCTAGGCGGGCGCGGTGCAAGTCCAGTTGCTCCTGCGCCAGTTGCGGCAATAGTTGCGGTGGCCCCTGCCCGGCAAAAAACAGTTTGAGAAGGCCAGCGTCCCGCAGTTCGGGAAACCCGGCGGGCCGCGAGAGCCAGTGTGCCAGCGCCGAACGCCCAGCCACCGTGATGCTGTAGGTGCGTTTGCGCCGCCCGCCGTCTTCTTGGGTTTCTTCCAGCAGCCCCAATCCCACGAGGCGCTGAGGTTCGGCGTAGAGCTGAGAGCGCGGAAATGTCCAAAAATAGCCCACCGATTCGTCGGCCCAGCGCTTCAGATCGTAAGACGTGCCGGGGCCGCACTGACCCAGCAGCCCCAGCACGATGTAAGCCGAGGGGCCGAGCGTGGCCTGTCCGTTTATACCAGCAGCATCGGCGGCAACAGGGGCGAGAGAAACACTTGCATCTGACATAGCAAGAGCATACACTCACTTCAGACCGTCCAAAGTAGACCATTCAGAGTGGAGGGTGGCTTGCGGCGAAGGAGAAGACCAAATGAACCCGACAACACGGCTGACGGCAGAATTAGACGGCGATTTCGTGGTGTTCCTGATCGGCTTCCGCATCAACACGTTGTGGCGGGTTTCGGCTTGGCTGCCTGTGTTCCGGGCCATGCCCAAAATGCTGAAGGAACTGGCGGAACATCCAGAAATGGGCCTGCTGGGCGGGCGCTTTGCAGGCATGACGCTTATTCAGTATTGGCGCAGCACCGAACACCTGAACGCTTATGCCCAGTCGCGCCAGAACGAGCATCTCCCGGCTTGGCGGGCCTTCAACCAAAACGCCCGCCGGGCCAAAGGCGCAGTCGGCATCTGGCACGAAACTTACCGTGTAGCAGCGGGCCAATACGAAACGGTGTATGTAGATATGCCCGCCTTTGGGCTGGGGCAGGCGGGCAAGTTGGTGCCTGCCAGCGGGCGGCGCGAAACGGCGGCGGGGCGCATCAGTTCACCTGTGGTGTGAGGGGCGAGTATCCGGGCAACCCCCCCAGTCTGCTGTACAGCCAGCCCCCCTTGAGGGGAGCGCAAAAGCGCAGTTGTCCTCCCCTCAAGGGGGGGCATTGCGTCAGCAACGGGGGGGTTCACCTTCTCCCGCCATCCCCTTTTTCCAGCACAAACAGCGTATGCGCCACCCGCACCCCATAGTGAGAAGTCCAGTCTTGCTCGTGCTGCACGCTTAAGCCACACGCCGCAAACAGGGCCAGCCACTCCGCCCGCGTGTGCTCCTGCTGCGGGTGATTCCATTCCAGATTCATCAGGGCGTCGGCCCAATGTGATTGGCTGCCCGTGTCTTCCAGCACCAGCACGCGCCTCCGCGACACGCGCACAGCTTCACGCAAGACCCGCTCCGGGTCAGGGCAATGGTGCAGCACGAAGGCCAGCAGCACGGTGTCGAAGCTGTCATCGGGGAAAGGGACGGAGTGGCCGTCATAGCTGTGGCGCGGCAGGCTGTACTTTTGCGCCAGCAGCGCGGCAATCGGTTGGGCGATCCAGCGTTGCCCGAACGCGCCGGGGTGGGGCGGCACATCCAACAATGTGACATGAAAGCCGTGCCAGAGCCTCAGCAGCGCGGCGGTGTGGCCGGAGCCTGCGCCCAAGTCGCACACCTGCCCGCCTGAAATGTGCGGCGCGATTCGGCTCGCCAAATCTGCCGCCCGCCGCCACGCGACTGGGCCGTAGAGGGCGGCGGCGATGGAGGCCCAGACCCGCACCTACACGCCCCGTTTTTTGATGCCTTTCATCGGCGCGTGCGTCCAAGGATCTTCGGGCCAAGGGTGCTTGGGATAGCGGCCCCGTAAGTCCTTGCGAACCTCGAAATAGCTGGAATTCCAGAACGAACGCAAATCCTGCGTGACCTGCACGGGGCGTCCGGCGGGCGACAGCAGATGCAGCAGCACGGGCGTCCGGCCCCCATTCACGGTGGGCGTTTCGGCCAGCCCAAACAATTCTTGCAACTTCACCGCCAAAATCGGCGCGTCGCTAGGGCGGTATTCCAGCCGGATGCGGCTTCCGGTGGGCACGCTTAGGTGCGTGGGGGCCAATTCGTCCAGTTGCGCGGGCAGCGGCCAAGGCAAGAGGGCTTGCAGCGCGGGCAGCAGGTGAATGCGCCCCAAATCCTCGCGGCTGCGGGCACTTCCGAGATGCGGGCTAAGCCACGTTTCTAGCGTGTTCAGCAGCGCCTTATCAGATAGATCGGGCCAGCTGTCATCAGGCCGCCAGTGCCGCACCGATTCCACACGGGTGCGAAGTTGCGCGGCTTCCGGTGAGAAGTTCAGCAGATGCAGCCCCTCGGCGCGGATGGCTCCGGTCAGTGCCCCGGCCCGCGCCCCGGCAGGTAGGTCACGCAGAGGTTGGCTGCCCAGCACCAACGCGCCTACCCGCTGTTGCCGTTCGGCCAGCAGCGTGCCCGTGCGCGAGTCCCAGCGCACCACATCGGCAGCCTCGGCGCGGGCTTCCAGCGCGGCGCGGTCTAATGGGGCGGCCAGAAATATCCGGCCTTCTGCACTGCCGGAATATTTGGGTGCTGCGCCGGGTGTGGCGTCCAAATGGGCCACCGCCAACGCTGAAGCCCCGGCCAACGGGTCGCCTTCAGGAAGCGCCGCGCCTTGCCCACCTGCCAGCAAAAAGCGCCCGCGTCCGTCTTCACGGGCCAGCGCCGCCCGTTCGGGGTAGGCCAGCGCCACCAACGCGCCCACGTCGTAGCCGTCCGGGGAACTGGAATCGGGCCGGACTTTCAGCAGCGTGCGCCACTGTTTTGATAAGCGTTCTACTCGCTCCAGCACGGCTACGTCTGCCGCCGTGCGCTCGCCGCGTCGCCACGCCCGCAGTGCTGCCACCCGTTCTGTCAAGTCGGCCCCAGAACCGGGGGGCAAGGGGTCGCGTTCTTCCAGCAGGGCGGCTACATCGGCGGCCAGTGCGCCATCTTCAGCCCCATTCAGCAGGTGCGCCAAGCGGGGATGCGTCGGGAAGTCCAACAATCTTGCCCCCGCTGCCGTCACCCGTCCAGCCTTGTCCAGCGCGTCCAGATCGTGCAGCAACGTGCGGGCGAGGGCCACGCGGGGGGCGGGCGGCACGTCCAGCCAATTCAACGTGGCTGGGTCGGGCGTGCCCCACTGCGCCAATTCCAGCGTCAGCGGGGCGAGGTCGGCTTCCAGCACTTCCGGCAGGCTGGCGGCGGGCAACAGGGCATGCGTGCGCTCGCTCCAGAGGCGGTAGGCCACCCCCGGTGCGGTGCGTCCGGCCCGTCCTGCACGCTGCGTGGCACTGTCCCGCGTGACCCGGCCCGTGACCATGCGCGACAGCCCCGATGCCGGATCGAAGCGCTGGGTGCGGCTTTGCCCGCCGTCGATGACCACCCGCACGCCCGCGATGGTCAGGCTGGTTTCGGCAATAGAGGTCGCCAGAACGACTTTGCGCCGTCCATCTGGGTCAGGCAACAAGGCCCGCCGTTGCGCCGCAAGGGGCAAGTCACCATACAGGGGCAAAATTGCGATTCCCGCCGCTTCCAAGTCGGCCAGTTGGCCCGCCGCCCCGCGAATCTCACGCACGCCCGGTAAGAAGGCCAGAATGTCGCCGGGGTCGGCCTCTAGCGCCGAGCGCACGGCCCGCCTCACCGCGTCTTCTACCCGCCCAACCGGGTCGGCACTGAGGTAGCGCATCTCCACCGGGTAAGCCCGCCCCGCGCTCTCGATCAGCGGGGCATTCAGGCGGGCGGGCAAGTCGGCGTTCAGGGTGGCGCTCATGACCAGCACGCGCAGGTCGTCGCGCAAGGCTCCCTGCACTTCCCGCAGCAGGGCCAGCGCCAAATCAGCGTTCAGGCTGCGTTCGTGGAATTCGTCCAGAATGACCAATCCCACGCCCGCCAGTTCAGGATCGCGCTGCAAGCGGCGGGTCAGAATGCCCTCGGTCACGACTTCTATGCGCGTGGCCGCCGACACCCGCGACTCGAAGCGCACGCGGTAGCCCACGCTCTGGCCGACTTCTTCGCCCAACGTTTCGGCCATGCGGGACGCCACCGCCCGCGCCGCCACCCGCCGGGGCTGAAGCATCACGATGGTTTGGCCCGCCAGCCAAGGTTCGTGCAAAAGTGCCAGCGGCAGCGCCGTGCTTTTGCCCGCGCCGGGAGGAGCCTGCACCACCACCAACCCCTGATCTTGCAGCGCCGCCCGCACCGCTGGAATCACTTCGGCAATCGGCAAATCGGTGGGCGGCAGGGGAAAAGCGGACATGACGGCGATCATGCTAGCGCGGGTGGGCGGGGAGAGGAATAGAACGCCTGTTCAGCAAATTGTGACACTCACGCTGTCCTGCAAGGGACGCGGCGCATGACAACCGGGGCAAGAGCGGGAACAGCACGGACGTGAAAGCGCCCGGAGTTGCGATCCAGGCGCTTCAGAAAAGGAGGTGATTTCCTTATGCCTAAACAACGTAAGGTTACACCAAAACGCCCGCGCAAGCCAATCAAGCCGAGTGACGTTGCTGCGGTCATAGCAGCGGTAGGCACTTTGCTGATGGGTTCGGGCTGATGGGCTTGGCGGCGGTTCTGACAGCCCTCTCGCGCCCCGGTTGCGTGTGCCTAAACTCCTACATTTGACGGCCTTTCTGCCTTTCAGCAGTTGGGCCGTTTCCTATGCCGGAACAGCCAGCCCTTCCAACTGCAACACGTCCCGCAAATCATTCAGCACGGCATCTGGCGTTTCCCCGCTCAGCGCATGTCCGGTGGGCAGGAAGGCCGCCCGCATTCCCACTTGCTGTGGCCCCCACACGTCATTTTTAGGCGAGTCGCCTACAAACCACGTTTCCGCCGCCGACACCCCCAATCGTTCTAGCGCTAGTGTGTAAATGCGCGGGTCGGGTTTGCTGAATCCGATATTTACGCTGTTCAGTACGGTGTCAAACAACGGGGTGAGGCCCAAGCGTTCTATGCATAGAGCTTGTGCGCCTGTCCAGCCCGTCAATCCGTTGGTAACGATTCCGGTTTGAATGCTGTTCGCGTTCAATCTGGTCAGGACATCAAGCGCGTGGGCCATCAGATGAGGAGCAGCCAGAAGCTGGGATTGGTAATCGTCCAGTAAGCTGTCGGAGTCGTGCAGCAAGCCAAATTCCCCTATCAAAATTGGGAAGACTTCCCGCTTGGGCCTATACCCATAATCATCCAACTCGGTAAACCGTTCTGCATACCCGGCGGGCAGCCCAAACCGTTCCATATGCCCGCTCAGCCAGCCTTGTACGGTGGCATTTCGGTCATGCAGAGTGCCGTCCAGATCGAACAGAACGGCGCGTACCGGAGTCAACGCGGCCCCGGACGAATGCTCAGGTCGGGGATGGTGGCATCACGCGGCAAGTTCAGTACGTTGCGTATGGCTTCGGCCACCGTTTCGGCCTGTACGAAGGCGACGGGGTCATACGTTGCGCCTTCCTGCCCGCGTACTTTGCGCTGCATTTCGGTGGCGGTGCGTCCCGGATAGAGGCTGGTCACCCGTACCCCATGCGGTGCTTCCTCGTCGCGCAGGGCGTCGGCCAAAGCTTTCAGGGCGTGCTTGCTGGCGGCGTAGCTGGCCCACTCTGCATTGGCCCGCAGGCCCGCGCCGCTGTTCACGAACAGAACCGTGCCGCGCTCTGCCCGCACACGCGGCAACAACAGCCGGGTCAGTTCAGCGGGGGCCACCACGTTCACGGTCAGGGTATGCGTCCACACCGCGTGATGCTGCTCGGCCACCGCGCCCAACTCCACCACTCCGGCGTTGTGAATGACGTTGGTCACGCGGCCCAGTCCGGCTACTGCTTCGGCAAATGTTTCGGGACGGGTCAGATCGAGGGCCAACGTTTCGCCGCCCACTTCTGCCTGCAATGTTTGCAGTTTGGCCGGGTCGCGTCCTACCAAAATCAGATCGTGTGCGCCAGCCAGAGCGCGGGCAAGGGCTGCACCGATGCCGCCAGTTGCGCCGGTGATGAGGGTTACGGGCTTGGTCATGGGCAGACGCTAGCGCACTTGGCGGGTGGAGGCACAGAAAACCGCCGCATCCGGCGAGGGCGTGCGGCGGTGGGTGAAGCTCAATCTTATTGATCCCTGTAAGCCTGAGCAACGTTCAAGAATTGCCGAGTGGCAAAGATTTAGCGTTGACGATTCGGGCAAACCCCCCAGTCTGCTTCGCAGCCAGCCCCCCTCAAGGGGAGCGCAACAGCCTTTGTCCTCCCCTTGAGGGGGGGCGTTGCAAAGCAACGGGGGGGTTCACCATTCAACTCAGGGGCAGGGCGTGACCGGACTTGCGCTGTTGCGGGGCGTAGGAGCCGCTGCCGTGAAGTCGCTGGCGTTGTTGTTGGCGTCGGTGCAGCCGTTTCCGGCGCGGGTGGCGGCTGTGGTGTTACTCAGGGCCGGAGCCGCAGCAGCGCCCTCAAAGGCGTTGGCGCTGCCGTAGCCCACGAAGTCCAGCACGTCAGGGTCAGCCAAGCCAGTAATCGCTACGGCGTCGGCCACCAGCGCAACTTTGCCGTTGGTACCCGACATCGCTACGCCCGTACCCGTGAAGTTGGCGTCGGGCGTGGGCAGGGCCGCCGCTGGGCCTGTGCCGTCCGACATGCGGATCAGGAAGGATTGGCCGGGCTGCACGGTGAAGGTGGGCAGGGCGATGGAAGCGGTGGCCGTTGCAGCGAACGTGCCTGCCGCCGAAGCGTACTGAACGCTCATGCCCGCCGTGCTCACAGGCTGCTTGCTGCGGTTGAACAGTTCGATAAAGTCACTGATGAACGGAGCGCCGCTGTTGCCGCCGCCGCCGTAGACCTGCCGAATCACGAGTGCGCCGCCTGCCACTGCCGCTGCGGGGTTCACGGTCACGTTGAGGGTGCTGCTGTCGCTGAGTGCGCCGTCGCGGGCGGTGATGGTGTACTGGTAGCTGCCGGGGGCCGTGCCAGCGGGGGCCGAAACGGTGGCATTGAAGGCTGCACCGCTGGCAACGGTGGCGGGCACGCTCACGATGGCCGGTGCGCCGTTGGTGGGCGTTACGCTCAGGGTAATGGGGCCGCTGGCGTTCACGTTGCTGGCCGTAAAGCTCTGGGTCACGGCTGCGCCGCCTACCGTCACGGTGGCGTTGCCCAGTTCTGGCGTCAGGGTCAGGCTGGCAATCGGCGTGGAAATGGGCGCGTCTGCCGTGAGGTTCAGGCCCACCAGCACGGGGTCATGGTCGCTGCTGCGGAAGGCGTCGGGTGCGAAGAAGGACGCCTGCTGCTCGGCGGCTTTAAATTCCGTGTTGTAGTCCAGAATCACGGGTTCGTCGGCGTTGATGTGCCACTTGGTCTTGCCCGTCAATTGCGTGTTCAGGCTCTGGCTCACGATGGCATGATCGAGGCTGCCCCACGTGCCATCGAACTGGTACGAGTAGCTTTCGGGGCCAAACACGCTGACTAGATCGTCGGTGTTGCCCGCCGTGTTGTCGGCCCCGCGCATCAGGCGCATGATCGGGTCTTCCATCCGGTAGGCGTTCAAGTCGCCCAACAGGATGCGGTCTGCCTCGGCCACACCAGTCGGGTTGGTTTCCAGCCACTTGGTCATCACGTCAGCGGCGGCAAGGCGCGTGGCATTGCTGGCCCCCTGACCGTCCAACTGATCGGTGTCGCCCGCACACGCGCTGCCTTTGCTTTTCAGGTGAGCCATCGCCGCCGTGAAGCGCCCGCCGTTCGCGTTGCTCTGGAAGGTCTGCGCCAGCGTGGGGCGGTTGCAGGTGTCGATATAGGCCGGGTCAAAGGTGCTGTCCAGAATCGCCAGATTGCCTACCGGAGTTACGGCGGCGGGCTTGTAGATCATGGCAACGGTAATCGCGTCGGTGCCGATGTTGGCCGCCGAATTGATGTAAGCGTAAGTACCCGCCGTGCCGCCCGTGGCCGGGTCGTTCAGCGCATTCACCAGATTGGCGAGGCTGCTGTTCGCACCTTTGGCGTAATCGTTCTGCATTTCCAGAATGCCCAACACGTCTGGGTTCAGCTTGCGGATAGAATCCACGGTTTTGGCCCGCTGGCGCAGGAATTCGTCGCAGTTGTTGGCCCCGCGTGCCGTGCTGCCCGTGCCGTTGGGAGTGCAGCCCGTATTGGTGGTCAGCAGCGTGGTGAAGTAGTTCAGTACGTTCATGCTGCCCACGCGCAGGCTGCCGCCCACCGCTTCGGGCACGGGTTGGCGCGGGTTGGTGGCAGTAATGGTGGTGCTGGCGGCGGTGGTGTGAATGCGGTAGGTATCCAGACTGCCGCTGCCCGTCCAGCCATCGTTGCTGTAGGTCAGCACGCCCGTAGTGGTGGCTTTGTCTCCGCCGCGCAGGGTATTGGCCGCGCTGAGGGGTTGGTTGCCGCGTCCAAAAATCAGCGGGTTAGGGTTTTGTGCCCGTGTGCCGTCGTCGATCCGAATAAAGCGGTTGGGCAAGTTGGCATTGAATGCTGCCAGTCCGGCCACGCTGGGCGCGTTGATCTGGCTGAAGGTATATAGGCGCTCGTCGGCCAGATCGAAGCTGCCGCCGCGTCCCAGCGTGAAATTGTTGGTCACGGTGCCGCTGACGGTGACCAGCATGCCCTCGAAGCGTTCGCGCTCCGAGAAGGGGAGAGGCAAAGTGAGGGTCTGGGGTGCGGGCAGGGCTGTTCCACTGGCGAGTACAGCTACGGCGGCAGCATTGGCGGGGCTGATCTGCGTGGCGGTCACGAACTCGCTCACGGCTCCGGTCACGCGCACGCGGTCTCCGGTGGTCAGGGTGGGGCAATTGCCGCCCGTAGAACCGCAGAAGATGAACACGCCGTCGCTGGTTTGGGCGTCGTTGTCGGCGTCTATGCCTTCTTCCTGCACAAAAAAGCCGCGCAAGGTTCCGGCCACCAAGTTGCTGGTCACCACGCCTTCTACGGTCACGGCTCCGGTCAGCGGGCTAGGGGCGTTGCCGCTGGGGGTGCTGCCCTGCACGGCTCCAATGTTGTTCAGAGAGATGCTGCCGGGATTGTCGGTGGCGCTGAACACCAGACTGAAGGCGTGGGGGTCTTCGGCGGCGGTGGCGGCCATCAGAATCTGGGTGGCGAAGGTCACCACTGTTTCGGCTCCGGGCGCGAGGGTCGCCGCACTCTGCCAACCCTGATGCGCCACGCCCGCCACTTGCAGGCCAGCGGGCAGGGTCACGGCCAAGTCACCTGTATTCAGCCCGGTCACCAGCGGCGTCGCTTTGGGGTCAGGCGCAAAGGTGGGCATGCCGCCCACGTAGGTCAGTTCACGGCCCGTATCGGGTTTCAGGGCGGCGGCGCGCGCGTCGGACACGGGGGAACCGTCGAACCGCTTCACGTCCTTAAATGGGGTAGAGGAGACGGTGGCCGTATTGGTCGCGTCGCCGCCCGCCGTGTCTACAGGCACGAAGGTGGGGGCCGTCAGCGTGGCGGTTCCGGTGTTTTTGACCCGGAATGAAGCCCGCAGGTAGCGCACCCGGTTCGCCTCATCGGTCAGCGTGCCCGCCGAGAGCGGCGTGTACAGCAGATCGTTGACGGCGGTGGCCTGCGGCTGAAGGCTTTGCACGGCCTGCACGCTGATGGTGGGCGTGGCGGAGGTAGCGTCCGTGACCCGGAGTTCGTAGGTGCCGAGGTTGGTGGGCGCGGCGCGGCCCGGCTGAGTAGCACCGGGTTGGCTGGCGTTGGGAGTCTGCACGCTGGGTTGGCCGCAGGCGGTCAGGGCCAAGAGGCCAGCGAGAATTAGGCGTTTGCGGTACATCTTGTTGGGCATCATTGCTGGCTCCGGGTAGGCAGATTGAGTGGTGTGGCGCTGGTCGGTGCAGATTCGATGGCCGTCAGCAGCAGCGTGACCGAAAAGGGTTCAGCGCCGGGGTGGGCAGTGCGGTTGAGGGTCAGGCCCACATTCAGGGGCCGAGTCGCGCCCGTGCCCTGCGTGATAAAGGCCTTCCCGGTGTACTGGCCCGCTGAGAATGTGCCCGCCGGATAGCCTGCCAGTGTGCCCGCCGGACTTTTCGCCCCTGTGGTGGTCAGAGAAACGTCGTTATACACGCTTGCGCCGGGAGTCGTCACGTTCTCTACGACTCCTGTGGCGGCATTAAACGTTTTGGGTTGCCCCAGCATCAGCGATGAGGCGTAAGCAGGCGCAGACGTGCCGTTGAACAGACGAATCAGCGTGTAGGGCGTATTGCCTTCGGTCAGGGGGCTGCCCATTTCGTCCACTTTGGCATCGTCCAACAGGCTCACGGGCACGAAGGCTAGCGGCGCACTGCCCACGTTGCCCACCCGGTAAGCCGCGTGAAAGTGGCGCGTATCTTGCCCGTTCACGGTGGCTGTAAAGGTTTGAACAGAGTCCAGCGTGAAGGTCAGCGCCGATGTGTCTTGCGCGTTCAGGTTACCGCCCAGCACGGTCAGGCTGCTCCCAAGTACCTGCGTGCCGACGCCGTTGATGGTCAGGGCCACGATGGGCGCGGTGCCGTTGGGCGTGGGTGTAGGGGTGGGTTCTGGAAGGGGTGTGGGGTCGGGCGTGCAGGCCACGAGGCCCGCCAGCAAGGTGAGGGTCAACAGGGTTCGTTTCATAGCGTCCTTGGAAAACAACAGTGAGTTTGGCTTGAAGCACCCAATTCTAAACGCGAAATGTCAGGAATGTTAATGCTGGGTGTGAAGCACAGTGTTCTTGAGCGGGCGCTTATGGGTTGAGGGCTGAATCTAAGCCGTTTTGATCTTGCGGTTCAGTTTGTCGGCGGCCACCAGCAGCACGTCCCACACGCCAGAAAAGGGCGGGGCATAGGCAAGGTCAGTATCGAAGAGATGCTGAACGGTGCTGCGGCGGTGCAGCAGGGCGGCCACCACGTCCACCCGCTTCACGCTGATGTGGCGCGGGCTGACCAGTTGCACGCCCAGCAGCCTTCCCGTACCCATTTCGGCGGTCAGGCGCACATGAATCGGGCGTGAATCGCCGTAATACCCGGCGTGGTCGGTGCTGTCTACATCCACGCTCATGGCGTTCAATCCCAGTGAGTCAGCTTCGCTTTGTGTCAGACCCGTGCGGGCCGCGCCAAGCTCGAACACCTTGAAAATGGCGGTGCCCACGATGCCGGGAAAAGTAGCGTCGCCGCCCGCCATATTCACGCCTGCCACGCGGCCCATGCGGTTGGCGGTCAGGCCCAGCGGAATATGCACCTTACGCCGCGTGACCCGGTGCAGGCTCTCGGTGTTGTCGCCCGCCGCGTAGATGCCCGGAACGCTGGTTTCCTGCCGAATGTTGACGGCCACCGCGCCCGTTTTGCCGAGTCGTGCGCCTGCCGCTTTTGCCAGTTCCGTATTGGGTTTCACGCCGACTGCCACGATCACCAGATCGGCCCGCACCAATCCCTTCGAGGTCTGCACACCCGTCACGTGCCCTTCTCCGGTCAGGCCCTCCACTGCCGTACCGCAGCGCACATCCACGCCTTTGGCTTCCAACTCTGCCCGCACGCGGCGTTGCAACTGCGTGTCCAGCATTCGCCCCGCCACTTCCGGCCCCTTTTCCAGCAACACCACACTCAGGCCGCGTGCGTGCAGGGCCTCGGCCATCTCCAGCCCGATATAGCCGCCGCCCACGATGCAGGCGCGTTTGGGCGCTTTGCCGTCCTTTCCCTGCAAACTGGCTTCTATCGCCTGTCCGTCTGGAATATCGCGTAATACATGGACGCCGCCCAACTTGGTCTGTGCCCAGTCGGGGCGCACGGCGCGGACTCCGGTGGCGATCAGCAGGCGGTCAAAAGGTTCGGTGGTGGTGCGTCCGGCGGCGCGGTCTAGCACGGTCACGGTTCCAGCTTTCGCATCTACGCCCGTCACCTCATGCCCGGTGCGAATGCCGATGCCTTGGCCGCGCATCCGTTCGGGCGTCCGGGCGATCAAGTCGTCAAAGTCGTCTACCTCGCCGCCGATGACATACGGCAGGCCGCACGCGCCGTAGCTGATGTATTCGCCGCGTTCGAAGACCACCACTTCCGCCGCCGGATCGAAGCGTTTGGCGCGGCTGGCCGCACTCATGCCCGCTGCCACGCCGCCGATGATCACGATTCTGCCCGTGCTGCCCGCCGCCGATTTTGCGCCCATACAGGCAGGCTACCCCGCTGCCGCGCCGGGGCCGTTACGATGATCTTATGACCGATACCGCCGCCCGCCCCGGTTTGCCCGCCTACATCCCCCTCAACCGGGAACGCCTGATCGCGCCCGGCCCAGTCGAGGTAGACCCCCGCGTGCTGCTGGAATTGGCCCAGCCTCAGATGCACCACCGGACGACGGCAGGCATAGAAAAATTGATGGAAGCCCGCGCCAAACTGACCCAACTGCTGGGCGATCCCTACGACGCCGTGATCACCACCAGCAGCGGCACCGGAGCCTTTGAGGGCGCACTCGTCAGCCTCGTTCCAGAAGGGGCCAAAGTCGTGAACGCGCAGGCCGGAAAATTCAGCGAACGCTGGGGCGAAATGGCTGGACGCTTGGGCTACGACGCGCAGATTGTGGCGAAACCTTGGGGCGAAGTTCTTGACCCGCAGGAAGTGGCCGACGCCGCCAAAGATGCCCACACCCTCTTGATCACCCACAGCGAAACCAGCACCGGGGCGCTGCACGATCTGGCGGCGATTTCGCAGGCGGCCCGCGCGGGGAACCCTGACCTGATCATCATCGCCGACTGCATTACCAGCTACGGCGTGGCAGAGTTACGCCCGGCGGCGTGGGGCGTAGACGTGATCGTGTCGGGCAGCCAGAAGGGCACCGCCACGCCCCCCGGCCTCGGCTTCGTGCTGTTTTCCCCCGAAGTCCAGAGCCGCCTGATCAAGAACACGCCGCGTGGGTTTTACCTCGATATGCACCGTGAACTGACTGGGCAAAAGGCGGGCAGCACGCCCCAAACGCCCGCCATCAACCTGATTTATGCGCTTTCGCTTTCGCTGGAGCGCCTGTTGTGCGTGCCGCTGGACGTGCTGTGGGCCGAAAAACGCCGTCAAGCCGACGCCCTGATCGCCGCCGGAACCGCGCTGGGTGCGCCTGCTTGGGCCGCCCGTACCAGCCCCGCCGTCGCTGTTCTGACCCCGCCCGCCGGAATCACGGGCCGCCAAGTCTCCGCCCGCCTTGCCGAAATGGGGCAACGCGCCCTGCCCGGTCAGGCTCCGCACGAAGACACCGTGTTCCGCGTGTCCACGATGGGCTATGCAGACCGCTACGACGCACTAGCGATTGCCGGAATCTTGGAAGAATGCTTTGCGGGCCTCGGCGTGAACGTGGAACGCGGGGCGGCGGTGCAGGCGGCTTGGGCGGCGCTGCGGGTATGAGTTAAGTCGCGTGTAAACCCCCCAGTCTGCTTCGCAGCCAGCCCCCCTTAAGGGGAGCGCAACAGCTGTTGTCTCCACCTCTAAGGGGGGGCGTTGCGGAGCAATGGGGGGGTTCGCCCACAAACGCCAATCCCCTCATCCCCCAAAACGTGACCCAACCCTAGACACTTGCCCCCCGGATCTCTATACTTGGAATGTTGCCCGCCAAAAGGCGGGTTCTTTACCAGCGCAATCACCGGGCACCTGACCAACTGGCAGGCAGCCCACCGGTTTACCCGCAGCAGCGGAGCGCTGGGAGCAGGGTTTGGGGCGCGTGCGCTTCCCCCCGCGAAAGGAGTTTGAACATGGCGAAAGACGGCCCCCGTATTATCGTGAAGATGGAAAGCACCGCTGGAACAGGCTTTTACTACACGACCACCAAAAACCGCCGCACCACGCAGACCAAATTGGAACTGCGTAAGTACGACCCCGTTGCCAAAAAGCACGTCGTCTTCAAGGAGAAGAAAGTCTGATCTGCTGGGGCCGCCTTGCCCGTAGTCTCGGTCAGGCGACTCCACCCGTTCGGCTTTCTTTCTTCTAGGCGCAGGTGAACGCATGAACTTGATTCAGTACTTCCGGGACGCCCGCGCGGAATTGTCCCGCGTGACGTGGCCCACCCGCCAGCAAGTGCTGGAAGGCACGCAGGCCGTGCTGATCTTCGTTGTGGCACTCACCCTGATCGTGTTTTTCATGGACCGTGTGTTCGGCACCGCCGTTCGTGCGCTCCTCCCATAAGGCGGCTGACATGAGTATTGAATGGTACGCCGTGCATACCTACGTGGGTCAGGAAGACCGCGTGCAAGACCAACTGATGGACCGGGCCAAGAAACTGGGCATGTACTACACCAAGATTTTTCAGGTGTTGCAGCCCAGCGAGGAAGCCGTAGAACTGCGTGAAGGCGGCAAGAAAGAAACCGTCAAGCGCAAGCTGTTTCCGGGCTACGTGTTCGTGCAGATGGATGTAGAAGACGATGACGCACCCGGCGAACTGGGTGAATCGTGGGAAGTGGTGCGCGGCACCAACGGCGTGACCGGCTTCGTCGGCACCGCTACGCGCCCTGTGCCCCTCTCTCACGATGAGGTTCAGCGTCTGCTGGCCTCGGTGGGCGTGGCCGCCCAGCCCGTCGTCGAAGAAGCCCCGCGCATCAAGGTCAGCCTCAAACCCGGCGATTTGGTTCGGGTTACGGGCGGGCCTTTTGCCGACTTCAGCGGCATCATTAGCGAAGTCAACGCTCCGCAGGCCAAGGTCAAGGTGCTGGTCAGCATCTTTGGCCGCGAAACGCCTGTCGAACTCGATTTCGCACAAGTCAGCAAGTAAAGCCGTGTTGCCCCACAGTTGTCTTTCCACTGGGGACTAGGCAAACAGGGGCAACGGGCGGTAAAATCAAAAAGTTGCTGTCAATTCACTTTCAGAGTGAAGCCCTCAACCGGGCAGGCAGAACTTAGCGTCAGCACCCCACCGCCACCTTTTGGTGCGTTCTGGGGGAGCTAAGGAGGCAAGACATGAAGAAAATTACCGGAATGGTGAAACTCCAACTCCCGGCAGGCAAGGCGACACCCGCCCCGCCCGTCGGCCCCGCGCTCGGTCAGTACGGCGCGAACATCATGGAATTTACGAAGGCGTTCAATGCGCTGACCGCCGACAAGGGTGACGCGATCATCCCCGTCGAGATCACGATCTACGCAGACCGCTCCTTCACGTTTATTACCAAAACCCCTCCCATGAGCTACCTGATCCGCAAGGCTGCAGGTCTGAGCAAGGGCAGCCCTACCCCCAACAAAGCCAAAGTCGGCAAGTTGAACTGGGATCAGGTGCTGGAAATCGCCAAAACCAAGATGCCCGACCTGAACGCAGGCAGCATCGAGGCCGCCGCGTACACCGTGGCAGGCACGGCACGCTCTATGGGCGTGACCATCGAGGGGGCCCCGAATGCCTAAGCACGGTAAGCGGTACCGCGCGTTGACCGAAAAGGTTGACCGCAACAAGCAGTACACCATCGACGAAGCCGCCGCACTCGTCAAGGACATCGCCACCGCGAAGTTCGACGAAACGGTAGAAATCCACTTCCGCCTCGGCATCGATCCCCGCAAGAGCGACCAGAACGTTCGCGGTACGGTTGCCTTGCCTCACGGTACGGGCCGCACCGTGCGCGTGGCCGTAATCACCAAGGGTGAAAATGTGGCGTTGGCCGAAGCCGCTGGCGCAGATGTCGTCGGCAGCGAAGACCTGATCGAGCGCATTGCGGGCGGCTTCATGGAGTTCGACTCCGTTGTTGCCACCCCCGACATGATGGCCCAAGTCGGCCAGAAGCTTGCGCGGTTGCTGGGGCCTCGTGGTCTCTTGCCCAACCCCAAGAGCGGTACGGTCGGCCCTGACGTGACGGGCATGGTGCGCGGCCTGAAAGCCGGACGCATCGAGTTCCGTAACGACAAGACGGGCGTGGTTCACGCGCCTATCGGCAAGGCCAGCTTCGATCCTGCCAATCTGACCGCCAACTACGCGGCCCTGATTCAGGCCGTCGAAGCAGCCAAACCCGGTAGCGCTAAGGGCGTGTTTGTTCGCAGCGCCTTTATGACCAGCACGATGGGGCCGAGCATTCCCCTCTCGCTCACCACGGCGTAATTTTTTCGGGGGTTTAGGCTCTGGCCTCTGCCCCCGCTGACTTCAGCACCCCGGTGCGTTCTGCACCTTTTAACAGCATCACCGTTAGACCGGCTTCCGTGACAGCGGGGACTCTTGCCAAGTTTAAACATCCCGCCGAGTTGTCAGGGCGCAGTTACCGCACCCGGACTTGTTCGACACAAAGGAGGTTCACCGCGTGGCGAACGAAAAAAACCAGCAGAACCTCAGCAGCCTTCGGGGCAGCCTTTCGGGCGTCGACACGTTTTACGTCGTCGATTACCAAGGCCTGACCGCAGGGCAACTGAGCAAACTGCGTAAAGACATCCGCGAAAAGGGTGGGCAGCTCATCGTTGCCAAGAACACCCTGATCAACATCGCCCTTCAGGATGGTGGCCGTGATTTTGCCGACGCCCTGAAAGGCCCCAGTGCCCTCGTTCTGGCCCATGAAGACCCCGCTGGAGTCGCCAAGACCCTCAGCGACGCCGCCAAAGCCAACGACAAAGGCATTCCCGCCATGAAAGGCGGCCTCGTGGAAGGCAACCGCGTCGATGTGAAAGTCATCGAACGCCTTGCCAGCCTCGGCAGCAAGCAGAGCCTTCAGTCCGAGTTCGTGGGTGTGCTGTCCAGCCACCTGTCGAGCTTCGTCGGAATTCTGGAAGCCTACAAGGCCAAGCTCGAAGAGGGCGCGGGCGCTCCTGTGGACACCAGCTCAGCTGTTGCCGACACCGAAGCTGTCAGCGCCGAAGTCTTGAGCGCCGACGCCGCACCAGACGACAGCGCCCCCGAAGCCACTGTTTAAGACCGCTCCGGCGCGTCTTGACCCCAGCTTCTGCACCCGCTTAACACTCACCACCAAAACCAACATTCGGAGGAAGACATCATGGCATACGACAAACAGGCACTTATCGACCAACTGGGCACCCTCACCATCATGGAACTCGCCGACCTGATCGACGGCCTGAAGGAAACTTGGGGCGTTACCGCAGCTGTGGCTTCCAGTGGCCCCGCCACCGCCGCCGCAGTGGTCGAAGAGAAGACCGAATTCGACGTCATCCTGATCGACGCCGGTTCCAGCAAGATCAACGTCATCAAGGAAATCCGCGCCATCACGGGCCTCGGCCTGAAGGAAGCGAAGGACATGAGCGAGAAGGGCGGCGCACTGAAAGAAGGCCTGCCCAAGGAAGAAGCCGAGAAGATCAAGGCCCAGCTCGAAGCAGCTGGCGCACGCGTTGAACTCAAGTAATCTTCTAAACTTGTTCTAGCAGTACCAGCTTTAAAAGCAGTACCGGGAGTGCGGCCCCCAGCCCAAGTGGTTGGGGGTTCCTATTTGTGTAGCGTGTGGCCGATGGCGTGTGTAAGCAGTGGGATAGGAGCAGTTCTGTTCAAAGCTGCTTGAATTGCTGTCTTCCTTCAGCGTAAGCCGCCTAGCCTATGCATCTCAATGTAATACAAGATACGTTTTGCGGCCAAAGGGCACACTATTCTTCACGAGTTCTACTCCGGTGTGTCTTTTGAGACGGCAGGTCAGGAAAAGTTCTTGGCAAGCCCGACACCGCTGGGTTGAGAATGCTGGAAGCAGCAAGGAGAGTATCAAGATGGCTACAGGTAAAGTGAAATGGTTTAACGCAGAGAAAGGCTTTGGCTTCATCGAAACACCCGGCAGCCCCGACGTGTTTGCACACTTCAGCGCGATCCAGAGCAGCGGCTTCAAGAAGCTGAACGAAGGCGACGAAGTGGAGTTTGAAGTGGAAGAAGGCCAGCGCGGAAAAGGCCCCCAGGCCAAGAACATCGTTGTCACGAAGGCTGCTCCTGCACCTGCGTTCAGCGACCGCCCTCGCCGCGACGACCGCTGGTAATCCCCAACACCCTCTGACATTTTAAATGTTGATCCCCCAGCTGAAAGGCCGGGGGATTTTGCGTTGTCGCTGAGCGTATTTCAAATGGTTGGCAATGCTATTTAGCCGTGAAAGAAGTCTGCCCTAATCCGCAGACGTCCCTCCAAGTCAGAGAAACTACGCCTTCATCGAATCGTGCGCCCAAAACGTCAAATCCACCGCACTTTTGGCGAGAGCTGAGGCTACCGCTGGCCGTCATCACTTTGGCCCGCAAGATGACTTGTGCATCGAATCTGAAGTAATCAAGTGCCGCGAAGGTCTTAGAACTGTCATTAAAAATAAGCGCGTAGTCCTTGGTTGCCTTCCAGAGTTGGCCCGTGTAGCTGGTCTGCATTTTGCCTGTAAATGGATCAAGGCGTAGAACTTCACATTGATTGGTAGCAATGATGGAGTTTGTAGGACAAACGGTCAGAAAAAGACCGTCCAAAGCCAATTGCGCCGAATTCTGCGCTAAATCAGGCGACAAAATATATTCCCAGATGGTCTGACCACTCTCAACTCGTCTCACCTTCCAACGAGAGTCGTTCTCAGTGGGAAATGAAGAGATGTATTGCGGCGCGGCCAAAATCACTTCAAATTCCGCCGTAGCTCGGCGGCCAAGGCAAACCATTCGCGCTCCTGACGCTTGTAGAGGTTGGTGGCGCGGCGCTCTGTTTTGGCGAGAGCCTCCAGCAGTTCTGCGGCTTCTTCGCGTCGGCCTTGGGCGACCAACAAGGTGGCGTAGCGGGTGCGGGGTTCCTCGGTGGTGGCGGCTACCATCGCCTGTATATAGGTGGCGTCGGCTTCGGTCACCTTGCCCTGTTTCTCCTGCGCTTGAGCCAGCAACGTGAGGGTGCGGGTGCGTGTGGCAGCACTTGTTCGCAGGTCAACGCGGGTCAGGCGGGCCTCGGCGTCGGCTGGGTTGCCGCGTGCCAAATCCAGTTCGGCGCTGGTCAGCAGCACCACCGGATCGTCGGCGTAGATGCCCACCAGCAGCGGATTCAGCGTGGCCTGCGCTTCGTCGGGGCGGCCTGCACGGGCCAGCAACCCGGCCAAATCGGCGCGGTGGGCCAGCGTATCGCTTTCTGCCAATTCCTCCTGCGCTTCCCGAATGCGGGTATCCAGTGGTTTGATCGCCTCTAGGCCGCTTTGCAGCACATTCGTAGCTGCCCGTCGCCCGCCACGCAAAGTGGGCAGAAACTCTAAGAAAAAGTAGATCAGTGGCCCCAGAAATCCACCGACGAACAGGCTGAACCCCAGCACGGCAATCCAAATGACGCCGCGCCGGGTGGCGATGGCGTGAATGAGGAACAAGATATTGAGCGCGTAGAACACCGTAAACAGCCACGGCGCTTGGTTGAAGATGGAACCGACATTCATGGCTCTACTCTACAGAAGGCGGGTGAGTCAGTTGTGTTGGGGGCTGAGGCGGGATCGCGGCGGAATTGCCCCCTCACCCCGCTCCTAGCGGAGCGCCCCTCTCCCGCAAGGGGCGAGGGCAAACGGCAAGGGCAAGATATCTGGGGTTTAGCTCCTTACCCTTGAGGGGGAGGCTGGGACTCGCAGAGCTGCGCCAGCAGAGGGGGGTGAGTGAGCGCCAGCGATTGTCCTTCTTCAGACCATCCTTCCCTCGCACTCACCCCTTGACACCCGCCCCAAAACCCCCTATATTCTTCTGTGGCCGACCATGATGGGTTGGACGGGAGTGATGTGCCAATCAGCACGGCGTCAACACCGGCTGGACTGTACGAGTCAGCACCGCACAACTAATTAGATTGTTTGGGACGCAACCGCGAGCGAGTAAAAGCCAAAGGTTGCTGTCCCGTTTGCGCTGTTCTCTGCCCCGGAAGAGTGCAATGTTCCCATCAGGGTGCCCCGCGAGGTGTGCATGAGTTTTATTGGTAAGAAGCCCCGCATCGAACGCTTTGGTGAGATCACCGAAGTGATCCCGCTTCCTGATCTCACCGAAGTGCAGAGGAACTCTTTTGAGGCGTTCCTGCAAGCAGACCGCGCACCGGACGCCCGCGACAATGTGGGCCTGCAAAGCGCGTTTCGCGAAGTGTTCCCCATCGACGAAACCGAAAAAGGCCGCAGCACGGGCCTCGTTCTAGATTTCTTGGAATACCGCCTCGGAGACGTGCCCTACACGCCTGAAGAGTGCCGCGAAAAAGATTTGACCTATCAGGCCCCGATGTACGCCAAGCTGCAACTGATCCATAAAGACAGCGGCCTGATCAAAGAAGACCAAGTGTTCCTCGGTGACCTGCCCCTGATGACCGCTGACGGCTCGTTCGTCATCAACGGTGCAGACCGCGTGGTCATTTCGCAGATTCACCGCAGCCCCGGCGTGTACTTCACCAGCTCCTACAAGGGCATCAAGAAGATGTACACGGGCGCGATTATTCCGATGCCCAAGCGTGGCCCGTGGATCGAACTCGAATCCAACGGCGGCGTGCTGGAAATGAAGGTCAACAAGCGCAAATTCCCCGTGGCCATGCTGCTGCGGGTGCTGGGCTACGACGACGCCAGCCTGAAAGCTTTGTTTACCGAATTTGACCCCAACCTAGAGTTGCCTGAAGACAAGAGCGCGGGCATGGGTTCCGACGAAGCCATGCTGCGCCTGTTTACCGTGCTGCGTCCCGGCGATCCACCGAAGCGCGACAAGGCCATTCAGTACCTCTACGGCCTCTTGGCCGACCCCCGCCGCTACGATTTGGGCGAACCGGGCCGCTTCAAGATGAACACCAAATTGGGCGTCAACCGTCCTGAGCGCACCTTGCTGACCTTCGTGGACGGCAAGTTCAGCGACGCCGGACTGGTGGATACCATCCGTTATCTGCTGGCACTTCAGCAGGGCCTAGAGACCGTCAAGATCGAGGAAGGCGCTCTGGAAGTGCCTGTAGCCGAAGACGACATCGATCACCTCGGCAACCGCCGGGTGCGGACGGTGGGCGAACTGCTGGCCGACCAACTGCGCGTGGGCATGGGCCGGATGGCGCGTGGCGTGCGTGAGCGGATGCTGCTCGGCAACCCCGACGCCGCGACCCCCACCAAGCTCGTCAACAACCGTCCCATCGTGGCCGCCATGCGCGAGTTCTTCGGACGCAGCCAGCTGAGCCAGTTTAAGGATCAGACCAATCCCCTCTCCGATTTGCGCCACAAGCGCCGTATTTCCGCGCTGGGGCCAGGCGGGTTGACCCGTGAACGTGCAGGCTTCGACGTCCGCGACGTTCACCGCACGCACTACGGGCGCATCTGCCCGATCGAAACGCCGGAAGGCGCGAACATCGGCCTGATTTCTTCGCTCTCCAGCTACGCCAAAGTGAACAGCCTCGGCTTTATTCAGGCTCCTTACCGCAAGGTGAATCACGGCGTCGTCAGCGACGAAGTGATCTACATGACCGCCGACATCGAAGACCGCTACGTGATCGCGCAGGCCAACACCGCGCTGAACACCGACGGCACCTTTGCCGAAGAGCGTGTGCTGGCGCGTAAGAAAGGCGATCCGACCTACTACGAGCACGAAGACGTCGATTACATGGACGTTTCGCCCAAGCAGATCGTGTCCATCAACACCTCGCTGATTCCTTTCCTAGAGCACGATGACGCCAACCGCGCCCTCATGGGATCGAACATGCAGTCTCAGGCCGTGCCACTCGTGCGTGCCGATAGCCCCGCCGTAGGCACGGGCGTCGAAACCCGCGTGGTCACCGACTCCGGAACCAGCGTGGTCAGCGACGTGACGGGCCGCGTGAGCTACGTGGACGCCCGCGTGATTCAGGTCACGCTCAGCGAAGACTCGGCCACCGCCGGAATGGTGAAGGGCAACGTCCGTACCTTCGAACTGGTGCGCTTTACCCGCTCCAACCAAGGCACCAACCTCGATCAGCACCCCATCGTAGATACGGGCGACGAAGTGAAGGCCGGACAGGTCATCGCCGACGGCCCCGCCTCCGATTTGGGCCGCCTCGCGCTGGGCCAGAACATCACCATCGCCATCATGCCCTTCGACGGCTTCAACTTCGAAGACGCCATCTGCATCAACGAAGGCCTGATCCGCAAGGATTTCTACACCTCGGTTCACATCGAGAAAGACGAAATCGAAGCCCGCGACACCAAGCTGGGGCCAGAGAAGATCACCCGCGACATTCCCGGACTGTCTGAGGCTGCCCTGCGCGACCTTGACGAAGACGGCATTGTGCGTGTGGGAGCTGAAGTCAAACCCGGCGACATTCTGGTGGGCAAGACCTCCTTCAAGGGTGAATCCGAGCCTACCCCCGAAGAACGCCTCCTGCGCTCCATCTTCGGTGAGAAGGCCCGCGAAGTGAAAGACACCTCGCTGCGCGTGCAGTCCGGTCAGGGCGGCATCGTCGTCAAGACCGTGCGCTTCCGCCGGGGCGACGAAGGCGTCGACCTGAAGCCGGGTGTGCGCGAGATGGTGCGCGTGTACGTGGCCCAGAAACGTCAGTTGCAGGTGGGGGATAAGGTCGCCAACCGTCACGGAAACAAGGGCGTGGTCTCCAAGATTCTGCCCCCCGAAGACATGCCCTACCTCGAAGACGGCACGCCCGTCGACTTGGTGTTCAACCCGCTCGGCGTGCCTTCGCGCATGAACCTCGGCCAGATTTTGGAAACCCACCTCGGAGAAGTCGCCCGTCTGACCGGCCAGAAGTTTGAAACGCCCGTGTTCGACTCGGTGACCGAAGCGACCATCAAGGAAATGCTGGAAGTGGCTTCTGCCGAACGCCTGCAAGTCCGCAAGGATGACGGCTTCGAGCTGGATTCCCGCGAGCAGAAAGTGCTAGACCGTGCGGGCAAAACGGGTGTCATCGATTCGCCCAACGGCGATTACGACGCCGCACAGATGCAACTGGCCCGCACCGGCAAGAGCGTCTTGTACGACGGACGCAGCGGCGAAGCGATCAGCGGCCCCGTAGTGGTCGGCACCATGTACGTCATGAAGCTGTACCACATGGTTGAAGACAAGTTGCACGCCCGCTCCACTGGCCCCTACAGCCTGATTACCCAGCAACCGTTGGGCGGCAAGGCGCAGTTCGGCGGACAGCGGTTCGGGGAAATGGAAGTGTGGGCGCTGGAAGCTTACGGCGCGGCGCACACCCTCCAAGAAATGCTGACCATCAAGTCCGACGACATCGACGGACGCGACGCCGCCTACCAGAGCATCGTGAAAGGCGAAGAAGTGTCGGGCAGCACCATTCCCGAGTCCTTCAAAGTGCTGGTCAAGGAACTCCACTCGCTCGGTCTGGACGTCGAAGTGCTCGACAGCTACGACAAGAACGTGGACATCTTTGAAGGCATGATGCCCAAGCGCTGATCGGACAGAGCGTCTAGCAACAGCGTCTAAGAGTCGAGGGTCTAAGGGTCTAAGAACAGCACAACGGCAACGGGTTTGTCCTCCCCTTCAATGGGGGGCGTTGCAGAGCAACGGGGGGGTTCACCCGAAAGGCCAACCGCCCCAGCACCTCAGACCCTTAGACCGCGCCCACACAAGCACCACCACGCCTCCCACCACAGGAGCTACTGCTTTGAAAGATTTCAGCAAGGTACGGATTGCCATCGCCAGCCCCGCGAAGATTCGCGAGTGGAGCTTTGGCGAAGTCGAAAAGCCCGAAACCATTAATTACCGCACCCTGAAGCCCGAACGCGAAGGTCTGTTCGACGAGCGAATCTTTGGGCCAATCAAGGACTACGAGTGCGCCTGCGGGAAGTACAAGCGCCAGCGTTACGAAGGCAAAGTCTGCGAGCGTTGCGGAGTAGAAGTCACGTCCAGCAAGGTGCGCCGCTACCGCATGGGTCACATCGACCTTGCTACGCCTGCCGCGCACATCTGGTACGTCAAGGACACGCCCAGCAAGATCGGCACGCTGCTTGACCTGAGCGCCGGACAGTTGGAAAAAGTGCTGTACTTTTCTTCGTTCCTCGTGACGCAGCCCCTGAACGCCCAGAAAGACGGGCGGCCCCTGAAGCGCGGCGAACTGCTGACCGACGACGAGTACCGTGAACTGCGGTATGGCCGTCAGGAAACCTACGCCATTCCCGGCGGGCAAGAAGCCGTGATTCGTGACGGCGAGTACGTGACGCGTGGACAAATCTTGGGCGGCAACGTGGTCGCCAAGATGGACGGCCTCGCCCAGTACCGCTTCCCGCGCCGCGCCGAAATTGCGTACAGCGAAGAAGTGGAGGCCGCTTTGCCCCTGCCCGCCGATGTGCTGGTGGAGCAAGAAGCCTTCCGGGCCGGAGAAATCTTGGCCGAACTGGAAGCCGACGTGACCATTACGGCCCCCGTAGACGGCACCGCTTTCCTGCATGACCTCGGCGAAGACTCGGTGATGGTGGAAATCCGCGCCAGCGTGGACGCCCCCGAACCCGTAGAAGGCGAGGAAGAGCAGGAAGTAGCCGCCGCGCCGCTGGGCGAAGTGTTGGCCCGCGTGTACTTGCCTCACGGCATGGACGTGCAGGTCGCGCAGGGCGAGATCGTGGAAGCGGGTGCCACGTTGGCTACGGCCAGCGCCGGAAGCCGCCTGCGCGTCAGCCGCGACAGCCGCCTGAGCGCCGTCACCTTCCCCAAAAAGAAGGGCGACGTTACGGTCACCGCCCACTGGATGCGCCGCGCCGAGTACCCCATCAACCCCACCATGCACGTGCTGGTCGGCGATGGCAGCGAAGTCAAGAAGGGCCAGAAAGTCGTGGGCGCAATCGACAAGGAAGAAGAAATCATTGCCGAGGCCGCCGGGGTCATTACCCTGCACGCGCCCGCCAGCGTGATCGTGAGCAAGGCCAAAGTTTACCCGTACAGCGATGAACCCCTCGTGGTCATCGGTGACCGTGTGGAACCCGGCGACGAGTTGGCCGACAGCGGCAACCTGCGTTCCGAGATTTCGGGCCGCATCGAGATCGACCTCGTCCGCAAGCAAGTCCGCGTGATCGAGTCCTACGATTTCGAAGCCAAGATGGGCGCGGAAGCCGTGAAGGAACTGTTGGACGAACTCGATCTGGATACGCTGGAAGCCGAACTCGGCGAGATGATGAAGGATTCCAGCCGTCATAAGCGTGCCAAGGCCCGGAAGCGGTTGGAAGTCACCCGTGCCTTCAAGCGCAGCGGCAACCACCCCTCGTGGATGATCCTGAACACGGTTCCGGTGATGCCGCCAGACCTGCGCCCGATGGTGCAAGTTGACGGTGGACGCTTTGCCACGTCCGACCTGAACGACCTCTACCGCCGCCTGATCAACCGCAACAACCGCCTCAAGAAGCTGATCGGACAGGGCGCGCCCGACATGATCATTCGCAACGAAAAGCGGATGCTTCAGGAAGCTGTGGACGCACTGATCGACAACGGACGGCGCGGCAGCCCCGTGACCAACCCCGGTTCCGACCGCAGCCTGCGCTCGCTGACCGACTTGTTGGGCGGCAAGCAGGGACGCTTCCGTCAGAACCTGTTGGGTAAGCGCGTGGATTACTCTGGCCGTTCGGTCATCGTGGTCGGCCCGCAGCTCCGCCTGCATCAGTGCGGTGTGCCCAAGCGCATGGCCCTCGAACTCTTCAAGCCCTTCTTGTTCAAGGTGCTGGAAGAGAAGGGCGAAGTGACCAACATCAAGCAGGCCCGCAAGATGCTGGAGCGCTACCGCGACACCCGCGACAGCGTGTGGGACGCCCTCGAAGAAGTGATTGAAGACAAGGTCGTGCTGCTCAACCGTGCGCCTACGCTTCACCGCCTCGGTATTCAGGCCTTCGAGCCTGTTTTGGTGGAAGGCCAGTCCATCCAGCTTCACCCGCTCGTCTGTGAAGCCTTCAACGCCGATTTCGACGGTGATCAGATGGCGATTCACGTCCCGCTGAGCGCACAGGCGCAGGCCGAAGCCCGCATTCAGATGCTCAGCTCTCACAACCTGCTCTCGCCCGCCAACGGCGAACCCAACGTGAAGCCCAGCCGCGATATCATCCTCGGCATCTTTACGCTGACCCAGCTTCGCCGCGACATTCCCGGCGCAGGCACGGAATACAGCAGCGAACAAGACATCTTGGCAGCCCTCGACAGCGGCATCCTGAGCCTGAACAGCCCAGTCATGCTGCGCGGCAAGGAAACCAGCCCCGGTCGTCTGCGCTACGTGTTCTCCAGCCCCGATGAAGCGATCATGGCCGTCGAGCGCGGCACTATCGACAATCAGGATCACGTCCTGATTCGCCTGAACGGCAAGATGTACGAAACCAGCGCGGGCCGCGTCAGCTTCCGCCGGATCGTGCAGGAGGCTCTGGGCAATCAGGCCAGCCTCGTCGATACGCTCGTAGACCTCGACACCACCTACGAAAAAGACGCCCTGAAAGATATGGTCATGGCCTGCTTCAAGCACCTCGGCATCGAAGCGACGGCGGGCCTGCTCGACGGTCTGAAAGACAGCGGCTTCAAGCTGTCCACGACTTCGGGCATCACCATCGGCATCGACGACATCGTGTTGCCCCCCAGCAAGCCCGCGCTGCTGGCCGCCGCCGACCTGAAACTCAAGGAAATCGAGCAGAACTACGAGTTCGGCTTTATGACCCACGAGGAGCGCTACAAGCAGGTCGTGCAGCTCTGGAACGACACCACCGACGAAGTGAAGAACGCCGTGTTCGAAAACTTCTCGCAGAACTACCCCTTCAACCCCCTCTGGATCATGAGCCAGTCGGGTGCGCGTGGTAACCCCCAGCAGATTCGTCAGTTGGCGGGCATGCGCGGCCTGATGGCCCGCCCGGACGGCAGCACCATCGAAGTGCCGATCAAGGCCAGCTTCCGTGAGGGCCTGACCGTGGCCGAGTACTTCATCAGCACGCACGGTGCCCGTAAGGGTGGGGCCGATACCGCGCTGCGTACCGCCGATTCCGGCTACCTGACCCGCAAACTGGTCGATGTGGCCCACGAAGTCGTGGTACGTGACGTGGACTGCGGAAGCACGGATTACACCGAAATCTTCCTCGGGGCCACCGACGAGCGCACCGGCGAATGGCGTTCGCGCAAGGCCAGCGAAATCGAAACCAGCATCTATGGCCGCACCCTGACCGCAGATGTGACCCTCGAAGATGGCCGCGTGGTGCCTTCCGGCGAAATGCTGAACCTTGAAGACGTGAAGCTGATCGCCAAGCAGGCCCGCGCCCTCGAAAGCGTGTATGTCCGTACTCCTCTGAACTGCCGCGTAAAAGCGGGCGTGTGCCAGAAGTGCTACGGCTACGACTTGTCTCAGGCCAAGCCCGTGAGCATGGGCGAAGCCGTGGGCGTGGTGGCCGCCGAGTCTATCGGTGAACCCGGTACTCAGCTCACCATGCGTACCTTCCACACCGGCGGCGTGGCAGGCGGCGGCGACATCACGATGGGTCTGCCCCGCGTGATCGAGTTGTTCGAAGCCCGCAAGCCCAAGACGCAGGCGGTTGTGGCTGACCGTGACGGCCTGGTGCGGATCGAGGAAGAAGAAGAGCGCTACATGATCAAGATTGAGGCCGACGACGATCAGTACTCGGCCAAGACCGCGACCAAAGTGCCCAAGACCCTGCGCCTGATCGTGAAGGACGGCGACCGTGTGGAAGCCGGACAGCCCATGACCCGCGGCGCAGTGAACCCGCACGACTTGCTGCTCTACAAAGACAGCGGCGCGGCCCAGCATTACCTCGTGGAAGAAGTGCAGCGCGTGTACCGCTCTCAGGGCGTGAAGGTGCACGACAAGCACATCGAAATCATCGTGCGGCAGATGCTGCGCTGGGTAGAAGTCATCGACGGCGGTTCCACCGAACTGCTAGAAGGCCAGACGGTGGAGCGTTGGGAAGTCGATCAGGCCAACGACGCCCTTGCCGAAGGCCAGACCCCCAGCTCGTGGAAGCCCGTGCTGCTCGGCATTACCAAGAGCAGCCTGACCACCAAGTCGTGGCTCAGCGCGGCCAGCTTCCAGCACACCACCCACGTTCTCACCGAAGCTTCCATGAAGGGTCAGGTCGACGAACTGATCGGCCTGAAGGAAAACGTGATCTTGGGCAAACTGATTCCCGCCGGAACGGGCCTCCGTACCGTGCGCGAAATGCAGGTGGCCGACGAGCGCACACTGGAAAAATACGGCGAAGGCAGCGTCAGCCCCGACGCCGTCACCGGAACCCAGCGCTACGACGACACCCGCCCCACCAGCACGCCGACCATCAGCTTTAGCGGCTGAAGCCTCTACATTTAGGTCAGTAGGGAAGACCCCCACTCGGAAACGGGTGGGGGCTTTTTTTGGCTGTGTGTTGATTGGGGGGCTTGGGGGCGTTGATCGAAGGGTCTAAGGAAGGGCAATCGCTGCGCTCACCAGCCCTTGCCCCGCTTTGCCGCTCTGCCAGTCTGACGAGAGGCGAGGGCAACGGCGGCCCAAACGGTTTGCACTCTTTTCCTTAGACCCCTCCACCCTTAGACCAGTCCCCTACACCCGAAGTTCACTGTTCTGCTCAGCCTTTTCCTCTGCGGCCTCGTTATACAACCCCGCGTAGTGCGCCCCCAGCTTCTCCAAAAAGCGCATTTCTTGCCGGGTGGTAATGGCGCTCAGGGTGGCTTCATAGCTGAGGAGCAGCGCCCCGTAAGCCAGCCCGCCTGCTCCCAAAATGGCGAGCAGGATGGGCACCAGACCAGTGTCAAACTTGCCGAGGCTGCCTGCGCCGATGAGGATGCTGGTACACACGAGCAGCGTGACAGCCAGATAAAAGGCCTGCATAGACCGCTGGATATAGCGCGTGCGGCGGGTCAGGCGCGGCAATTGCTCGATGATCATGCGTTTTTCTTCTCGGGCCAGCGGCTCCCGTTGCCCTTCCTCGCTCACCAAAAACTTGAAGCGGGCAGTGAGGACACGCACCCGGTCAGTGCTGCGGCCTAAGCGGGCGCTGGTACTCATCAACAAAGTGCCCGCGCCGCTGATGAGGACGGCGGGCGTAATCATGGCAGTCAGAACAGCGAGGCTGGGGTCGGCCATGCCACTAGGGTAAGGCTTGGCGGGCAGCGGGGCAGTCAGACACCCCCGACGCTGCCCCGTTCACCTCTGGAATAGGGCTGGCAAATTATCATCCATGCTGCGTTTGACGGAGCGACATGGGGCGTAAGATAGGGGCACGACGCCGCCCACCCGCGTTATCTACGTCACGGAGGTACCTAGTATGCCCAATATCGGCCCCGGAGAAATCCTCGTTATTCTGATTATCGCCCTCGTGGTCTTTGGCCCGCGCAAGCTGCCCGAACTGGGCAAAAGCCTCGGCGCAGGCATCCGCGAGTTCCGCAAAGGTACCGCTGGCCTGAAAGAAGAATTTGAAGGCAGCATGCGCGAACCCGCGCAGTCGGCGGCCCCCGCGCCTGTGCAGACCATCACTGCCTCTGCGGTGACGCCCGGCGTAGTGATGGCTAAAGAAGTGACCCCTCAGCCCGCACAAGCCGTTACCCCTGTTACCACCGAAAAAGCGCCAGAACACGTCTAGTACACGCTTTAGCTGTCTGCACCCATCAGCCACGCCATCAGGCATTTGATTTTTGGCCGCGCCTCCGCTAGATTGGCGTGCGCTGGAACGGTGTCCGAGTGGTTGAAGGAGCACGCCTGGAAAGTGTGTAACGGGGCAACCTGTTCGAGAGTTCGAATCTCTCCCGTTCCGCCAAAAGAGCTTGCTTAACAGTAAGCTGGAATTAAAGTAGGGCCGCAACCTCTATGGATTGCGGCCCTACTTGTTGCTGTGGTGTGAAGGTCTACCGCCGCACCCGCCAAGCGCTTACGAGCGGCAGGAGGGCCAGCACGGCGCAGGCGTAAGCTAGGGGCGGGAATCCGGCGCGGGCGATGACGAAGCCGCCCAGCAGCGTTCCTGTGCCTGCCGCGACGTAGCCTAGGCCATCGGTGACGCCCTGCACGGCGGGGAAACGGGTCAGGGCTTTGGAGCCGCTGACAAACGCCAGATTCCAGCCGAGGCCCAGTAAGAACATGCTGGCCCCCAGCCACGCCGAACCCGCCAACGGAGCCGTGAGCGCCGCCGCCACCAGCAGCACCGAGCCGCCTATATAGCCCAGCCGCAGGCCAAAGTGGTCTATCAGCGGCCCGGTGAGCCAGCCGAAGCCGAACATGCCCAGAATGTGGCCCGAAATCAGGACGGCAATTCCGGTGTGATCCATGCCCTCATGGTGTGCCCGAAGCGGCGTCAGGCTCATGAGGGTCACCATGATGCCCTGTGCAGCAGCCACAGCCAGCGCCGTAGACCGCACGCCCGGAGTTGCCAGCGCAGCCCGCAGCGGCAGGCGCACGGCCACTGCTGCACTTACCGGAGCCACCAGCGGTTTCCAAAACGCCATCAGCACGGCGGCCACCGCCAGCAGTAGGCCGCCCATCAGCCAGCCGCCCACCTCCGCACTGACGCCCAAGCCCGCGCCGATGCCTTCTACCACGCCCGACGCGCCCGTCATCAGAAAGGAACCCAGCACGCTCATCAGCATCAGTGCGCCCAGCGCCGTGCCGCGCCGCGATTCGGGCACGCTTTCGGCGGCGGCGTAGCGGGCCTGTTGGTAGCCGCCCTGCGCCCCGCCCATCATCACTGCGCCCAGCAGGAACAGTGGTACGACGCCCGCCCGCGCTCCTGCAAAGCCCACCACCGCGCCCGCCGCCCCCAGAGCAAAGGCCAGCCCCAGCCCCAAGCGCCGCCCAGAGCGCAGCATCAGCGCCCCAAACGCACCCGCCGAAAGCGCCGCCGCCGCACTGATCAGGGTGCTGGGCAGCCCCGCCAAGTTCTCGCTGCCTAGCCCGCTCATGACGAGGCTGGCCAGCACGGTACTGACGGTGGTTGCGCCTGTAGCCAAGGCCTGAGCCGTGTACAGCGGAGCGAGGCGCAAATAATCGGCGTGGGGAGAGGGTGTGGTGGTGGCGCTCATTGAAGGGACATCTACGCTTCGCCCTGCGCTTGCCAACGCTCGGCCACCGCCGTTTTCAGGTAGGTGGCGGCGTCTTCGGTGCTGGCCCCCGGCGTAAACACGCGGCCCACGCCCAACTCCTTCAGCGTGGGCAAATCCTGATCGGGAATGATCCCGCCGCCAAACACGATGATGTCGGTGGCGTCCCGCTCGCGCAGCAGGGCCATGACCTCCCGGAAATAGTGCATGTGTGCGCCCGACAACACGCTGAGGCCGATAGCGTCCACGTCTTCTTGCACGGCGGCGTTCACGATCATTTCGGCAGTTTGCCGCAGCCCCGTATACACTACTTCCATACCCGCGTCGCGCAGTGCCCGCGCCACCACTTTCGCGCCCCGGTCGTGCCCGTCCATGCCCGGTTTGGCGATAAGAACCCGAATGCGGCGGTCTGTCGTTTGTTCCGTGTCCATCGTGTCTCCCTGTCGTGGCCTTCCAAATGGGTTGCCTAACGAGCGTTTGGCTGCATTGTAAAGGAAGGGACTGTCGTGGAAGGGGCGTGCTGCTCGCGCAGGGTCTAAGAGTCGATCTAAGAAGGGCGGTTGAGAGATGCGTCAGCTTGGGCAAAAGCTTTTTCGCAGCCGCTCCAGCATCATCCACGCTTTTCCTTAGACCCTTAGACTTCCCCAGCGCCGTCCACCTGCACCGAGCCAGCACCCAGCACCCGCAGATTGCCGTACTTCCCGTCCCGCTCCACGCCTATTTCGGCCTCGATTGCCAGCACGATGCGGCTCACGCGGTTGGCGGTTTCGCCCAGTTCGCGGGCTAGGCTGCGGGCCGTCCATTGCCCCGGCTCGGCTTGAAGCTTCAGCAGCACCTTCACGGCGAGGCGTTCCAAACTCACTCCACTGCTGTTGGCAACCATAATTCTCCTTTACAGTTCAGTTTGCGAGCAGTACGGCAACCATCGCCAGCACTGCCGGAACCGTTTGAATAAACAGAATGCGGCGGTTGGCGGTGGCCGCGCCGTACATGCCCGCAATCGCCACGCAGCCGAGGAAAAACAACTGAATGGCTGGAGCCTGCGTAATCAGCCCCCAGAACAGCCCCGCCGCCAGAAAGCCGTTGTAAAGGCCCTGATTGGCGGCCATCACGGCGCTCGCATCGGCAAATTCGGGCGTGGTGCCGAAGGCTTTCATCGCGCGGGGCGTGCGCCACAAGAACATCTCCAGCACCAGAATATAGACGTGTAGCACGGCAATCAGGGCCACCAGCAAGCCAGCGACGAAGCTCACGCGGGCCGCGCCGCACGTTCAATGCGGGCCACTACGCGCTCCCGGCCCAGCGTTTCCAGCACCGACAGCAAGTCCGGGCTTTCCATCGTTCCGGCCACCGCTGCACGCACAGGCGGCATCACTTTGCCCAGTTTCAGACCTTGTTCTTCGGCAAACGTGCCAAAGGCTTCCTTGATGCTCGCGGCGTCGAAGGTGGGCAAGTTCTTCAAGCGCGAGGCGAGTTCGGGCAGCAACAGGCGGGCGTCGTCTATCGCCTTGTGCGCCTTCTCGTTCACCGGATAATCTTCCGTCCAAAAGTACCCGGTCTTGTCCAGAAACTCCGAGAAGACTTCTATGCGCGGCGTGAGCATCTTCACCACAGCGCGGAAGTAGTCGTCCAGCGGCAACTCATGCTTCTGGCTCTGCAAATAGGCGTGCAGGCGGCGGGCCACGTCGTCTTCACTCAGCACTTCGCGCAAGTATTTGCCGTTCAGCCAGTTCAGCTTTGCCAGATCGAACACGGGGCCGCCCAGCGTCACGTCTTCCAGCCTGAACACGCGCTGAAATTCGGCCAGACCGAACACTTCTAGGCCGTCCGGGTGCGTCCAGCCCATCGTGGCGAGGAAATTCAGCATGGCTTCCGGCAAATACCCTTGCTGCTGATACCACTCCACACTCGTCGGATTCTTGCGCTTGCTGATCTTGGATTTGTCGGCGTTCCTGAGCAGCGGCATATGCGCGAACACGGGTTCCGGCCAGCCGAACGCGCGGTACAGCAGGACGTGAATGGGGGTGGACGTGATCCATTCTTCGGCCCGCACCACATGAGTCACACCCATCAGGCGGTCATCCACCACGTTGGCGAGGTGATAGGTCGGGTAGCCGTCGGCCTTCAGCAGCACCTTGTCGTCAATTTCGCGGTTCTGAAAGGCAATCGGCTTTCTCAGGACGTCGCTGACCAAGGTTTCGCCGTCGTGCGGCACCTTCAGGCGAATCACGGCTTCGGCCCCGGCGTCCATGCGCTGTTGTGCGTCCTGCGCGTCTAGCTCGCGGGAAGGCACGGCGATGACGTGGCCTTCCGCCTGCGCCGCATCCCGCAGGGCCGTCAATTCTTCCGCTGTTTCGAAGGCGTAATAGGCCGCGCCCGACGCCACGAGTTGCCGCGCATAGTCGCCGTACAGGTCAAACCGCTCGGATTGGCGGTACGGGCCGTTGGGGCCGCCCTGCAAGGGGCTTTCATCGGGCGTGAGGCCCAGCCACTGCATCATGGTAAAAATCCGTTTTTCGCTGTCTGGCACGAGGCGGTTGCGGTCTGTATCTTCTATTCGCAGAATAAACTTGCCGCCTGCTTGCTGCGCCAGCGTGTAATTGAACAGCCCGATATAAGCCGTGCCCACGTGTGGATCACCCGTAGGACTAGGCGCGATTCGGGTCACGACAGGGCGTGTGGGTGCAGAGGAAGGCTGGTCAGACATGGGCTTAGGATACGGCGCAGATAGGGCGACGCGCCCCGGCCCTATGGCTTAGGATGACCCTATGTCCATTCCACGCCGTCTGTTGCCTGCCCTGTTGCTGCCTACCCTTGCGCTCGCGTCTTGCAATTACGGCAGCATTCCCAACGAGGCCAACATAGACATCAACGGCGAGTATGTGGGCCGGATCGTGGGGCAAGACGGCAAAAGCGCCCTGCTGGACGTCACCGTTGTCGAAAAAGACCTGCGCGTGACGGGCACGGTCAAGAGCCGTGATACGGGGGAAACCTTTAACGCGGTGGGTACCCGCAGCGTGTACGACGCCAGTCCCGTGACCACCGACATGACCGCCGACTTGGGCAGCGGCAGCGCCTGCGAGGGCGGCTTTACCGACAAGTACGTGATTCGCGCTACGTTTGTCAGAAAGAGCCGCTACACCGGGGCGGGGGCCACCGGAAACGTCACTCACAGTGTGTGCAATGCCAGCACCAAGCTTTACGGCTACGCCTCGTTCAACAGCGGCAGCTTGGAACTGTCCCGCAAGTAAGCTCGTCCACTAGTCCCATCCCCCTGATTATCTGGCACCCAGACGGCGTGCGGGTACTGCGGCAGGCGGGCAAGTGGCCAATGCTGGGGGCCTCCGTACACTCTGACTTGACGGCCTTCATTCACGCCGAGTGGAACGTGGAGACTTGGCTGCTGCACGACGGCGGCCTGAGCTTTGGCATGGAAGGTACACCTCGCTTGCAAGCGTTGTCTAACGTTGTTCCTGATGGAATGGCGTGGGAAGTGGCCGCTGTGCCGCCCTTACCCGGTGCGCGGGAATGGCAGCGTCCGGGCTGGTTATCTGCTCTGAAGGCCAGATTGGAAGGCGTGTTGAGCGAGCATGGCCTGTCTCCTGCTGGCCCGCTGAAGCTGTTGTCCAGCAACGATTTGGCTACGGTGGTTGAGGCGGCTACGTTAGCCGATTCTGTGTTTCTCAAAGTCGCCGCCCATCCACGTGAGGTGGCCGTCACGTCCCATCTTGCGCGGCAGCACCCAGCCTTTCTTCCGCCCGTGCTGTACGCCAATACCGCTACGAATACGCTCGTCACACGATCCGGCGGGAGCTTGCTGGACGGCGTTGGAGAGCTTGAGGCTTGGACGGTGGCCCTGCACCAATTAGCCCGATTTCAAACCGATGCAGATGCCTCCGCTTTGGCAGCGTTGGGCTGCCCCGCTTGGCCTTTGCTGGACATGGCGCAGCGCGTGGACGCCTTCCTCTCCGATACGCCTACGCTGACCGCGTGGAGTCTCAAGCCCGACAAAATCGCCACCCTGCAAGCGGCACGGCCCGCCATTCGCGCCAGCTTTGAGGCGTTGGCAGCGCACGGCCTCCCCGATTTGCCCGCACACGGCGACGCCCACCCGCGCAATGCATTGGCTGGAACAAGGGAAAATCTCTGGTTCGACTGGAGCGAGGCGGCAAGTGCGGCCCATCCGTTTATGGATGCGGGCTGGTTTCTGGCCTTCGCCCTGCACCCGGCGCGGGCAAACTTGCCTATCAGAATCGCTTATCCAGACCTAGAATCCCGATTATGTGCGGCCTATCTACACGCTTTGGGGTGTCCGGATGCCTCGGCACTCTTGGCCCAAAGCATCCCGCTGGCCCTGCTGCACCGAGCCGTTGTGTATGACGCTCGCTTCCGCGACTGGCAGGGTACGGTTCCAAATTGGCGGCCCCAATATGTCCCCTATTACTTGGGTTTAGCGGCGCGGGAAGTCGAACGGTTGCCCACTTTTGCGGGTTAGCCTAGCGCCCCACCCGTTCTGCCTCGTCCCGGCCCCGTGCCACATCCCGCGTGCCGCGCCGTCCAAAGGCGTGGGCCAATTCGCGCTCCGACATTCGCAGCGTCGTCGGGCGTCCGTGCGGGCAACTCCACGGTTGCTCGCAGGCGTTCAGGGCGGCCAGTACCGCTTCGCCGCGCTCTAGGGTCAGCATTCCGGCTTTCAGCGCCGGGGCACAGGCCAGCCGCGCCAGCACGTCGCGCCGGGGGTCGGGATGGTCGCCCAGCGCACTGTCTATGATTTGCTGATGCAGCCGGGGCACAGGCAGCCCGGCGAGGGTTGCGGGCAGCGTCCGTAAGCGGGCCAATCCCGCGCCGAAGTCTTCGATGGTCAGGCCCCAGCCACGCAACTCCGCACCGCGTTCGGCTAGGCGGGCCATCTGTTCGGGCGTCAGGTGCAGCAACTCCGGCTCCGGCAATTCCAGCGGCAGCGCGGCTCCCAGTTCGCGGGCAAATTGTTCGTACAGGGCGCGTTCGTGGGCGGCGTGGGCATCAATGACCCACAGGTCTCCCTCGCCCTCGGCCAGCAAGTACAAGCCCTGAAACACGCCCGACAACCGCAACGCCGGAAAGTTGGCCCGTTCGCGGGGCGTCTGCGGCGGCGTGGGCAAACTCAGGGCCGGGGCAAGGCGGGCCTGTGCCAAAGGATGCGATGCCAACGCAGTTCGCACGGCCTCCCGCACCCGCGCCGCCACGCCTGCAAGGTCGGCCAACGCCACCACCTGTTTGGCTGGATGCACGTTGGGATTGTGGTCTTCGGGCGCTACCTGTATATCCAGCACCGTCAGGGGGGCCACGCCCGCAGGCAGCAACTCGGCATAGCCTTCCAGCACAGCCTTTTCCAATTCCGGCGGGGCCACGATAGGCCGCCCGTTCACCGAAAAATGCATCCGGTCACGGCGGGCGCGGGTCAGTTCGGGGCCGGAAATCACGCCGCAGATGCCGTCTGCCTGCACCCTCAGCACGCGGTTGGCGTTCAGCGGGCCGTACACGCTCGCCACCGCCCCCCGGTGATCGCTGGGGGCGTGGGTCAGGCGGGCTTCCTCGTCCACGGTCAAGCGCCAGTGCAGGCCGGGATGATGCAGCACGTAGCGGCCCACCAGCACAGTAATTTCGCGTGCTTCGGTGGCGGCAGGAGCTTGGGTTCTGAGGCGGGCGGGCAGGCGGGCAAACAGGCGGCGCACCGTCACCGTCGTTCCTGCCGGGGCCGAGGTTCGCCGTACCGTCACATCGTCGCCCTGCGCCTGCACCTCGGACGCGCCCACCTGCGCCGCCGGACGCGACACCAGATGCAGTTCGCCCGCCTGAGCCGCTGCCCACAACGCCTCGCCCCGAAAGCCCAGAGTTGTGACTCTCTCTACGGCGTCTGCATCTGGTTCCAGCTTGCTCGTCGCGTGCCGCACCGCTGCCAGTGCCGCTCCGTCTGCCGTGATGCCCGCGCCGTTGTCCCGCACCCGCACCAGCCCCAAGCCGCCGCCCTCAATCTCTATTTCTAGTCGGCTGGCTCCGGCGTCCAGGGCGTTCTCGATCAGTTCGCGCACCACGTCCAGCGGGCGCGACACCACTTCGCCCGCAGCGATCAGGCGGGCAATGTGGGGCGGCAGCACACGGATGGTCATGGGTAAGGGCAGTTTAGAGTGCGGCGGCGGGCGGGAATGTCGTTTGGGGCGCGATAGATCCCGTAGAAATTCAAGCTTCGTCTATCTGCCGCAGCCGTTCCAGCCTTGTTGCCAATTCGGGCAATTCCAGCCCGCGCAAAGCTTTGGCACTGCGCGTCAGGCCCGCTTCGTCAATCACGCCCTGATTCCATCCGGCAATCAGCATGGCGCAGCCCTGAAGCGCGTCGGTGACCAGTTCCTTGTGAAACATGGCCGCCAAATTGCTGGCCTGTGCAGGTTGCGTTTGCTGGGCCTGCGCCTGCACGTCCAGAATAACTTGCATAAAAATCTGATCGAGGCGGGCGCGGTCATTGGCGTCGATGGTTTTGCCAGCGGGCTTGTCTGTCTGGGGGGCGTTGTCGGTCATACGCAGCAGTCTAAGGGTCAAGGGTCTAAGGGTCTGAGAAGAGCGGTTGGGAGGTGCTTGAGCTTCAGCACACGCTGTGCCGCCCGCTACCTCACCCACTCTTTTCCTTAGACCCTAGACCCTCGACTCTTAGACGCAGCACCCTTAGGCACAGCGCCGTTACCGTCCCAGTCAACTAAAATCCAAACCGCTCCATCACTTCCGGCGGCGTGCGCTTGGGCCTGCCGCTTGCCGGGTCTACCCATACCCACGTCGTCTGACATTCGGCCAGCCTCACGCCGTTCGTATCTTCGGCGTCGCCGTCGTTCAGGCGGTCTAGCGTGTAGGCCCGCACACTCCGCACGCCCGCCGAGGTGGTCAGGGCGGTGCGAATCCGCACGCGGTCTGCCAGCAAGGCTGGCTTGTGGTAGTCGATGACGTGTTGGCGGGCCACTGGAACGGCTCCCAGCGCAATCAGGGCATCGGTGCCCATGCCGAGGCGTAGGGCGTGGGCGCGGGCCGCCTGTTCGCACCACGCCAAATACACCGTGTTGTTCACGTGCGAGAGGTCATCCAAGTCGTCCGGCGCAACCGTGACGGTAATGGAATGCTTGCGGGAGTCGGGCAGGGCGTCCCACAGCACATCGGCGTCAGGAATGGAGAGCTTCACCCGGCGGTGGCACCTTTATTTTCACCAGTACCGCTGAGGTCGTCGCTGTTCTGGTCGGCTTGACCCAGCGCTTCAACCAACCCGTTCACAGCCCGCGCACCCTCTATGTCGGCCATCGTCACGCCGCCTGCATCGTGCGTAAAGTAGCTCAGTTTTACGCGGCGGTAATGAATAGTGATGTCTGGGTGGTGGTTTTGCGCTTCGGCGAGGGCCGCCACCTGTACAGCAAAATCCACGCCCGCCTGATAGCTGTCAAATTCCACGTCACGAAACAGCGTGCCCTCGCCGCCCCACCAACCGTCGGGCTTCAGGTCTTGCACATCTCCATCGGTCATCTTGCGTTCAGGATCAAACGCCATTCGGGGGTCGTAAGCCATACCGAACATGGTAAGGCGCGGCACATCCCACACGCCAGAGTTGAAACACGGTTCAAGAGGACACGGTTTCAGAACCTAAAGAGCTGACCCGAGATATAGGTCAGAACTATGTAATATAGACCCACTTATCATGAAAGAGTCTTAGGCTAAGATCAGACGTTCATCAGTTTACTTGTGATTTTGCACCCCCCATCGCTTCTCTCGTCGTCCACGAGGTGCCTATGACTGCATTCCTTTCCCGCCTGTTTGGTCGCCGCCCCCGCCCCGTTCCTGTTAAAAAAGTTTTGCCTCCTATTACCGAACTCGATTTGCTCCGGGCGCTCGGCTGCGACGAATAACAGCTAGATTTACAGCAAACAGGCCCGCTTCTACACGAAGGCGGGCCTGTTTGCTTGCATCTTAGTTGCTGATTTTTTCCGGTAGAAGTCTGCTCTGCAAAACCGCCTCCAACGCGGGCCAAGCCTGCCTGACTTGCCGCTGGGCTTCTTGCCGCGCCCCTTTCTCACGCTGGATCAGGGCGGCTTTGGAGTGGGGCAGCCGCGCTTCTCCGGTCAGAATGTCCAGCACCACTTCGGCGTCTTGCAGGCGGCCTAGTCCGTCTAGTACGTCCGTCAGGGCGCTCGGCGCAGGCTCCAGCAGTTCCAGCGTATACCGGTAATGCTTCAGGGTTTTGCGCCACTCGTGCCACGTTTCGGTTGTTCTGGCCCGCAACACCTTGGGGGCGGCTTCCAAAATTTCTGCACTCTGCTGGGCCAACGCCGCCCGTACCTTGCGCTTAAAGTGCTTGGGCCGGGGCACATCTTTGCTGAGCTTGGGCAGTTTCATGGCGGCCAAAGCTTCGGCCCGCTTGCTTTGCCAGTCACGGTCAAAAGTCGCTATTTCGGCTGCTGAGGCGTTGAGTTCATGCAACGCGGCCCGAACATGCTCGCCCGCCGCGTCCCGGTCTCGGACGGGGGCGACGGCTCGGCGCAAGTCCCGCCATGCTCGCCGCACTTTTTTGGGGGCGTCCGTGAGGGCCAGTTCTGCGGCCACCTTGCGCGTCAGTTTGCGGGCCTCGTGAATGGCCTTGGGGTCGCCGTCTTTCACGGCAGGCAGCAGCTTGTTCAGGCGTTCGCTGGGGGTCTTTTTGGAACTGGTCTTTTTAGAGCTGGTCTTGTTGGGGCCAGACTTCTTGCGTTTCGGTTCAGCCTGTGGGTCTGAAGGTGCGGCCATCTGGAGTCGGTCTCCTCTGGCTTCCCAATGAGGACGGGCGGCGGTGCAGGGGAAGGCCAGTCTCAGCCTACTGTCTGGTCGGCACTCCGCACAGGGCTGGAAGTGTTGTTTTAGGGGTTGATGAATCCGGCCCGCTTACACTCAGATGTTTAGGCTGTGGCTCTGTACCGCCGCATTCCGGGCCACATGCCCCTTAAAAATGGCGACAAAATCGGGCCGCTGCTCTGGTGTCAGGTGCCGCTCCGGGTTCCAGAGTTCGGCGGCAGAAAAGGCGCGGGGGCAGTGCATAAATGCCTCGCGCACGGCGATGGAAATGACCAAGCGGGGCAATTTGCCCGCCACTTCAAAGCGCCCCAGCAAGTCGGGATCGGTGCTGAGGTGGGCACGGCCATTGACCCGCACCACTTCATTTACGCCGGGAAGCAAGAAAATCAGTCCCACTTCCGGATTTTCGAGGATGTTCCGCAAGCTATCTAATCGTTTGTTGCCGGGGCGGTCTGGCAGCAGCAGGGTGTATGGGTCAGGCACTTGCAGCGTTCCGGCGGGGTCGCCACGCGGCGAGCAGTCGAGGTGGCCCGCCGCACTGGCCGTCGCCAAAAAACACAGCGGAGACAACGCCAAACTGTCGCGTAGGCCGTCATCTATGTGGTCTATCACCTTCAGGGAAACGCTGGAATTGGGGGCCGGATACAGTCCCTCTAGGGCGCTGATGCTCAGAACGGCGTGTGGGTCGGCGGGTACGGTCATGGGAACCTCGGCGCGGGAGAAGGTGAAAGCGGCGTTCATCTCCACTGTAGTTCAAGCACTGGAGTTCAACGGGCCAGCGGCTCAACACTCGACAGCCAAAAAAGCCCGCCTTACGTGTAGGCGGGCCGAGACAACCAAACGAACTTTACGCCACCGTGCGCTGTCTCACGTACCCTTCCAGCAGCTTTTGCACGCTCTGGCGGGTGTGGTTGCCCTCGGCTCGCAGGCGCAGCAACGGCAGGCCCGCACTACGGAAAGCCACGTCCTTCACGGCGTCGCGGTACTGCTGCTGGGGCTGGTCATGGCTGGCCCCGTCCAGTTCTATAGCGCACACGGGCCGGAAATCGGGCAAGGCCACGATCAGAAAATCCACGTGCTTGTCGCGCAATCGGGCGTAGGTGCCCTGCCGCTGGTGCTGGGGCGCGGTAATCAGGAACAAATCGTTCAGGCGCACGTTGGGAAACACCCGGAAGCCCTGCGGCAACGCGCTTTCCAGCGTCTGAAAAAAGGCCAGTTCGCTCTTGCTGAAAAAGTAGCCCTTGAGCTTGATGGGTAAGGATTCGGGAATGCCGCCCGGAACATGCGAAGGGTGGACGCTGGCGGCCTCTTCTTGCTCGCGGAGCTGCTGCTGGCGCTCGGCCTCGGCAGTAGAGAACTGGACTTGGCCCTGCGGCAACTGTTTGTCCGAACGCTGTTTGGCCGGGGCAGAAGCAGAACGCTGGGCAGCACCAGCAGATGTCGGGCTTTGGGTGCGCTTGGCCCGCGCCGCCATCATCACGGCCAGCACCACCAGAACCGCACCTATCACAAGCAAAATCATCAGCAGGCTCATATGCTGTCCAGCATGGTCTCCACGCTCTGACAGGCCTCTGTCAGCGGGCCAGATAAGGGTGTATTTTCTGGCAAAGAGGCGTTGAAGCTGCCCTTAATTATTATTGAAAGCTGAAGATATTGGTTTTCAATTTGTCTTGAATGAAAGGATGTGAACTGAAGTTGATAGACGTTCCCGCACTGGGCTATGGGACAGCGAGTTCGGGTGCACTCCATCGGTGTAACGTGCTCCCCACTCCCGTTCCGATCTGTTCTACACGTAAACTGAGCGGGTGAGTCCCAGAGAAGTTCCCCAGGGTGTGTTGAAAGGCACGGGTCATGGCCCATTGCCGCCGATGCTGACGCAGTACGTGCAGATGCGCGACGAGGTGGAAGCCCAGTTGCCCAACGCGCTGCTTTTGTTTCAGTGCGGCGATTTTTACGAAACTTTTGGCGAAGACGCCGAACGCCTCTCGCGCTTGTTGGGCATCGCGCTGACGCACAAAAGCAGCCGCGACTTTTCTACGCCGATGGCCGGAATCCCGCTGAGGACACTGGACAACAACGTGGAACGGCTGTTGCAGGCGGGCGTGCGCGTGGCGGTGGCCGATCAGATCGAGGAACCGGGCGGCGCACTCGTAGACCGTAAAGTGACGCAATTGCTGACCCCCGGCACCGTGACCGAGGAACGCCACCTGACTGCCGACGAAAATTATCTGGCGGCGGTAGCCACCGGGGACGGCTACGCGCTGGCCTTGCTCGACATTTCTACAGGCGAGTTTCGCTGCGCCGCCTTTCATACCCGCTCGGTGCTGTACGACGAACTGGGGCGCTGGCGGGCGCGGGAGGTGCTGCTGGCCCCCGAATTGGCCGGAAACGCCGCGCTGATGGCCGATTTTCAGGCCCGCTTTCCGGCCATGCTGTCGCCCGGCAACTTCGAGGAAGCGGCGGCCCGCCATGAGCTGCACACCGTACTGGGCGAAGTGCCCGGAACCCTCAACAATGCCGCGCTGGTGCGGGCTTGCGGCGCGGTGCTGGGCTATGCACGGGCCACCCAACAAGGCCGCCTCGAAATGGTGCGGCGAGTGCTGCGGTTTGAGCCGGGGGCACACATGCGTCTGCCCGACGCGGCGGCACGGGCGCTGGAAATCTTTGTGCCGCAGGCTCCGCAGGGCATGACCCTGATGGACGTGTTGAGCGAAACGCGCACGGCAGGCGGGCGGCGCAGGCTGCGGGCGTGGCTGCGTGCGCCCCTGCTGGATGAACTGAGCGTGCGGGCGCGGCTGGACGCCGTGGAAACTCTGACCAGAGCGGCAGATTTGCGCGGCGCGGTGCGTGCCCTGCTGTACCGCGCCCACGATCTGGAACGCCTCGCCGCCCGCGTCGCCACCCGCCGCGCCACCCCCCGTGAAGTGGCGTCTCTGGCCCGCACCCTTGACCTGCTGCCCGACGCCGCCCGCTTGCTGGACGGCCACGAGGGGTTGTTGGGCGGCGTGCGTGCCCGCGTGAACGGGTTGCCGGAAGTGGTGCTGCAAATTCGCGCTGCGCTCGTGGAAGACCCGCCGATTCGGGCAGGCGACGGCGGCCTGATCCGGGAAGGCTTTCACCCCGAACTGGACAAGCTGAAGGCCGAAGCCTTGGCGCACCGCGAATGGATTGCCATGCTGGAACTCTCGGAGCGCGAGCGCACGGGCATCGGCAGCCTGAAAGTGGGCTTCAACAACGTGTTCGGGTACTTTCTGGAAGTCACGTCGGCGCATCTGGGCAAGGTGCCCTCCGATTACCGCCAAATCGCCACTCTCAAAGACCGCGCCCGCTTTACCCGACCCGACCTGCGTGACCACGAGCGCGAAATTGCGCGGCTGGAAGGAGCAGCAGGCCGCCTAGAGCAAGAGGTGTTTACCGACCTGCGCGACGGCCTCGCCATGCATGCCGACGCCTTGCTGGAAGCTGCCGGAGCCGCCGCCGACCTCGATGTGCTGTCGGCTCTGGCTGAAATTGCCGTTGAACGAGGCTGGACACGCCCCGAAACGGTGTCGGGGTATGCGCGGGTGATGCAGGCGCGGCATCCTGTCGTCGAACAGAGTGCGCGGGGCCGCTTCGTGCCCAACGACGCCTTGCTGGACGACTCGCGCCACACGCTGATTCTGACTGGGCCGAACATGGCGGGCAAAAGTACCTACCTGCGCACGGTGGCGCTGTGTGCGCTGCTGCACCAGATCGGCTCCTTCGTGCCCGCCGACCGCGCCGAACTCCCTGTGTACGACGCCATTCATACCCGCATCGGGGCCAGTGATGACCTCGCCGGGGGCCGCTCTACCTTTATGGTGGAGATGAGCGAACTGGCCGCCATTTTGCACGCCGCCACGCCCCGCAGCCTGATCATTCTGGATGAAGTGGGGCGCGGCACGAGTACCCTCGACGGCCTCGCCATCGCACAGGCGGCGCTGGAGCACCTGCATTCCACCCGCGCCCACACGCTGTTTGCCACCCACTACTTCGAACTCACGCGCCTAGAAACCGACCATCCCGGCTTGATCAATCTGCATGTGGCTGCCGAAGAGGACGCCGACGCGGGCGGCCTCACCTTTTACCATCAGGTCATTCCCGGTGCGGCCCGCCAGAGCTATGGGGTAGAAGTGGCCCGCCTCGCCGGACTGCCCGCCCCCGTGACGGCCCGCGCCGCCCGCCTGCTCACGGCGCTGAATACGCAGGGCGACGACCAACAACTGACCCGCGAACTGGCTATGCTTGACCTCAGCCGCCTCACGCCGATGCAGGCGCTAGAGGTGCTGCACGGCTGGCAGCGGGCCTTGATCGGTGGAACAGCCGAGCCTGTATCGTAAGCTGGAATACACATCGTTGTTCCCCTAAATGATTCACTGTTCTCAACTCCGGGGGAGTAACCGCCCTGTCTCTTCAAACAGATAGGGAGCGTGTGGACGTCATTACGAGCGGCAAAGTTGCTCCGTCACGCGCAGTAAGGGCCAGACCCGGACAGGATCGCCGCATGGTGACTTGTCCGTTGATGTCTGGCCCGCATTCTCTGTTGGCCTTCCGTCCGGCTTCCCCGTGTGGCGCTCCCCCAAAGGAGCAGCACTGATGGAATTCTTGTACGAACTGTGGTTGGGCAAGCCCGCGTGGATGTGGCTGGTCTTCATGACGCTGGTGTTCTCACTGTTGGCCTTCGACCTCGGTGTGCTGGGCAAACGCCGCGAAAAGAAGGCGACGGCCAGCGGCGCAGAGCATCCGCAAGAAATCAGCATCAGCGCCAGCCTCAAGCTCAGCGTGTTTTATATCGGTGTGGCCCTGCTGTTCGGTGCGTGGGTCTGGTACACGCTGGGCGCACAAAGCGGTATCTCATATCTCACGGCCTTTGCCGTAGAAAAGGCGCTGGCCCTTGATAACGTCTTCGTCATCAGCGTCATTTTCGGGGCGCTCGCCATTCCGCGCCACCTGCAACACCGCGTCCTGTTCTGGGGCATCCTCGGCGTCATCGTGCTGCGCGGCATCATGATCGGGCTGGGTACGGCACTGGTCACGCAATTCGACTGGATCATGTGGATTTTCGGCGCGTTCCTGCTGCTTACGGGCATCAAGCTCCTGTTCACCAAAGAGAGCGAATCCGAGACGCCTGACCTGTCGAATCACTTTATGGTGCGCGTGCTGCGGCGCTTCGTGCCTATCAGCCCCAAGTTGGACGGCCAAAAGTTCCTGACCAAATTGCCCGACGCTGCCGGACGCCTGCGCGTTCACGCCACGCCGCTGCTGCTGGCCCTACTGATCGTGGAAGCCGCCGACGTGATCTTCGCTGTAGATTCCATTCCTGCCGTGTTCGCCATCACCCAAGACCCGTTCCTCGTGTACACCAGCAACATTTTCGCCATTCTGGGCCTGCGGGCGCTGTACTTCGCCCTCGCCGCTCTCGTTCACCGCTTCGAGGCGCTGAAGCCCGCGCTGGCGCTGGTGTTGGTGTTCATCGGCGGCAAAATCTTCTACACCCAGTTTTACGGCAAGATGGATCCGGCCATCAGCCTCGCGGTCACGCTGAGCATCCTGCTGGGCGGCGTGCTGGTCAGTCTCTGGAAGACGCGTGGAGAAGGGCCGAAGACGGCAGCGTAATCTGAATTCTCTTGGCATCTAGGGCGGCGGGGGAGGGAATGGGCACTTGCCCCCCTGCCCCGCCGCCCTGTATACTCTCAAATCGGCCAAGTGGGACAGGGCGGCCAACTGTTTCCGTCAAGTTCATACTGCATACCCTGCAACATGAACGCGGCGAGGAACGGCCCTAGCCCCCAGACGGCGACCCGAATGCAGCCCACCTGTCAGGTGACGCGGTGTGCGGAGTTTCCGGGCTACAGGAGCAAGAAAATGCCTAAGATGAAGACCAAGAAGAGTGCCACCCGCCGTGTGAAAATCACGGGTACGGGCAAGGTCATGGCGTTCAAGAGTGGGAAACGCCACCAGAACACCGGCAAGAGCGGCGATACCATTCGCGGCAAGGGCAAGGGTTTCGTTCTCGCCAAGAGCGAGTGGGCACGCATGAAGCTCGCGCTGCCGAAGGGGAAGTGATTTAGTTGCCACGCGTCAAGACCGGTACAGTTCGTCGCCGCCGCCATAAGAAGGTGCTCAAGCGGGCCAAGGGCTTCTGGGGTACTCGCTCCAAGACCTACCGTAACGCCTTCCAAACGCTGCTGAACGCCGCAACTTACGAGTTCCGCGATCGCCGCAACAAAAAGCGCGACTTCCGCCGCCTGTGGATTCAGCGTATCAACGCAGGTTCACGTCTGCACGGCATGAAGTACTCGCACTTCATCAACGGCCTGAAACTGGCCGGAATCGAGCTGAACCGCAAGGTGCTGGCCGACATCGCCGCCCGCGAACCCGCTGCTTTCAAGGCACTGGTAGACGCGTCGCAGGCTGCCCGCAGCAACAAGTAAAGCTAGAGCAGCACCAAGCAGGGCCGCCTTTCCGATTGGAGAGGCGGTTTTGTTGGGTTTGTGTTGTGCTGGGTTTTGTTGTGCTGGACGGTGGAAGGGCGTCTAAGGGTCTGAGGGTCTGAAGGTCTAAGGAAGGGTAATCGCTTTGCTCATTCACCCCCTCCCAGCCTCCCCCCTCAAGGGTGAGGAGCTAAAACCAAAACCAAGATTCTAGGTTTTGCCCTCGCCCCTTCCGGGAGAGGGGCGCTGCATCAGCGGCGGGATGAGGGAGCCACCGGGAAGGCGAACCCGCCCCAACACCTTCGCCCCTCGACCTTTAGACCCTTAGACGATCCCCCCACCGTCCCGCTTCATCGCCCGTTTGCCCCGCCCAGCCTGTACCCTGTGCGGTATGGCGGTCATCCTCGGTATCGATATTGGCGGAAGCGGCATCAAGGGCGCTCCAGTAGACACGGCAACGGGCAAACTCACGGCGGAGCGGCACCGGATCGCCACCCCCGAAGGCGCACGCCCGGACGACGTGAAGGGCGTGGTGGCCGAACTGGTCAAGCATTTCGGACATAAGGGCGCAGTGGGCGTGACCTTTCCCGGCATCGTGCAGCATGGCGTGACCCTCAGCGCGGCCAACGTGGACAAGGGCTGGATCGGGCTAGATGCCGATAAGCTCTTTACGGAGGCCACCGGTCAAAACGTGACCCTGATCAATGACGCCGACGCCGCAGGGCTGGCCGAAGCCAAATTTGGCGCGGGCGCAGGCGTAGCGGGCACGGTGCTGATGCTGACCTTTGGCACGGGCATCGGCAGCGCCCTGATTTATGACGGAGTGCTGGTGCCCAATACCGAACTCGGTCACTTGTGGTTGCGCGATAAGCACGCCGAAACGTGGGCCTCTGACCGTGCCCGCGAGCGCGACGACCTGAATTGGAAACAGTGGGCGGCCCGCGCCAGCAAATACCTGCAACATCTGGAACTGCTGTTTTCGCCCGATCTGTTTATTATTGGCGGCGGCGTGAGCAAAAAGGCCGACAAGTGGGAATCGGCGCTGGTGCTGGAGCGCAGCAAACTCGTTCCCGCCACCCTGCTGAACGACGCCGGAATCGTAGGGGCAGCCATGATTGCCGAGCATCGGGGGAAGGCCAAAAAGTAGACCCCCGAAACATTGCTCGGACGTGGGAACCTTTTTCGGAATCGGTGCGTAGATGAAGATCTATGGGATTCTTGAAAAAAATGATGGCGTCGGTGGGTGTGGGTGCGGCAAAAGTGGATGCACAATTGCGTGACCGGGCAGTGCGAATCGGTGAGTCTCTGACCGGCGTGGTGGTGGTGAAGGGCGGTGCGGTGGAACAGACCATCGAGCGCATCAATCTGGGCATTGCCACCCGCTACCGCCACGACGATTCCTACGTGAATCACACGCTCTTTACTCAGCCCATTACGGGCAACTTCGTTATTCGCCCCGGCGACACGCAGGAATTCCCCTTCAGTGTGGTGGTTCCGGCGGGCACACCGCTGACCCTGCCCGGCACGTCGGTTTGGCTGGTCACCGACGCCGATATTGCCGGGGCCGCTGACCCCTCCGACAACGATCAACTGACTATTTTGCCCACCGCAGGCATGGAAACCCTGATTGGCGCGGCGCAGCGCCTCGGCTTCAGCCTCGCCAAAAGTGAAGTCGAGTATTCTCACGGGCGCATTGCACAGGAACTCAGCTTCCGGCCCCCGCATGGGCAATACAAACTGACCGAACTGGAACTGATGATGTTCCCCAACGGCGACGGCCTAGATGTAATTTTGGAAGTCGACCGCCGTGCAACGGGTGTAGCGAGCCTATTTACCAGCGAGTTTGAGAGCAAAGACCGCTGGAACGTGCCCGGCCATCTGCTGCGGCAGGGGCCGGACGCCGTGGCCCACGAGTTGGAAGGCCGAATCAAGCGCCTCAGCTAAAAAAACTGTCTAGCGGAGCCGAAGAGTCTGCGGGCTGTCCGGCCTTTTGTCTGCCCGGCTAGGCGGCACAATGGCGGGCATGTCTGATCCTGCCCCCTCCGATACTCCCCACACCCCCGAACTGCTGACCTGCGACATCCTCTATACGGGCATGGGCGGCGCACAGTCGCCGGGAGGCGTGGTGGTATCAGGCGGTGTGATTGCGGCCACAGGTCACCCCGACACCTTGCGCGGCAACTTTCCGCACGCCCGTGAGCGCCGGGCCGGAAGCATCATCGCGCCGCCGCCCGTGAATGCCCACACGCACCTCGACATGAGCGCCTATGACTTTCAAGCTCTTCCCTATTTCCGCTGGATTCCCGAAGTGGCGATGGGCCAGCGAGAAAAACGGGGGCTGGCGGGTGCGTTGGCTGGAGCCGACAACCTGAGCGCATTGGGCGTGGGCGCTGTGGGCGACATCGTAGGTTCGCATGGGCAAAACATGTTGGCCCCGCTGTTGGCCCGCACAGACCTCTCTGGCGTCGTTTATTTTGAGGTGCTCAATCCTTTTCCAGAGCAGGCCGATGAAGTATTTGCAGCAGCGCGGCAAGTCATCGAAAGCCACCGCAAGCTGGAGCGTCCCGGCGGCCCGCGCCTTGGTTTGTCGCCCCACACACCGTTTACGGTCAGCCACCGCCTGATGCGCCTGCTGACCGACTATGCGGCGGGCGAGGGCTTGCCCATGCAAATCCATGTGGCCGAACACCCCGCCGAAGTGGAACTGTTCCGCACGGGCGGCGGCCCCATTTGGGACAGCATGACCCGCTTTCCGTACCCCACTACCTTTGCCGAAGTCATCGGACGCGCCCCCGAAGCCGATCTGACGCCCGTGCGTTACCTTGATGAACTCGGCGTGTTGGCCGCCCGCCCCACGCTGGTGCATATGGTCAATGTGATGCCTGACGACATCGCCCGCACCGCACGCGCAGGCTGCGCCGTGGTCACTTGCCCGCGCAGCAATACCCATTTGGAATGCGGGGTGTTTCCGTGGTCGGCGTTTGCGGCGGCGGGGGTAGAAATCGCCCTCGGCACCGACTCCGTCGCCAGTGGCGGCAGCTTGGACGTGCGAGACGATGTGGCTTTTGCCCGCACGCTCTATCCCCACCTTGACCCACGCCTGCTTGTCCGGGCAGCCGTAAAAGGGGGCCACCGCGTCACCGGAACGGCCATGCCCTTTATTCGGCGGGGGGAACTGTGGCAAGACGCCTTCATCTGGGCCTGAGTCCCTGCCCTTTGTGCTACAGTTCTAGAGTTGCCCGTTACGCACTTCGACGTAACGGAGGAGGCACCCCATGAAGAAAGATATCCACCCCAAGGCCGTTCCCACCAAAATCATTTTTCAGGGCAAAGTCATCATGGAAACCCTGTCCACCAAGCCCGAAATCCACGTCGACGTCTGGAGCGGCGTGCACCCCTTCTGGACGGGCGAAGAGCGTTTCCTTGACACTGAAGGCCGCGTCGACAAGTTCAACAAGCGCTTCGGCGACAGCTACCGCCTCAAGAAGAAGTAAGCCTAAGAGTTGTACGAGAATCGCCCTGCCTTAACCGGCGGGGCGGCTTTTTTGGTTGTGACTCGACTGAGCGTCCCGCCAATCCAGACACGCCGCGCCGCCTGACGATTATGCTGGGCCGCGTGCCTACAACCCAATTGCGGCTGGAACTTTTGCATCAGCTTTCTAACCTGAACGGTGTCCCCGGCAACGAGGAAGCCGTGCGTGACTTCGTACTGCGCGAACTGGAAGGCTTGGCGGACGAGGTACGCGTGGACGCGTTGGGCAACATTATTGCCACACGTGCCGGACGCAAAGCCAAAAAGTCGGACGGCGAACGCCAGCGCGTGATGCTCAGCGCCCACATGGACGAAATCGGCTTCTTGGTGCGCTTTGTGGATGACCGGGGCTTCGTGCGTGTGCAGGCGCTCGGCGGGTTCGATACCCGCAACCTGTTTGCCCGCAACGTGACCGTGAATACGCGGGGCGGCGCACTGCCCGGCATTCTGACCCCCGGCGGCAAGCCCGTGCATATCGCCAGTGCTGAAGAGCGCAAGAAGATTCCGGAAGTCAAAGAGTTTTTTGTGGACTTGGGCCTAGATGCCGAAGAAGTGAAGCGGCGCGTGCGGATTGGCGACATGGTGACGCTGGATCAGACGGCGCGGCAAGTGGGCAAACTCACGGTGGGCAAGGCGATGGATGACCGCGCCAGCGTGTTTATGCAACTGGAGGTCTTGCGCCAGTTTAGAGACAAACGGCCCCGCCATGACGTGGTGGCCGTGTTCAGCGTGCAGGAAGAAGTGGGCCTGCGCGGGGCGGTAGTGGCCGCTTATGGCGTGGAGCCGACGCTGGGCATCGCGCTGGACGTGACCTTGGCCGTCGATACCCCCGGAGTCGCCCCCGAAGAAGCCGTAACCCGCCTCGGCGACGGCATCGGCATCAAGGTCTTCGATTCCACCATGATCTCTACCCGCTGGCTGGTGGATGAACTGGTGGATTTGGCCGAGCGCGAGGGCATCCGCTACCAACTGGAAGTGCTGGCGCTGGGCGGCACAGACGGCGCAGCCATCCAAAAATCGCGGGCGGGTGTGCCCAGTGTGACCCTCAGCCTGCCTACCCGTTACATTCATAGCGTCGTGGAAGCCGTGCATGAGGATGACTTGCGGGCGGGAATTGATTTGCTGGTGGCGTATTTGGGGTAAGAGCGCGTTTATAGAGGGTCGGTGGTGTTGCCAAATTGCAAGTAGAACGGCAATCGCTGCGCTCACTCCCCCCTCCCCAGCCCTCCCCCGCAAGGGGAGAGGGAGCGAAAACCGATCATCACAGTCTGTTATGGAGAATGAGTAATATAACTGGAGCTTTATAAATACGCACTAAAGCATTTGAGCTAAGGCTTAGTGGGCTACAGCTGGAGTAGGGGAGGGGCAGCTAGATTTAACTTGCCCTCCCATTCCATGCCTCTGTTCTCCGAAAAACTTGAATCAGCGATCTGGACTGAGCAAAGCCCCTTCCGCTACGGCAAAATTGCGTACAAGTCCACCCGGCTGCCGGGGCGCACGTCATCACGGGCGGCGATGCTGAGGGTGGCGGTGGGGCCAGTTTTGGCGTTCAGGCGCGTAATCAGGTCTACGAACTCGTTCACGTCCAGCCCCAAATTGTTGATGTACTCGCTGGGCACGCCGCGTGTGGTCAGGTCAAGCACCGCGTCCTGCACGGCGTCGCTGATCTGGGCCTGAATATTGCGCGTATCGGCGCTGAGGGTCAGGTTGACCCGGCGGATGCTTTCGCCGCTGCGGTACAGCACGCTGTTGGGGCGGGCGTCGCAGGTCAGGTCTACCGGAAAGCCCGTCACCGTATTGCTGGCGGCGCGGCACTGCACAAACGTGCTGGCGTTCAGGCCGCGTAGTTTGGTTTCCAGTGCGGTGCGGGCAGCAGCGTTCAGGCGGGCGGCGGGCGCTCCTTTCGCGCCCCGGCTTTGGGCGGCACTGGCGGCGGCCAGCAAAAAGGCGTCTAGGTTCCGCACCCCCGGCACCACGCCTGCATACACCAGAACGTTGCGTGGAAAGGCCAGATCGGTATTGCGGCTGGCGCTGAGTTCGTTGCGGGCGCTGGAATATTCGTCTTGCAGTTGCCCCAACGTGGCGCGGGCCGTCGCCAAATCTTTAGAGAGGGCTTCGTTGGCGGTTCGCAGTTGCGTCTGCTGGGCACGGAGAGTGGTCAGGTCGGCCCGCACGCGGTCACGCTCGGCAGTGGCCTGCTGGCGTTCTTGAGTGGCCTTGGCCAGTTCGGCGGCGGCCCGGTTGCGCTCCTGTGCCACACGGTCACGCTCGGCAGTAATTCGGTCACGCTCTAGGGTGATTCGGTCACGCTCGGCGGTCAGGCGGGTGCTTTCTTGCTTGGTGGCGTCGCGCTGGGTTTCGGCCTGCGTGCGGGCGGTCACGGCGGCGTCGCGCTCTTTGGCGGCGGCGGCACGGTCGGCTTCCAGTTGGCGCACTTGTAGGCCCAACTGCGCGGCGCGGTTGCGGGTCTGTTCCACCTGTGCCAGAGCTTGTTGTGCCTGAGCCTGTGCCGCCCCTGCCTGTCCCTGCGCGGCTTTGGCCTGTGCTTCGGCCTGTTTTACTTTGGCCTGAGCCTGCCGCACCTGCGCCTGAGCTTGAGCCACTTGCGCGGCTACCGCCACCACCTTTGCTTGGGCCGCTTGTGCCAACCCCTGTGCGACTTTGGCCTGCGTCTGCGCCTGCTCGGTTTGCCGCTTCGCTTCTTCAGTCTGGGCCTGTGCTTTCTCGGTTTGGGTCTGGGCCACAGCAGCGCGGGCTTGGGCCAATTGCGCCTCCTGTTGCGCCAGTGCCGAGCTGGTGTTCAGGTCAACCACTTGGCTGTCCAGCGCCTCTGCACGGGCCTGACTAGAGGCCAGTGCCGCCTCGGACGCCGTGAGCAGCGCGCGCGATTTGGCGGCGCGGTCTTCCAGTTCAGTTCGCAGAGTACTCAGGGCCGTCACCTTTTTCTGAAGGGCGTCGGCATCGGTCTGAAGGCGTTGCTGGGCGGTGCGGGCGGCTTTAAGGTTACTGCGGGCGGCCTGAAGGTCTTGAAGCGCGGCTTGCTGCTGCTCGCGGAGGGCGTCGGCATCACGCTGGGCGGCGTCGCGGCCAATCTGGGCGGTTTTGAGGTCGTCCTGCACGCCCAGAATCTCTGTCTTGAGTGCATCTAATTGCGGGCGGAGTTGGTCGGCCTGAGCGATGGTATTGATGGCGCTGGAGTTAAGTACCAAAAACGCTGCGAGACTGGCCGCGCTGATGCCCATGCCCGACAGCACCGCCACGATCAGCGCCGTGGTTTTGGGCCTGAGTCCAAACCAGCGCAGGTGCTTGCGCCCGGCTTTTTTGGCGATGGTGTCGGCGGCGTAAGCCACCACGCCCGACAAGATCACCACAAAGGGCAAAAACAGCCACAGCATCGCAGTCTCCGGTTACAGCTCGAAGTCGTCGCCCAAATAATGGCGGCGGGCGTCTTCGTCCCCTGCGAATTCCTGCGGCGTGCCCTCAAACTTCACTTCACCGTCAAACATCAGGTAGACCCGGTCGGTCAGGGCAATGGTTTCGCGCACGTTGTGGTCGGTAATAAACACGCCGATGCCCCGGCGGTCACGCAGTTCGCGGATCAGGCGCTGAATCTCACGGATGCTTTTGGGGTCTACACCCGTAAAAGGTTCGTCCAGCAGCAGATAATCAGGGTCGGTAGTCAGGGCGCGGGCCAGTTCCAGCCGCCGCCTTTCTCCACCCGACAGTTGGTAGGCGAAGCTGCCCGCCAAGTGCGTCAGACCAAATTCGGCCAGCAGCGAATCGGCACGGGCTTCCTGCTCGGCGCGGGGCAGCGGGCCGTATTCCAAAATTGCCAACAAGTTATCGCGGGCGGTCAGCTTCCGGAAAGCACTGGGTTCCTGCGGCAGGTAGCCGAGGCCCAAGCGTGCCCGCTCGTGCATGGGCAGGCGCGTCACGTCGCGTTCTCCCAGCGTAATGCTGCCGCCGCCGGGACGAATAAAGCCCACCAGCATGTAAAATGTGGTGGTCTTGCCCGCGCCGTTGGGGCCGAACAGCGCCACGATTTCGCCGGGCCGCACTCGGAAGTCCACGCCGCGTACCACCGCCCGCCGTCCATAACTTTTGGACAACCCGGTTGCCACCAGCTCGGGCCGCCCTAGCCCCGCGTGCGGATTGGCGGCAATGGCGTCGGGCATGGCAGGGGGGGAAGAAACGGGCAGCGTCACGTTTGGAAGCGTACCACGCGCCTTCTCTGCCGCCCGTGAGAGTGGTGACGATACGGGGGATATGGAGTGTGGAACGTGGATCGTGGTCAGGCTTTTTCCCACATTCCACGATCCACGATCCGCCGTGCCGTTACACTGCCCCCATGCTCCTTACCATCCTCGTTCTGGATTCCGTGGGCGTGGGCGAACTGCCCGATGCCGCCAGCTTTGGCGACGTCGGCTCACACACCATCAACCACACGCTGGCCGCCGCACCTGCCCACTTGCCCAACTTGGCTGGGCTGGGGCTGGGCCATATTCCCACCGTTGCCACCAGTCCGCAGACCATTCCCGCCGAGGCCGCCGTACAGGGCGCGTTTGGCCGGATGCGCGAGGTCAGCCCCGGCAAAGACACCAGCACCGGGCACTGGGAATTTATGGGTGTGCAGCTCGAACATGCCTTCCAGATTTTTCCTGAGGGCTTTCCGCCTGCCGTGATGGACGCCTTCGACGCCGCCACCGGGCGCGGCCACCTGTGCAACAAACCCTACAGCGGCACCGACGTGATCAGCGACTTCGGCGAGGAACACCGCCGCACCGGGAATCCCATCGTGTATACCAGCGGCGACAGTGTGTTTCAAATCGCCGCGCATGAGGATGTGGTGCCGCTGGAAACCCTGTACGAATGGTGCCTCGCCGCCCGTGAGATTTTGCAAGGGCCGTATGCGGTGGCCCGCGTGATCGCGCGGCCTTTCCGGGGCGAGCATCCCTTCGAGCGGGCAGGCGAACACCGCCGAGATTTCAGCCTTTTGCCGCCGCCGACTGTGCTGGACAGCCTAAAGGCCACTGGGCAGGCCGTGATCGGCATCGGCAAAATCCCGGACATCTACGCACATCAGGGCTTTACCGAAGAGATTCACACCGACGACAACCCCGATGGCATCCGCAAAACGCTGGCCCGCATGAAACAGGCCGCGCAGGATGGCACGTCTGGCCTGATTTTCACCAATCTGGTGGATTTCGACTCTAAATACGGCCACCGCCGCGATCCCGCCGGATACAGCGCCTGCATCGATGCCTTCGACGCCGCGTTGCCGGAATTGCTGGCCGCCGTGCCCTCTGACGGCGCATTGGTCATCATTTCCGATCACGGCAACGACCCCACTTGGCGCGGCACCGACCATACCCGCGAATACGGCATGCTGCTGGCCTACCGACCCGGTATCGGGGCCGTAAATCTGGGCGAGCGGGCCACCTTTGCCGATGTAGGGGCCACCGCCGCACACGCGCTGGGCGCAGGTTGGGACGGGCCGGGTGAGAGCTTTTGGAAGCTGCTTTAGAGCGTGGAGTGTGGATCGTGGATCGTGGGAAGGGCGTGGTGGGCGTACCAGTTCTGTTTCAGGGCAGGCTAGAAGCTCCTAAAACCGCCTCCTTAGAACCTAGATGCTGTTACCACGACGCTTTTTCCACGATCCACGATCCACACTCCACCCACAGATCACCGCAGGTAGCGTCATGACCCATGCCCCCAGCGACCAACAGGATGCCTTCCAGATCGGGGCCGAATCCTTCGCGCTGACGTTGACGTTGGGCGGGCGCTACGCCGGAGAGCAGACGTGGACGGTTCACCCCGAACGCAGCGCCCTGATTGCCCGCGTAGAAACCAACTTTGGCGGCGTGCTGCCCGAAGTGCGGCGCGTGCAGAGCAGCCGGATGCACGCCCGCACCTTTGCCAGCCACAGTTACAGCGAGGGCGACGGGCGCGGCAAACCCAGCTTCGAAACTACCTTTGACCGCAAAAGCGGCGTGCTGACGCTGCGGCAGGGCAAAGACGAAGTGACGGCCCCCCTGATTGGCGACCACCATGACCCGGTGAGTTTGCTGCTGTGGCTGCGCGGCCAGCACGGGCAAGACGTACCGCCCCAACGCCTGACCGGGGGCCGCGTGCATGTGCAGACCCTTCACCCGGCGCAGGGCAGCGACGTGAACGGCACGCCCACCCATGTGTATCTGCTGCGCCCCGGCCATGCCTACGTGTATGTAGAGCAAGACGCACCCCACCGCCTGTTGCGCCTGATTCAGCCCACCGATTTCGGCCCGGTAGAAGCCAACTTGCCCCAAGCGAGGCGGCAGGCTCAGCCGGAACGTCGGCGGCGGCGGGCGGGGTAGGAAGGGGCTGAGGGCTAAAGGCAATCGCTGCGCTCACTCACCCCCTCCCCAGCCCTCCCCCCTCAAGGGTGAGGGAGTGAAAACCCCTCGTTCCCACGATCTATGATCAACCCTAAATTCCTGCCTATGAAGCTTGTCACCCATATTCCAAGCCAATCTCCGTGTCTGCGCTTTTAGCTCCTCCCCCTTGAGGGGGAGGCTGGGAGGGGGTGAGTGAGCGACAGCGATTGCCCTCCCTTAGCCCCTCAAACCCTAGACCCTTAGACCCTCCGCAGGAGCAACCATGCAAGTCCTTCAAGGCCCCGATGCCCGCGCCGCCCTGACCCGTACTTTCAACGACATTCCTGTGCCCGACAGCGTTCTGGCCCGTATAGCAAGCACGTTTGGCGAAGCTCTCACGCCTACGCAAGTCGTAGAGCGAATTATTGCCGATGTGCGGGCACGCGGCGACGACGCCCTCCGCGACTGGACAGAACGGCTGGACGGCGTGCGCCCCGAACACTTGGAAGTGAGTGCCGAGGAACTGGCCGACGCCCGCGTAGACGCTGACCTGCACGCCGCGATTCGGTTGGCGATTGCCCGCGTGCGTGTCTTCTATATGCAGCAGCCCGCGCACGGCTTTCTCAACCACGATGAGGGCGGGGCACTGGGCCAACTGATTCGCCCGCTGGGACGGGTGGGCGTGTATGTGCCGGGTGGCCTCGCGCCCCTGATCAGCACCCTGATTCATACCGCTGTGCCCGCGCAGGTGGCAGGCGTACCCGAAATCGTGATCGCCACGCCGCCCGCCCGTGACGGCAGCATTCACCCGGCCATTCTGGTGGCCGCCCGCGAACTGGGTTTGACCCGAATCGTGCGTGTAGGCGGTGCTCAGGCGATTGCGGCGCTGGCGTATGGCACGGCCACCTTGCCCGCCGTAGACAAAATTGCTGGCCCCGGCAACCTGTTCGTGGTCATTGCCAAGCGATTGGTGTACGGTCAAACCGGAATAGAAAGCCTGCCGGGGCCAACCGAAACGTTGGTGGTGGCCGACGACAGCGCCGATGCCCGCTACGTGGCCGCCGATCTGCTGGCGCAGGCCGAACACAACGGCGCAGAACCTGTGTTGGTGTCTACCAGCCGTGACCTGCTTATTCGCGTACAGGCCGAACTGAGCGGCCAACTGGAAAACTTACCCGAACCCAACCGCACATGGGCGCGGGACAGTGTGCAGGCCCGCATGAAGGTCATCTTGGCCGCCGATCTGGAGGAAGCCCTCGACCTCGCCAACCTGTACGCCCCCGAACACCTCTGCCTGCTGACCCGCGACCCGTGGAGCCTGCTGGGGCGCGTGCAGCGGGCGGGCGGCGTGTTTATCGGCGAGGCGAGCATGGAAGCGTTGGGCGACTATGTGGCAGGCCCCAGCCACGTCATGCCTACCGGCGGCACGGCCCGCTTCATGAGTCCGGTCAACGTGCGCGACTTTCAGAACATCATCAGCGTGATCGGCGTGAACGAGGCCACCCTGCACCGCATCGGCCCCGCCGCCGCCTTACTTGCCCGCGCAGAAGGGCTGGAAGCACACGCACGAGCGATTGAAAGCAGGCTGGTGGGGGAGGCGTCGGAGGTCTGAGGTAGGGCGTCTAAAGGTCTAAGGTGCAGATTGATGGCGGTTTTTGGTGGGTATTGCCCTCTACCGCTCCGGAAGAACAGGTCAGTGAACGTCAGCGATTGCCTTTCTTCGACCCTTCGACCCTTGACCCCTAGACTCGGCCCCTTAGACCGCTCCCACGCCACCCAAAAACCCCACCGTCCCACAACCCTAGACCCCCGCCCCCCGCGCAGGCGTATGCTTTCCCGCGTGTCTTCTGCCGCTGCTTCCGCCCCCGCCGCCCGCCTGACTCCCGCCGTGCTGTTGGCGCTGGGCATCGTGTACGTGGTGTGGGGCAGCACCTATTTTGGCATCAAAATTGCCATCGGCAGCCTGCCGCCGCTGGGCATGTTGGGCATTCGGTTCTTGGTGGCGGGTGTCATCTTGTTCGCCTTCCTGCGCCTGCGCGGTGCGCCCATGCCCACGGCTCGGCAGTGGGGGGCGAGTGTGGTGGTGGGTTTATTGCTTCTGGGCGGCGGCACAGGGTTGGTCACATTGGCCGAACGCGACGCCAGTTCCAGCGTAGCGGCGATGGTCATTGCCGTCTCACCCCTGTTTGCGGCCCTGTTTGCGCGGTTGTGGGGCGAGCGCACAGGCGGACGCGAATGGCTGGGCATCGGCGTGGGGTTGCTGGGCATTGCTCTGCTGAATATCGGAGAACTGCACGCCACCCCGCTGGCCGCCCTGTTGCTGATTTTAGCCCCGCTGTGCTGGACGTTTGGCAGCCAGTGGTCACGTCACCTGCCGCTGCCCGCCGGACTGATGGGCAGCGCCGCCGAAATGGTCACGGGCGGGGTGCTGCTGTTCGGCCTCAGCTTCATCATGGGCGAAAAATGGGGCACGCCGACCTCGGCCAGTCTGTGGGCGCTGGCGTACCTGACGGTGTTTGGAAGCTTGGTGGCCTACAGCGCCTACATGTATTTGGTGGCCCACACGCGGCCCGCACTGGCCACCAGTTACGCCTACGTGAATCCGGTGGTGGCCGTGCTGCTGGGCGTGGGCTTCGGCGGAGAAACGTTGGGCACGCTGGGCTGGGTGGCGCTGGGCGTCATTCTGATGGGCGTGATGCTGGTGGCGTGGCCCAAAAAAGTGCCTTCTCCAACTGGGCCAGAGGTGACGGCTCCATGACCGATCCCGCTTCTGACCCCAACGCAGCCCCCGATAACGCAGCCCCCGATTCGGCCCGCCTGACCCTGCGCGACATGGCTCCCACCGACCCCGTGAGTCTGGTGGTGCGCCGCCGCATTCTGCCGGGGCACGAAGCCGAATACGAAACCCTGCTGACCGAAGGCGGGGCGCTGCTGGCGCGAGTGCCGGGACACCGGGGAACAGGCATTATTCGCCCACCCCCCGGCGAGCGCGAATACACCCTGATTGCCCGCTTCGACACCGTGAATGCCGCCGCCGAATGGGAACTCTCGCCCGAACGCGCCGAGTGGCTGACCCGTGTGAATGCCCTCGTAGACGGACAGGTCAGTTTTGAAAAACAACCCGGCCTAGAGTTCTGGTTCACGCCGCCCGCTGCGCCCAACTTGCGCCAGCCGCCCCGCTGGAAAATGGCGCTGCTCACGTTGGCCGCCCTGTATCCGGTCAGCGTGGGCCTCGGCTTGCTGCTTGCGCCCGTTGTCGGCCACTGGCCCGCGCCGCTGCGTGCCCTGCCGCAAATGGTGTTGGTGGTTCCGGCCATGACTTATCTGGTCATGCCCGTGGTGACGCGCTGGGCGGCGGGGTGGTTGCGGCGGTAGTGGGGGAGGGTGTTTGAGGTTGTTGGGGGCTTGGTCTAAGGGTCTAGGGTCGAAGGGTCTAAGGAAGGGAGTTAAGGCAATCGCGTTGCTCACTCACCCCCTCCCCGGCCCTCCCCCCTCAAGGGTGAGGGAGCAAACAGCC
>NZ_SSNW01000050.1 GCF_004801315.1 Deinococcus sp. Arct2-2
AGACGCGCTCTGCTATGCCGCCTGACCCTCCTCAATGGCCAAAGTCGAGCTAAGGGGGGGCATTGCGCCCGCAACGGGGGGGCTTACACGCGGCTTTGCCCAATTCCCCCCAATTTTTACACCGCGTTCCAGAACTGAAGCGCGGTCAGTAAAACTATCTATGCTGAGTTCAAGATTCAACCCGGTGTAAATAAAACCGTTTGAATCGCCCCAGCGCCATTATTCAGCCGCGAAAGCCTGCCGCCACTGCTTTTCCCATTCAGGAGGTTTTGCCCATGACCCAGCCCAATCTGTACAGCACCCCTGACCTTCAGGGAGATTCGCCCGCATGGATGAGCTTTATTTGGATTGCGTTCGGCCTCAGCTTTTTCCTGATGATCGTGGGCGTGTATTACCTGCCTGTAGACTGGTGGATCAAGGGCTACTTGTACATGGGCACGATGTTTTTGACGGCCAGCACGCTGACACTGAGCAAAAGCCTGCGTGACCGCCACGAACACGAACGGCTGGTCAACCGGGTCAAGAGCGCCCGCACCGAACAAGTGCTGAGCAAATACGGGGAGTAAGGCCGCAGCAAAAAGCCGAGTGGGACAGGGCCGCAACGCCTCGTCCCACTCTCGCTGTCGAATCTTCAGCCGTTATTCTTCGCTGCTGTCGCGGTTCTCGCGGGTCGTGCCGTCGTTGGTGCTGTCGTGGTTGCCGTCCACATCGGTCAGCAAGTTGGTGTGCAACACCGCTGCAATGCCGCCCGCCGTGCCGCCGACGATGGCCGGAACTCCGGTGGCGTTGCCGTTGGCGATGGCCGGAACAAACGTTTCGTCGTTGTCGTGCCGCTGCTCGCCTTCTACAGACGAATTGACCACATTGCCTGCATCTTGCTCGACTTCTTCCACGCTTTTGCCGAGGGGTTCGTTGCCGTAGCGGTTAGAGTTGTCGGTCATGGATTCAGTGTGCGCGTAGAGGTTGCGGGGCAGCGTGAGTGCAGCTTACGGCCCCCTTCATGCGTGAAGACCTCATCAGGCTAGAGGGCGCGAAGTGTGAAGTAAGTCGGTATGCTGCGTAGCATAGTGAATGTTACTTTGCAGGCCACCCCCCACAGTTACACCAATGCCGCCAACACCAATGCCGCACTTGTTCCCACAGGAGCAGACGCATGACTGACCGCGCCCAATCGGCCCTGAAAGCCACCGGAATGGATGAGGCTTCCATTGCCTCACTGGAGAAAGAAGACGCTCTTTTTGCGCTGACCGCACAAACCCTGCTGTTTCAGGATGGTGGCGGCACCCGGCGCGTGACCCTGCGCGACCTGACCCGAATTCACAGCGATCAAGAAGGCACCTTGCGTGTAGAAACGCCTGCTGGGACGGCGCTCACCGCCAGCTTGTTGGGCTTCGACGCCGCCCGAGTTCAGGCCTTTTTTGCCCAAGTGCGCGACACTACCGCCCGTGCCAAGCAGCAAGCCGCCGCCCCCCTGTCTTCGGGAGAGGAAAAGCCTGTTGCCAGCGTTTCAGCGGCTCCAAGTGTGATAGCAGCCTCTACTCCCGCCCCTGTCAGCCCGCCGCCCGCGACGCCAGTGGCCCCCACAATTTCGGCCCCGGTTGCGCCAGAACCCCAAAAACCAGAGGTGCAGAAGCCAGAAGCCCGGAAAGCCCCGCCCACCATCGTCATTGGCGACCCTGATGATGGGGAAGAGGACGCTGAAGCCGTTGCCCCGGTGACGCGCACCGTCATCAGCCCTGCTCCCAGCACTCCTGCGCCGAGTCTGACCAAGCCTGCAGCGGCCCCTGCTCCGGCTCCGAGCACACCCCAACCGCCCACCCCTCAGCCTCCGAGCACACCCCAACCGCCCACCCCTCAGCCTGTCGTCATTTCTTCCAGCGGGTTTTCGCCGTCCAGTGCGCGTCCTACTGTGCCGTATGGTTCTGGAACCTCTAGCTCAGTTACTCCGGCTCCGGCAGCTCAGCCCGCGCCCACTCCTGCACCCAAAATGGCCGCGCCGTCTGCGTCTGTCGTGGCGGCTCCCACGCCCTCTGCGCCCACGCTTCAGCCCACCGCCATCAGAACCTTGCCCACCCGCAGCGCCTCCGTCAGTGGACTCTACGCTCAGGCCGACGCCGTAGAAGCGTTGGTCAGCCGCCTGCGGATTTTGGGCGTGGTGCTGGGTGTGTCGGCCATCGCGCTAGCGTTCTTCCTGTTCAGAGCTGATCAACAACTCAGTGGCATCTGGACACTCATCGCGGGCGGCGTGGGCGGCATTTCGCTCCTCACGTTGGCAGAGCTGGCCCGCCTGCTGGTGGGCATTGCGCGGGCGACGGGGAACGGGGGCAATTCAGCCGACGAGTGAGGTAATCTCACGCCGATGACCTCCGACGCCACCCCACCCAACTCAGTCCCGCCCAGTTCGGCCCTCACGCCCGCCCAGCAACAGGCCCAGCAAGACACCCGCACTCTGCTGATCGAAACCGTGCGGATTCCCTCGCTGTCGGGTGAAGAAGGCGCGGCGGCAAAGTTCGTGACCGATTGGATGACGGCGCACGGGTTCGCGGCACATATAGACGAGGCAGGCAACGCGGTAGGCGAGCGGGGCAGCGGGCCGTATATGGTGGCGTTGCTGGGCCACATCGACACCGTTCCGGGCAACATTCCGGTGCATGTAGACGAATCCGGCGTGCTGCACGGGCGCGGCAGCGTGGATGCCAAAGGCCCGTTCTGCACGTTCGTGGCCGCTGTGGCTGCCTTGCCCCCGGAAGCGTTGGCGCAGGCCCGGTTCGTGTGCATCGGAGCCACCGAGGAAGAAGCCCCCAGCAGCAAGGGCGCACGCCACGCCATGCATACCCTTTCGCCCGACGCCGTGCTGATCGGGGAACCCAGCGGTTGGGCGGGCCTGACGCTGGGGTATAAAGGCCGCCTCGTTGCCAAGCTGCGCGTGACCAAAGACAACTTTCATACCGCCGGGGAAGGCAGCAGCGCCGCCGATGACCTCACCGAAGCTTGGTTCAGAATCCGGGCTTGGGCAGCGAGTGTGGGCGCAGACAGCCCCGGCATTTTTGACCGGGTACAGGCCACCTTGCAGGACTTGGGCGCGTCGGGCGACGGGCTGACGCAAACCGCGTGGGCCAGCGTGGGCCTGCGCCTGCCGCTGGGTCTGGCCCCCTATGCCGCGCAGGAAACCGTATACGACGCCGCTTCCAGCCTGACCACCGATATTACGTTTACCGGACATGAAAGCGCCGTGCGCCACCCCAAAGACAACGCCCTCACCCGCGCTCTCCGCACCGCCATTCGCGCTCAGGGGGGTACGCCCACCTTCAAGGTAAAAACGGGAACCAGCGATATGAACGTGGTATCCGAACTCTGGCCTGTGCCTACGCTGGCCTATGGCCCCGGCGACAGCAGCCTTGACCATACCCCCGAAGAACGGCTGGACTTGGCCGAGTATGACCGCGCTGTGCTGATCCTGACCGACGCGCTGACCCGCTTGGCGCAAACGGCGGCGACGGCTTCAGCACCTTCTTAATGATGCCTGTGCGACTCGCTAACGATTGATGCTCGCTGAATGGGGCAAAAATTTAGAGTTGTCGAGTCTGGGTAAGTGTTCCGGTCTACTCTGCTTTCAAACCTTACTAACCTCGGGTGCTAGGGGGTAGGCAGTGGGACATACGAAAGCGGAAGCTCGGGTATGCCTACCAACGAACTTCCGCTGGCTCAGAATAGCGTCGAAGATCTATTCACACTCGTTTACGTGTACGTCGATGATTATGTGCAAGCCGCTGCGTGCAGCGGCTTGTTTGTTTTGCCACAGGAACCCAATCAGAAAGGCAGTTACAGCGAAGTCATGCCCATTGCGTTGGTCGGGGAACTACTCGGTGAAGTCTCCGCGCAGAAGGGGTTAGGGCAGGTACGTTCGACGTACCGGGCCTTGTTTCCCTGCTTGCCAGACCGCACCCGGTATCTTCGGATTCAGCTCAATCTCGAAACCATTTATGCCGACCTCGCCCTGAGATTGCCTCATTTTGACGACGAAACCGTGTATGTGATTGACAGCAAACCGCTGGTGTGCTGTAAGGGGACGCGCTATGCGCGCCCCCGAGCCATGACCGAGGCAGGGAGTGGACGAGGCGGACATGGTGGGTACAGCGTCAAAGGACGCTTTTACGGCTTCAAGCTGCACGCCGTGATTAACGATCATGGAATGATTGTCCGCTTTGCTCTGGCCGCTGGAAATGAAAGTGATTCACCTCTCGCGCGCACGTTATTGGCTGAGGGTGAGGGCGCATTGGTACTGGGTGATCGGGGGTACCAAGGCTGTGGGGTCTAGGCACAACCCAAGAGCAACATGAAACAACCGCGCCCCTGGTGGGGCGCGATGGGGTGGATCAGAAAGACGATAGAAACAGTCTTTTCTCGTTTATATCGATCTTTTCATTTAATGCTTCCACAGCTCAATTCCTTCCGATCTATTCGCGCCCATGTCTGCCGAAAAATTGCCGCTCACAATTTGGCCCTGTTCTTTGGCGGTCTCTGACCCCCTAGCACTCGAGGTTACTAATCCGCAGCCAGCCCGCTTAAGGGTCAAGAAGAATGTTGAGCCCCACCTTTGAGGGGCGGCGTTCGGTCAGCAATGCGCGGCTAATCTGCCGAGTGGCCGGAATGGGTTGCCTCCCGAGATGAGTCGCCCCGTCCTTAAACCTCTTCTATAGACTCTCCTCACCCAGCGTCCATGACGGCGGGTCAGTCTGCCTGCACGCATGGAACCCGTCACGCTCATCCTGATTCTGTTCGTGGCGGCGCTGGTGCTGTTTGCCACCGAATGGCTGCCCATCGACGTCACTGCCCTCTGTCTTCTCTCGGCCCTGTTGGTGCTGAATCTGATTTCTCCCAAAGTCGCCTTCGCCAGTTTCGGCAGTGATACCGTGCTGACCTTGGCTTCTCTGTTCGTGCTGACGCGGGTACTGCTGCGGGCGGGGGTCATCGAATGGATCGGTATGACGTTGGCGCGGCGGGCAGGCAATCCTACGGCGCTGCTGCGAGGGCTGTTGGGCACGGTGGCGGGCGTGAGTGCGTTTACCAGCAACACCGCCACCACCGCTGTATTTTTGCCTGTGGTGGCGGGCGCGTCCCGGCGGGCAGGCATTCCGGCCAGCCGTGCGCTGATGCCGCTGGCCTTTGCCAGCATTTTGGGCGGCACGATTACCGTCATCGGCACCAGTACGAATCTGGTGGTGTCGGGGGCGTTGCCCGCCAGCGGCCTGAAACCACTGGGCTTCTTCGAGCTGGCATGGGTGGGCGTCCCCTGCGCTGTCATCGGCCTCGCTTACCTGTTTTTCGTGGCCCCGCGCCTGCTGCCTGCCCGTGAAACCGAACTGGCCGAGGGCGTGCGGGCCTACCTTGCCGATCTGACGGTGGCTCCCGCCAGTCCCCTGATTGGCCTGACTCTGCGCGAAAGTGGTCTAGGACGCGATTACGGCCTGACCGTGGTGGCTGTGCGCCGCGCCGGAACCACGGACAGCAGCTATGGCCCCGGCCCGGATTTTGTTCTTCAGGAAGGAGACAGCCTGACGGTAGAAGGCCACACCGAACGCATCTTGGCGGGCAAGACGGCGCTGGGCGTGGTCAGCCGCAGTGAGCAGAAGTTGCTGGCCCCGTCTGCCGCAGAAGTGGGGGCGGCGGCCCGTCCGGGCGATGTACGGTTGGTAGAGGCGGTAGTCATGCCCGGTTCCAACCTGCTGGGGCGCACCCTGCGCGAAAGCCAGTTTCGGGAACGCTACGGGGCGTCGGTATTGGCGCTGCACCGCCGCTCGCGTACCCTAGATCGCCCCCGGATGGGCAGCAAACCCGCACCCAGCATGGTGGAACGTTTGGGCCGAACCCGTCTGCAAATCGGGGATGTGCTGCTCGTGCAGGGCAGCGCGGCCCGCATAGACGCGCTGGGCGAGCATCTGGTGGTACTGGGCGACCTGACCGAACAGGTGCGCGACTTGCGCCGTGCGCCGCTGGCCTTGCTGTTGTTCGTGGGCGCGGTACTGGCGGGCGGCCTCGGCTTGGTGCCGCTGGCGGTGGCCGCAGTGGTGGCGGTGGCTCTCAGCGTGGCCCTGCGCCTGATTACGCCGGAAGAGGCTTACCGCAGCATCGAATGGCCGATTTTGGTGCTGGTGGCCTGTATGTTGGCGTTCGGTACGGCCTTCGAGTCCAGTGGCGCGGCCAAAGTGCTGACCACAGCGCTATCGGGTGTGCTGGAACCGCTGGGGCCGTATGGCCTGCTGGCCGCCCTGTTTGCGGTCACGGTGGCCCTCACCCAACCCATGAGCAATCAGGCCGCTGCGTTGGTGATGCTGCCGCTTGCGATTGGCACGGCCAACGCGCTGGGCTACGATCCGCGTCCCTTTGCTATCGGGATTACGGTGGCGGCCAGCAACTCGTTCATTACGCCGCTGGAGCCGTCGTGCATGTTGGTGTACGGCCCCGGACGCTACACGTTTCTCGATTTCGTGCGGGTGGGTGCGGGCCTCACGGTGGTTACGTTCGTCGTCGCCATGCTCATCATTCCGAGGGTCTGGCCCTTCTGAAGCTGATTCAGAGTTGAGCTGAAGCAAGGCGGGCAGCCAGAACGTTCTGGTTTGCCCGCCTGCTTCTTCTGCCCAATGTTCTCTCAGATGAACCCCTCAGATGAACAAAGGTTCGTCCGGGTCATCGGGCAGGGGGCGGCCTTTGCGGGCCAACAGTGCCGCTGTAGTACCGATGCCGACAAGTGCGCCGACAGCCAGCACCACCAGCGTCCACGTCAAGACGAGATGTGAGCGATCCGGGGAGCGGTCTGAACCCATAACCGCAGCATAACAGCCCCCGCCCTGTGAAACCGCAATCCTGCAACTTTAAGCACTATTGAGGAAGCTTGGGGTGGGTGGGGGAGGTGGGGAATGGGGTGGGGGCGTGGCTGAACTGCCCCTCTGCTGCGCAGCTCTGCGAGCCACCCGGCTGCGATGCAGCGCCCCTCTCCCACAGGGGGCGAGGGCTAAAGGCAAGGGTCAGAAGCGTGGGCTTTAGCATCCTCCCTCTTTATGGGGGAGGGCTGGGGAGGGGGTAAATGAGCGCCAGCGATTGCCCTTCGCCCTTCCTTAGACCCTCAGACCCTCGACCCTTAGACCGCCCCACCCAAACCCTCAATCCGCACTCCCCAGCCCTACTGCCTCAGCCTGCGCCTTGGGCTTATCCAGCTTGCGCGGCAGCCTGCGCCACAGCGCCGCCACCGCCAAAGCTCCCAGCGCGGCCAGTGCAACCAAGCCCCAACGCGATCCAAGCAAACCATTTTTAGAAATCAGGCTGCTGGCGATCAAGGCTCCGGGCGGCCCCATGCCCACCAGCACGAAGGAATACAGGCTCATCACGCGGCCACGCAGATGATCGGGCAGGGTCAGTTGCACGGTAGAATTGGCGCTGACCAACAGGGTGAGCATCCCGAAGCCGCACACCGCCAAAATGGGCGTGGCGACAACCGGGCCGGGAGCAAAGGCCAAAGCCACCGTACTGATCAGCAAAATGACGCTGCCTACCCGTAGATTTGTCAGCGGATTAGGCTTGCTGGCCTGCCAGAGTGCGCCCGCCATCGCGCCCACACCAAACGCCGCGCTCAGCACACCGAAAGCGGCCTCCCGTGCATCGAAGACCACACGGGCGTAATAGGGAATGATCACGTTGAAATTGATGACGGTCAGGCTGAGTGCGCCCACCAGCAACATCACGTTCCGCACGGCGGGTGTGCCGCGCACGTAGCGCAGACCTTCGCGCACATCCTCGGACATACTGCCGTGCTGCCCACCGTCGCGGGCCGGAAACGGCAGCGTGGCAATGACGAACAGCACCACGAAAAACGACGCCACATTCAGGTAAAAGGGAAGGGCCAACCGAGAAAGATTGTCGGGATTGCCGCCCGCCAGCAGGGTCACGCCCAGCGCCGCCACCACGCCGAACAAGGCTTGCCCGATGGTGCGGCTCACGTTAAAAGACAGACTATTCAGCGCCACCGCGTTGGGCACGTCGCTTCTAGGCACAAAGTCCACCACCATGCTCTGGCGGGCGGGCATATCGAAGGCATTGGCCGTGCCGCTGATAAAGGCCAACAGCATGACGAGCGGTAGGGTCACGACGCCCAAATGAGTCGTGACCGCCAGCGCCGTTGCCGTGATTAATAGGGTGATTTGCGTGGCCAGCAGCACGCGGCGGCGCGGCACCCGGTCTATCACTGCGCCTGCAAACAGCGAGAGCAGCAGGCTGGGCATAAACTGCGCCACCGTCACCCACCCCAATGCCGCGCTGCTGCCGCCCGATAGCTCCAGTACCAAGTATTGCTGCGCGGTGGCCTGCATCCACGACCCCACCAGCGAGAGAAGTTGGGAAAACCAGTAACGGCGGTAATTGGGGTGACGCAGGGCGCTGAACGTTCGGCTGCGCCACGCGGTGGCACGCGCAAGCATTCCCGCAGGATAGGCCCGTCAGGCGGCGGTTGTGGCTAGAGCTGCGGCCTGAACTGTCCTTCAGTCAGTCATGCAGGACAGCGGCCAAGCGTCTTCATCGTTGGGATGGGGGGCTTGGCAGGCCAAAGGTGCGCGTGTTACGGTGCGTCTATTCCAATCCTGAGCGTCACCTGAAGAGAGCTTGATCTTCGGTGGCCCCCGTCTCAAACGCCTCCTGTGAGACCTGTCTAGTGCGCTACGTTCTCTCAATTCGCCGTTCTGTGTTGGCCCGTTTGGTCACGGTTGGCTTGCTGCTCGGTGCGGGCCTGTCTGGTGTGGCAAGCGCCACTGGCGGTTCGGTGGCTTCGCCGGATGTTGCCTCCTTTGTGGTCACGGTGCAGCCCGGCGACACGGCTTACGCTTTGGCACGGCGGGCAGGCATCAGCCTAGAAGCTCTGCTGGCCCTGAACAGCCTGACCCCCAACGCAGCGGGCGGCGTTGATTTGCGAGCGGGCCAGACGTTGAGGATTCGGGACTTGCCGCCCTATGTGGTGCAACCCGGCGACACGCTGTATGGGCTGGCCCGCCGTTACGGAATGACGGTAGACGCGCTTCTGGCGGTGAATAGTCTGCCTCCCACCACTGTGCTGAGCGTCGGCCAAAGCTTGCGCCTGTCTGGGCCTACAGTGGCTGTAGCGTCGGCTCCCGCTTCCTCGGCTCCGGTCATTCAGACTCCAGCAGTTCCGGCCCCGGCGGTACAAGTTCCAGTGGTTCAGACTCGGGTGGCTCCCATTCTGCCGCCCGTTCTGACCACACAAAGTCTGCCTGTCCCTAACCAAGCGTCAACCCCGAATGTAGCCCCACTCGCCCTTCCAGCTCCTCTTTCCAGTGCGCTGCCCAACGATTGGCGCGGCGCGGCGATGGCTTTACTGGGCACTCCTTACGTTTTTGGTGGAACCAGCAGGGTCGGAACCGATTGCAGCGGCTTCGTGCTTCAGGTGTTCGTGCCTTTGGGGGTGCAGTTGCCGCGCCGTAGCGCCGATCAGGCTCAAGCGGGGTTGCCCGTAGACGCCGCCGCTTTGCTCCCCGGCGATCTGGTGTTCTTCGACACGGAAGGGCGCGGCACGGTCACACACGTCGGTATCTATTTGGGCGAAGACACCTTTGTGAATGCCAACAGTTACCGGGGCCAAGTAGCGGTAGACAAACTGATGGCGGATCGCTACTGGTCTGCCCGTTACTTGGGTGCAAGGCGCGTGTTGCCGGAAACTCTGGCCTATAGCCACTAATAGATTTGATATGAGCTATAGAACATAAGCCACAGCATTCGGCTTTGTGAACGTTCTGAGGTTGTAAACCGCTGCTCGCTATATCCACCAAAAAGCCGCCCATATTCACAGGCGGCTTGGTGGATCAAATCTAAAACTCAGGAGTCGTCAGAGGGAGCGGTCTGATCCAAAATGGCGCGGTACTCTTCCATATTCTCGCCTTCACCGAGTTCTTTGGCGATTTTTTCTATGGCGAGGCGCACCACTTCGCTTTTGCTGATCAGCCGTTCGGGGCTGGACAGTTCATACGCCGTGCGCGTCAGCAGCGCGTCTTGCTCGTCGCTGATGACCACTTGCAGGCGTTTTCGGTCTTTCTTGGGCATGACGCTCCTGCTCGGCCCTCGCGCCCGGTTGGGAAAGCGTGGGGAGAAAATAAGAGGGGAAGGTGGGAAAGAATCCGGAAAACAACGGTGGAGCGCATGAAGCTTGGGCCTGTGGGCAGCGTAGCACGCATGAACAGTGACCTCAACATGAGGCTCACCCGGCTCACTCTGCGCCCCTGAGTAGCATAAGTGAGGTGAGTCTGACTGTACACCCAATAGGCGGCAGCCCCATGAGCTAGACGCGCAGTGAGTATCGTGTGTAAGATGCACCTGTTAAGAGGGAATTTGCCAGCGTTATTGGCTGTGTTGCTTCCACCTTGTTGCTTACACTCTGTTACTTACATTTTCTGCCACGCTGTACGGGCACACCAACTTCATCCCCCCGCGCCTCCGCGCTGTAAAAGGAACCCCATGCAACTGACCCCACTGCACATTCAGGGAGGCCGCGAACTTAGCGGCGAGATCGCCGTTCAGTCCAGCAAAAACGCGGCCTTGCCGATCATCGTCGCTAGCCTCCTCAGCAGTGAACGGGTGACTTTGCACGGTATTCCGCGCCTCAGCGACGTGGATACGATTCTGGATTTGGCCCACCACATCGGCACGCGCCACGCTTGGGTCGGCCCCAACAGCCTCAGCCTGTATACCCCCGAAATCCTGAACACGCACGCGCCCTACGCGCTGGTCAGCAAAATGCGGGCTAGTTTTATCATCATGGGTGCAATTCTGGCCCGTGTGGGCAAAGCCACCGTGAGCATGCCGGGCGGCTGTGCGTGGGGGCCGCGCCCCGTCGATCAGCATGTCAAGGCGTTCCGGGCACTGGGGGCGCACATCACCGAAGACGGCGGCGACTTTGCAGCCGAGCGCACGGGCAGCCTGAACGGCACGTTCGCCTTCGAGCTTCTGACGGTGGGCGGCACCCATAACGCGGTGCTGGCGGCTGCCCTCGGAGACGGTGTGGTGGTGCTGGAAAACGCCTCCATCGACACCGACGTGCTCGACATGATCGAGTTTCTGAACAGCCTCGGCGCACGCATTGAGGGCGCAGGAACCAACACACTCACTATTCACGGCGTGCCCGCCCTGCGCGGCGGCGAATACACCGTCATTCCTGACCGAATCGAAGCGGCCACCTTCATGATCGCCGCTGCCGCTACCCGCAGCCGCATTACCCTGACCAACGTGCGCCCCGATCACCTGCGGGCCGTGACTGCCAAGCTGACCGAAATGGGCGTCGACATCTCGGAATCGGGCAAAACCTTGGTGGTAGATGCCACCCACCGTGACCTGAAACCCGTGAACGTGACCACCCAGAGCTACCCCGGATTCCCCACCGATGTGCAGCCGCAGATGAGTACGCTGCTGGCGACCATTTCTGGCACGAGCGTGGTACAAGACCCGGTGTATCCGGATCGCCTGACACATGTGGCCGAACTGCACCGCATGGGCGCAGATATTACGGTCAGTGGCTATACGCAGGTCATTCAGGGAGCCAAGCTACACGCCGCACCCGTGAAGGCCGCCGACTTGCGGGCCGGTGCCGCTCTGTTTATTGCCGCCCTGACCTGTGAGGGCGAAACAATTATTGACGGCGTGCAGTATCTGAACCGGGGCTACGAACGCTTGGCCGAGCGTCTGCGTGGTCTGGGAGCCGACGCCCGCCAGCCGGAGCCAGCCTTAGCCAGCGCCATGGACTGAAGAAAGTAGACGAGATGCGCCTGCTCCAGATCATTGGAGCGGGCGCATTCTCTTCTTAAGCTGCACGCTAAGCCTATGAGCCATCCTGCCCCGGTCTTCTGGGAAATGACCGAAGAGGAGTACCTGCGAACAGAGCCGCTGAGTCCGTTCAAGCGGGAGTTCGTGGCGGGCTACGTGTATCCCCTGCACGGCGACGGGCTGTATGCACAGGCCGGAGCCAGTAGCGCACACGGCGAAATCGTTCTCAATATCGCGGCTACCCTGTTGGGCGCGGCCCGCCGTCAAGGGTGCCGAGTGTACGCCGCCGACATGCGGGTCGATACCTCTAGCCCCACCGGAAAACGGGTGTACTTTTTCCCTGATGTCGTCGTGACCTGCGAGCCGATGACCCCTGAAAGCGCCGTCAGTCAAGCGCATTGTCTGCTGATAGAAGTCCTTAGTGCGAGTAGAGGCCACACAGACCGCACCGACAAAGTGTGGGCCTACACCAGTTTGCCGAGCTTGCAGACCTACTTGATCGTCAGTCCTGTCACCCGCCACATTCGGGTGATTGAGCGCACTACTGAGGGTTGGCAGGAAACCGAGCGGCGCGGTCAAGAGGCCGTTGGTTTGCCCTGTTTGGGAATCACCCTGACGCTGGATGAAGTGTATGCGGGAGTGTTGGACTGATCGGCGGGCACTGATTGGCAGACCAAGCCGCATGGGATGGAAGCATGACAAAGCGCCTGCTCCGGTGATTTGGAGCGGGCGCTTTTGCTGTATTGAACGGAGTTTTTACCCTCTACACCAACTCGGCCCGCGCTTCCTGCTCCTTGCGGAATTGCAGTTCGTACAGGTCACGGTATACGCCGCCCGAGGCCATCAGCGCTTCGTGCGTGCCGTCCTGCACGATGGTGCCCGCGTCCAGCACCACGATCCGGTCTGCATTGCGAATGGTGCTGAGGCGGTGCGCGATCACGAAGGTCGTGCGGCCCACCATCAGCGTCTCTAGAGCCTGCTGCACCAACGACTCCGATTCGTTGTCCAGCGCACTGGTCGCCTCGTCCAAAATTAGGATGCGCGGGTCTTTGAGAATGGCGCGGGCAATCGCCACCCGCTGCCGCTGGCCGCCCGACAATTTGACGCCGCGCTCGCCTACAACGGTGTCGTAGCCCTTTTCGAAGGCGCTGATGAATTGGTGGGCATTGGCAGCGCGGGCGGCGGCCTCTATTTCCTGCGGGGTAGCGCCGGGGCGGCCATACAAGATGTTTTCGGACACGGTGCCGGAAAACAGCAGCGTCTCCTGCGGCACGAGGCCCACCTGCGCCCGCAAGTCTTCCAGCGTGTAGTCGCGCACGTCATGTCCGTCCACACTCAGGTTGCCTTCCGATACATCCCAGAAGCGGGGAATCAGGTTCACGAGGGTCGTTTTGCCTGCCCCGCTTGGCCCCACGAGCGCCACCACTTGTCCGGCGGGAACATCCAAGTTGATGCCCTTCAAAATCGGTGCGCCCTCGTACTTGAAGTTGACATTCTGGAACGCGACGCGGCCTTCTGCGCGGGCCAGCGGCAACGGTTTAGACGGCTGAGGCAAGTCACTCTTTTCGTCCATCAGTTCGAAGATTCGGCCCGACGCGCCCAACGCTTCTTGAAACTGGTTGAAAATCCCGGTCAGCGCCGCCACCGTGCCGCCCACTTGCAGCGCGTAAATCAGGAAGCTGACAAGTTTGCCGGGGGTCAGGTCGCCTGCCATGACTTGCCGCCCGCCGTACCACAGCACTACGGCCAGTGCCCCAAATGTCAAAAAGCTCATGACGCCTGCCATCAGGGCTTGCAATTGAGCACGCTTGAGGGCCGCCACGAAACTTGCCATCACACCGCGCCCATAGCGGTTGCGTTCCACGTTTTCGGCGGTAAAGCTCTGCACTACCCTGACGCCGCTGATGGCTTCTTCGGCGCTGGCGTTGGCATCGGCAATGGCGTCCTGCACAGTGCGGCTAATTTTGCGAATGCGCCGCCCGATGGTAATAGCGGTGCCGATCACGAGTGGAATGACCGCCAAGGTGAGGAGGCTCAGGCGCGGGCTGGTGGTAATCAGTAGGATCACGGCCCCGATCAGACTCACGCTTTGGGCGGCCAACTGCGCCAGTGCGGTGCTGGTCACTGTTTGCACCGTGCCCACGTCGGCAGTGAGGCGGCTGGTCAGGTCTCCGGTTTTATGGTCACCAAAAAAGCGCGGCGACAACGTAATCAAGTGCGAAAAGAGCGCCCGCCGTAAGTCGGCCACCACGCTGGCTCCCACCCGCGACAGCAGGTAAGACTGGGTGGCTCCAAACAGGGCCGACAGCGCGAAAATCCCCAAGAGGCTCAACACAGTACGGTCAAGCGGCCCGGTATCGGTACTGCCCACTTTCAGGAACGAGGCATCTATTAAACGTCCGAAGAGGCTGGGGAAGACCAAGTTCAGGCCGCTGGAAATGAGCGTCGCCACCACACCAAAAGCGAATAACTTCCAGTAGGGGCGGGCGTAGGCCAACAGGCGCAGGAGTTGTTTGGGATCGCGTTTGGGGCGCGGCGCGTTGGGGTCTGCATCGGCAGGCAACGTCATAGAACGGCTCGGACGGGACAACATAGGGCTTAGGGTACGCCTCTGAACGCCGGAAGATGGCCCGCCCGCCCTCAATCTGAGGAAGAAGCCGGGATTGTATCGGCTCTGGGCTGTGAGCACAACCCAAAGAAAGCGGCGGGGCCAGTGTTGCGCCCGCCGCCTAAATAGTTTGTGTCATACGGACTCCGCTTAATTCCGCCACAACCGGGACGGCACTGTTTGCAGCTCCATAATGCGTAGCCCGTAGTTTTTCCTACTCGCTCCGCTTGGATTGAATCCTGCTGTTTTCAGGATTCAATCGGAATCCGTATCAGATCAGTTGTCCTCGGTGACAGCGTTCAACAGATTTCATACGGGCTCCGAATAAAAAGCTTTAGAATGAGGGCATCAAACAGACACTCTTGACGGCCCCCCTGGCGCATGATGCCGAAGACTTCTGGCAGATCTACACCGCGAGTACCTGTGCCGTGGAACGGCGCAGGGCGCAATTCTTCGCGCTGCTCGCCGAAGGGCGGCGACCGAGCGAGGTCTTGCACGTGACCCGGTACAGTCAGTTCACCGCCTATGAACTCATGGCGCGGTATCGCGAGTTGGGTCTGGCGGGGCTGCGCGATGGGCGCCAGGGCAATCGGGGCGCACCACGCGTGTTGACCGCGGAGGAGCAACAAGCGCTGGCGACTCAATTGCAGGCGGATGTTGAACAGGGCATCGTGTGGTCGGGCAAAGACGTGCAGACGTGGGTGCACGAACAGTTTGGCAAGACGGTGTACTTGGGCCGCACTTATGAATTCATGCGGGCGGCGGGGTTCTCCCCGCAACAACCCCGACCCCGTCACGTGAAAGGCGATGAGGCGGCCAAGGCCGACTTCAACACAAAGGGCTAACGGAGACGCTCCGCACGGCGGAGCGTCTCCATGCTCGGGTGTCCCTCTGGTGTCTGGCCGAACACCGACTGGGGCTCAAACCGATTCGCCGACGGGTCTGGGCGCCCACAGGTCAACCGTTTACCTGTCCGGTCAAGCCTGCCTATGAATGGCTCTATTTGTACGCATTTGTCAATCCAGAAACCGGCGAGAGCCGGTTCTGGCTGGTGCCCGTCCTGAACAAACAGGCTTACAGCGCCGTCATGACGGCGTTTGCCCATAGTGTCGGCGCGGGCGCCGACCATCACGTGCTCGTGGTTCAGGACGGCGCCGGTTTCCATGTCCCTGCCGAGCAGGGACAGCCCCCAGGGATCCAGACCGTCACGCTGCCCCCCTACGCCCCAGAGTTGCAGCCCGCCGAACGGCTCTGGGCGCTCACCGACGCCACCGTGGCCAATCGAGCCTTCGACACGCTGGACGACTTCTCTGACGTGCTGGCCGAACGCTGCGCCTGGCTCGAAACACAGCCGGACCTCCTCACCCAGCACACCCTCTTCCACGGGTGGCCTCTATCAACCAACGAATCGGAGTCCGTATCAGTCGTCCCTCAAAGCGTGGATTTTAAGCCCACCACGCCTTACCCACTCGCTGTTGTTAAGCCAAGACCGCCTGAGTTTCTACATACTCCATACCCAGTGCGTCGGCCACACCCTGATAGGTGAGCTGGCCCGCGTGCGTGTTCAGGCCGAGGCTCAACGCCTTGTTGCGGCTCAGTGCGCCAATGCCGTGATCGGCCAGCAGCAGCGCGTAAGGCAACGTCTGGTTGGTCAGGGCGAAGGTGCTGGTGCGCGGCACGGCTCCGGGCATGTTGGCTACGCCGTAGTGAATCACGCCGTCTACGAGGTAGGTGGGGTCATCGTGCGTGGTGGCGTGAATGGTTTCCACGCAGCCGCCCTGATCTACAGCTACATCTACAATTACGCTGCCTTCCTGCATGAGGGGCAACATGTCGCGGGTCACGAGGTGGGGAGCTTTTGCGCCGGGAATCAGCACCGCGCCCACCAGCAGATCGGTTTCAGGCAGCAAGGCGCGGATATTGGCTTCGCTGCTCATCATGGTGGTCAGCTTGCCGAAAAACACGTCATCCAAATAGGTCAGGCGGCGGTGAGACACGTCCAGCACGGTCACTTTTGCGCCGAGACCCATCGCCATTTTTGCCGCATTGGTGCCGACTACGCCGCCGCCCACGATCACCACATGTCCGGCCTGCACTCCGGGTACGCCGCCCAGCAACACGCCGCGCCCGCCCACGGGTTTTTGCAAGTGGTACGCGCCCGCCTGCACGCTCAAGCGGCCCGCGACTTCGCTCATGGGCATCAGCAGGGGCAGGCTGCCGTCTTCGACTTGTACGGTTTCGTAGGCAATGGCGGTGGTTCCGGCCTTCAGCAACGCTTCGGTGAGGGCGCGGTCGGCGGCGAGGTGCAGGTAAGTAAACAGCAACAGATCGTCGCGCAAGTAGCCGTATTCGCGCACTATCGGCTCCTTCACCTTGACCACCATTTGGGCGGCCCACGCTTCGTCTGCCGTACCCATCACTGCGCCCGCCGCCACGTATTCGGCGTCGGCAATGCCGCTGCCCACGCCTGCGCCGTGTTCCACCGTTACGGTATGGCCGCGCCGCACCAGCGTTCCCACGCCTCCGGGGGTGAGGGCAACGCGGTTTTCTTTCACCTTGATTTCTTTGGGTAGTCCGATCTTCATGGCGGTTCTCCTTATGGGCCTGCTGACACTGAACCGCGATGACATTCACGCGGCGAAACTTCATTGAGATGGCGTAATGCTAGCAGGAAGGCCCGCCGCCGCGATTGCCCGCACACCCGCCAACAGGGGCATTGCCGCAATATCGTTGCGCGAAACTGCTAAACTTGGCCTCAAGATGTCACAATCCCAGCCTGCTTCCGCACGTTCCGGTGTCGTGGAACTCGACGCCATTGACCGGCATATCCTCGCCATCTTGCAGCGCGACGCCCGCATTCCCAATACCGAGCTGGCCGATGAAGTGGGCCTGACGCCCGCGCCTACCCTGCGCCGAGTGCGGCGACTGGAAGAAGAGGGCATCATTCACCGTTATGTGGCCCTGCTTGACCCCAAACAGGTGGGCCGAGACCTGATGGTGGTGGTGCGCGTGACGCTGGACAAACAGACCAAACAGGGCTTTGAAACCTTTGCCGAACATATGCGGAACCGCCCCGAAGTGTTGGAATGCTATCTGTGCTTGGGCGACACCGACTATCTGCTGAAGGTCTGTCTGCCCGATCTGGACGCCTATCAGAAGTTCTTGGTTGACGTGCTGGCCGCCATTCCCGGCGTCCGGAACACGGCCAGCACCATCGTGGTCAAGCAGGAGAAATACACAACGAGCCTGTCGTTAGAGTAGCTGTAAAAGCTTATGTCCTCCCCTTGAGGGGGGCGTTGCGTGAGCAACGGGGGGGTTGCATTCGGCGTCGGCGTGTAAACCCCCCCCCCAGTCTGCTTCGCAGCCAGCCCCCCTCAAGGGGAGCGTAAGAGCTGTCAAGTCCCCACCTCTAAGGGGGGCGTTGCGCCAGCAACGGGGGGGTCACCTTCCAACTCGGAATTTTGCCCCTCTCATCTTCCCCCTCTCTATACTCCAGCTATGCTTCTTCGTAAACGTTTCCTCGGCCTGTCTGCGCTCGGTTTGTTGCTGATGGCCTGTGCGCCCCAAGCCAGCAAGGTTCCCACCAAAGGCCCGGCTTCAGTGCCAGCAAAAGCGCCCGCTGCATCGGCTACTGCTGCCGCGCCAGTCGTGTATGCGCCGTTGCCTTACCTCAGCCCCACACCTGTTCGCACCTTTGAAAAAGCAACTCAAGTCATCGTACCCGGCAAGCAGTACCGCGCCGTCCTTAAGACCAGCAAAGGCGACATTACCATCGACCTGAATGCCGCAGGCAGCCCAGTGGCTGTCAACAACTTCGTGTTCTTGGCCCTAAACCGCTTTTATGATGGAACCCGCTTTCACCGCGTTATAGACGGCTTCATGGCGCAGGGCGGCGATCCTCTCAGCGCTGATCCGGCCAAAAAAGCGGCGTGGGGAACGGGCGGCCCCGGCTACGAATTTTCCTATGAAGTGAAGAACAAATTGCGCTTCAACTCGTCAGGCGTGTTGGGTATGGCCCGCTCCGCCAGCCCAGATTCGCAGGGCAGCCAGTTCTTCATCACCCTTACCGACGCCGACTTTCTGAGCGGCCAGTACACCGTCTTTGGCAAAGTCAGCGCCGGACAAGACGCCCTGAACAAGCTGACGCGTACGGCCAGCGGCAACGATGTCCCCTTGCCCGGAGTAGTGGCCGACACCCTCCAGAGCGTCACGATTCTCGCGTCCAAGTAAGCCAGTTCGGAACCAGAAAGGTAGTCCGAAATCACAGCGGCGTGAATTCCAGTTTGCGCCGTTTTTGTCGCCTCTCCAAAACCCAGTCCAGCTAAATGGTGTAACCGCTTTGCTTAGACCTTTCGACCCTAGACCCTTAGACATTTGGACATCGCAGAACGACAACGGCAAGCGAGCGATCCCGTCCCATCCTCCCGCCCACTTGCCGCTACACTCCCCCTATGACTTTGTTGCGCCGCCTTCTGCCCGTTGCCGCTGCTGGAGCCGCCCTGTACTACGTGCGTGGCGTGTACCGTTTCCGCGATCCGGTGCGCCTGCCGCCCGCCGATGCCGACACAGTTTTGGCCCCCGCCGACGGCGTGGTGTGCTTTGTCAAGCGCGTGACGGGCGGGCAAATTTACGCCGACTCCACCCCTCATCCCATTGCGGTCAGCGACTTGGCGGGCTTGCCGAACGCACCCCAAAGTGGCTGGCTGATGGGCCTGTACATGGGGCCGCTAGACGTGCATTTCACCTATCATCCGGTCAGCGGCCCGGTCACGCGCACGCACCACACGGCCAGCCGCCAAAATACGCCGTTGCTGTCGGCAGGCGCGGCGGTGGCCCTCTTGACCGGACGCTCCGCCGACTTGCTCGCCACACGCGGCACGCTGGAAAATGAGCGCCACGCCCTGACCACGCATACCATTCACGGCGAAGTCACGACAACTCTGGTGGCCCCCGGCAGCGGCCTGAGCGCCACCACCTACACCCACGAGGCCGACACGGTGCGGGCGGGCAACAAAAGCGCGTTTCTGGATGAAGGCGGTTTGGTGTTCCTGCTGATACCTGCCGCCTTTACCCCCCAAGTCAGCGTGGGCGAGCGCGTGCTGGGCGCAGAAACGGTGGTGGCGCGGGCCGAAGCATGATTGTTCCACTGGTGAATGCGGCCGAGTCAACACTGGCGCGGGCCTTCCTGTGGTTCCCTCCGCTACTGTTTGTAGTGCTGGCATTCGTGCCCGATCCACCCGACGCGCCTACCGCGCCACATTGGGAATTGCTGCTTTCGGCAGTGTTGTTTGCCGCCGTATTCCGGCTTGCGCCGCGCCGCCTCCGTTACCGCCTGACCCCAGATGGGCTGGAAATTAGGCGGCTGCTTGGAACAACACTGCTGCCTTACGTGGGAATGCAGGCCAAAACAACAGTGGGGCGCTTGGGGGTTCGCATGTTTGGAACGGGCCTGCCCGGATACCTGACGGGTGCATTTTCGTTTGGGTCAGAGAGCCTGCCTACGGTCACGGCGTTGGCGTCGGTGGGATCAGGGGGAATCCTGATTGGTGTCCCGGTGGAGAGGCAATCCGAAGGCCGTTCTCCTCTCGTGCTGCCGATCAATCCAGCCACTTCAGGCCAACCGTTGCGGTGGTATTTCCTGACTCCCGCCGATCCTCAACAGTTTCTGGGCGAACTGGCGCGGCGTGGTGCGGTGGTGGCCCCATGACCCTCACCTTGCTGCCCGATGTAGGCGACCTGCTGCGCCTCAGCCCCCAGTACAACGCGGGCACGGTGGTAGAACTCCTACGTTTCTTGGGCGCGTCCGAAGTCTGGTGGGCCACCGGCTTAGACCCCGATCACCCCCTGCGCGACGCTTTGCCCGCTGCCCGCATCGGCATTCGGGACGTATCTCCTGATTGGGCCTTTGCCGACGCCGAATACCATCAACTCACCAATTTCTTGAACCAATACCCGCAAGGCCGCGAACGATTGCGGGCGGCGGGGCAGGCCGAACGCGCCCTGAGTGCCGCTCTAGCCGAACCTCTTTCCGCGGTGCGGGTCACCAGCCCAGAGCTTTTGGACGCTGCCCGCGCCTACCATGCTGCCACCCGCACCGCGCTGGACGAAGGCCCCGGCACGCGCTGGCAAGAGCGGCGGCTGTCGGAGTTGGCGGCAGCGTTGCAAGGTCAATCGGGCGTCGTGCTGGTGGCGCTGGACGACTTACCGGGGCTGCAAACCTTGATACCCGAATCTATTTTGCCCGATCTGACCAATTTTGCCCCCGGCGAACTGAGCCGCGTGCGAGCGCTGGTAGACCGGGCGTGGCAACTGAACGAGGGTGACGATTTGGGGGCGCTGCTGGCTGCCCTAGACCGCGAATCCGGCGACTTGGTGACGCCGAAAGCCGAACTCGACGCCGCCGCCGCCAGCATTCACCTTGCGGTGGGCGACTTGGCGGCGGCCCGCGCCCTGCTGGAACGCGCCGCACACGGTCTGACTGACTTGCCCCGTAGCTTGCCCGGTCTGACGCTGGCCCGCTTGGGTCAAGTCCGCGACGCGCAGGGAGACCGTGATTTGGCTGTGCGAACCTACCGCGCTGTGTTGGCGCTGAATCACGCCCCCGCCATTGCCCGCGAAACGGCGGAAGCGGGCTTAAAAGTGCCGTTCAGTCTAGAGATTCCAGCCACAGATTGAGTACAGCGTTCTGTAAGTTCTTACCCCTCGCCCCTTGCGGGACTCGCAGAGCTACGCAGGAGAGAGGGCGTTGTAGAGCAACGGGAGAGGAGGCCACCGAGCCAACCTAAGCTTGAAAACTTACGAAAGGCTGTATTGAGACTCACCGTACCCGTTCCACCCACCACGCCCGCACATCCAGCCGTTCGGCGTGCAGCAGGTGGGGCTGGCCTTCCAGCTTCACATCCAAGCGGTCTGCCAATGTGTTCTCGGCAATCTCGGCCTCGGCGCGGCGTAGGGGCCAAGGCGTGTGGGCGATGTGGCCCCGGTAGACCCGGCCCGTTTTATCGGCGCTGTAGAGGGCGAGGCGGTTGGTCAGCCAGTCTTCCAGCGTACCGGGCGCGGCTTGAAACTCTGGCCCCAGCGGGCGGTAAGCAGCGGCAAAGCGTCCTGCGGGGGCGTCGGCCTGCGTGCGGGCGCTGGCGTAGCGCGTGACGCCGTCTTCACGGTGCATCCACATCTGAGCCAAGTTGTAGGGCAGATAAAAAAAGCTGCGGGCGAGTACCACTGGCAACGGTTCGGGAATATCCAGACTGTAAAACCACACGCCCGGTACGCCGTCTACCATCACATACGTCCTCAAATTCAGTTCCGGAAAGGCACTCAGGCGAGGCACATCGGGCGCGAGGCGGGGGGCGACGCCGCTCATGCGGAAGGGCACGACGCCTAAATACGCCTGCCCGCCGCGTGTGTCTACCTCTACGCCTGCCGGAAGGGTGCGGACGATGGCCCCGGCGTCTACGGGCCAGTGCATAAAACACAGGTCATGCCACTGCATCCGCAGTACCCAAGGGCCGCGTGTGGGGGGCAGGGGAGAAGGTGCGGGGGAAATCATACCCGCAGTCAAGCACAGGAGGGGCCGCAGAGAAAGTCTCAGGGGACGCCCAATGTTGCCTCAACACCTTCTTAATCCTGCCTGTGGGTTTTCGCGCCAATCCACGCTGGTCTGACGCTTACTCTCAGGCTATGGCCTGCGGGCCGGGCGCACCTCTGCGCCGCGTTCCCTGCATTCGCCCTCACTTTAGGAGGCACCACCATGACCATGAACAACGAAACCGTGCTGGACAAACTGCAATACCTGCTAGGCACCCTGCGCGACGGAGAAAAAGGCTTTGCCGACGCCGCCGAACACGCCACCGACGCCAGCCTGAAGACCCTGTTTTTGGAGCGCAGCACTCAACGCGCCCAACTCGCCAGCGAAGTGGAGGCCCACATTACGCGCCTCGGCGATAAGCCCCGCGAGGGCGGCAGCGTAGGGGCGGCCCTGCACCGCACTTGGCTGAACGTGCGCGACGCCGTGACCGGACGCGGTGACTACCAAGTGGTAGCCGAGTGCGAGCGCGGAGAAGACGTGGCCGTGGAAAACTATCAGGACGTGCTGAAAGAAGCCGACTTGCCCGCCGACATCCGTTCCTTCGTGGAAACGCAGTTTGCTCAGGTGAAAGCCAGCCATGACCAAATCCGCGACATGAAGCACAGCATGGACGCCAATAAGTAAAGTTCACATCAGTGTGTGGGGCAGGGAGCCAGTGACGGCCCTCTGCCCCTATTTTTTGATCTATACGTCAATTCTTGGTCGATGAACGACGGCGGGTAAACCCCCAGTCTGCTTTGCAGCCAGCCCCCCTCAGAGGGGAGCGCAATAGCAACAGCTCGTGTCCTCCCCTCTAAGGGGGGGCGTTGCGAAGCAACGGGGGGGTTCACCTTCCACACTCAGCAAGCTTCACCAGTCCTAGAAATCACCCAACGATTGCCCGTTCAGCGTCGATTTCCCGTCTTTGAATCGCAGATCGGCGGTCAGGGTATTGCCCCTGCGCGTCACCAGTCCGGCGTCTACGAGTTGCTGAATGGCCTGTGGGTCGCTGAAGGGACTGTCGGAGCCGAAGGTTTCCACCAAGCCTTTGAGGGCCGATGCACTGGCCTGCACTTTGGCCTGTGCGTCCACGCGGCTTAGGGCCAGCATCGGCATCTGCTCCAGCGCGGCCAATTCGTCGCTGCTCAGTTGCCCCAGTCCCATCAGGTTCACTTGTCCGGTCAGCACTACCGGGCCGCTGTCTGTGCCTACGCTCAGGCGGTCAATGACAAGGCGCGGGTCTTCTTTCATCAGCGCCAATAGGTCGGTTTGAATCTGCTTTTCCTGTGCGGCGGTCAGGTCGGGGGTGGGCGTAGTTTTGCCACTCTGCGCGGCTTGCAGGTCATTAAACAGCTTGCCGAGGCGTTGCAGCGGCGCAACCGCCAAGTGCCGCGCCGCCAGATGCATCTGCACGTCCTTAAAGGTCTGCCCCGCGCCCTCAATTTGCCCGATGTCGTAGGTCAGCGTGCCGTCGTAGTGCGCCGCGCCGTTCAGGCGACCTTCGCTGCCCAGCTTCATCTGACGCACCGTGACCGGGGCCGCGCCGCCCGAAATGGTCAGGCTGTCTACCACTGCACTGGTTTTGCCCACGCCCAACAGATCGTCTTTAGATCGGCGGGTGGTGTCGCTGGTCACGCTGACTTTGCCTACGGTGGCCGCCGTTTCGCCCGCAACCGTCAGTCCGGGCCAGTTCAGATTCACCCGCGAGGTCAGCCCGCTCACATTGGCCTGCGCCGTCAGCGGTTGCCAATTCACCGTGTCGCCCTCTTCGGTCAGGGTTCCGGCGGGAATAGCTATGTCAGTCGTAGAGGCTCCACCCAAGCCCACCACCGTCCGAATCGTGGGCTGTTTGCCGCCCAGCGCCTTGGTCATGCGGGCCTGTAGGGCGGCGTCTTCAAAGCGCACATCGGTATCGATCAGGGCTTGCCCCACCGACTTGAACCCCGGCAGTGGCCCATGCTGAATACGGTTGGTAACCAGCAGGCGCACGGGTTTCTCTCCGTCTTTGCCGTCGCCCAGCACCAGCGTCATGGTCTGGGTAGAGTTGGTAAAGCCCCGTTGATACTTCGAGTTTTCGACGTGGGCTACCTTGCTGGCGTCCAGCGCCGTGACCATCCCCTGAACCGCCTGCTCGGTGGTGTCTTGGGTGCGTGCGCCCGTGTAGGCGGTGGCTCCGGCCAGTGCGCCCAGCAGGGCTAGGCCCGCCACTGTCCAGCCCAGTGCCCGGTTGGGGCGGCGTTTAGGTCGGTTGGCGGGCGCAGCAGGTGGCGGAGTTTCAGAAGTCATAGCCCCTAAGGTAAGGGCTGTGTTGCTGGCTGGCGGTCAGAAGTCTGCGTTTCGTGACCTTTAGGGAGTGTTCATTTTTGGTTTAGGTTGGGGTAAGGGCAATGGGGACGGGCGTCCAAGGGGCGAGAGTCTAAGCAGGGGGAGCCATCCAGCAACCGAACTGACCTCACTAGCTCCCAAAAAAGCGGGCGGCCCAGAGACTTTCCACTGTTGCCGCCCACCGTTCTGAAGAGTTTGAAAAACTTACCCGCGTTTGCGGCGGCGCAGACGATCCATCGCCGCTTCTAGGCTCAGGCGCATGCGCTCCAGTGCCTGTGCCAAGTCACCGATTTCGTCGTTGCGGTCGGCTTGCACGGGGCGGGTCAAGTCGCCCATGCTGATGGCGTCGGCCACAGCGACGAGGCGCTCGATAGGCTGTACCACGCGGCGGGCGGCGCGGACGGCGAGGGCTGCGGCCAACGCCAACGCCAGCAGCGATACGCCCAGCACCAATAGCAGCGTGTTGCGGAGGTTGATGGCGGCCTGTGCGTTGGGCACCCCTACCGCGATTCGGTAGAGCAGGCTGTCGTTTTTCTCGGTGGCCGAGGTGGTGGTGCGCTGTCCGTTCTGGCCTTCGATCACTCCCAGACGGCTGACCACGTAAGGCGTGCGGTCACTGCGCTGGTTGGCGGGATCTTCGGCTTGGCGGCGGAGTTCCTGCGCCTGCGAGGAATCGCCCGCGCCCACGTCTTCGAGCTGCTGCAACTGGGTGCGGTAGCTGTCGGCGGCGCTGCCCGAAGTCTGGAACGTGCCCGTGATGGGGTTGTCTACCAACCACTTCGCTACGCTGCTTTGCAGGGTTCCGTCTAGGCGCGGGTCGCGGCCACGGAAGTAAGTGGTTCCGTCGGGCAACTCCACGCGCACGAATCCTACCGCCGAGCGTGCCAAGAGTGCGTCTAGCTGCGCGTTTACGGTTTCTTGGTCTCGGGTGTCGAGGCTGGTTCCCACGGCCACGGCCACGGCTTGTGCGTTCTGGGCCACCAGTTGGCGTTGCAGTCCGGGCAAGGTCAGGCTCAGCAGGGTCAGCGTAACTGCCGTAGACAGCGCCAACGGTGCCAGCGCCCCGAAGGTCAGTTGTTGGGCCAGACTGCGCCGCGCACCCAAGTTGCTGCGGCTTTCTTCGTTCACGGCGGTCAGGAACATGGCCGAAGGGGTTTCGGCAGCGGCAGCTTCTTCGCGGGGCTTGGCGTCGGTGATGGTCAGTGCGCCGGTAAAGTCAGACCACACGTCGGCAGAGGCATTGGCAGCGGCGGCATTGGCAGAGGCGTTGGCCTGCGCCGCAGGGTCGGGCAGTGTGGTGTCGGGCAGGCCGTCCAGCAAGGCCGTGACGGGAGCGCCGCTCGTTTGGGGTGCAAAAGGATCAGGAAAAACAGTGGTGTCGGGAAACGCCGCGCCAGCAGGAAACAGGCTGTCGAGGTCGCTGCTGTCACGTCCACCCAAGTTCGGGGCCAGAGGCTCGGGCGCAGCGAGGTCGGCCCAGTTGTCGTCTTCGGCCAATCCAGCACGGCCACCGGCGCTGGGCTGGCGGCCTCCATCGCTGCGGCCACTGCTGGCGATCAACTCGGCCAGCGTTTCGCCTTGGCGGCTAGAAGCCATCGGGGCGTCGTCGCTTTGGCCGTTGCCCCAGCCTGCCAGTGCGGGCGTCGGGGTGGGCACAGCCTGAAAGGGATCGCTGAACATGCCCGTCTCTTCGCGCACCTCTTCCATCGCTACCTGTGCACCCACGTCCTGAAATACCCGCATCAGCAGGTCGGCGCGGGCGCGTCCGGTGGGTTTCATCAGGCGGCCAGAGCGGCGAGCCGAGAGGCGCTGGGCCTGATCACCCGATAGGCCGAAGCGTTCCATGAGCTGTTTTTCCAGAGTGGGGCGAACCTCATCTGATACGGGCTGGCGAATGATGACGGTGTACTTCATGGGATGACCTTCCGGTGGGGGCTGCCCAAGCCTAAACCGCTGGACAGAAGAGGGGCGCGGCCAATTGAGGAATCAGGGAAACAGTGGTGCGACACGCGGTGTGATGGGGTTGCTGCAAGTCGTGGCCCGTCTCTGGAACGGCGCAAACGGGTCACGCGATGCCCCGCGCCCGCAGTTGCCGCACGAAGGCCTGCACGCGGCTTTCGCCCAATTGGGTCGCCAAGTGGCTCAGCAATTGGCTGAGCGACACGTCCTTTTCACCGAGGTCTTCAAAGGCGTCGTCCACCATAAATTCACCCATCGGGCCGACAACCACCATCAGGCATTGCTGAATTTCCTTGAGGGCCTGCTCGGTCACGGGCTGCTCGCGCTGTGCGGCGCGGCCAGACCAGCGCCCCGCCTGACTCACGGCGTCTACGACTTCGGGCAGGGTCACACGGGCCAAGCGCGCTACTTCCATCGCGTCGCGCTCGCCGTTCACCTGATGCATCACGCGCCACACGTTAAAAGGCAGCGGCGTGGAATCTTGCAGATCGCTGGGCCATCTCAGGGGGCCAGCGGGGTTGGATTGTCCAGTGGGGGCGGTCATGCGGTCACCTCTAGTCCAGCAGTGGCCCAAACGGGCTGTTCACGCAGAGAAGCGATGGGCAAATCGGCGAGGCGCACGCCCAGCCGGGCCAGTGTGGCGCGGTAGGCCGCCAACAGCGCGGGCCGCAGTTCGCTGACGCCCACTTCCTGATCGACTTGCAGCACCCCGCCCAACACGCGCACCTCCTGTGCGAACGGATCGAGGCAAGGGTGGTCGGCGGCCAGCCCGATGCTGACCTGCCGCCACGTTTCATCGAGCGGAAAGGCGCGGTGCGTCACGGCGATCAGTTCCATCCAGAAGGCCAGCAGTGTGGGGCGGTCATCGATCACTGGGGGCGAGAGCGTGACGCAGGCCGCGCCCGGTTTGGGAAAAGTGCCGCCCAGCATCCGGCCTGTTTCCCAGTAGCTACACGCTGTACCCGACACCAGAACTCCAAAAAACCGCTCGCGCTCCAGCGTCACTTGCACGTCGGGCCACGCGCCGCGCAGGGGAGCAGGCTTGGACTGACGGCAACTCCACACGATCTCGGCCACCACAGGCTCCTGCTCCTGCAAACTGATGATCGCCTGCGGCAGCCCGCGCATCATGGTGGCCCAACTGACCTCGCCGCCCGCCGTAAAGCCGCCGCGCATTTGGCCGCGTACCCAGACGAACCGCGCCCAACGCTGGCCCTGCATGGCGTCGAACACCCCAGTAAACCCCTGTCCCTGACGTGCGGCGAGGTCTACCGTCACTTCTGTCCAAGGATAGTGGTTGGTAGAGAGGTGAGAGTACACCGCAAGGTCTTGCGGCACGGAAAGCAGAGGCAAAGTGGTCAGCATGGGGTCATCAACATGGGTGTACCTACGGCGAGGGTGAGTGGACGGCTTAAGATTCGCGGTGTGCGCGGTGCGGTCATGGAGGAGGAATCGGGCTGGGGTTCGGAGCAACCCCTCTGAGCAGCGCCTCTGAGAAACCTAAGTGGGGCGTGTGCAGAAAATGAACGCCTCTATCTCACCGCGAAACCTCTTACGGCCCGCTTACACACGTCGAAAATCTCACGTCCAGCCCAGCGGATTCGGCTGGGTCGGACGTGAGATGAATGGAAAAATTAACTTTATGTAAGCAGATTGTTAGAAAGGCGAGTGGGAGGCGGGAGATGACTGCTGTTGTTGTGTGAAACGTGGAGGGGCTCGTGCTTGGGTATAACCTCAGGCGCAGGTATCAAAGCAAACCTTGCCTACAACCCACACCCTACTCCCGAACTCAACCCAGTTCGGTCAGCAACTCTTGCACGCGGGCTTTCAGGTCGCCGCGCTGCTGGGGCTGGCCCAACTGGTGCAGGCCGCCGTGATAAGCGTCGGGGTCGCCAAACAAGCGCGACAACAGGTCAAATTCGCGCTGGCTGCGAAGGCTGGCGTCGTCGCGGAACATGTTCACGTACTGATCCTGAAAAGCCCAGTCGCTCAGGCGGCCTTCCACGAAGTCGTTCATCAGGCGGCGGTAGGGTTCTACGTTATCGTCGGTAGACACTGCGCCTTCTCCGGCACGCACCGGCACCTGCGCCGTAAACACAGGCTCTAGGGCTTCGGGAGTGATGTCCCAGTTGTTCACTTCAAACTGCGGCTGGCCTTCGCGGAACAAAATGAGTTGCGGGCTGTGGTGCTGAATGCCCGTCAGGTCGGTGATGTGGTTGCTGGCCGGACGCCAATCGACGACCCGGATAAAGCCGACGGGCAACTCGTGGCGCTGCAAAAACTGCTCCAGCACGCCAAAGCCCTGCATGGTTTTGTGGCAAGTGCCCGCCTTGAACACGGCGGCGAGAGGATGCTCTTTCAAGAACTGATCTACGTCTTCGGGCGTGGTCAGCGGCACCAACACTTGCTGCTGAGGAGCCTGCGCGTCGGCCTGCTGAGGGTGTTGCTGATCGGGGGTGGTCATGCGGGTATCTTACCTCTGATGCTTTAGAAAATGAAGTGAGGCGGGACACAAGGGACTGTGAGTGGATTGTGGGAGATTCAAGAGATTAAAGTCAAAAGATTTGAGCTTGATCTTTTCTTTTTGCTGTTCCCATTCACCACTGACTACTCACCGTTTTTAGGTATCCAGCGCCGAAGCACCAGCGGTACGCCCTCCGCCGCCACCCACACCAGCAGCGCGTACCGCAGCGCCCGCACCAGCCCGATGTCTTTTACGCTTTGGGGCAAGGCTCCCAGCCCAAAAAACACTACAAACACCAAGACCAAACCCAGTACAGCCACGATCAGGCGGCCTGCCAGATCACGGGGCGGGGTGAAGGTGGGGCGGGCAAACCAGAATCCGGCCAAGAGGCCCAAAGCTGTGCCGTATTCGCGCGGCGTTCCGGCGGGCAGAAAAGCGGCTACCGCCAGCAGCAATGCGGGCACGCCCCAGCGCACCGCCCCATCGTCGGGCACATGGATTCGGGCGGCCATCAGTGCAAACAGGCCGCCCAAAATCAGGCCCGCCAGTACGTCGCTGGGGTAATGCACATTCAGGGCTAGGCGGGAATAGGCGATGAGGGCGATGAGCAGACCCGCCGCTGCCCACATACCGGGCCGCCGCACTTGTAGGGCAATGCCGCCCCAAAGTGTGGCCGCCATTTGGGTGTGGCCGCTAGGTAAACCGGGGCCGCCCGCTGTGGCTTTGGCCGCTGCACTGGCCGCCGCTGGATCATTGGTAAAGGGCCGGGGCAACTCGAAGCCGAACTTGAGGGCCGTATTGACCAAGTAACTGAGCGCAAAGGCCACGCCCAAATTGCGCCCACCGCGAGGGTTGACCAGCCACGTATACAGCGCCAACGCCACAATGAATACTTCATCCCGCCCCAGATTCGTGACAGCCAACCAGAATGCTTCCATGCCTGACATTCTGACCGATTGCGGTGATTGGCAAGAAGCATCTGAGCGAACTGGAACAGCTAGGGAGCACAGCCAATGGCGGCGTTCGCTGATTATTCAGTAGGTTTGCGATACGGTCAGACATCAGAGCAAGGCTGACGGACGGGCGCAAAAGCAGGCGTGAATTCCTTTGCGCGTGCATCAGCGTCAGCGCCTTCATCCTCGGCTCCGGCCCCGCTACACTGTACCCATGACCGCCCCCACTCCCGACGTGCTGCGCGAGGTGCAACACAACTCTGAAAATGCGCTGGAACTGCGGAACATCACCAAACGCTTTCCGCTGGTGCTTGCCAACGACAATATTTCTATGGCCGTGAAATGGGGCAGCGTTCACGCCCTGTGCGGCGAAAACGGCGCGGGCAAAAGCACACTGATGAAAATCGTGTACGGCGCTCAGCCGCCTACTAGCGGCGAAATTGTCGTAGACGGCCAAACGGTGAATCTGAACAGCCCCGCCGACGCGATTGCACGCGGGATCGGCATGGTGTTTCAGCACTTCATGTTGGTAGACACCCTGACCGTGACCGAAAACGTGATTCTGGGTGCAGAGCCGACGATTGGCGGGCGCATCGATATTGCGGGCGCACGGCGCAAAGTGGCCGATCTGGTCAAACAATTCAACTTTGACATAGACCCCGACGCTCTGATCGGCAACCTTCCGGTGGGCAAGCAGCAAAAAGTAGAAATTTTAAAGACGTTGTACCGGGGCGCACGCATCCTGATTTTGGACGAACCCACCGCCGTACTCACCCCCAGCGAAACCGACGAACTGTTCGACTTCCTGAAAAACCAGTATGCGGCCAGCGGCAACGCCGTGATCTTCATCAGCCACAAGCTGCATGAGGTGCTGCACATCTCCGACACCATCAGCGTCATCCGCGACGGCAAAATGATCGGCTCTATTCCCAGCGCCGGGGCTACCACCGAAACGCTGGCCCGCATGATGGTGGGCCGCGAAGTGAACTTGCGCGTAGACAAAACCGCTGCCCAGCCCAGAGAAGTCGCGCTGGACATCAAAAACGTGACCGTGAAGGGCGAGCACAAGAACGCCGTAGATAACGTGTCGTTTCAGGTGCGGGCGGGCGAAATCGTGGGAATCGCGGGCGTAGAAGGCAACGGCCAAAGCGAACTGGTGGAGGCCATTACGGGCCTGACGCCTACCCTCAGCGGCACGATTACCTATCTGGGCAAAACGGCGCGGGGCGTGCGCGAGGTGGAAGCGGCGGGCCTGTCGCATATTCCCGAAGACCGCAACGAGCGCGGGCTGGTGCTGGACATGACCACCGCCGAAAACTTTATTCTGGGCGAGCACGATCAGGCTCCTTTCGCGGGACGCTTCGGCTTCCTGAATCTGGACGTGATCGAGCAAAATGCCCGTGACCTGTCGGAGAAATACGACGTGCGCCCACGCAGTGCCAGCCTGCAAGCGGGGCGCTACAGCGGCGGCAACGCCCAGAAAATCATCGTGGCCCGCGAAATGAGGAAAGGCCCGAAAATCCTGATCGCCAGCCAGCCCACACGCGGCGTAGACATCGGCGCAATCGAATTTATTCACGCCCGAATCGTGGAAGCCCGCGATCAGGGCTTGGCCGTGCTGCTCATCAGCGCCGATTTGGGCGAAGTGATGAACCTTGCAGACCGGATTTTGGTGATGTACGAGGGTCAGATTGCCGGAGAAGTGAACGCCGCCGACGCCACCGAGACCCAATTGGGCCTGATGATGACAGGCAGCGGCGGGCAAACGGGGAGTGGTAGAAGCGGAGAAGTGAGTGTGGGGCAGAAGACTGGGGAGCGGTAAAGCAGCTAAGGAGAGGGAGTTAGCTCCGTCAGGGATGCAAACAGTTATGGCCCTTGACTACTCGGCTGGGTGCGTCAACTTCCGCGATGTAGGCGAATTCCTCCATCTGATTGCAGGAGAATCGATCTTGCCGCCCGGCAAACTGCTGAGGGGTGGCAAGATTGATTTCCTTGATTCGTTGGATGAAATAGGCTCGCCCAAAACCATCATCAATTTGAGGAACGGGCTAGACCAACACAGCTGGCCTGTGAAGACACTGCATTTCCCTACCTCGAATACTGTGGAGAAATACAATACTTCTGATGGGCAGGTGCGGCGTTGGCTGAACGCCATTGTCGCCAGTTTACAAGATGAGCAGCTAAGATACCCGGTTCTTGTTCACTGCACATCGGGCAAAGACAGGACGGGCATTGTTGTCGCGGCTCTGCTCAGCATTCTTGGCGTGTCAGAACAGGTTATTGTTACCGAATATCTCTTGAGTGACGGAGAAGTCAAAGAAGAATGGATGGTGGGGGCATTGCGGGGAATTGGAAAGCCTGAAGCCTATTTCAACCGGATTGATTTGAATAAGGTGAAGCGAAATCTTCTCCAAGCCACTCCGGCAGCACTGTAGAACTTGCGCACCATTTAAGAATTCGCTTCAAAAAGCGTCAAATCGAAACACAAAAAAAGGCCGCACGAAGCGGCCCCTTTTATTTTTATTGCGGATAGAGGGTTTAAGGAATAACGGTGGTGGACTCGGCCTTGAAGTTGGTCTGGGCCTGACCGCTGCTTTCGGCGGTGTTGTTCCAGCGCATGGTTTCAAAGTACTGGCGAGCAGGGGTTCCGGCGGGGGCCGTAACCTGCGTGCGGAGCCACAAGACGCCGCTGGGGGCGACGCGGAAAGCAGGGTTCAGCGTAACAGTCTGCTGGCCGAGGCCCGTTTCAGCGTTCACGGTGTACTGTCCTGCGCCTGCGCCAACCGTCAAGCGGGTACTAGAGGCATTGGTGTAGTCGCTGATAATGGCTCCCGTCTGAGGATCGCGGGTAGGGGTAGGATCGTAGTAGACCTGCGTGTTGCTGTAGTTAAACAGACCGGGGGTCTGCTGTACAGGGTCGGTAGCACCGAAGTTGTAGATCAACACGTTGTTGATTGCACCTTCGTTGGAAGCCACTTCGACGCTAGCAACGCTAGCCAAGATGGTACCGGTGACTTCTCCGCCGCGAATAGGATCAACCGTATCCGTGAGCTGAGTCTGCTCGGAGATGAAGGAGGTCACGGTGACGCAAGCCTGAGCCTGAGCCGTGCCCGCGTTGGTGCTGGTGTAGCTGCCGGTGTCGCAGTAGCTGCCGCGAGGCGTGCCTGCGGCGACGCTGCTGGTGAGGGTCAGGGTCAAGACCTGACCGGGGGCCAGATCCAAGGTGGCAGGCACAGTGCTGACGGTGCGCGTGGCGGCGTCAAAGGTCACGCTGCCGGGTTGCGCGGTGCCGGACACGGTGTAGCTGCCGCTGCCGTAGTTCATGAACACGTTGTTCAGGTTGCCCAACAGGTCTTTCACGGCAACGGCGGTGGCAGTGGCCGAGCCGGAGTTGGTGACCGTAATGACGCTCTGGTAGCTGCTGCCGGGTGTTAATTGGTTCAGGGGCGGCTGGCCTGCAACTTGGTTGTTGACCTTGGTGATGGCGAGGCGAGGCGAAGCAACCTTGAAGCAAGGAATGCCCGAAGCGCCCGTGACGGCTGCGCCGTTGTTGCTGGTGGCGGTGAAGGTGCCCTGGTCACAGTAGTCGCCGTCGATGGTGCCCGATGCGGCAAACGTGAACGACTGGGTGGCTCCGGGGGCCAAGTTGAACGCGCCGGTGGTAAAGCCGTCATCGCCGGTCTTGCTGGTGTTGACCGTTTGAGGCGCAGTGGTGATGTTGCCCTGAATGGCGTAGTTGGCCGCAACCGTAGCGTTGGCGATGTTGTCGGTAACGACGACGTTGGTTGCAGGTGCGGTGCCGTTGTTGCTGACCGTGATGCGGGCCACAACGGGCACGTTCGGGCCGACGACGACGCCGCTGGCGATAGGCGTAAAGGCTCCAGCGCTGTCCAAGGTGCCCAGCGTCTTGGTGATGCCGAGGCTAGGAGCCGTAACCGTAAGGCAGGCCTGATCGTTCAGGTTGCTGGGCGTGACTACGCCGAACGCGCCGTTGTTGTAGCTGACCACGCTGGCAACGTCACAGTAGACGCCGACGGCGCTGGCTTGGGCAGGCAACGTGAAGGTGCGGCTTGCTCCGGCGGCCAGATCGAAGGTGACATCGAAGCCGTCGGTGGCGTTGGCAGTGGTACCGGCGGGGGCCGTTGCGCTGTAGGCGGCGGCGTCACCAGACTTCAGCACGTCGTTCAGCTTGATGCCGGTTGCGGGGCCTGCGCCCGAGTTGGTCACGGTAATCGCAAAGTCGCGGGACTGGTTGATTCCGGCTTGGTTGTCTTTGGGCGTCTTGACGATGGTGAGGCGGGCGCTCGGTGCGAACGTCTTGTTCAAGAAGCGCTTGGTGACTTCGGTGCCGTTCACATAAGCGATGGCGCGAATGCGGGCGGTGGCCTGCGTGGTCACGGCGGGGTCATGGTTCAGGGCCGTCCAAGTGAAGCCGTTGGTGTCGGGCGTGTTGACGCCGGTCACGTTATACAACGGGTACTCGGTGCTGCTGGGAAAGCGCACGTTGCTGCCGGTGGCGCTGTTGGTGTAGGTATTGGCGCTCAGGGCGTTGTCGTTGATGTCCAGCCCGGTCACAGGAGAGCCGGATGCTTGCCCGCCATCGTCGGCGGCGGCAAAGCGGACGCTGCCCGTCTGATCCAGAATGTCCCAGCGGACGTTTGCGCCGACGATGGGGTAGACCTTACCGTCAGCGGCTTTGTAGCCGACGTATCCGCCGACCAAGTTCTGGGTCAGCAGCGGGGCCACTTCGTCCATTTCGCCTGCGGTGGGGGCTGCTGGATCGGCAGTGCCGCCCACTTTGGTCGGGTCGATGCCGCCCGTTTCATTTTCCATCCAAGAGTAGAACGCAAACTTGGTTCCAGCGTTGTTCAGGTCGTCTTTGGTAATGGCGACCATTTTGCCGTTGGCGTCCATGTAAAACGCGCCGCTAACAGTATTGGCGCGCAAGGTGGGGTAGACCAAGTTGGTCGTTTTGCCAGCTTCAGCCGTAAAGTTTTGGGTTTCGGAAGCGAAGCCGTCTTTGCTGTACGTAGCGGTGTAAGCACCGGGGGTCAGGCTGTTGTATTTGCTGGGATCAACCAGAACTCCGGCGCTGTCACGGATGGTCAGGGTGTATCCATTGGGGTTGGCGGGCAAAGCAATGGTTCCGACGGTCACTGCGGGAGGAGTGATGGTCTGGTCGCCGCCTCCGCAAGATGCGAGCAGTAACACACTGGTCAGAGCAACAATGCCTAATTTGACGTTCATATTCATATGAGCCTCCGGTGAAAATGGTCAACAAGAACCTCGAAGCACGCTGGTACTAAAACCAGACGGCGCTTCTAGCGGCTTGTGAATCTCTGTCGAGCTACTCTCATTTAGGCACATAAATCTCTTATAGGCAATCCACCAGAACATTAAAAATGCGTCATAAATTAGGAAGATCTTTAGTTCTGACTCCTGCCTGACAGCTAAGTTAATTATTCTACATTTTGTCTTAATTTATTAGGTTTATATAAATTAATTATTAAGCCCCAAGATTACCCAATTCTGACTGAATGGAGGCTCAGCCGGTAGATTTTGAGCTGTAGGCACCCCTGCTGGACGATTCTGGCGGAGAGTCTGAAGTTGATTTCACTGCTAAATTTTAAAGAAGTGTATCGCCTATGCAGCCGCGATGTAGTGGCTGAAACAAGCATCAGATGACTTCGCGGTAGGCCACGCTCTGGCTTCGGTTCTGCAACTCGCTCCGCAGGTACTGCAAACGCGGGTGCTCCAGCTTGGGGTCGTGGGCCAAGATGTGTTTGGCCAACTCGCGGGCCTGCTCGATAATCTCCAGATCGTTGGCGAGGTCGCCCAGTCGCAGGTCGGGTACGCCGCTTTGCCGGGTGCCGCGAATTTCGCCGGGGCCGCGCAGTTTCAGGTCGGCTTCGGCGATCACAAAGCCGTCGGTGCTGCCCTCGATGATGCCGAGGCGCTGGCGGGTTTTGCGGCTGTTTTCGCCGGAAATCAGCACGCAGTAACTTTGAGCGCTGCCCCGGCCCACGCGCCCGCGCAACTGGTGAAGCTGCGCCAGCCCAAAGCGTTCGGCGTTTTCAATAACCATCACGGTGGCGTTGGGCACGTCCACACCGACTTCGATCACGGTGGTCGAGACCAGAATGTCGAACTCGTGGGCGCGGAAGCGGGTCATCACCTGATCCTTCTCTACGGCGCTCATTTTGCCGTGCAGCAGGTCGATGCGGGCTTCGGGCAAAATCACCTTCAAGTCTTCCGAAAGCTGCGTGGCGGCCAACAGTTCCAACGTGTCGCTTTCCTCGATCAGCGCCGTGACCACAAACGCCTGACGCCCTTCCCGAATCTGGCGCATGGCGAACCCGTAGGCCTGTTGGCGGTGCGTGTCTTGCAGCAGTTTGGTTTCAATCGGCGTGCGTCCGGGCGGCAGTTCGTCGATGATGCTCAGTTCAAGGTCGCCGTATGCGGTCAGCGCGAGGCTGCGCGGAATGGGTGTGGCGCTCATCACGAGCACGTCGGGGCGGCCCGCCAGCAGTTTGCGCCGCTGCTGCACGCCAAAGCGGTGTTCTTCGTCCACCACCGCCAACCCCAAATTATCGAAGCGCACATTTTCCTGAATCAGCGCCTGCGTGCCCACCACCACGTCCACGTCACCCTCGGCAATGCGCGTTTGCATGTCCAGCTTTTGCTTGGCGGTCATGGCCCCGATGAGGAGGCCCACCCGCACATCAAGTTGCCCTAAATAGCCCGACAAATTGGCGTAATGCTGCCGCGCCAAGATTTCGGTGGGGGCCATCAGTGCGCCCTGATAGCCGTCGCGCACGGCCAAATACAGGGCGCAGGCGGCCACAGCCGTTTTGCCACTGCCCACGTCGCCCTGCACCAGCCTTGCCATTTGGCGTTCGCTGCGCATGTCGTCGGTAATTTCCAGCAGCACGCGGCGTTGGGCACCTGTAAACTGAAAGGGCAGTGCGCCTTCAAAGCGGTGGATGTCGTCGCCTGTGGCCTGAAACCGCTTGCCCAACAGCACGGCGTCGTCGCCTTGCAGCAGCACGCGCAATTCCAAAAACAGGTATTCATCGAAGCGCAGACGGTTCATGCCGCGTGCCAACTGCGCCTCGTCGTGTGGAAAATGCATGCCCCACAGCGCGTCGCTAAGATCGGTGAGGCCGTATTTTTGCCGCCAGTGCGCGGGCAAATAATCGTCCAGCGGCACGGCTTCCAGCGCCCGGTAAGCGGCGCGGCGCAAAAACTCCTGACTGATACCGTCCTTGGAGTCGTACACGCCCACGATTCGGCCCGTGCTGAGGCTCCCTTTGGCATCTTCCACCGTCTCCAGATGCTCTACGCCAATCTGCACGCTGCGGCCAAATTTCTTGACGCGGCCCGTGAGTACCAGCCTCGCCCCTACGCGCAGTTGGCGTTCCATCCACGGCTGATTGAACCAAGTGGCCTTCACGCGCCCGCCCGCCGGGGTTTCCAGCGTCACATCCAAAATCAGCATGCCGGGTTTGGGACTGCGGCGCGACTTCGCAACCACCGTGCCTTCCACCGTCACCTTCTGCCCTTCCTCTACTTCCGGGAGGTCAGGCAGGGCGCGGCGGTCTTCGTGGCGGTGAGGGTAAGCGTGCAGCACGTCGCGCAAGTTGAGCAGCCCCAAGGAATTCAGCTTGCGCGTGCCGCCGGGGCCGGTATCTAGGCGGGCAAGGTCGGCATCAGGTGGCAGGCGTTCGCCGGGGGCGGCGGTGGGCACGGCCACGCGGGCCGGGGCGCGTGGTGTTTTGGGCGCTTTGGCGGCAGCATCTTGGCCGTCCAGCACGCCTAACGCGGCGTTTAGGGCAGTGGTACGTCCAGCTTCGTCAAGTTCGCCGTATCCCTTCAGCGCCTCCCGCACACCGGGAAAAGGACTGCCCAGCGGCGACGCCAGCAGCTTTTCTACGCCGCCCGCCACAATTTTATTTTGGTGCCCACTGGCCCGCTCTGCCAGCAGTGGCCGCCTGAGTTTGTCGCGCAGTTCTGCCACCGTTGCCATACGGGGTGCAGGCTAGCAGGCGGCGGCAGTGGGCAGGGGGAGACGGGCGACAAAAGGGGAGAAGGTGGGCAGAAAACAGGGCAAAAGAAAGCCCCCAGCGGTGGGCCGGGGGATCAATCTTTGGTCCTCCCCTTGAGGGGGGCGCTGCGAGAGCAACGGGGGGGTTCACCTTCCAACTTCAATTTGAGCCGCGTGTAAACCCCCCAGTCTGCTGCGCAGCCAGCCCCCCTTAAGGGGAGCGCAACAGCTATTAGTCCTCCCCTCTAAGGGGGGGCGTTGCGCCAGCAACGGGGGGGTTTACACGCCAACGTCGAACAAACTCACTTCAGGCTGTACACCCGCACGCTGTCAAACCTGTTGGTAAAGCCCGCGCCGCCCATCGAAATCAGCCCGATTTTGGCTTGGCCCAACTTGTGCGTCCACGTGCCGCCCCGCGTCCAGTTCACTCCGTCGCGGCTGGAAGAGGCGGTGTAGATTTCGCCCGCTCCGGCGGTGGCACTGGCCCGACGCACGATTCTCAGCCACGTTTCGCGGCCCGGTGCGCTCAGAACGGTGTTGCCGTAGCGCGGGAATTTGTCGGCCACGGGACTTTGCTCTTTGGCAAACTCGATCTGGCGGGTATTCCAGATAGAGGTCACGCTCAGCTTGATGAAGTTGTCGTCGTCGCCGTAGATCACGAGGCCGCCCTGCGCGTAGTTGAAGCAGCAACCTTCATCGGGCAGGTCGCTTTGCAGCTTCACTTCTACGGCGTAGTCGCCAACGGGCGTGTTTTCGGTGAGCACCGAAGCGTTGTTGCTGTTCTCGAACAGGTCGGCGGGTTGCGTGGCAAAGCGCAGTGCGCCGTTTTCTAGGCCAGCTTCGGCAGCGGCGGGCGGACGAACCCAAGTCCAGCGCGGGTCGAGGGTTGGGCCACTGAAATCCTCGTTGAAGGCGGGGATGGTGTTGCCCAACACGTCGGGTTTGGGGGCGCTGGGTACGTAGGCGCTGAGTTGTCCGGCCTGTGCGGCGGGCGCGGGCATTACGCCGTCAGAGGCCCAGTTGCCTGCCCGCACGGTGGGCCAGCCGTCTACCCAGTCCAGCGGGTCAAGCAGCACCGGTCGCTTGCTGACGCCGCCGGGGGTAAAGAAAGGATCGTTGAGATCGAGGGCGTGGTACACCGTCCAGTCTTGGCCGCCTGCATCGGTAAACACGGCGTTGTGGCCGGGGCCGACCCAGCGGTTGCCGTTCATGCTGATGACGGGCGTGCCGCCTACGCGGGGGTCGAGCAGCGAGACACCTTCTTTGTCTACAAACGGCCCAGTCGGAGAGGCCGAGCGGCCCGCAAACAAGCTGTAGCCCGTTAGAGGGCCGTTGCAGCAGTTGGCCGCCGAAGCCATCAGGTAATAAAAGCCTTCGTGCCGCACGACCTGAGCGCCCTCGTAGCGGTTGTCCAGCGCCACTTCTTTCTGGGTGGCCGCGTCGGTTTTCAGGCCATCGGCGCTCAGTTTGCGAACCGAAATGCCGCCAAAGTAGCTGCCGTAGTACAGCCAGCTTTGGCCCGCGTCGTCCGTAATCACTTCGGAATCGAAGACCCAGCGGCGGTCGTCGGGGTTGCCTCCGGGGGGGCCTTGCGGTTCTACCACTGGGGTTCCGCTGTCTGTCCAAGGGCCAGCGGGCGAATCGCTGGTGGCGACGCCTATCGCGCTGCCCCGCGCTTTGGTGTCGCTGGCGGTGTAGTACATGTAATATTTGCCGTTCAGGTATTCGATGTCGGGTGCCCACAGGCCCGCGTCATCCTTGACCCAACTGGGCTTGGTGGCAAAGGCGTCCCCGATGTACGTCCACTTCACCAGATCGGCGGATTTGGCCATGCTGATCAGGTGAAAGTTGAGGTTGTTGTTGGTGTCTACATCCTTGATGTTGTGCGGATCGGTGGTGCAGTACAAATACCAATTGGTATCGCCCGGTGTGCGCGACTGAATGATGGACGGATCGGCGCAGGATTCCACTTTGCTGCCGTCGGCCTTGCTAATCGTCAGCGGGTTGCTGTAGGTCAGGTTCACGGTCTTGTCGGGCGGCTTGATGGTGTCGCAGGCCGACAAAAGGCCCACAAGCCCCAGCATGGGCCACGCGGCACGGGAACCGAGAGAACGAGCTGCTCTGGGCCGAACTTGCTTAGATTGATGCATCACTAAACCTCCTGAGAATGAGGGGAGAGGCCAGCGGAACCGGGGGAGGTTCCTTCCAACTTTTGGTACGTATAACTGAGGGGCCGACTGAACTGAAAACAAGGTGGCGTCTCTAATCCCCACTCCCGAAAGAGTCGGCTCGGCCCGCCTTGGCACGGTAAACGCACCTCACCGAATAACACATGGGCAAAGCTGACCGAACCGATTCGATGCGGCAAGAACGTAAGCTTAAAGACAAAGTAATCTTAACACGGAACTCGTGACATACCCAGTTTTGTTGCGGCTTTATGAATCCAGAGCTTGAACCTCGTGGGCAAACCTGCCAGGGCGCATATTGCTTGGCAGGGGCCGCAGCGCACCTCAAACGCGCTCTACCCCCGCCGCTTCCCCCCTAGCTTCCCCCAGCGTGTGAGGTTTCGCCTCGCCAAGTGGCTTTTGGGGCATATCATGACCCGCAGATGCTGAATCACCTCTCGCAACTTGTGGCTGACGTAGATGGCGCGTGGGCAGCGGCAATTGGCGGCCTTGACGGGCTGCTCGTGGAAGGCCATACCGCCACCACCGCCGACCTGAACCTGCTGGTAGCCGAACATGCAGGCCTGCTCCGCACCGCCAGCGCCGCCTACAGCCAAACCCTGAACGGGGGCCAAACCCGCGAACTGTACCTGCGCGGCGAACGCCTCAGCGTGTACCTGCACCCTATCAATGCCGATTTCTTTTTGCTGCTCGCACTTGATGGCCGCAGCAATTTGGGGCAGGCGCGGCTGTATGGCCGGGACACCGCCCGCAAACTGGAGACCCACCTGTGAAACTTGAACCCCTGCACGCCATTCCCGGCGTGGTTGCCAGCGCGTTGGTTGGGCCAGACGGCTTGCCGATAGAAATGTACGGTGAAGCAGGCGATGCCCTCGCCGCCGAACTCGCGTCTTTGCGGGCCAACTTAGACCGCATGGGCCGCCGCCTCGGAGCCGGGGAAGTCACCCGCCTCGCCTTTACCAGCGAGCGGGTAGAAGTGGTGGCTCTCTCCAGCGGAGAATTCGTGTTGGGTGCGGCCATGTTGCGCGGCACCGATACCCGCGCCGCTCAGCAAGCGTTGGCCCGCCTCGCCCTCGACCTCACTGACCTGCCCAAGGTGGACGACGCATGATCGAAGCCCTGATGGAAACTCGCGGTGTGCGGCACGCCCTCCTTGTAAATGCACAGGGTGAGGTAGTGACCGCCGCTGGCCTGCGTGGCCCTGCCGCCGACGCCGACCTGAATCTGGTGGCCGCAGGCCGCGCCGTGATTGCCAGTTTGCAAGCCACGCAGGGCAGCGGCGAATGGAACGACTTGCTGCTGGACGTAGACGGCGGCCCCGTGCTGCTGACCCCAGTAGGCGACCAGATTTTGCTGGCCGCCTTTGACGACGTAGCCAGCCTAGGCCGAATCCGCTTCGCCGTGCGCCGCTTGCTGGGGCAGATCTAGTCCGTCATCAAAAATTTAAGCTGTGGACTAGGGGCTTCACTACCCCTAGTCCACAGCTTATTTGGTAGTGATTTTATCCGATCGCTGGGCGCATCCCATCCGAAATCGAAAAGAGTCCTTGATCTGGGGCGACTTTGCCGCTGGTTGGCCCCCTCTGATGCTTAGCTCTACGAGTCCCGCAAGTGGAGAGGGCAACACCAACATATTTAGAACTCCCTTTAATCCAAGATTATTCCCCGTCTACCGCCTCAAATCCCGCCAGCCCGTCAAACAGCCCGCGCAATGGGAAGGAAGGCAGTCCGGTTCGCGTGCCGCCGATGCTGAAGTTTTCGCTGCCCAACATGCCCACTTCCATCGCTTGCCGTTCTTCGGGCGTCATGCGGCCCACCAGACTCTCTGCACCCATTTGCGTGCCGTGTGCGGCTAGGGCGGCTTTCTTGTTTTCGGCGTAAGGGGCGACGTTCATGGTCACGGCCACCGTGCCAGCATCTACGCCGTACACCAGCGGGTCTAGGTCTTGGCCCATGCGCGACAGCATTCCGGCGGCGGCAGTGGTCAGGGCCGTGAAGTACAGGCGCTGTGGCCCGCCGCCCGGCAGGTGTCCGGTGCTGAAAAAGGCCGCACTGGTGGCCCGGTGAATCTGCAGATGATCGACGTGGCCGTAGCCGCCGTGCGGATCGAAGGTCAAGATCACTTGGGGGCGAATATCGGCGATCAGTGCCCGCAGCTTGGTTTCCACATCCAGCGGATTCACGTTCAGCATGGCAACGGGGTCTTCGGTGCGCGTGCGCTCGTAGCGGCCCGAATCGTGGTAATCGAGAAACACAGGCGGCTCGATTTCTAGGGCTTCGCAGGCGCGGCGTAACTCCTGCTCGCGCTGCACGCCGAGGTCGTCTACCGTCATCCCCGGCACCGTGATTTTGCCTGCTTCGCCGCGTGTGGCACAGGCCAGCACCACGCGCACACCCTTCCTTGCATAGTGGGTCAGCGTGCCGCCTACGCTAAAGGCTTCGTCGTCGGGGTGGGCAAAGACGGCCAGAATAGTGGGCCGGGTATTGGGTTCTTGGGATTCGGCAGTCATGGGCGGCAGTCTAGCGGGCAAGACTGGCCTCCATCGTCAGCTAAGCTAAACGCATGAGGGCAGCCCTGCAAGCCATCTGGACGGTGCTGGAACAGATCGTGCTGGCGCTGATCGGTCAGCCTGTAGCGGGGAGAAGAGAACGGCCCAAGCGTGCGCCTGACTTCCGCCCTGCCTCGCCCCGCCGCGCTGTGTGGGAAGTGGCGCGGCAGGCGTGGCTAGCCCTGATCGGTCAGCCGGATTCTGTGCCTCATCCTAAAGATTCTGACTCTGCCGCTTCCAAGAGCAAACCGCGTTCATAAAAATCCCAAATCTCGTCGGGCCAAGTGATGTACAACAGGCGGCGATTGCGGAGGTCGGCGGCGTCGAGCGCCTGCCCCAGCGCGGCGTAAAAGCGGCTGCCCTGTTCCTGCATAGCCCGCGCCGTCCAGTACGGTTCGGCGGCCAGTAATTGGGCAAGTCGGTCTTCAGGCGTTGGGCGTGGATCGGACATTTGACCATTATCGGTTTCTGTAAGGCTGAGCAACGGCTGTCAAGTCCTCCCCTCTAAGGGGGGCGTTGCGTAAGCAGCGGGGGGGTTCACCTTCCAACTGAAATTTGAGCCGCGTGTAGACCCCCCAGTCTGCTTCGCAGCCAG
>NZ_SSNW01000051.1 GCF_004801315.1 Deinococcus sp. Arct2-2
TTACAGACGCGCTCTGCTATGCCGCCTGATGCTCCTCAATGGCCAAAGTCGAGCTAAGAAGTGGTTGACTCTTTTAAACAGACCTCACCCCCAGCCGAGCACAGGCCCAGCGGGGGGTGAGGTCTGAAATCCTGGAGGGTCAATCAACTCCCCAGTTGATCGACCGCCGCGCCCTCACTCTAGCGGATCTGCCTGCCACCCGAACTTGACCTTGCCGCACGGCAACGCGTCCAGCCCCCGGCGATTCCTGAACCAACGGTGCCGAAGCATCGGGGGCGTTTCCTAGGGGTTAGAGGCTGCTTTTAAGGGTGGTGGCCACCTTGAAGGCCACTTTTTTGCCGGCGGGAATCTGAATTTTCTCGCTGGTGCCGGGCCGCACCCCCGTGCGGGCGGCGGTGGCTTTGACGCTGAGGGTGCCCAAGCCGGGGAGGCCGACCGTCTTCCCGCCTTTCAAAGCGTCCACGATGAACTCAAGCAGGGCGCTGAAGACGTCGTCGCTCTGCTTCTTGGTCAGCGTGGTTTGGTCGGCCATCAGCTCGACCAGTTGGGTTTTGCCGATCTTGGTGCTTTCGGCAGGTGCAGGAGCCGCTTTAGCGGTGGGCTGCTTGACTGAGGCTTTGGCGGCTTTCTTCGTCATGGCGAGAGTGTGACGGTTGGGCCGTCACAATGCAAGGCTGCTCGGGTCAGCAGGCCGCTGCGTCCGGTACAACGTTCAGCGCTCACTGTGGGGACGTGTGGCCTCACCCTGGCGCTGAAGGGGACTCAGATGGGTGCCGTGGTGCTGCAGGCTCACCGGGCCATCAGCACTGAGCGGGGCAGGGGAGAGGGGTCACCTGGAGACGCGGCACACTGCTGCACTCGCTCCTCAAAGGTTGGGCACTCTGGCAGCGGGTTATTGTAGGAATAATAAATATATAAGGAACTCATTCCTCAGGGAGAAGAGTCACCCGTAAGCGTAGTTCCGCCCGAATGAACACCACAAAATGAAGAGCCACACAGGAAACCCAAGTGCCCCGCCCCAGCCAACTACTTGAAGACGGGAGAAGGCACAGGGGGGGATTAAATTGTTATTCCCTTGGTGCATCAGATCTCACAGCGCCCTCTCCAAAGCGGCGTCAGCAGGAGTGCGAGTTCCGAGTTCGTCGAGGCACGAAACGCAGATACAGAGTTTTCGGCCTCAACGTAACCAAATTTGGCTTAGAGTCGTCCCAGAAGCGTAGGGAGTTCCCCTAATCCACTCGGCACAAGTTGAATCGAGAAGTAGGCTTGAGCCAATGCGGTAGCGGGCAAAAAATGGGCTGCACTCGCGTGGCTTCAGTGGACAACTTAAATGTTATTCCCCTATAAAATAGAGCCCTGTCTCCCCCTCTCGAGCCTGTCAAGACTGCCAAGACTTCCAGCAACTTGTCCAGCGTGCCTTCAAAAGCACCTCTGGTCACGACCCTCGCACCTTGCCCTCCATCGGCGCGTTCCGCTTGCAGCGCAGCGCTGTTGATGCGCCGGTCTACTGTCCCGCCGCTGGGTAAAGTTAGCCTGCTCGAGACTGAGTTACCGGAACCCGGCACAGGCGCTTGCCTGCATCACAACCAAATTAGCGTGATCAAGCGTGTACGGAGCAGCGCTGGGATCGACATCATCGAAAAGCTTGCATTAGCGTTTGGAGTGCCGGCTCAGGAGCTATTGGCCTGATCCATTGCCAGCCGACCGATGCCCGCTCACCACTGACCAACGCCGCATCCCTGTCTCGACGCAGACCGTCCAATTCTCTGCAGCCTCCGGGGATGCCGACACGACGGACACCCCTTGTCGAAGATGTTCACAATAACTGTCTCGCACGAAGATGTCTGAAGTGGATAGGATTCAGCGAGAAGATCTTGGAATGAGAGTCAAAACGACCGTAGGCTTGCCCGGTGACCGGAGCCGCACCACTTTCAGGGGTCACACGAGAGTCGGAACAGAATTTCCCGCTTAGCCCAAATCACCTGGATAAACGTGGTTAGGAGAGCATCTTTGCCGTTACTGATCACTCCAGGTCTGTGGAGGGGTGGTGACGTCTGCTGTGAGTCGAGCGATGGCCCCAATGACACTGGGCAGGGCGTCCAGCACGAAGTCGAGTTCATGTGGTCGTTCAGCCAAAAACGCCAGATTGTCCAGCGCGGCTAGAGACAGCAGCGCACGAAAATGAAGATCACGGGTGGTCGGCAAGGGACGAAGCAGGGTATAGCCGTCTAGGAACGCGGCGCGTTGAGCCGATTCCATGTCCAGAGCACTGTGGGCGATGTCGAGCAGATACGGTCCCCAGCCCAGCCTGCCAAAATCGATCAACCGCAGCTGCTCCCTTTGAACCACAAAGTTTCCAGGATGCGCGTCCCCATGAATTAGACCGTAGCCGCCGGGCACCGCTTCGATGGGATCAAGCAAGTCCTGCAAGACGGGCCAAGCCGCCTCAACGACGGCCACTTGATCCGGTGTGACACGCGCGATCCCGAGCGTGCGCTGCAACGCCTGCCAGGAGCGATCAAAATAGGTCAAGTCGTAGGTGGGACGGTCGAGGTTTGCGAAGGACTCTGCCTGTTCAGCGTGCAGGTGGAGTTGTGCAATGAGCTGTCCAGCGTCTTTGGCCTGTTCAGGGGTGAAGGGAGCGCTCAGCGGTTCGCCATCCAGCCAAGTGAGCAGGGTCGCCCACACAGGAGAGGCTTCTGGCCGCTCCCCCACGGCTTCAACCCAGTGACCGGCTTGACTCCGAATCGGGCGTGGGAAGACGTCAGGAACGACCAGCCACAGATGATCAAGCCAACACGCCTCGGCTTGGAGGGCTCTGCTGTCCTGAGCGTGAGAGGTGTGCAAGCGCAAAACGTAGTGGTGGTCATCAAGTCCTCCCACCCGGTAGACCGTGGTGTCGCTCTGCCCCAGAGGCGTCAAGGCCGCGTCTGGCAAACCGAACAAGTGGAGGGCTTGCTGTGCTCTGACTTCCAGCTGTTCCGAACTCAACACCGTCGAGGGAGTGGGGAAATTCATGATGGAACGCTAGCAAGCAGGGGGAGAGGTGTCGATTCGCTGGATGGCGGATGGTGTCGAGGTGAGGTATACCCCAACTGGACGTCAAAAATCCAGCTCGAATCTGTCCAAATAGGGTCGAATTTCTGGTTTCCTGACGCAGCCTATTTCAACTCTCAGAGTCCAACTGGACAGATCAACCTCTTAGCGGGAAATTCTGTTCCGACTCTCGTGCAACCCCTTTCAGCATGACGGAAACAGATGTCTCGGTGTGGACATTGGTCTGACTTACACATCAGCCCATCAGTCGACATGGGCTCTTCATCAAATCACTCCTGCAGAGCAGCATCCCAGTCCACGAGCAGGACTTCAATGGCACAGGCGGCCTTCCTGCCGCGCCAGCACCCGCAGCGCATAGGCGACGGCCGAGAGCAGCATCGCAGTGGTGGTTCCCCCATCCAACCCCAGATACGCCGCTGAGTGCAAGGCGTGATAGGCCGCTGGCAGTGGTTCATCACGCTCTGCGACCAAGCGCTCGTACCAGCCTTGCCCCAGCGCTGGCAAATCCAAGAATCGTTCCCCTGCCAGAGCTGCGACGTCTCCCGCGTGCCGATCCACTTCAGCAGCAAACGCCAACAGGATCTCCCGAGTCGGCTGGGTGTGATGTAACGCTGGCGCAAATTCCACCGCCGCCAATACCTGCAAGGTCGTTGCCACACACGTCTCAAAGGCCTGCTGATTGTGCAGCTGGAAGTGGGGAGCTTGAGGTACGGCCGTCATCCCCTCCAGCATGGCGCAGCCCGCAAAAAGGGTCAAGGTTAAGTGATCGCAGATGGCCTGCAGATGAACCCCTCCGAATAACACAGAGGGTTTACAGCTCTATCACCTGAGACAGTCTCGCGAATTCGTGAACGGTTTGATTGGGTGCTCAGAGCCCAAAGAGTGCACCCGGCAACCGAGAAAACTCTTCTGAAAGAGAATGAAAACGCAAGATTGAAGTTCAACGCTTGACAGGGTCCCAAGCAGCGGCAAGGCTTCGGCAGCTGAATGCTCCAAGGCAGCCCGCACTGTGGACACCTGTTCTGCCGTCAAACCATGCAATGCTGCCACGGCCGCCCGCCGTTGAAGGCGCCCGACTCAGCGCAAGCCTAGCAACACGCCCTGCGTTTCACGGGCATCCTGCGGGCCACGCAACTCACCTTCTGAGCCAAGAAGAAGGGGGCGTTTTCTGCTTTGGAGTGACCTTGCTGGGCATGCTAGGGGTTCACTCGCTTCAAAACCCCAATTGCTGAAATGGCGCACCGCATCCACCGAAACAGGTAACGTATCGGGGCCGCCCAGTTGCCAGCCGCTCATCCACTGGCCGCAGGCCCGTAAGGACAGCAACCTAGAGAACACCCACGCGGCGAGAACGGCGAAGGCGACGACGATTCACGCAGAAAACATAGCTGAGTGGGCCTTTCAGGACGTGGAATGAGGAAGGGGGACAGGAAGTTATTCTGCTCGTTGAAACCCACTCAGGCCGAAAATCATTTGATCCAAGGTGGGCTGGCCTCCTCGCCTGTTTCACGGAACAACTGCATTCCGGCGGGAGAAATGATCAGCCACTCGGCGTTGGCATCCCCGGTATTGTCCACGCGGTGCACAGTGTGGGCAGGCACGATGAGCGTATCGCTGGGAGACAGTTCGACACTCTGATCACCGCTGGTGACCGTGACCCGACCTGCGAGCATCACCATGATTTCTTCGCGGTTTTGGACATGGGGAGGATTGAAGCCGCCGGGGGTTTGACGCTGCCGAACGACGGTTACGTCAGTGGCCCCGAGCCGGGGAGTCGCGAGACTGGTACCGTAGTTCCCGTTCGGGGTTTCCATGGCCTGTGTGTCTCCAGCGCGGATAGTGATCATTTGAGCCTCCTGGTGATGCCTGCTGGGGCACAACCATCACTATAGTAAGGTAACCTGTCCATTTAGACAAGGGGGATGACTAGTTTGCAAGACGTACCCAACACCACGACCCTAGAGCAAGCCCGCCAGCAACACATTGGCCGTCTCCTGCACCGCGCCGCCCGCGCTTACAACGTCCTGGCCCTCGAAAAACTTCATGCCCAGGGGCACACCGTATTGAGCCTCGCCCACACCAATCTGCTGCCCCACCTCGATACAGAGGGTACCCGCATTGTCACCCTGGCTGAGCGCGCCGGAATGACCAAACAGGCGGCGGGGCAACTGGTGACCGAGCTAGAAGCCCACGGTTACGTCGAGCGCCAACCTGACCCCGTGGACGGACGGGCTACCCGCGTGCAGTTCACGGCGGCAGGATGGCGGTACCTGCTGGACGCACAGGAAGTCAAACGTGCGATTGAAGACGAGTATCAAACCGAACTGGGACAACTGCTGTGGGAACAGCTCAACGAGGCGCTCCATCGCCTTTTGGGCGACGGCTCTCCTTCCCGCTGATTCCAGCACCCAGTGTCCACTCCCCGGCCAGATGGCAGCGCCTGAATCTCAAGCTGGATACCCCTAAAGTCGCCGTCTATCAGAAGACCCGTGTGCCCGGCAGCTCAGCCCACAGCGTCTGCCCACACCTTACTGTTCAACGCGGCCCGGCCCCCGCCGCTCCTCTCGCAAGAGAGCATGCGCGCTCCTCCGCTGCCAGGTGTTCAGCATGCCTTCGCCGTCAAGTCGCCGGCCGCGTGCTGCCAGCTGCGACCAGTCGTCCAGCAATCGCACGCTCTGCATCCGCGACAGCATATACCACGCAAAAAACCCCAACCGCAACACCCACCCCACCAGACCCGTGAATTGCACACCGTTCAGTTCCGTTACTCCCCGCCCCACCCCAACGCTCGCCGCCTGGCCCAGCCCGCCGTATGAAAAGTGGCGCAATGGTCGCCCCTGGATAGACCGCGCAGCATTGGCCCCGGCCCACAGCACGTTCGTCGGGCAGACCCCACCCGACGGGCGCGCCACGCCCGCCGCGTCCCCACCCACAAACACGTCGTCACGGCCACCCACCCGCAAAAACTCATCCGTGACAAGCTGGCCCTGTTCATCGCGCGGCATCTTAAGAGTGTCCGGCAACACGCCAAACACCACACCCGCCGTAAACAGCGTCGGTCTTCAACCTGTTGAGCACCAACGTGACTCACGGAAAGAAGGTTCACGCCACTGATGGGAAGGGTGGCGTGAGTGAAACACCACGCCGGCACCCGCAGCCCTTGAACTGAACAAGACGAGCCGCGAGACAGCCCAAAGGAGCGCGGCAGTGCCATATGGGAGCGTGTAACACCCCTCTGTCTTGCGACGAGGCTGCCTGAGCAGGTGACTTTATCCGTCTCCGTTTCAGTCAACGCTATCGAGGTTTGTGTGGGAAGGGCTGAAGTTTGTGCCTTTGGGGTCTGGCCTATAGACACTTGTATGGAGATTTGGGTGACACTGCAGGTAACGGCTCAATCTTCTGACACGTGCTGGTATCCAGGTCCCCCGCCTTAAGGAGTCATCCACCACCACAAAGGGCCATTTTTCACTCAACTTCTCGAAATTCTTCGCGGGGAGACGGCAGATGGGGGCCGTCGAGGTTTGTATGGGCCGGCCAAAACACTATCGAGGTTTGTGTGTTTCTCTATCGAGGTTTGTGTGGAAAAGCTATCGAGGTTTGTATGGGCGGCTAACGAGGTTTGTATGGGCCGGCCAAAACACTATCGAGGTTTGTGTGTTTCTCTATCGAGGTTTGTGTGGAAAAGCTATCGAGGTTTGTATGGGCTACCTATCGAGGTTTGTATGGAAAAGCACGAGGTTTGTGTGGCGTAGAGACCTGCATACCAGCGCTACGACGTTGCATATCGGTTTTTGGCCGGTCTCCTTGATGATGTTGATTCTTTGATGATTTTCAATCAGGCGAAAACCAAAAAATAGGGCACACACCGTGAAAGTGCTTTCCTGTAAACTGACCCATCTGTTGAGGAGGCTCTGTGGCACGACCGGCAAAAGAGACCCTAGAACGACGCGATGAGTACAACCGCGCCCAAATGGGCATGATTGCCGCCTGCAAAGACTGGGATCGTCAAGAACACCGCGTCCTGATCGTGCAAGGTGATCGCAAGCGCGAAATGATTGCCAAGAGTGGTGAAATCTTGCCTTACGGCCAAGATTCAGACATTATGATCGCCATCACCACGCTGTTTGCAGAAGCTGGGTGTCCAGAGAACAACACCATCTTGACCAGTGCCTATGCGATCTTGGCCCGCGCCAAACTGCCTGCCAATGGGCAGCTGTACCGTAAGCTCCCCACTTCGCTCAAGCGGTTACGGGCCGCTGTCTACACCTTTAAGCAGGGGTACTGGAGTGCGGCCCGACAGCGTTGGACGAACGATGTGGATGATTTCCAATTTATTGTTCGCTTGAGGTTCCGGGACACTGAAGACTTCAGTGGTGAAGCGGAGATTGAGGCTGACGCGCCCATCTTGATTGAGTTCAGCACGCAATTTGCAGAGCAGATCCGCAAAGGCTATGTTCGGACGGTCGATGAAAAGTTGCTCGGGCAACTGAAACAGCCAACCGTCCGGGCCCTGTACCATTTTTTAGATTCTTACGCGGTAGATCCAGAATCGGGCCAACGCCTGCTGTCTTTAAATTTCCGGTTAACCGACTTGTACGCCACGTTGGGTTTGGTGGGGCGCTCGGACAGCAACTTTGAGCGGTTGCGCCGGATGTACCGCGCGTTGATCGAGAAAAAGTATCTGGCTGACGTGGTATTGCAGGGCAGCGGCGAGGCTCTGGCGGTCACGTTTGTATTTGGTACGAATGCCCGTGAGGCCGATCCTACTCTGGTCGAGGCTTTGACTACAGAAGGCTTGGTGATCGGCGTGGCCCGGAACCTGGCTCTTAACCATCCCGAACGCGTACTGAGCGGCATTGCTTACGCCCGTTGGTATCACACCGAAGTGAAGATCGTGAAAAACAAGCCTGCCCTGATTCACGACGTCATTACCAATCCTGAAAAATACGCCCGCGAAGCCAAGACTCTGGTTGCTGTCGTCACGCCGCCGCCAGCGGTGCCGCTCCCCGATCCAGAGCTGGAACTGCTGGAGGCCGAGCAAGAACTGCGGCGCGAACGGGAAACGTGGTTCGCCCGTCCCGCCTCAGAACAAGTCGACTTGCTGCACCGTAAGCTGACCCTCTTCGGAGCTAAGCTGACCCCCACCCAAGCGGAAGCCTTGGTACAGGGCGGGGCCGACACTTTTGAGCTGCAACGGCAAGTCATCTTGGCGACGGCACGTCACGAGGAGCGTCAGCACGTGGTTGACGCTGCACTCAGGCAACTTCAAGGGGTCTGATCGGAGCGTTGGAGTGCCGGCAACAGGTTAAGCCCAAGTCTTCAGTCACACGTTTTTACAGGGCTTAATCTGGTGAAAGCGTCAACTTCCGACGGGGAGGATCAACCACAAATCCGCATCCTGGGGTTGTATTGCTTCAACTAGATCGGGGCCGGCTGACCTGCCGTGACTGACCTGAAACCAAACTACCACCGGTTCAAGGTGACGATCATTCAGGATTCAGTTTGGCTGTACCGCCGCTTTCCCTTAAGCTCCCCGGACGTCCAAAAATTGCTGTACCAACGCGGTTTCCACGTAAGCCACGAGGCGCTCCGCGAGAGGGATATCCAGCTCGGCGGCATCCGACACTGATTCTGGAGGGCCGTGGACGAGCACGGTTTCGTGCTTGACCGTCTCCAACAGCACCGGGCTACGGACGCTGCACAGACCTTCCTGATCCGACTCTTGGGTGAAGAGGACGTCCCACAGGTCATTCATACCGGGTCAGCTGTAGGGGTACGAATGACCTTGAAGCCGTCTGGCAGACTGGCATGCCAACACCGAGAAGTCCCCTGGATCAGGCGCCTAACAGTTTGAATCTAATGGGAACAGTTCCTTTGGGCTATGGAATCCATCTGGCCTAGCCAGATCATCCAGTGTCATGCGCCAGCCATCGTAAGAAATCTACGCTGATTCTCACGTGATGAGCACGGCTTTCAACCCTATGCCAGCATCACCTAGGAGTATTTATGACTCACCTCACTTCTCTGTCTGCCAGCCAGCTCGCCCGACTTGTAACTGAAAAAAGGGTTTCGTCTCTGGAGATCGTAGACGCGCATATCGAGCGAGCGGAACAGCTGCGGGCCCTCAACGCTTTGTCTTTCTCGTCCTTCGACCGGGCGCGGTGCGAGGCCCGGGAACGCGACGCCCAACTGGCGCGGGGAGAACGTCTCGGCTCGCTGCACGGCATGCCTTTCACAGTCAAGGACTGGCTTGAGGCTGAGGGCTTACCCTGTCTTGCCGGCGACGAGGTGCGCCGAGGGATGGTCTGTCAGCAAGACGCGACGGCCGTGGCCCGGCTGCGCGCTGCGGGAGGGATTGTGCTCGGAAAGACGGCTGTCCTGCCCGACACGGCGGTGTACGGGCGGGTTGCCAATCCTCACGGTCAGGGCCGCAGTCCGGGTGGCTCGAGTTCCGGCGAGGCGGCACTGATCGCCGCAGGCGGCAGTCCTTTGGGCCTGGGCAGTGACTCGGGCGGCTCCATCCGCCAGCCGGCTGCCTTTTGCGGGGTGGCCGGACTCAAGCCCACCTCGGGGCGGGTGCCGCTGACTGGGCATCTTCCGCGCATCAATCCGCTCGCCGATCCGCGCACGGTCATCGGTCCACTGGCCCGGCGGGTGGAGGACCTCGCTCTCGCACTGCACCTTATCGCGGGCGAGGACGGGCGGGACGCGAGTGTGGTTCCTGCGCCGCTTGGTGACTACCGGGAAGTGCGTGTGCCCGTCCTGCGCGCCGTATTTTTTGACCGTTTACCGGGGGGAGAAGCCTTGGGTGACGCGGACGCCTCCCGCGTGTTGTGGGAGGCGGTGAGGGCACTCGAGCACCTGGGTGTTGAGGTCCGTGAGGCTGCGCCACCCGGCCTGGATGCGACGATGTCGCTCACCCAGGCGTATTGGGCGCGGCCCGAATCGTCATCGTGGGAGCTGTGGGAGCCTGACGGCGTCTCGACACTGAGTGCCGATCAGGTCGAGCGCCACCTGTTTGAGTGGGATCGTTTCCGGCGCGGGGTGTTGGGCTTCATGCGAGATGTGGACGTGATTTTGACGCCCGTGACGCGTTCGGGCGCGGTGAGGCACGGAGACGACGAAGGCGGCATTGACTTCACGGCCCCCTTTAGCCTGACTGGACAGCCCGCCGCCGTGGTGCGTTGTGGGGAGACGGCGGACGGGCGACCCCTGGGCGTGCAGGTGGTGGCCCGGATGTGGCGCGAGGACGTGGCTCTGGCAGTGGCGCATGCCTTAGAAGAGGCGCTGGGTGGCTACCGGGTCCCTCCCTCCCACAAGACGGCAGACCAGGAAGCGTGAGGAGGAAGCCGTGGATGGATTGACCGTGGAGTTTCGCCGGTTGAGTGACGTGCCGCCCCGGGACGTGGTGGCGCTGCACAACCACCCCCGGGTGCGCCGAACCCTGCCCCTGGCGCAGTCACTCATGGACGAGACGGGGGCGCAGCGGTTCATCGCCGCCAAAGAGCGCCTATGGGAAGAGCACGGGTACGGGCCCTGGGCTTTTTTTGTAGGTGACAGGTTCGCGGGGTGGGGCGGACTGCAACCTGAGGGGCCGGACGCCGACCTCGGGCTGGTGCTGCATCCTGACTTCTGGGGTCTCGGGCAGCAGGTCATACCGGCAATTCTCCGCCGCGCCTTCTCGGACTGGGGCTTGCCTTCGGTGACGGTGCTGTTGCCCCAAGGCCTCCGGGGAACGAGGGCCGCGACCCGCTTCGGATTCAGGCTGGACGGCAAGGTGATGCTGAACGAGGTGGGTTTTGTACGGTACCGCTTGCTGGTCTCGACCTGGAGGGCAGGGCAGAAGATTCCCTGATTGCTGTCCCGCGCTTCACGTCAACACTGGTGGAGAGCTGAGCGGCATCCCCGCTCACCTTCTCTTACCTTTAGCGCGCTTCGCCATTCACAACGGACAAACCTCTCGGTGTTTGAGCGCGGCGCGGCGTGGAGTGCACCGTTCTGGGCACAACCGACCTCGATTTGGGACGACATGTTTGCGGCGGGGGTGCGCGCTCAGTACGTCACGAGTCAACGGGCCGCGCCGCTCTTGATCAAATCGCGCGGCCTCGTGATCAGCATCTCCTTTTTTGCAGCAACGCGCCACCAGGGCACCGAGAACATCCCGTACTTTCTGGCGAAGGGCGCCACCGACCGGATGGCCCTGGCCCTGGCGAACCACCTGCGCCCGCATGGAGTGACGAGCCTGAGTCTGTATCCAGGCCTCGTGCGAACGGAGGCGGTCTTGCACGCTCCAGCGGGCACCTTCGATTTCTCGAATTCCGAGTCGCCGCAGTTTATTGGCCGTGCAGTGGCGGCGTTGGCGAGCGACCCGGCCGTTTTCGCCCTGACCGGCCAAGTGCTGGTGGCGGCTGAGCTTGGCGAACACTACGGGTTCACGGATGTAGACGGCACTCGTCCCAAGTCGCTCCGGGCGGAGTGGGGGGGGGCCGCCTGCCGTGCGATAAGTCAAGGCAACACAGCTCTTCTAACTCCTCACCAACACGTCACCCGCCCTCGGCACATTGTTCCACTCCAGATCACAACGCCCGCGGCTCAACCATGTTCCAACCACGCCCGCCCTCCTACAGTGCGCAGGTCACTCGACAAGATGATTTTGCGACTGGCCCTAAGGAGAACTCCATGAAACGTTTCATTCCCCTATGCCTGACCTTGCTTCTTGGTGCGGCTGCTGCCCAGACTTCAGCCGAACAGACTCTGCGCCGCAGCTTCGTCCAAACGGTGGCCCCGAAACTTGACGGCACCAGCGGCCTGAATCTCGAGAGCCTCAGCACCCTCGTGACTGCTTGGGTGAGAGATGTGCGCCGGGCGGGCGTGACCACTCTGGAGAAGGAAATCGAGCAGGGTGTGACTGCCATTGAGCGCTTCGTGCGCCGCGAGGCTGAGCGCGTCGCGGCCCGCTGCACGCCAGGTGCCGGCGCCGACCTGGGCTGGGCAGCTCTGGACACCTTCGCCTTCTCGCTGAAGCCCGGCTTGGTGGGCGACTTTGCGCCGCTACACACCGCGTTGCAACGCTGTCTGAGCTTTGAGGTCGTTCTGCGCAGCGAGGTGAGGCTCCAGCACGCAGACATGGCCGCCGTGATCACCACCGGAACGGAGGCGGTGGTGCCGGTCGCCATCGACCTCCGCACCCGTGAAGGCACCGGCCAGGCGCCGCTGGGCCTGACGCGCACTGACTGGGCTTTCACAAACGGCTGCACGGCGCAGGTCACCCCGACGGGCGGCCTGCTGAGGGTAGAGGCCCTGGGGCTGTTTCCCGCTGTAAAGAACGGCCCCCTCGCTTCGCCGTTCACGGAGTACGCCTTCCGGTACAAACTGACGAGTCCGCAGCAGCACGTCATCATGGTCTGCCCGCCGGGCGCCGCCGAGGTGCCCGGAGCGGCCGACTTTACTTGGGCCCTGCCTTACCGGCTGGCCCACCAGGCGGAGTACATGCCCGCCGGGCACTACCTGCCACCTGTGGGCTCGCACGAGGCACCGCTCGGTTCCGTGCTGAACCAATGGAGCTGGCGCCAGAACGTGCCTGGCATGCAGGGGGCCAGCGAATTCACCACCCTCAAGGTGCTGCACGCACCCCGCTGATCCTGGTTCAGGCGCCGGGGAGTGTTGCATCAACCCAGGCCATGTTCGAGGGCGTAGCGCGTGGCGGCGGCTCGGTTGCCCACCCCGAGCTTGCTGAACACCGCCTTGACCTGATCATTGACCGTGTACACCCCGCTGCCCAACTGCGCCGCGATCTGCTTGTTCGAGAGCCCCCGCGCCAACAGGCCCAGTACCTGCGTCTCGCGGGGTGTCAGGCTAAAGGGCGTGGGCGCACGCAGTGGGGCCGGACGCCGGTGCTCGCCGGGTATTCCGGTTGCGACCAGTTCCCCGATCAAAGCCGCTACGTCTAGCGACTGGCCCGCCTGCACCGCCCGGGCCAGTTCAGGTTCCTGCTGACGAGCCAGGAGCGGGCCAACCCAGGAGAGGCACAGCGTCTGCATCAGCCCGGCGTTGTAGTTGCGCGCGGCCTGGAGCGTGTCGGCCGCAGACCAGTACTCCAGGGCCTGCACCGGCCGCCCCTGCTGGGCCAGCAAGGCCGCCATGCCCATCAGCCCGCCGATCTGCAGATCCGGCACTTGGAGTCCGCGCCCGACCTCCAGCACGCGGCGCAGCGCAGCCTCTGCCGCTCCTGACTGGCCGGTGTGCAGCTCGACAACCGCCAGGATGAGCCAGATCCAGCTTCGCCCGATGTGGTTGTGCACGTCCCGAGTCCAGGCCAGCGCCTTGTCTAAGAGGGCGCGGGCCTCGGCCAGCTGCCCTCCCAGCACCAAGCCGCTGGCCTGCATGCTTAGGCCCATCACGCCCAGCAGGCTGTCACCGGACTGCCACGCCCAAGTCAGGCAGCCCGCCAGATCTTGCTGCGCCGCCTCTGGGTCGGAGACGAGAGTGGCGTACGCGCGGATCTGCCGGGCGTACGCCAGACCCCGCCCGTCTCCAGCAGCCTCGAAAACGGTCACGCTCTGCCCCGCCGCCCGCGCCGCCTCGTTCAGCAGACCGCGCCGGTAGGCCAGGAAGGCCAGAGCGTACTCCAGCCAGCCAGCAGCCAGGCTGCGAGCGGGCACAGCGTCCAGCGCCGAGCGTAGCAGCGGCACGACGCTGGAATCCAGCGTTGAGGAGGACAGCGGGGCCAGGTAGGCCGCGAACGCCGCGACGGCCCCCTCGTCCCGCATGCGCGCCGCGTGGTGTAGAGCGGCGAGAATATTGGGCCGCTCCTCGTCAAGTTGCCGGAAGCCGGCGGCGATCCCGCCCAGGTCGCCGCCGGCATGGCCCCGCACCAGGTGGTCGAGGTCGCCGCTGAGCTTCAGGAAGTACTGGGCGTGCACCTGCCGGATGGCCTGCTCGTCTGGCCCCGCCCGCAACTGCTCCAAGGCGTACTCACGCACCGTCTCCAGCATGCGGAAGCGGGCTCCCTGGGGATCGAGCTGCACCAGACTCTTGTCTACCAGCGAGGCCAGGTCCGAGAGCACGTCCACGTCACCCCCGGCACAGACGGCCTCTGCAGCTTCCAGTGTCCAGCCGCCGACAAACACCGCGAGCCGTGCCAGCACGCTCTGCTCGCGTACAGCGAGCAGAGCGTAACTCCAGTCGATGGCGGCGCGCAGGGTCTGCTGGCGGGCGGGCAGGTCACGCGCCCCGCCCGTCAGCAGAGCCAGGCGCTGGCTCAGACGCTCGCGCAACTCGCTCAAGCTCATCATCCGCGTGCGGGCCGCCGCCAGCTCAATGGCCAGCGGCAGCCCGTCCAGCTGGCGGCAGATATCCTCAATGATGGCAGCCTGCTCCTCGCTGTGCACGGCGTCTGGACGGGCGGCGCGGGCGCGTTCGAAGAACAGCTGCGCTGCTCCGCCCACCGGATCGTCGGGGCCAGGCATGGCCAGCGGCGGCACCGGAAACTCGTGTTCTCCGTAGAGGCGCAGCCGTTCGCGGCTGGTGACCAGCAGCGTCACGTCGGGCGCGCGGCCCAGCACCCCGGACAGTGCTGGGGCGGCGGCCAACACATGTTCGAAATTGTCGATCACCAGCAGCAGGTGCAGCAGCGCGAGATGCGCGCCAATCACGTCCACGGTGTCGTGCCCAGACTCCTGCAGACCCAAGGCCCGCGCGACCGCCGGCATGACCTGATCGGGCCGTTCCAGGGCCGCCAGCGGCACGAACAGCACGCCGTCGCGAAATTGGGTCTGGAGCTGCCGGGCAACCTCCAGCGCGAGGCGGGTCTTGCCGACCCCACCCGGGCCGGTCAGCGTCAGCAGCGACACGTCTGGCCAGTTCAGGATGGCCCGCACCTGGGCCACTTCCTGTACTCGCCCCACCAACGAAGTTCGTTGCTCGGGTAGGGCGGAGGGCAGGGCCTTGGCCATGACCGAGTATACCGTGCCCAGCTCGGGTGCACGAGCGAAAATCCGCGTGGAACACGGCTGCAGGAGCCTGATCAGCAGCAGCGTCTCAGCGGTCAGGGGCAGCTGTCCAGGCCGGTCACGCCCACATCCCGCATTCTGAGGATACGGGCCCCGTCCCCCAAACCCGGGATGCGGCCGGAGGACGCTCCTTCTAGGCTGATCCTATGACCGACTTCCCTCCCACCTTCGACTTGCGCGCCGACCGCTTCCGGATTCTGGTGTCCGGTGAGGCGGTGGACGGCCGCTACGCCATCGTTGAAACGCTGGCCCAGCAGGGCTCCGAGTTGCCAGTTCACGTCCACCAGGGCGAGGACGAACTGCTGCTGGTTCTCAGCGGCCGGGTGTGCGTGCGGGCCGGGCCGGTGGAGCAGCAGTTGGCGGCTGGTGAAACCCTGCTGCTCCGGCGCGGCGTGCCCCACGCGCTGCGGCTGGAAACCGTCACGGCCCGCCTGCTGACCATCTTTTTTCCAGCCGGTTTCGAGCACTACCTGGAAGCCGTCGCGCAACCCGTGTCCTCCTGTCAGGCGCCACCTGAGCCCCAGGCGGTCGGGCCGCGCAATCCCCTTGCTGGTGGCAACCGCCCAGCGGTATGGCCTCGAATACTTTCCCGAGTTGCCCAGCTCCGACGCGAGTCTCCAGGAGGACTAAGATCACCCTCCTTCCCTCCCCCACTTGACTCCTGGAGAATTCGGCTGTCCACGCTCTGCTCGGCCGCGGGCACACCCCAGGCGGTGGAGGGCGCACCTTCGCGCAGCTGTGCGCCCTGCTGCGTCACGAGTTCGGCGTCAAGCCGCAGCCCGAGACGGTGGCGCTGGCTGAGTCACTCTGGCGGACGGCGCCGCTCCACGCCCTGAGGGCCGGCGCCGCGCTGATGACAGCAGCATGCCCCCCAACACCCATGTTCACCCTAGCTCTTCTCAGGAGAACCCCATGCGAACCCTTGTCCTGCTCCATATCCTTAGCGCCTTCATCGGCCTCGGCCCCACCTATTTCACCGCCATACTGCTGCGCCGCTCCCAGACGCCCGCTGCCCTGCGGCACAATCTGGCGCTGTCAGAGACCATGAGCTTCTTTCCCAAGATCGGCGGGACACTCGCCGTCCTGAGCGGACTCGCGCTGATCTGGCGGGGCCACTACGGCCCGGTCACGCAGCTGTGGCTCCTGGGCTCGCTGGCGCTGTACGCGCTGATTCAGATCGTGATCATTGGCTACGCCGTGCCGCGTACCGGACGGCTAGCCGCCTGGGTGGGCAGTCCGGCAGGATCAGAGGTGGGGACGCTGCCGGGCGAACAGGCTGCCGTGCTGAGTCAGCTCCAGCGGGCTCACCTGCTGGTGGGCGCCTTGGGAGCGGGACTCCTGGTGCTGATGATCCTCAAACCCCATTGAAGGGTGGGCGTGCATTGTGCCGCGGGGGAACGTTCAGCCGCGGCACATGAGGCAACCCGTAACCTGAACAGCTGACAAGGAGGTAGGGCGACTTCGCCGCCAACGTCATGTCGGCCTTCCAGCAACGCGGCTCCGGTCACCTGCTGGATCGAAGTCTCGCGCCAAGGGGCCACTGCCTGCAACCGGAGCTGACCTGATATCTGCACACCTTGAGGGATGTCCAGGGTCAAGGGTTGACAGGGATACGCCAAGCAGGTCAAGCTCCTCAACACATAAAGATCTCAACCAATTCAACTGTGCGCTCGTCCCGCCTCCTTGATACAGAAGGCTCATCACCTGATCATGATATTGCAAGGCCTTCGTGGAGGATCAGTTCAGTGTGGCGCGGTGTTCCTCAAAGCGAGTCGGTGAGCGGTACCCTAGGCTGGAGTGACGGCGCTCGCGGTTGTAAAACACCTCAATCCACTCAAAGACTAAATTACGCGTATCAGAGCGGTTTCCTTGTGCTTTATCGAGGTTCAGCTCCAGCTTGAGGGTGGCAAAAAAGCTTTCCATCGCCGCGTTGTCCCAGCATTCTCCTTTGCGACTCATACTCTGGAGCGCCTTCAGGCGCTCCAAGGCTTGTCGGTACTCGTGACTCGCATATTGAACTCCCTGATCCGAGTGATGGAGTAAACCTCGTCCAGGACGCCGAATCTGCTGTGCCATGTCCAGTGCGGCGACCACCAACTCGGTATGAAGGGTGGCGCGCATCGCCCAGCCCACGATTTTTCGAGAGAACAGATCCATGACTACGGCAAGGTACATCCAGCCCTCCGCTACGGGTACATAGGTGATGTCGGTGGTCCATTTCTGGTTGGGCTGTTCCGCCGTGAACTCTCGATTGAGCAAATTGTCTGCGACAGGCTGTCGATGATTGGATTGGGTCGTCGTACGAAATTTACGCTTGCAGCGCACCTTCAGTCCGGCTGCCTTCATCAGCCGGGTGATGCGTGCTCGGCTGACCCGTTTTCCCTCGTCCACGAGTGCCGCCTGAACACGGGGAGCACCGTAGGTGCCCCGACTACCTTCATGAATCGTCCGAATGATTTCGGTCAGGGCGACGTCCTCGACCTGGTAGCGGTTTTCTGGCCTTCTCCACCACGCAAAATAGCCACTGACCCCGACGTCGAGTGTCCGACACAGCATCTCGATGCTGTACTGGTGACGATGTTGCTCGATAAACTGATAGATCAGTTTCCTTTGGCGAAGAAGGCCAGTGCTTTTTTCAAAATGTCGCGTTCCTGACGAGTAATCTCCAGTTCTCGTTCCAACTTCTTGAAGCGCGCTTCTTGTTCACTCAAGGCGGCGACTCCTCGCCCGGTGAACTGGGGGCGGCCTGCCGCCCCTTGCTGATCATGGTGCTGCTTCCAGCGCACCACCAAATACGGCGGAACACCCAGGTTGCGGGCGATCTCAGCACAACTTTTCTGGCTACTGATGACCAGACGCACGGCTTCTTCTTTGAACTCGGCGGTGTAGTGGTTTTTGCTGGCAGTCATATCAGTCTCCATTGTCGGTCAGACTGAACTCCTCCTCCACAAAACCTTAGCAAGATCAGCATGGGGAAGAAAGGGGATTGTGTTGACAACGCGGTGGTGGAGTCGTTCTTCTCGACCTTGAAACGGGAGTTGCTGTTAGACCACGTGTTTCACACGCGCCAGGAGGGGCGCAGCCAAGTCTTCGAGTATCTGGAAGTGTTCTACAACCGCCAGCGGCGACATTCCACTTTGGGCTACAAAACCCCACTAGAATTTGAGCAGCTCAACATTCAGGCCGTGGCGTAACTGTAAGTACGCGAAACCGAGGCAAGCTCACCTCGCTTCAACCAATGTGATGGGGAGCGTCACTCATTGGGCTCTCGATGTCGTCATTGAACTCTAGTTTAAACAGGACACCCACAGACCCCCAAAAACACGGCGTTCTTCGGCGCTAAACTGCGGAAGGTTCAAATGGGACAGCGTACCGCCCTCTACTGCCGGGTTTCCACCCATGACCAGTCGTGTGAACGACAGGAGCGAGACCTGTTGGCGTTTGCCGACCGAGCGGGCGACGAGGTCATCGCCGTGTTTAAAGAAACCGCCTCCGGCAGTCAGGATGACCGAGTGGAGCGGGCGAAAGTGTTGCAGTTGGGGCGTGAACGACAGATCAGTGTCGTTCTGGTCACTGAATTGACCCGCTGGGGTCGGTCAACGACCGACCTGTTGAGCACCTTGCAAGGTCTAGAAGCCTGCGGAGTTTCGGTGATCGCCCAAACCGGCTGACAGTTCGATCTGCGTTCCCCTCAAGGCAAGCTATTTGCGTCCCTGATGGCCGCGCTCGCAGAGTTTGAACGCGGGCGTGCTGCGAGAACGCATTCGATCCGGCGTCGCTTTAGCGCAGGAACGTGGCGTCAAATTTGCTCGCCAGCCCGGGGTTCGGATCAAAGCAGATCGCTACCAAGCAAGGGTCTTGAAGTTGCGAGCAGAAGGCTGCTTTTACCGCCAGATCGCACGCGATCTGGGTCTCAGTAAAAACACGGTGATGGAGATTATTCACCGTCAGCGGTGAAAGGGCCTCAAGGATTCCAACGACCTTGCGGAGCGAAGTCCTGAACAGGACAGCGGCGAACGTGGAATTGAGGGGTCAACGGTACGCCTCACAGCGCAGCTGAACACCGCTGTGAAGTGCAGGCACTGCAGATCACGGCTGAACGCTGAGCGGTGTGTGCGGCGCTCAGCGAGGCGTCCGCCTGAGAAGGATGTCTGTCGCCTCGCTGAGGTACTCGGCGAACGGCCCGTCAATCCGCGTGCTTGCCACGATGTTCGCCGGAAAGCCGAAGCGCCAGTCGAGCGCGGAGAGGTCACGTTTCATCCGCGCGCCCTGGAAGAGCGTCGTCCAGTTCATCTGCCTGATGGGGATGGCCGGCGCGGGAGCCGGGCAGACCAGCACGCCCGTGTCCTTCAGTTGTCCGACCTGATACGCCTTGAGGACAATCTTCTCCAGGCGAGTTTCGTTGATCGTCTGCACGTCGAGGCGGTTCACGATGAAGTCGGCCGGGTCGTTATCGAACTTGCCCTGGCAGGGCCCTTCCGGGGTGGCCTGCTGTGAGAGTACCGTGATCTGACCCTTGCCCCGGTAGAAGCCGCCCTGCAGGTCGTAGTCCAGGGGCACCACGACCTCGACATGCACAACGTAGTTCATGGCGCTGGCCTTGATGCCTGAATCGATCTGTAAGGTCAGGGCGAGGCACTTGGGCAGACGCGCCTGGATGTCGTTGATCCGCTGCGTGCCGACGCCCTTGACCGTGGCGGGCCCCAGGCTGCGCAGGATGTCCGCTCCGGTCAGGCCGTCCGGGAGATTCCCCTTCTCGCAGCTGGCCGTCAAGGCACGCAGCAGCGCGGCGATGGCGTCGTGATAGAGCCCGAGAGTCACGCCGACTTCCTTCTGGAGGCCCGTGTAGCCCAGCTCATTCAGTGTGCCGGTCACGTCGGCCGTCCGCTGCAGGGCTTTCTTGAGCTCGTCGCGCCGCCCGCTCCGGATGGCACCCTGCAGCGCCACGTTGACTTCCTGAAGGGCCCCCCGGGCCATGGCTGGGCTGCGGATGACCACGGGCGGCAGGGTCTGCGCGGATGCGGGCAGCGTTGGGGCAGCGGTCAGTAGGGCGCAGACCAGGCCTATACGGATTCTGGATGTTGTCATGGTCGGTCTCCAGAGGTGGGATCGAGACTGCCGGCCGGACCGCGCACGATCACGGCGGTGGGGGTCAGTTCAATGGATTTGACGGTGGGTGGGGGCGCTGCGCCGCCGCCGCAGGGGGACAGACTGGCGGCAGGGGTCAGGATCTGATGGGTCTTCATGGGTACTTCCCTCCTAGCCGGGTGGGCTGCTGTCACCATAGGCGGCGGCGAGTGATTCGCCGGTGATTGGACGGCCCCGCATCATCGGCGACGTTCCAGACGTCGTTTCCGGCCGCACATGGGCGAATCGGCCACCCGGAACCGGTCCATTGACCTGCCGGCGCGCTTCTGGGCCAATCAGGGCGCAATCAGGCCCCACTTCTTAAGGTTGCGGTCATGAACACACCCCTCCTGCTTCTCCTGCTGTTCGGCGCGGCCACCCTGCCGTCCGCACGAGGCGTCGGCAGCGCACCTGCCCGAACCGACCTCATCCAGCACTTCACGCAGCGCCCGACCGGCACTGTTCCGGTTTCGCAGTACACCGGTCAGGTTCGCGAGTTCACGCTGGAAGTGCGGCGCGTCACGACCGAGCTCTCTCCCGGTGTACCGGTCGAGCAGTGGGCCTTTGGCTTCCCAGGTCAGTCGGCCAGTGTGCCGAGCCTGGAACTGCGCGTGCGGCAGGGCGATCTGATGCGGATCACGCTGGTCAACACCCAGGACCAGCCCCACACCCTGCACCTGCACGGCGTCACGTCACTGGCACAGGAGATGGACGGTGTGCCGCACACCAGCGGGGTGGTTCTGCCAGGGAAGTCGTTCACGCAGGAGTTCGTGGCGACCAAGACCGGCACGTACGCCTACCACTGCCATCAGCAGACGAACGTGCACCTCGACATGGTCCTGTACGGCGCGCTGATCGAGGACTAATATGGATTCCGATTAATTCTGACACAAGGGTCACCAGTGGAACAGGGTGTGTTGGGTAATGAGGTCAGGTTGTGTTTCCAACCAGTTGCAGTGCTCACCGACCACCGCTTCCAAGGCGTCAAGATTCTCCGGACAGGTATTGGCGATGGTGGCATCCGTAAGGTGTCAGACACGTTCTACGGGTTGCCGTTCTGGAGCATAGGGAGGTAAACGCACGATCTCGATCTCCTGTGGATGTCCCTGCGGTGTAGGGACATGAAAGCCACCATTGTCTTCCACGATCAAGACGTGATGATCTTGCCCGGCTCCGACACTTTGAGCCACGGCGGTCATGACGAGCCCATAGGCCTGTTGATTGAGCGTCGGGACAATCCAGAAGCGACGTTTACTGGTCTCTGGGTTGACAAAGGCGTACACGTACAGCCATTCGTAGCGGGGGTAAACCGGGCAAACGAACGGCCGCCCCGTCGGTGCCCATGCTGTCCGGAGGATGGGTTTGAGACCTCAGCGGGGCAGAGACACGATTTCGGAACTTCACTCCGCTAAGCAGTCCTCATACTCGTCCCACTTGAAGGTACTGGTCTGACCAGGGGAAGAACATCGTGTTTATCGGCCTCTGCACGTGTCCCAACTGAACCTTTCTTCAAGTGGGACATTGAACTGGGCTGTTGGTTCAATCGGATCTCCGTTCTATAGCTTTTGCAATAGACGTGTGGGGCAGCAAATTTTCTTTAGCGGAGTAAAATTTCAGGACCGTGTTTCTGCCCCGCTCGGGAGGGCAGGGGAGGGTCAATGGGTCTTCTTCCAGTCGGCGGCGAAGGTGTCCATCAGGTCCAGAAGGCGGGCGCGCAGCCGAAACGCCAGGTTTTCTGTGTCAAAGGCAATGTCTTGTCCCCCCGCGTCCCAGAGCGTGACGTACTCAAAGCCGCCGTCGTAGTCGAAGGTCTCATCTTTTAGGTTGCCCACGGCCTTCGTCTCCAGTTTGGGGGTCACCAGGCTAAGCGTCGCTCCATACACCAGCAGCTTATCCTGGCCCGTGTTGGCCACCTCAACGCGGTAGGACAGCCATGCAGGGCACTCTGTGTAGGAGGTGGTGCTCAATTTCTGAGTGGTGGCGGTCTTGTTCAGCAACTCCTGGGCCGCCTGGGTCAGCTTTTTGTCTGGCTGCCCACGCACGAGCACCTCCGCGCGGCCCACACACACCTGCTCCGGCCCAAAGGGTTCGAGGTTGGCAGGCAGCCGGGAAGCGGACGCGCTGGCCAGGGTAGCGAGTGCAAGGGTCAAAGGTCGGAAATTTTTCATCATAGTCTCCACGGAATCAAAGGTCTTGTGTGCGAGCGGCAGTCCAGGCGAGATCACCGAAACTGCCAGTAAACGTATGCGCGGCCCGGGGCACCGCCGCTTGTGCCCTTACAAAAGGTGCCCGAAGGGGTGAATTTGACGGTCGCTTCATTCGCGTAGTTTCCGTCGGAGGCGGACACCTGAAGCGGCTCGCGCTTACCGCCCGCGCCGATGAACGTGGCCTTGACCTGATAGGTTCCGATAGGCACGTCGAGCACCATGCCCCGGGCTGGAGCAGTCTTCGTCAGGGCCTTGCCCGCGCTGCCGTCGATCAGGGGGCCGACGGGCGTGAGTTGAAGCTCGATCTCGTCCTGGGCGGTGGCCCAGCGCTCCTGCCCGAAACCAGCCATCAGGGGCATGCTGCCGCCGAAATACCCCAAGTCGCTGTAGTCGCCGTTGCCAGGGATGCGGCCCGAGAGCTGCCAGCGGAAGTTGCGTACGAGACCGTCGCGGGGGTTGAAGGGGTTGTAGTCCGACGCCTTGGGGTGGGCGAGGCGCGAGCAAAAGGTCTTGCCCTGGTACGGCACCTGCACCCAAGCGAGGGCTTGATACCCGACGGGGGGAAGGCCCGTCACCTCGTAGCGGCCGTGCTCGTCAGTCAGCATCTCAGCGACTCCGGTGGTCACGACGGGTTTGATCCAGACCTGCACGCCCTCCAGCGGCTGACCACGCGAGTCAAGCACCTGTCCCTGCACGCTGCCGGGCACCGGCTTGCCAGGGGCGGCCAGAACGGAGCTTGTCGCCATCAGGGCGAGGACCATGCGGGCCATCTTGTTGATCCTTATTCCTTGCATCTGTTTCTCCTCATCTCTGTTGGTTGCCCCATGAATCTGTCTCCTGGGGACGTGCAGTGAGCGTAGGACTCACCCTCTGATTGCCGCGTGATTGAGCGCAGAGATTCCCGGCCCCCTGAAGGGAGCGCACGGCCTGGTCAGCTGGGTGCATTTCGCCCCAAGCGTGGAGAACTGGCCGAATCACGCGGCAATCAGACCAGACGTTTTGAGGGCGAGCGCCGAGAGGCAAGGCGTTTGGAGTACAGGTTCGTGCAGGGCACCCTGCATGAAGGACGGTGCCGCTCAAGTGGCCTCCCTGAACGGCCAGGGCCGCCCCCCCACCTGTCTCCAGAGCCAGCTGTAGTCAATCGAATTGTTGTCGCTCTGGACGCCGTTTTCTCTCAAGATGTCCAGCACTGGCTCAGGCCCATCCATTCTCTGGTAACGGCCCTCAAGCAGCACGCCCGTGGCGCCAACAGGCCGGACTGTCATCCTCGTGACTGACGCTTAGCTTCAGCAGGCGCAATGAACTCAGATGTCCCTCTTGCCCTTTGCGAGTAGATCTCTCGCCTTCAGTCCGCTAACCCACAGGCCCCCACCAGAGGGAGGGTCAGCTGACTGACGAATGGTCGGCCGCCAACCTGCTGCACATCCCCCGTCATGCTGCAATCATCCCCCCCCAACTAGGCTGAGGCCATGACACAGAATTTCTCAGGCAATGACCTCCAGGAACCGCTTGAACCCGGGTTCGTGACCCCGAGCACGGAAGCATACGGGGAGCTCTGCCGGCGTGCCCGTGCGCTGGGCGACGACGCTGCCTTCCTGGCCCTGCTGCGCCGCCCGGGTCTAGAGCCCAACGCTGCCCTGCGGCTGGCGCTCGACGCCGTGCCCGCACTGGAACTCCTGCCTCTGCCCGTGCTTGCCGAGGAAATCAGAGTCGTGCTCGGGCGGGCACGCCCCTGGAGCCGCACGCCAGCCACGCGCGTGTGGCTGGCATGACGCGCCGCCTTTCCAGCCTGGCCCTCGCCGTGCTGGCGGCTGCCCCCAACACGGCTGCCTCTCCCGAGGTGGCCGGTCAATTCGCGTACTTCAGGGGCGGAACACTCTGGATCGCCAGCCGCCCCGGTCAGCCTGCCCAGCAGGTGGCAAATTCACGCGGCGCGGTGCTGCAGGCCCTCTCTCCAGTAGACGGCACGCTCGCCTTTATGACTGGCCCTGGAGGAACCGACATCCACGCCCAGAGGGTTCCGCCTCTGCGCCCGTGGTTGAGCAGGGCGCCTTACGCGAAAAGCGTGCTTGTGAGTTCGGTGGTGCCCGGGCCCACCTTTACCACCGTGCGTGCCCGTTGGCTGCGGTGGGAAGGCGACGGCCACGCCCTAATTGCAGGCAGTGACGGTGGGAACGCGGGCTGGAACCTGGTCAAGCACAAGACGTTTCTGCCCAATCCATCCGCCCTGTACCAAAGCACCTCACGGAGCGGGCAGGTAATCACCATGCTCGGCTCGGTTCAGTCCCCGGCTGACGTGGGCGTGATGCTCTACGGCCCCGGTGCCCGTCCCGGCACCGAAGTCTTTACCCGCCGCCTGCCCCGAAACCTGATGGCGGCGCTGAGAGACGCGCCGCAGCCTGCCATCCGTGAGTTCCTGGGGGATCTCGATCCCCGCGCTCAGGCGGACGACGTGAGTTGGACTGTCACGTCCCCACAGGTCACGCGCGACGGTCAGCGGGTGTATTTCGCCTCCAATGCCGGGTACGGCGTGGGCAGCGCCGGTACCACGACCTCGGCCGTCTTTGAGGCAGACGTGAGAGAGGTAAAGCTCAGGGCCTTGGGCTGGCTGGGGACCTTTGTGGGCAGTGTACTGGAGGTCACGCCCTCTCCTGATGGCAAGAAACTGCTGATTCTGGTGGCACGCCACGACAGCAATGCCCAGATCAATACCTTTGCGTACGTGGCCGATCTAGGGCACAAGAACGTGCGCGAGCTGATTGTCGCCCAAGCTCCACAGGGTACCCTCACTGTACTGAACAGTTCCTGCTGGTTGGCCGACTCGCGAACCGTCGCGCTGAGCGTGGCCTATCCCTACCCGGAGGATCTCAACCCGAAAAGTGGCTTTGAGCCTGCGGCAAGCGGCCACACCCTGTTCGTCAAGGACGCTGAAAACGGGAAAACGCTGCACCGCGTTCCTGCGGCCACGGGCGTGACCTGCGGCCCTAAATGATGCGGCCACTCCTGTCCAGGGCCGTTTCCTGATCCTCTGCGGAGCCGAAGAACCGAAGCCTCGTTCGTCCCCCACTGTGGCGCGGCATGCCTGAGCACACGCGGCGGCGGCTGTACCCCGGCAGAGATCTCCCGTTAAGGAGGTCGAAGTCCATCTGAAGATGAACCGAGCGAGGCGAGGAGGGAAGGAAGGACGCTGCACTGAAGACGGACTCGCAGAGCCGCTTGTGGCGCGGTTCCGGAACACCCCGGAGACCGCCCGATATGAAGTACAACGCCCTTAAATCATGGGTCAAAAGGAGGGTTTCTTGTGGGCCGAGCGGAGCAAGTAAAGGTCGTGAGCAGGACGTAGACTGGAGCGATCAGAAGTCTTTGTTCTGGTCGCGTCATTCGGAGAACTGCTCTAAAATAAGTCTATGCGTGGGGGCCTATGATCACGGAGTCGGTAGCAGGGACGTGGCAGGTCACGCTGCTGGGTGGGGCGGCCCTGAGCGCGCCGGGAGTGGGCTACACGCTGCTGGAGCGCAAGATGGCCGCCTGCTTCGCCTACCTGGTGCTGGAGGGGCCGACCTTCCGTGCCCGGATGGCCGATCTGCTGTGGCCGGACTCACCCGAGGCGACCGCGCGCAACAACCTCTCGCAACTGCTGCGCAAGGTCAGGCTGACCACGGGCCGGGACCTGATCACGCCGGGCAATCCCCTCGCCATCGCCGGGGACCTGGATGTGGACGTCGCGCGGCTGCGGGACCTGTTCGCTCGGGGGCAGTACGCAGAGCTCGTGGGCCTGAACCCGGCGCTGCTGCCGGGTCTCACCTACGACGACTGCCCAGACCTGGACGACTGGGTTCGCTCGGAGCGTGAGATGCTGGAGGGCTGGTGGGTTCAGGCCCTCAGCCACGAGTCGGCCCGGCTGGAACGGGAGGGTGATCTCGGCGCAGCCCTGGAACTCGCGGGGCGCTTGCTGGCCGCCGATCCTGTTTCAGAAGACGCCTACCGCCGCATGATGCGGCTGCAGTACGCGCGGGGTGACCGGGCCGCTGCCCTGCGGGCATACAGCCGCTGCGTGGAGACGCTGCGGCGCGAGTTCGGTACTGGGCCCCTGGCGGAGACGCAGGAACTGGCGCGCGAGATTGACCAGGGCACGCTCAGCGTTCCTGTGGGAACGGGCCCGGCCCGGCACGCCCTGCCGCTCGCCGTGCTCCGCCCACCCAGGTTGGTGGGCCGTGAGCGCGAGTGGGCCATGATGGAGGACGCCTGCGCGCGGGGTCTGTGGGTCTTTATCGGCGGGGAGGCGGGGAGCGGCAAGACCCGGCTGGCGCTGGATTTTGCGGCCAGCAAGGGCGAGTCCCGCGTGAACTCCGCCCGGCCGGGCGACCAGACGCAGCCGTGGGCGACCTCCATCCGTCATCTGCGGGAAGGGTTACGGCAACGGCCTGACCTGCTCCCGACCCTGGAACCGTGGGTTCGTCTGGAACTCTCACGCCTGCTGCCCGAACTCGCGCTGAACGGGCAAGATCCTCCGCCTATCGTGAACGAGGAGGAGATGTTGCGGCTGCGTCACGCGGTGTTCATTCTCCAACTCGCTCTCCATGAGGGGGCACAGACCAGCGTGGCCGACGACTGGCAGTATTTCGATCAGCAGACCAATACCAACGGCCAGTACCTCTACGGCCCAGCGAGCCGGGCCCGCAGCTCACGCAGCCTGCCGCCCCTCATCGTGACCTACCGCCCCAGCGAATTGCCGCAGGAAAGTTGGGCCCTCCTACGGCAATTCGTGGCGCAGGGACTGGCTGTGAGCATCACCTTAGGCCCCCTGGACGAGGACAGTCTGGGAGCGCTGATGGACGATCTGGACGTGCCGAACGATCCTTCCACCCGGAACCGGCTGATCCGGCACACCGGCGGCAATCCGGTGTTTCTCCTCGAAACGGTCAAGCACCTGATCGAGACCGGTCAGTTTGGAAAGAGCCTGCCCGAGCGGCTGCCGCTGCCCGTCAAGGTCGCGCAGGTCATTGAGCAGCGCCTGAACGGGTTGTCTACCCCGGCCCTTCAGGCGGCGCGGGCCGCGGCCATCTTGCAGCGAGACTTTACGGTAGACCTCGTGGCCGACATGTTAGGCGCGCCCCTTCTCGAGCTGTTGGAGGCCTGGGGCGAACTGGAATCGGCCCAGGTCGTGCGCGGTGACGGCTTCTGGCATGACCTGATCTATGAGGCGGTGGCCGCACAGATCCCGAACTCGGTACACACCCTTCTTCACCGCAACGCCGCGCGGGCCCTGGAGCGCTCCGGGGCCAACCCACTGCGCACTGCCCAGCACTGGCTGAGCGGTGAGAACGCGCAGGCGGCCCTGCCCCACCTGCGCGCAGCCGAACGCGCAGCCCGCGACAACTTCCGTCTGGACGACGCCCGAGTCCTGCAGGAGCGCATTGCCGAGATAGGGGGAGAAACTGGGGGGCTGGACGCCCCTGAACCTCGCCCGCACAGCCTGCCCCTGCCCAGCACCTCCTTCCACGGGCGGGAAGCTGCTCGCCTGGAGGTGCAGGCGTTGCTGGCGGGTGGGATCCGGCTGCTGACCCTGACCGGGCCGGGCGGCGTGGGCAAGACGCGGCTGGCCCTGGAGGTCGCCCGCGCCACCGAGAGCCGCTACGAGGGCGGGATGACCTTCGTGTCGCTGGCCGACCTGACCGATCCACGTGGACTGGCCGCCGCCCTCATGAACGGATTTGGGCTTCCGGTGGGAACCCCGGAAGATCCACTGGTCGCGCTGGGCCGGGAGCTGGGGCACAGGCGGCATCTGCTCGTGCTTGACAACCTGGAGCAGGTCGTGGAGGGGGCCGCCTTCCTCGCGCAGATGCTCAGGGCCGCGCCAGGGCTTCAGCTGCTCGTGACCAGCCGGATCCCACTGTCTCTTTCCGGCGAGCAGGTGTACGCCGTGGAACCGCTGCCGCTCCCCGGCTCCTTTCAGGGAGACCCGCAAGAGGCGCTGTCGCGGTCTGCGGGGCTCGCGCTGTTCGTCGACCGGGCACAGGCGGTCAGCCCCGGATTCGGGCTGACCGACCAGAACCTGCCCGTGATCGGGGCCATTTTGCGCCAACTCGATGGGCTTCCGCTGGCCATCGAACTCGCGGCGGCCCGGCTGCGGGCCATGCCGCCCGCCGCGCTGCAAAATCGCCTGGAGCGGGCGCTTCCCATGCTGGTTCACGGCGCGCGCGACCTGCCCGACCGGCACCGAACCCTGCGGGCCACCATCGCCTGGAGCGTGACCCTCCTTCCAGAGGCCGAACGAACCCTACTGGGGCGGCTCTCGGTGTTCAGGGGCGGCTGGACACTGGACGCCGCCGAACGGGTGGCCGACGCCACGGGCACGCTCGACGTACTCGAACGGCTCGGCACCTTGATCGAGCACAGCCTCGTGCGCTGGACCGAGGAATCTGGCCTAGAACCGAGGTACACGATGCTCGCCACGGTGCGCGAGTACGCCTGGGAGGAACTGGAGGCGTCCGGAGAGCTGGCCGAGGTGCGCCGTCTTCACGCAGCGTTCATGCTGAACTTTATGCGCCGCGCCGCAGAGGGGGTCAGCGGTTCCGGGCATAAACGCTGGGTGCAGGATCTGGAGGGCGAGATGAGCAACGTTTTCGCCGCCCTAGATACCCTGACGGGCACCGGACAGCTGGAGGACGCGGCAGAGCTCGCCGAGCTGATCTGCCTGATGGCTCCTCTCAACCCCTGGTTCATCGAAGGTGTGAACGCTCTGACGCCGCTGGTGGAGCATCCGGCGCTGGGCAGCCTCTCGAACCGGGGCCAGGCCCGTATTGCCCTGGCGCGTGGCGTACGCGCCTTCTGGCACAAGGATCTGAGCGCCACCGAGACCTTCATGACCGAGGGAACCCGGCGGTATGCAGATGAGGGGGTGGTGGTCGGGCAGGTTCTGGCCCTCGGCTACCGCACCTTTGCCGTGATGCAGCGGGGAGATTTCGAGGAGGCCGACCGGCTCTCGCGGGAGTCCATCGCGCTTGCCGAAGAGTATGGCGATCCGTTCATCACGTCTATGGCCCTGCACGCCCGCATGATCGTGCCGCAGGTTCGTCAAGACATTCCAGAGATCACGCGCCTCTCCTGGCGGATGCACGAGGTCGCCCTTCAGACCGACAGCACGTTCTCGCTGATGTCGGCCCGTGTTCTTCTTGCCGAGGCAGAACGCCTCGCCGGACGGTTTGGTGAGGCGGCGGCGCACCTGACTCAGGCGGGCCTCCACGCCGCCGCCCTCGACTCGGGCACCGGGTGTCTGACCGTACTCACAGGCTGGGCACAGCTGGCGCTCGCCCGCGGCGACGGGCCGGTGCTGGGCTGGCTCACAGGCGTGCTGGAGGGTCATCTCCAATTCATCCGCTGGGACAGTGAGAGTGCGGCGACGCTGGCGCAAGTGGAACGCTCCGCGCGGGTGCTGCTGAACCCAGACCTGTTCAGCGAGCGGCGCCGGCGCGGACGGCAGGTCGGACTCCGGGAGGCACTGACCCTGCTCGCGCGCGGACAGGGCCAACCCGGATGACGCTGTGGGAGCCTCAACGCCCCCAGCCGGTCTGAACGTCACTTCTGGGCAGTCTTTGCCACCACCGTGAAGGGGCGGATCATGCCCAGGGCGGCGTGCGGCGCTCCCTGATGGCTGGGGCTGGGAATGCCGCACAGCAGGAGGTAGTCTCCGGGCGTGAGATTCAGGTGCGCGTATGAGGTTCGGCCCTGGGCAACGGCCTGCGCTCCGCCCATGGGGATCAGCGGCATGGGTCCCTCGGGCTGTTTCAGGTAGGCCGCCACGTCCTCCACCGTTTTGCCGGGGGCGATTCTGAACACCAGCATCTCGTGACCCTCTGGCCCGCCGTTCATCACCTCCCACACCTGCGGCCCCTCGGTGATCGCTCTCCCCTTAGGCAGTTCGAAGCCGTAGTCCACCAGCTTGACCTGCAGGCCGGCCTGGGGCGGCTGGGTCTGGGCACCTGCGCCCTTCGTGACCTGAAAGCTCTGCACCATGCCCAGTGCGAGGTGGGGCACCCCCTTGGCGTCGGGAATGAAGCACAGCTCCAGGTAGGTGCCGGGCTCAGTCAGGTTCAGCGTGACTTGCTGCGCCTGTCCCGGCAGCAGCATCCCCACGCCGCCCACCAGATCGACGCTGGCCAGGGCCGCTCCCTCGTTCTCCTTCAACTTCGTCAGAAAGTCTGCCTGCGTCATGTGGCCGGGCAAGCGGACAATCTGCAGGTGGTGCGGTTCCTGGCCGGTATTCTTCAGCTCGAAGGTCGTCCAGCCCATTTTCACGCTTGCGGGCGTCACGAACTTGTAGTCTTGCCCCCGAACCTGTACGGCGGCCGGCGCGTGGGTATGCCCCGTGTGGGCCAGCGCAGGCCCGGCGAGCGTGGCGATCAGGGCGAGGGTCAGCAGTGGGCGCAGAGCGGTGGTCTTCGTCATGGTTGTTCCTCCTGGGCCGGGGCCAGGAATGCGGCTCCGGCGTGAATGAACCGTAAAAGAGGTGGTCTGATTCCGGCGTGATTGAGGGCGCGCGCTCCGGCTTGCCCTTGGGGAGAGGCCGCCGAACCTTCAGGCGCTCCGCCCAGGTGTGGCCCCGAGGTGTCGGCTCCCACCGCCTCCGGCCCGGTTTTTGGTGAAGGAACGGCTGGCGGTGGCCCAGACGCAGCGCCCACACTCCGAAGTGCAGTCGTTCAGCGGGCGTGGATGAACGCGGGGACGGTCAATCATCGGCCAATCAGAGACGGTGTTTTACGGTGCACTTCACCGGGCAATCCCGTCAGAAAGGGGCCGCGCCCAGAGGCCGCTTTCTGACCCGACGCCGGTTTCGCCGCCGACTGCCCGGCCAGGCAACGGGGCTCACGAGGTTCCCACCGCTTCTCCCCGACTGCTCCTGAGGTTTAAGCATGAACGACTTCCCTCACCCGCCTCTCCCTGAACACACCGTCTACTTGCTGCGCATCTGGCACGAACTGGACGGCTCGAAAGTAGTGTGGCGCGCCTCGGTGCTGCTGCCCTACGGCACGCAGCGCCGCTACTTCGCGACCCCCGACGCTCTGCTGGAGTTCCTGAATGCCCAGGTGCGTGATCCGGAGCCGGAGTAGGGTGCACCGGCCGCCATACTTCCCTCCTGCCCGGCGGAGCGAGGCGCTTTCCACCAGAAGGAAGGATCAAAGTCGTCCATTCTGTTCACGAATCATGCTGTTCTCTTGACGAGAAACGTTGCAAGCACCTGTTCTGTCCGTCTGGCGTGTCCAGCAGAACGGATGAACCGTGTCCGGCGACCCGGCCAGGACTCAAGGCGGGCCGTGGCGCACTCCCCACGCCGAGCGGCTGGCCGGGCCGCGAGAATTCAGCCCTGATGCAGTTCTCTGTTCTGGTGATGCCCTTCATGCGCCCCGCTCGGCCAGAAAGAGGGATTCTTGTCGGCAACCGCGCTGGAGACGGCCCGAGGTTGACCGCTGCTCTATTCCACCTCAACGGTTCCGGACATGAAGGGGTGGGGCAGGCAGTGGTACGTAAAGCTTCCCTTCTCAGGAAAAGTGACCGTGGCGTGCCCGTGGGCTGGCAACGCGGAGTGCATTTCCCGTCCACCCACCGTCAGGACGACCTCGTGAGCCACGCTGTCGTGGTTCTCCCAGGTCACGCTTCCTCCCGCCTTGATCCGGACGGCCTCTGGGCTGAACTCGAAATTTGAGACGCTGATGACGGCCTCAGCGCTGGCCGCGCTTCCGGCTCCGTTCATGTCCGGCAGGTGCTGGTGCCCTGCTGCATGGGCGTCCTGAAGTATGGGGGTGCCGTCTGCCCGTAGAGCCGGACTTCCCTCGACATCGAAGTGCATGCCGCCCGGATACTCCCCACGGGCGGTATTCGCGTTGCTGTTGTGGTCATGCCAGGGAAAGGTTCCGTCCCGCCCCTTGACCAGCGTGTCGTACCGCTCCCCCGGCAGGATCGGCAGGGTGTCGGCCACATACGGAACAGGCAGGTCGTGTCCGTCCTTGGCGACCACCAGAAAACTCGTTCCATGCAGGTGCAGGCTGTGTGGCTGCGCCCCCAGATTCAGGAGGCGCACCCGATGGGTCTCGCCCGCGGGGATCTTCAGGGGCGGGATGAGGGGGAATGCCTTGCCGTTGACCAGGAACTCGTCGTAGTCGGGGTGGTAGGGCAACTGGGCCGGGTCATGGCGGCTGTCCCACTCATCGAGAATCAGGGTGTGATCCCTCGACCACGCCAGTTGCTCGTCCGGGTCTTCTACGATCAGTGCCCCGTACATGCCCATATCCAGGTGAACGTTGGTCTGAAAGTGGCAGTGGTAGGCGTGCGTGCCTGCCTCAGTGGCGACGAACTCATAGGTGAAGGACTGGCCGGGCAAGACCTCATGGCTGAGGTGAGGCACCCCGTCCATTTCCTGAGAGAGCGAGGTGATGCCGTGCAGGTGCAGGGCGTGCGGCTGGTCATGGGTGTTGTGCAGCGTGATGCGGACGTGTTCGCCGAGCTTGACGTGAAGTTCGGGGCCGGGGACGGTGGCGGGCTGACCCGGGAAGCCGAAGGCCCACTGCTGCACACTCACCCCAGGGGCAATCTCAGTCTGGACGCGGTGAACTTCCAGCGTGAACTCGCGCACGCCGCCTGTGGCCCGCGAGAGCGGAACAGTGCCCTCCGGACGGGCCAGAAACTGCTGCATGATCTCGGTACGGCTGAGGGTCGGCGGCAACTCGCCGTGTGCGAGCGCCGCGCTCAGGCTGAGGGCCACCAGCACACAGGCACCAGAAAGAGTGGGAGAAACACGCGCCTTGAACATGCGGTCAGCGTAAGAGGCCCCGCATGATTCGCCCGTGATTGGTGCGGAACCGTTGGCTACACGCCGCTCCAGCTCCAGCAGCGCCCTGCCAAAGCCTGCTCTCCCGGACACTCGAAGCCGCCCCCCATGCCGCGCTCTGGGTCGTCTTGAGGCCGGACAGTGCGCTGATCCTGCCACATTCGGGGGTCTTCAGCCGATCACGCCGGAATCAGGTTGGGGGCAGTACGGTTCGCTCACAGTGCTGGCCCTGGGAGGTTTATCCATGTTCAAGCGCCTGTCCACATTCACAGTATTCACAGTCCACGCTCTCGCCTTCGCGCGGCTCGCCGGTTCTCCAGAGGCGTCCGCCGCCGCCCAAGCCGTGCCGCCCCTCGTGCTGTACAACGAACAGACGGCCAGAGGTGCCCTGCAAGAAGCAAACACAGCCCTCAGGGACCCGGTGAACAGTCGGTCACGCGATCAACTGCTCAGCGCCATCCAGAAGTTCCTCAAAGCGGTCGATGACCTCGCCACGCTCGATTACACAGGCCTGCAAGACGAGATCAGGCGCAGCCGAGCGCTGCATTACGCTGCGCTCAAAACGCTGCTGGAAGTGATGACGGCGCGGTGCGAGCAGGGCAGTGTGCCGGACGAGCTGGCGGCGGGCGACATTTTACGCGTACTGGACGACTCGGCGAGGCAGGGCATCGGCCCCTCCACCCTCAACGCCCTGATCAACCGCGTGCTGGGCTGTCTCGCCCTCGACCTGAAGATCGATTCGAGAATCACGGACGTCAAGTCGGGGTTTATCAGACACGTGGAAGTTCGGGTGCGGCTCAACTCCAACCTCGCGGCGGGCATGTATTCGGGTGAGAGCGTCATGATACCCCTGCTGTACAGCGTTCCTTCGTTGCAGGGCAGCGTTCCTTCGTTGGGGGGCAAATGCTCTGTTTCCTGGCCCGGCGTCCTAAATGCGTTTACGGTGCAGCGTCTCAAACTTGAGCGCGACAGTGATTTCGTCCTGCGCGACGTTGTCCTCGATCAATACGATCCAGGCGAGGGGATGGAGGTCGTGACGCTGTCGTTTCCTCCGGGCGGGAAGGTCGCCCCATTCCCTCGCCCAACTGGGGGGCCTTCTCGACGGCCCGGCGGGCCACCCAGGGCCTGACCCTCAAGGAGTGGCGATTTGGGGTTCCTGCGGGTGCCGTTGCCTCCAAGTCCATCGAGCAGACGGTCGCGGGCGTGCTGGTGGAGGCGACAGCTATCCTGCTGACCCGCGCCGCGAAACCCTGAGGGCGGGGACGGTCTGAGAAGCGGGGAGTGACGGGTTCAGGACACTGCCCTGGGCAGGCACTCGCAGAGCAACAGGCAGCGCGGTTCCAGAACCTCAGCGGAACCGCGCCGCCTGTTGCTCCTGCTCCGCTCCTGGTTCTGCCACAGGGCAAGTTGAAGTTGGTGGATCAGGAGATGTCCGTGTTGGCGGCGCGGGCAATGACTCTGCGCCGTTCACCTTAAGGATTGGCCGCCTGCCAGTCTTCAACGAACTGGGCGAACATGAACCGGGCATCCTCCAGCAGCCGCAGCCTGATGGCGGTCTCACCGGGACTCACCTGGCCGTATTTGACGCCTGACCAACGGAGTGGGCTGTTGGAGAACCAGACGCCTGTTGCCTGCACCTCATTGGACACACGGCCCGAAACCAAGGTTTCTACAGCGCTGCTCCCGCGCACCGGCGTGACGTTCAGGAACAGGGTCAGGGCAGCGGGCGACTTGCTGCAGCCGGGGGCCTCCACAAACCGCACGCCCTGGCTGTGGAGGAAGGATTTCAGCTCGCTATAGAGGCGATCTGCCAGCGTGGAAGGGGTTGACCCAGGCACGCCTGAGACGAAGACCGAAGTTGTGGGGTTCAGGCAGAGCGTCACTCCCGCCAGAGAGGGTGGGGCGCTCATGGCCGCAGCCACCCCCAGAGGGCAACGGTACACCAGGCGCGCCGCACCCGGCTCCGCCGCCTTTTCGGCAGCGCCGGGCGGAGGCCGCCCAGCGGAAGCTCTGCAGCTGAATCATTCACCGCCCTGCTCTTCATGTTGAGTCCTCCCAGTGCAGTTGTTCACTGCTTGTAGCGTCCGTAATGCGCCTCGGCGGTGCCTTTCAGGTTCTGGAGCACCATGATGTCGGCCCCGGTGGAATCCTTCTCAAAATGCACGGCCCAGGTTTCAGGGTTGATCTTGTTTGTCTGCCAGCTGTTTGACGGCGTGCAGGTGTAGCCTTTGCTGACCCCCTCGCTTGGGCGGTAGGTGATCTTGTCGCCGGCCATTTTCACCGTGCCCTTCTCGTAGAAGTAGGCCTTGGAGGTGCAGCTGTAGGTGGTCAGGGACAGCAGCCTGGTGCGCTCATAGTGGCCACTGGCCAGGAAAGTGACGATCTCTGAAGCGCCGCTGGCGTCCTGCCATTTGTTGGTGTTGAGGTCGTAATACTCGGTGGACGACAGCGTGCCGTACAGCCAGCTGCCAAGCAGGGGTGCCCGGATAGGCGGCCCGCTCTGCACGGCGAGGGTGGTGGACGTCAGGACGAAAGACAGGCTGAGCATGTACCGGTGCATTGGAGGTTCTCCCAGATGAGACGCCGCAGTTCTGGACGCCGTAGTTTTGATGTGCAGGGGTTGGCGTGACGACTGGTACCTGGCTCCAGGCTTGAGGACGCCGCACAGGCCAGTGCCGCGCAACCCCGAGAGGTGGCTGGAACACGCGGGGCGGGGCGCGCCCGTGCGCGTGTGGCCCCGGCGGCCGCCGCAGGCGAGGCGCTACAGCCTCTGCCCACAAGAGGGTTCCTCGTGCGCAGGGCGGGGCGAGGGAAGGTCGCAGGCAGTCCGCAGACTGGCGTGTCCAGAAGGCTTTGTGCTGGTCGCGTCCCTCACCGCACTGCTCTGGAGCAGGCTCAGGGCGCGTTCTCTGTGCCGAGTCCAGCCGCGCCTGAGCCGCACAGTCGCCCCCTCAGCCGGGCCGTTGCCGCCGGTGGGTACGGCCTTCAGGCTCGGCACGGAACTGCATAGACCGTGTGCTGGCTGAAGCGGCGTCAGCCGGTTCTGAGTGCCTGGTCTGGCGGAGGTCACTGGGTTGGTGGGGCTGAACTTCCACTGACGAGCAGCAGGGGTGGATGAGCGCATGGTTCCTCCTGGTGGGCCTACCCTAAAACCTCCACCCTGATTCCCGCGTGATTGGGCCGCGTTCTTTCTGGTCGCCCGCTGACAGCGCCTGCCTGGGGGGTTGGGCCCGGCAGACACGGCCCTGAACCTCCGAAAAGCGTGCTGTCCCCAATCACGGGCCGATCAGACCAGCCGGGTCACGCTGTCCTCGCCATACGGCAAGGAGGCTTCACCATGAATAAGACCCTGACCGCCAGCACCCTGCTGCTGACCGCCCTACTCTCGGCCTGCACCACAGGCGGCACCTCCCCGACGCCCAGCATCAAGACCACTGAACTCACTCCGGCGAGTGTCAGTGTTCAGGTCGGCCAGACGGCTGCCTTGAGCGCCACAGCCAAGGACGAGCAGGGCCAGGCCATCCCCAATGTCGGCTTTACCTGGAAATCCAACCAGGAGGCCGTGGCGAAGGTCGTCGGAGGCGTCGTCACGGGCCTGAGCATCGGAGCGGCGGGCATCACGGCCAGCGCGGGCGGGGTAAGCAGCAACGCGGCCAGTGTGACGGTCACCCAGAACCAGCCTCAGCCGGGCGGCAGCTTCGACCTGACCGTGTCCGGCGATAAACTGCCGGTCATCACCGGAACGGGCGCGAGTCTAACGGTGAACGTGACGCGCCGGGGCGGCTTCACCGGTGCCGTGACGCTGGGCCTGACGGGCCTGCCCACCGGGGCCAGCGGCGCCGCCATCACCATCCCGGGGGGTCAGACCAGCGCTGTGGTCACGGTGAGCGCGGCTGCGGCTGCCCCGCACTCGCAGCCCACCGCAGTGACGCTCAGGGGCACTGCCACTGGAGTGTCCGACGTTTCCAAAACGGTGACCGTCACGGTGCGGGGCCCCGCAGGCAGCCTGGACACCACGTTCGGTGCGGGCGGCGTCGCCGTGAATGCCGTCGGCACGGGGGAAGACTACAGTTACGCCCTGGCCGTGCAGCCCGACGGCAAAGTGCTGATGGCGGGCACGGCCTTTGCCTCCTCTGATGACTTTGCGGTGGTGCGGTACACCCGTGACGGCGCGCTCGACCCCACCTTCGGCACAGGCGGTAAGGTGCTCGTCGACTTTGCGGGCAAATCGGATATCGCCCGCGCCTTGGCCTTTCAGGAAGACGGCAAGATCGTCGTCGCGGGCAGCATGACCAACGCTGCGAATGAAGAACGCTTCGGGATCGCCCGCCTGACGGCGACAGGCAGCTTGGATACCACCTTTGGCGAGGGTGGCCGGGTCACGCCCACTTTTCCCGGCTCCTCAGCAGACCGTGCTCAGGCGCTGCTGGTGCAGGCCGACGGCAAGGTCGTCACCGGCGGTTTTGCTTCCTTCGCCTCGGGCACGACCGGGCAGGACTTCGCGCTGGTGCGGTACAGCGTGAACGGCGTTCTGGACACAGGTTTTGGCTCGGGCGGCGTCGTCACCACAGCACTGGGCGGCAGTAACGCCAAGGACACGGTGCGGGCGCTCGCGGCGCAGGGGAACCGGATCGTGGCCGTGGGCGGCGACGGTGACTTCAAGGCGGCGCGCTATACCCCGGGCGGGCAGCTTGACGCCTCCTTCGGCTCGGGCGGCAAGCTGAGCGCCCTCTTTGCGGGCAGCATCGGCGTGGCGAACGCGGTTGCCGTGGATGCCCAGGGCCGCCTGGTGCTGGCCGGAAACAGCGAGAACGACACCGCCGTGGTTCGGCTGGGTGCAGACGGTGCACTGGACACAACCTTCGGCACGGGCGGCCAGCAGGTTGTCAGGCTCAGTGAGAACTGGGACAGCGCCACGGGCGTCGCCGTGCAGGCCGACGGCAAGCTCGTGCTGGGCGGCTGGGTATATGAGGGCAATTCGTCTGCCGGGAACTTCGCCGTGACCCGCTTGGAGGCGAACGGGACGCGGGACGCGGGCTTCGGCCAGGGCGGCACAGCCCTCACGCCCGTCGCCCCCGGCTCCAAGGCCGATGAGGCGCAGGCGCTGGTCCTGCAACCAGACGAGCGCATCCCAGCCACCCGCATCGTGCTGGGCGGGCACCGCAACGACGCCAACAACGACTTCGTCCTCACCCGCTACTGGCCCTGAACGGGGGCAGCGGGCGGGGTAGCGAGACCCACCGTCGCCCCCGGCTCATAGCTCACCCCTTCCCAGGAGACCCTGAGATGCGCACACCTGTTCTGATTGCGGCCACCCTGCTCCTTGGCCTGACCGCCTGTGGCGGCGGCACGCCCTCTAGCAGCCCGAATCCCGCGCCGCCAACCGCTGCTGAAACGCCTCGAGCCTTTCCCGTGGGGATACCCACCGGAACGCCCACGCAGGCAACCATTGGCGCGGCGGGCGGAACCCTCGGCACGTCCGGCGGTGCGGTTCGCATCGACATTCCCGCTGGGGCACTCGCTGGTGACCAGACGGTTGGAATCCAACCTATTACCCGTACCGTCCCGGGGGGCACTGGCCAGGCTTACCGACTGACCTCGGAGGGACTGACCTTCGCCAAGCCTGTCCGCCTCACCTTCGCCTATACAGACCAGGACGTGATCGGCTCGGCACCGCTGGCGCTGAGTATCGGTTTTCAGCACCAGAACGGTGTATGGCAGTATTACCATACGCCGACCCGCGATCCCACCGCACAAACCGTTTCCGTCGAAACCACCCATTTTAGCGACTGGTCGCTGCTGGAAGGGGTACAGCTCCGGCCCGATCTGTCCGAGGTTGAGATCAGAGAACAGCTTTCGTTGCAGGTCGTGTCCTGCCTGTGGCCGGAGGATGGTGGACCGGACAAAGTCACATACGGCTACGAGTGCGGCCCCTCGGCGGTGGCCTTTACGGCACGGGACTGGGCGGCGAATGGCGTCATGGGCGGCAACGCCAGTGTAGGGACCGTGGGCGATACAGGCACCAGCTCCGGTGCGGCTGTCTACACCGCTCCAGCGAAAAAGCCCAGCCAGAACCCTGTCGCGGTGTCGGTGAACGTGTCCGACCTGACTCTGGGCGACATTACCCTGGTCGCCCGGGTGAGGGTCAAAGATCCTGCGAACAGCGACAAGGGCACCGTCACCTACACCGAAACGGGCACGAAAACCCGGACTGCGGCGGCTCCCTGGGCGGGCGGCGGTCAGAAAACCTATCAGAACAAGCACACCTACACCGTCACGGGTACGGAAGTCGTGGCGGACGGACGCCTGAACCTGACCTTCGAGCAAGCGGGCACCGCCTCATACGACGAGGCCGATCATCAGGAGTGGAAGGTTTACTCAGTGTGCCAAGCGGGGGGCCCCGAGGTGTTGCGCGAGCACCACATCCATGACCTGAAGTACAGCATGACCGGCCTGCTCAAGGCGCCGGCCAAAGGCGACCTCCTCGTGAAGGACGGCGACTACCAGCTCTTCGTGAACACTGCTTCTGGCCAGATGGGCGGCCCCTACACCCGGTGGAGCTGGTACAAGCTGTACTGCGGCGGCGAGCAAGACGACCGGGTCGACCGCACGGAGACGTACCCAGTGACTGCGGACATCAACCGCGTTTTGCAGGGGAAAGTTGGGCCGAGCGGTGAATTGAGAGGGTCATACGAGACCCAGGGCGAGGCGCTGAACATGCCCACGACCATCCGTGTGGAGTGGAACCTTTCGCCCGAATCACAGTGAGGAGAGAACCACGATGAACAAAACGTCCCAACCAATGTCTGCCCTAGCCCTCCCTAGCCGGCCCATACTCGTCGCAGGGGCCACCGGCGCCATCGGCTCCCAAGTGGTGCGGGCGCTGCTCGCACGCGGCGCACAGGTGCGCGTGTTCGTCCGCTCGCCCGAAAAAGTTCATGACTTGCCGCCGGAGGTGGAACGCGCTGTCGGCACGCTGGAAGACCGCGAGTCTATCGTTCAAGCCCTTAAAGGGAGCCACGCTGCCTTTTACGTCTCGCCGCATGATGAGCGTGAGGAGCAGTTCGCCGAGCACTTCGTCTCGGCTTGTGAAGGGGCCGGTGTGCGGCTGGTGTTTTCCGGCGTCCATGCAAGTGGCACCAACCGCCTGAGCCGCTTCATGCAGCGGACGATCTTTGGCTTGCTGATGCCGCATTACCAGCCCAAGCTGCGCCTGGCCGAACGGGTGCGCACTTCACACACCAACCCCGTGCTATTGATGCCTGGCAACTACTTTCAGATGGATGAAGTGTGCCGGGAGGAGCTGTTGGCCGGACGTTATCCTTTGCCCCTGGGACGGATTCCGCGCGTGGATACGCGGGATGTGGGCGAGGCGGCGGCGCGGGCCCTGCTCGACGCCTCCGTAAAGAGCGGTGGCTACGCACTCGTTGGACCCGAGTCCTTGAGCGGCGAGGACACGGCGGTCCACTGGAGCGCGGCGCTGGGGCAGCCTGTGCAGTACGCGCCCAACCTCGCGGAAATGGATGCCCTCTTTGTCCGGGCGTATGGGGGCCGCAAGGCGCTGGACTGCCAAAAGAGCTACCGGCTGGTCGGCAAAGTCAAGATGGGCACGTCCGCCGCGGATCTCCGGCAGACCACCTTTCTGCTGGGCTGTCCTCCACGCTCTTTTGCCGAGTACGCCCAGGAGGTGGCGGCAGGGTGGCAGGCGGCGGGGCCGCCGGTTCCCCCTCATGCAGGCCCCCGCCTCCCGTCGGCCGCCTCCTAACGGTGGTGTGGCCTTCATTGACGTCATGACAGGCTGAGGGCAGGGGTGGTCTGAACCTCAGACCACCCCTGTAGTGGGCATACCTCGCTTTCACGTACTTGAAGAAACTGATCTTGCTAGGGTTCTGTGGAGGAGGAGTTCAGTCTGACCGACAATGGAGACTGAGATGACCGCCAGTAAAAACCACTACACCGCCGAGTTCAAAGAAGAAGCCGTGCGTCTGGTGATCAGCAGCCAGAAAAGCTGTGCAGCGATTGCGCGCAACCTCGGTGTGCCGCCCTATTTGGTGGTGCGCTGGAAACAGCAGCATGAGCAGCAAGGGGCGGCGGGCCGCCCCCAGTTCACCGGACGCGGTGTCGCCGCGTTGAGTGAGCAGGAAGCGCGATTCAAGAAGTTAGAACGAGAACTAGAAATTACCCGTCAGGAACGCGATATTCTAGATAGGGTGTCGCTGCTGGGTTGTCAAGTCTTTGGCTGGGCGGTTGTCGGTGTTGGGCCGGCTCCGTCTTGAGAACGACAAAAATTATCCTGATAAGGGCGCCCAGATTTGACGACTGCCAACCCGGTGATCAAGAGTTTACGTCCCAGTGCCACTAACGCCACTTTGGCTGGTTTGCCCGTGTCCCGTAAATGGCGGTAGTAGGTTCGCATTCGGCTGTGTGATTTTGACGCGCCCAAGGCCGAGAGATACGCGATCCGTCGCAGGCGGGCGTTGCCGGTCTTCGAAATCCGTCCTTGACCGCGTTTGGATCCCGATTGGTGTGGGGAAGGCGCCATGCCTGCGGCCGCCGAGATTTCTCGTCCGGTGTCCAGCTGGGCAAATCCTATGGTCTCTGCCAGAATGGTCGCCGCCGCCACGAAGGCAAACCCCGGCACACTCAGCAGCAACTTCAGTTGCTGCGACAACAGTCCATCCGCCTCGATCAGCGCACGCATCGCGGCCTCAATCTCTCCGACTTGCCCAACCAGGAGGTCTAACCGCTGCTGGGTGAGCTTGACGACGGTCTCCGAAGCACGATGGGCGT
>NZ_SSNW01000052.1 GCF_004801315.1 Deinococcus sp. Arct2-2
CCCACGAAGTACACTCGACTCATCAGAGTGGTGCGCTAGCAACTTGAACTCGCCAGATTCATTATCACAGCTCTCCACAGTCGGTGAAGAAGGGTAAGAGAAGAGATAGAAACGAAAGACAGACGCCTTGAGTTGCATTCAAGGCCTCTGTCTTTTCCCACTGACAGTTCCTAAAACCGTTGCACGCTGCTCCCCGCCACACTTTTGGTCACCAGCAGGCGGCTGGGCAGGCGCTCCGACAGGCTTTCGACGTGCGTGACCACGCCCACCATGCGGCCTTGCGTTCTGAGGTTTTCCAACGCGCCTGCCACAGCTTCCAGCGCCTGCGGGTCAAGCGTGCCAAAGCCTTCGTCTAGGAACAACGCGCCCAGAATCTTGTTGCCTGCCAAGTAGTCGCTGAGGGCAATGGCGAGGCTCAGGCTGGCAAGGAACGTTTCGCCGCCCGACAGGGTTTTCACACCTCTGGCTTCTCCGGCGTTCCAGAGGTCTTGCACCACATATTCACCGTCGGCCAGCGCGAGGCGGTAGCGTCCGTCGCTGATGGAATGCAGCAGCACGCCCGCCCGGGTCAGCAGTTGGGCTTCCACTTCGGCCAGCAAAAATTGCTGAAATTCATCGGCCCGCAGGCTGTTGGTCAGGGTCTTCCAAGTGTCGTGCTGAGCGGCTAAGAGCGCGGCGCGGCCTTCTATTTCGGCCTTGCGTGCTAAGCGTTCTTTGGCGGTGCGCTCCTGCTCGCGCAGTTGTCCGGCCAGTTCGCGGGCCGTGGTTAGGGCGGCGTCGGTGGCGGTCAGGTCGCGGGTTACTTGCCCCAGTTCCGCCGGATCGAAGGGAGCCACGCCCAATTGCCGTTCCAACTCCTTCAGGTTCTCGGTGAGCTGAGACACCTGCGCGGTGTGCGTGCGTGCGGCCTCTTCCAGCGCGGCAATATCGGGTTCGGGGAGGGCAGCGGCGCGGGCTTGGGCGGCGTCCAGCCCCAGCACGGTCAGGGCAGAGTTGAGGGCGGCCTGAGCTTCCTGCATCTCACGGGCGCGGGTGGCGGCGGCGGCCTGTGCGCCCTGCAAGGTGGCCTGCGCTCCGGCGGCGTCGCTGGCGGCACGGGCTAGGGCAGCGGCAGCGTCCTGCACCCGCTTGCGAATGGCGGCCACACCGTCCAGCGCCTGCTTGCGCAGTTTGGCCGGGTCTGCCCCCGCTTCCCGCACCCGCGCGGCCAGTCCTGCCAGCAGGCGCAACGCATCGGTATGAGGATCGCCCGTGATGTGGCTTTCCAACTCGCGCAAGTCCAGTTCGCGCTGCCCGATCTGCGCTTCCCAGTCCCTCAGCGCGTCAGTGCGGGCGTCCACCGATTTCCGCAGCGTCGCCAGTTCCAGCCCGATTTCCTTGTAGCGCAGGCGGCGGCCTTCCAAGTTGGTTTTCAGCGCCGACGCTTCCTGCTCCAGCTTGCCCAAATCCAGATTGGAGGCGGGCGGGACGTGTTCCACCTGTTGCAGGCACAGCGGGCAAGGCTCGCCCGCATGCAGATGGGTGCGGTAGGCGGCAGCCCCGGCCTCTATCTGAGCAGTTTTCAAGGCAGCGTCGGCGCGTTCAGAGGCAGTCTTAGCCTCCTGCCCCTCGCGCTTGACCCGTTCCTGTTCGTCGGCCAGTGCCTTCAGTTGCGCGGTTTCACTGCTCTGACGCTCCCGGTCTGCGTGCAAGGCGGCTTTCTGAGCCTCTATTTGTACCCGCTCCCCCTTCAGCTTGTCCAGCTTCTGGGACGATTCGCGGGCGGCGTGGTGGGCGTCCTCATCCCAAGGCAGGGGCGCGGGGTGCGTGGTTTGAACAGTTCCCCCAGCGCGGCGCAGGCGGGCGGCGTCGTTTTCGGCTTCGCGCAGGGCTTCGGCGCGGGCTTCCAGCTCTGGAATCGTCGTTTCGGCCTTCTGCGCGGCGTCTAGCGTGGTCTGTGCAGTGTGGACGGCGTGGGCCACCACCTCCGCCTGACTCGCGGCGCGGGCAAAGGTAGCGGCCTCGCGTTCATGGGCAATGCGGGCGCGTCCGGCGGCGTCCAGTAGCGGCTCTACGCCTGCCACACGCCGCGCCTGCGCTGCCCGCTGTGCACCGTCCAGCATGCTGCCGGTGCGGGCCTGCAAGGTGGTCAGGCGGCGGCGGCTGTCCTCGCGGGCTAACCAGACGCGCTCGGTGTCGCGCAGGCGGGTTTGTCTGGCCCGCAAGGTCTCCAGCGTGTCGGTCAGGCGTTCGGCCTCGGCGCTCAGGCGTTCGCGCTCGGTGTGCAGGGCGGCCACCGCTTCAGCCGTCACGCCCCCGTACTCGTTCGCCAGCACCTTTTGGTCACTGTCGGCGCGGTATTTCAGTTCTTTGGCCTGATCCGACGCCACCTTTTGCATGGCCTGCACATGATCCAGTCCGGTCAGTTCTCCCAGCAACATCTGGCGTTCCTTACCGTTGCCGTGCAGCAGGCGGGCAAATTCGCCTTGCGGCAACATCACGCTGCGAGCAAAGGTTTTAAAATCCAGCCCCACCGCTCGCCGAATCCGCTCGTTGATGCCTTTGGTGCCGCCGTCGTTCAGGCCCGTCCAGCGCCCGTCCTCGTCCTGGCGCTCCAGCCTCACGTCGTTTTCGGCCTGTTTGCGGCCCTTGGTGCGGGCGGCGCGGTACACCTGTCCGCCCACTTCAAAGGTCAGGCTCACGCTCAGGCCGCGCTCTCCCTGAGAAATCAGGGCGTCCAGTCCACTGGCTCCCAACCGCGCTGTAGAGCCGTAAAGGGCGAAGGTCATGGCGTCCAGCAGGCTGGATTTGCCGCTCCCCGTTGGCCCCACCAGTGCGAACAATTCCAGATCGTCAAAGTTCAGTTCGGTGAATTGGCGGAAGGCCGTAAAACCTTGCAACTCCAAGTGAATGGGTCTCACGCTTCTACCTCAATCCGCGCCCGGTCATCGGCGTCCTTGAAGGCGGCCCGCAAATCGTCGGGCAACTCGCCGCGTTTTTCTTGCCAATACCGCTCATACAGTTCGGTCAGGCTCAGGCCTTCGCGCTTCAGTTCGGGCAGGGCCAAATCTTCCTGCGCGGCGTCTAGGTCTACGGCCAGTGCATTGGGGGCCAACCTCAGCACGCGGTCTTTCAGCCCCGGCAAGGTGGTTCCGGCGGGCGCTCTCACCACCACTTTCAGCAGACCGGTGAACCCTTTCAGGGCTTCTAGGCGGGATTCCACTTGATCTACATCCACGCGCAAGGTGCGTAGCTCTCGCCCACTCGCCAGCGGCAGGGCATGCACGCGGGCGGGGCGTCCGGCCTCTACCTCCACCAGATTCACCTGTTTTTTCTCGCCGCCTTCGCCAAAGTCCAGTTGAATGATGCTGCCGGGATAGCAGGCCAGCGGCGCGTCAGACACTTGCTGGGGCTTGTGCACGTGCCCCAGCGCCACATATTGCGCCCCCGGCGGCAATTGCAGGCCCGACAGCGTGTAGCTGTTGGTGAGGTCAAACTGCATGCTGCGCTCGCTGCCGCTGGGTTTCGCGCCGTCCATCGTGGCGTGGGCCATCAGCATGTTCACACTGTCGCCCCGGAAGCCCTCGCCCAAGCGCCGCAAAAAAAACCCCATGCCCTCGCGGTATTTCTGCCGCCACGCGCCCACGTCGCCGCCCATCAGGTCAGCGGCCTTCACCAGCCTTCGCTCGGACAGATAGGGGAGAGCGCCTACCGTCAATTTCTCGCCGTTCTTCAGTTCCAGCGTGCGAACCATGCCCGCCGGGTTGCTGGTGGGCTGCGCCACCACCTGAATGCCCACCCAGCCCAACAGCCCCGTCACCGAATCCAGCCGCGCCGCGCTGTCGTGGTTGCCCGCAATGACTATTCCGGGAATGCCCGCGTCGCGCAGTTGCAAAAAGAAGTCGAACACGGCGGCTTCGGCATCGGCAGACGGGTTGGCCGTATCGAACAGGTCGCCTGCCACCAGCACGGCGTTGGCGCGTTCTGTGCGGGCGAGGGCGGCAATCTCAGTCAGAGCCTCGTGAATCTCCGGCGTGCGGTCAAAACCCCGCAAGTTCCGTCCTGCGTGGAAATCCGCCGTGTGTAGTACGCGCATAGCGGAAAAAATAGCACGGGGCAGCCTGAGAACAGAGTGGATGTGGGCGGGAGCGAGTTCGTGTAAACCCCCCGGTCTGCTTCGCATACGGCCCCCCTTAAGGGGAGCGCAACAACTGTTGTCCTCCCCTCTAAGGGGGGGCGTTGCGCCAGCAACGGGGGGGTTCACCCAGAAACTTGGCTTTTACCACCCACATTTGACAGATCCACTCCAAAAGATTATGCTGGCAGCGTAATAGAAGTCTCGCTTACGCTTCCAATTTTCGCCGCTCTGCACACCAATTTTCGGAGGATTCCCCTATGCCTGCCCCCCTGTACCGCCACGGAGACGTTTTGTTGCAAGCCGCCCAAGCCCCCAGCCTGCCTCTGCGCCAGCAGCCGCATCTGACGTTGGCTTACGGCGAGGTCACAGGCCACAGCCACCGGATTGCAGAAGCAGGCGCGGCGCAGTTGTACGCGATAGGAGCGCAGCGCACAGGAGATGATGTGGCCGCCGATCAATATCTGCACGTGACCGCCACTCATGCCACCCTGACGCATGAGGAACACGGCCCGATTCGCTTGCCTACTGGTTGGTACCGGGTGTGGCAGCAGCGCGAATACACCCCCGGTAGCGTCCGCACGGTGCTGGACTGATGTTCCGAGTGCAGAGCGGCGGGCGGTTCATCGCTAAGCCCCAGAGGACGGAGCGGGAGCCTGAAGCCTCGGCTGTTGCGCCCGCGAAGGCTTCCGCCGCTTTGCCCCAGACTCCGCCCCCTATTTCTACTCTGGATACGCCCCCGAGTGGGCCGCGTGTTCCGGTGCGCTACACCAGCCTGCCGCCTGTGTTTCCTGCGTCTGCCGCTGCCGCCCCCCCAACCGTCACCCCTGAACAGGCCCGCGAACTGCTGAGGCGGGGGCCTGTGCCTGCCGCCCTCAGCGTGTCCGGCCCCCTTAACCTCAGTGGTGCGGCGTGGCTGCGTGGCCTACCCGAGTGGTTGCGCTGCACGGTACTGACGGTGGACGACTGCCCCAATCTGTCGGCCCTGCCCACCGACTTGCACGCCGAACGGCTGAGCGCCCGCCGCACGCCTGCCCTACACGAAATTGAGGGCCGCCTGAGCATCCGCGACAGCGTAAATTTGAACGGCAGCGGCGTGCGCGTTATCCGCGCCGACTTGCGGGCCACCCGCCTGAGCCTCGCCGGATGCCGTGATCTGCACGAGTTGGGCGGCAGTCTCAGCGTGGCGCACCTCGATCTCAGCGGGTGCGCGGCGCTCACGGCCCTTCATCCTGACGCCCACATCACCCAAACGCTGGAATTGGCGGGCAGCGGCCTGACCTCATTGCCCCCCAGCATCCGCGCGGGCCTGCGCTGGAGCGGCGTTCCGGTGGATCCCCGCTTTGCTTTTGCCCCCGACACCCTGACGGGCCACGAAGTCCTGAATACCCGCAACGCCCAACGCCGCCGCGTGCTGCTAGACCGCATCGGCTTAGACCGCTTCCTGCAAGACGTGGGCGGCCTGATCCTGCACCGTGACCGTGATGCAGGCGGCGAACGCCAGTTGGTACACGTGCCCTTCGACAACGATGAGCCGTTGGTGGCGGTGTTGGTGCGCTGCCCCAGCACAGGCGGACGCTATGCCCTGCGTGTGCCGCCGCATATCCGCACCTGTGCGGCGGCGGTGGCGTGGACGGCGGGGCTGGAACCGGGGGAGTATCAGCCTGTGCGGGAAGCGTAGGAAAGGCGTCTAAGGGTCAAGGGTCTGAGGGTCTAAGAAGGGCGTTTATTTCATTTGTAGAGATTCTGGTTGCCGGGTGGCCCCCTCACCCGTTGCTTCGCAACGCCCTCTCCCACAAGGGGCGAGGGAAATCAAAACCCCAGCTTCCTGCTCTTGTTTTCCCCTCTACCCGTGTGGGAGAGGGGCGCTGAGCATCAGCGGGGTGAGGGGGCGTCCGAGCGGCGAACCCGCCCCACCCCCTCAGCACCTTAGACCTCCCCCCAACCCCAACAAAACCTAAACCCCTTCCCGCACCCAGCAGGGCTATTCCGCGCCCCGCTGTCTCCCGCACTGCTCTAAATTGTTCCTCAAGCCACCCTTCATACTCCAAGTCCTAGACCCCATTCCCAGAGGTAGCCATGACCCAAAATCCCGATGCCATGCAGGTTTCCTATTCGTTCGGCCAGTCGCACCTGATAGAAGGCAACGCCGCGCCCACCGATCTGCTGGTGCGGTTGCGCCTGCCCCAAACGCAGGCGGCGCGGCGGCCTCTGAACTTGGCATTGGTGATAGACCGCAGCGGCAGCATGGGCGGCAGTCTGCTGAAGCACGCCATTCGCGCCGCGCAGAACGTGGTAGACGGGCTGGATGCGGGCGACACCCTGAGTGTGGTGACCTACGACGACGCCGTGCAAACGCTGATCGCGCCCACCCGCGTAACCGACAAGGACGCGCTGAAGGCCAAGATCGCCAGCATTCGGGCAGGCGGCCTGACCAACCTGTCGGGCGGATGGCTGCGGGGCGTGGAACTCGTGGCGGCGCAGGCGGGGCCGCAAGTGGTCAGCCGCGTGCTGCTGCTCACCGATGGACAGGCCAACGTAGGCGTCCAAAACACCAATATTTTGACCAAAACTGCGGCACAGAAGGCCGAAGCGGGCGTCACCACCACCACCCTCGGCTTCGGCAGCGGCTTCAATGAAGATCTCCTGATCGGCATGGCCCGCGCGGCTGGCGGCAATTTCTACTTCATCCAGTCCGCCGACGACGCCACCGACGTGTTCGGCATAGAACTGCAAACGCTGAAAGCGGTGGCCGCCCAAAACCTGACGGTCACGCTCACGCCTGCGCCGGGGGTCACGGTGGCCGACGTGCTGAGCCTGTACAAGCCCGGCTCCGATCCCCTCACCTTCGATCTGGGCGACATGTACGAAGACGAAGACAAGTTGCTGGGCCTCACGCTGAATTTGCCCGCGCTGGGCGGCGGCTCACACGGCTTGCTGGGCCTGACTTTCCGGGCCGATGCTGTGCGTGACGGAGCCATTCAGAGCCTCAGCGGGGCCGTGCAGATAGAAGCGTTGGCCGCGCCGCTGGGGGCCGATTTCACCTCTGACATCAGTGTGACGTTGGATCTGGCCCGCCTGAGAATTGCCCGTGCCAAAGAACGCGCCGTAGAACTGGCCGACAACAGCAAGGCTGAAGAGGCCGAAGCCGTGCTGCGCGGCCTCATCCGCGATCTCAATTCGGCGGGCCTGCAAGAACACTTCGAGATTGCCGAAGAGTTGGAACAGTTGGAACACTACGCGGGCCGCATCGCCTCGCGCCGCTTCGACAACGACAGCCGCAAGGAACTGCGTGACCAGTCGTTTCAGGGCTTGGGCCGGGGCCGCGCCGATTTGCAGGGGCGCGGCGTCACGGTGGATACGGCGGTGTTGGCCCTCCCGGTGGTGGACGATGCGGCGGGCGGCGTAGAACTGCTGTGCGTGCGCGATGGCGGGCGTTTGCGTGTGAAAGTCGTCTCGGACGGCTTCGATTCGGGCATGAACGTACAGTTTCCGCGTGCGCTGCGGGCCGATGGAGCGCGGTACGTGGTGGGCGGCCTCGACACCAGCGTCGACGGTTCTTTTTACCGCGTGACCGGAGAGATTCGCCGCGTGGTACGCCCCGGCGAAAGCGATCCGCTTCAGGGCATCAGCATCGGCGGGGGTGGGCAGACGCGCAGCCGCAGCGCCAGCAGTGGTGTGACCAAAGCCGCCAAAACCGCCGCCGATCTGGAAGTCACCGATACGTCTACCGGCGGGATTTTGGTGCAGTGTGTGAAGGAAGGCAGCAAATTGCGTGCCCGTGTGGTGCAGGACGGCTACGAACCCGACTGGAACATGCGCTTTCCCCGCAGCATTCGGGAAGACGGGTTGCTGTACGTGGTAGACGAAGTGAACACCGCGCCGGACGGCAAATCGTATATCGCGTCGGGGGAAATTCGGCGGTTGGTACAGTCGAATTGAGGGTGGGAGGGGCTGAGGAAGGGCATTCGCTGGCGCTCACTCACCCCCTCCCAACCTCCCCCCTCAAGGGTGAGGAGCTAAACCAAGCTTTTTGCCTTTGGTGTTCGCCCTCGCCCCTTGTGGGAGAGGGGCGCTGCAAAGCAGAGGGGGCCACCGGGCAAGCGTCCCTGTCCACTCCCACCCCCCAAATAAGCGGTCAGCCAAGCACGCGCTGACCGCCTTCTTCTGCGCTGCCAAACTTCTGCGCTGCCGAACCTCTTCAACCGAAAACTCTCCACGCCTTGCCCATCCACAGGAGTTCCCCCATGCTTTCCCACTTCCTTCCCAGCAAGACCCACAGTCATTCCGCTGGGGGCGTATTCTGGGAGCCTATGTTTGATGCACCCGCCTTTCTGAATTTGGTTGCAATCCGGCGTGTGCAGCGTCACATGAGTTTGCCTCACCTCAGCTTGGGCCAGCCATGACCCACGCCCTCGAAACCGTGCGGGTCACGGGCAGTGTCAACCGGGTGCGGTTCCGTTCCGACACGGGCTTTACGGTTATGACGGCCACCATTCGCAATCCTGACGGCGAAGACCCGGAAGCCACCGTGATCGGCGTGATGGCCCCGCTGGAGGCCGGAGACACCTTCAGTGCCGAAGTGGTCATGGAAGAACACCGCGAGTACGGCTACCAGTACCGCGTGCTGAACATGGTGCTGGAGGCCACGCCCGCCGATCTGACCGAAGCGGGCATCGCGGCGTATCTGGAAGCCCGCGTGGGCGGCGTGGGCAAAGTGCTGGCCGCCCGGATTGCCCGCATGTTTGGCCCCGCCACCTTCGATATTCTGGAAAGCGATCCGCAAAAGCTGCTGCAAGTGCCGGGCGTGTCCCCAAGCACGTTGCACAAAATGGTCTCCAGTTGGTCTCAACAGGGGCTGGAGCGGCGGCTGTTGGCGGGCTTGCAGGGCCTTGGCCTCAGCATTTCGCAGGCGCAGCGGGCCGTCAAGCATTTTGGAGAGGCCGCCCTAGAGCGCCTGACCACCGACCTGTACGCCCTGACCGAAGTCGAAGGCATCGGCTTTCTGACCGCCGATAAGCTGGCGACGGCACTCGGCATGCCGCACGACGACGCCCGCCGCCTCACTGCCGCAGCCGTGTACGCGTTGCAGCAAGCCGCGCAGCAGGGCGGGCACTCCTACTTGCCGCGCATCCGGGCCGAGCGGGGCGTGGCGCATTACACCCGCGTTTCGGCAGCGCAGGCCAGCGTTGCTGTGGATACCGCTGTGGAATTGGGCCGACTGTCCGACGACACGCCGCCCCTGCTTAAAGGGCAGGAAGATGATGCAGACAAGAGCCGCATTTATCTGCCCCACGTGTTGCGGGCTGAAAAGAAACTGGCGAGCCTGATTCGCACGCTGCTGGCGACTCCCCCCGCCGACGACTGGATGGTGCCCGCCGGAGCCGACAAGGGCCTCAGCGAAGATCAGGCCAGCGTGCTGCACCTCTTGGAAGAACAACGCTTGGTGGTGCTGACAGGTGGCCCCGGCACCGGCAAAAGCACCACCACCCGCGCCGTCGCGGATTTGGCCGAAAAACTCGGCCTAGAAGTGGGACTCTGTGCGCCTACCGGGAAGGCTGCCCGCCGTCTGGGGGAGGTCACGGGCCGCAGCGCCAGCACCATTCACCGCCTATTGGGCTTCGGGCCGCAGGGCTTCAGGCATAACCACTTGGAACCCGCGCCCTACGATCTGCTTATTGTCGATGAGGTCAGTATGTGCGGCGACGCGCTGATGCTGTCGCTGCTGGCCGCCGTGCCGCCCGGAGCGCGGGTGCTGCTGGTGGGCGACACCGATCAGTTGCCGCCCGTAGACGCGGGGTTGCCCCTGCTGACGCTGGCAAACGTGGCTCCCACCGTGCGACTTAGCACCGTGTACCGTCAGGCTGCCGAAAACCCGATTATTCGCGCTGCACACGGCCTACTGCACGGCCAAGCGCCCGAATGGGGCGACCCCCGCCTGAATCTGACTCTCACCGACACCGATGGAGGTGCCCGCCGCGTGGCCCTGATGGTGCGCGAATTGGGCGGCCCCGGTCAGGTGCAAGTGCTGACGCCCATGCGGAAAGGGCCGCTAGGCGTGGATATGTTGAATCAGCAACTCCAGAGCCTCTTCAACCCCGGCGAGGGCGGGATTCGCATTGCTGAGGGCGAAGCGAGGCCCGGAGACATGGTGGTGCAGACCAAAAACGACTACACCAACGAGGTTTTCAACGGCACGGTGGGCACGGCCCTCAAAGCCGAGGGGGGCCGCCTGACCGTGGATTTTGACGGCAACATCGTGGAACTGGCGGGCGCGGAACTGTTTAATCTGCAACTGGGCTACGCCCTCACGGTTCACCGGGCGCAGGGCAGCGAGTGGCACACGGTCTTGGGCGTGCTGCACGAGGCGCATATGCCCATGCTCAGCCGCAATCTGGTCTATACGGCCCTCACCCGCGCCCGCGAGCGATTCTATGCAGCGGGTACGGCGTCGGCGTGGCAAAAAGCGGCGACCCGGCAGCGCGAAGAACGGTATACGGCCCTACTGGAACGGGTCAAAGCCAAGTAACAGCCTCGTTCAATCCTCGCCTCTTTCCTTAAAAATCAAGCATCGTATAATCTACCCAGTCATCTATGGTGTGAATTTGTCTATCTTCCCCCATGAAGGGGTGAGATTTTATACATTTTTCATTTATACTGGTCAGGTATGCAGAATTCCGTCCGAACCCAAGGTGCGGCCCTGATGGTGTCGCTCCTGATGGTCATGCTGGTGCTGGCATCGATCATGGCGGTCACGGCGCAAATTACGCTGTCTGCACGGCGCTCCAGCGCAGATCAGCAAGAACTGTTGCGTGCCCGCTACGCCGCCGAGTCTGGGGTGGCGCGGGTGCAGTCCCAACTGTCCACCGTCTCCGACCTGCTCAACCGTTCGGTCATCGATCCGACTGTCCTGAACAGCACCCTAGAAACCCAGATGGCGGGCGTCTGCGGCGTGTCTACCTTGCCTGTCTTCTTGTCTTCACAAGAACTCTGCAAATTCGCGGCCAGCCAGAGGATGCAGTCCGGATCCACTTCGGGCCGGATCGCCTTTTTCGTGAATGCGGTGCCTCAAAAAGTCTTCCAGTCGCTCGGCATTCCGGCAGCCGACCCCAACTTGCGAACTCAATTTTGGGCCGATATGTTTTCGGGCGATCAGGGCAAACTGTATACCGCAGGTCAGGCCGCCGGGACTGCGGAAGGCAGCTACAGCGCCCGCTTCGGCCTGCGCTTCGTGCGGGTAGAGCGCGTCATGGAAAACGCTTACCGGGTGTACTTCGCCGTGCCGGATCTTCAAGTTCAGGGCAACGCGGGCGAAACCGTCCAGACCATGCAGGTGCGGGCCGAATCGCCCGAATATTTCATGCTGGTTTCTCGCCTGCCGTTTTCGCTTTACCAACTGTTCGTCAACCATCAGTTCAGCAGCCCAGCAGATGAGGTGGCGGGCAACCGAATCATGTCCGGGGACAACCTGATGTTCAGCGGCCCGGTGCATACCAACCAAAATTTTCAGTTCAGTGGCCGTCCTTGGTTTGGCGGCGGCGTCAGTTCGGCGGGTTGCCCACAAAACGGGATAGGGCTGGTGGGCGGGCTGGCAGGCTGCACGGTTCAGCCCACTTACGGCGCGTATTTCGGGGCTGCCAACCCGCAGTTTGTGACCCAAACTGAACTCGGCTCCAGCAAGGCTCCGCTGATCTGTCCGGGCCTCACCGACGCTGCGGCCTGCGCCACCGATCCGGGCCGCAATGCCCCTACCTTCGGGGGCGGAGCCACTTGGAACGACAACTTCGTGCAGTTGCCTACTGGGGCCACCGAACAGCAGATCGCGGCGGCAGCGTCCGGCCTGTTGCTGGGGGGCCACGTCAGCGAACTGCAATTGGGTCAGGTCAACGTGGGCGGAACGTCTATGCAGCGCGTGACCTATACCCTGAATGGAGTCACTACCCAATTGGCTTACGGCCCCGACAAGAAGCTGATGATTCTGGATGCCAATCAGGTGTGGCAGCCTACCCTACGCGTCACGAGCATTAATAGCTTGACTGGCATGGAGAGCACCGCCCTTGTACCCAATCCCGGCGGCGCTCCGGCCTTATTCAACGGCGTCATTGCCGTACTGGGCAACGTGCAAAACCTGAATGGGGGGCCAGGAGCCAACGCCACACCCCACGCACCCAGCGTGGCTGAACACGCCGCCCTGACGGTGGCCGCCACCGGAGACATCGCCATTACCAGCAACCTGACCTACGCCAGTCCGCCGTGTAGCGGCGAGCATACGCGGGATGCAGGCGGCACTGTCACGCCAGCGTCTTGCACCAATCTCGCCAGCAAAAACCTGCTGGGAATCGTTTCATCGGGCGGACACATAGAACTGGTCAACCCGGCATCTTGCCCCGCTGGTGCGGGAACTTGTGCGGCCCTCCCTGCCAATGCCAGCATTCACGCCGTGCTGATGGCGAGTCAAGGCTCGGTGCGGGTACGCGGTGCGGCTCAAACTCTGGGCGCACCGTTCGCTCTCGGCGATATTCATCTGCTGGGAGGCCTGATCGAAAACTATTACGGCGCGTTCGGCAGTGCCGACGGAGGCGTTTACGGTCGCAATCTCGTCTACGATCCCCGCATGAATGAAGACATCGCGCCGCCTTCGTTCCCCGTTCAGCGGGTTTGGACGATTGGCCTGAGAACCACCAAAACGGTCAACGGTCAGTCGGTCAGCGTGAATGTAGACCGCTTGCGCCTGCGGGGTGACGTGGTCAGCGTGAGTTCTACCGCTGCTATCGGCAGTCTGCCGTGAGGGGCCGCCTCACGAGTGGCTTCACCTTGCTGGAATTGTTGGTCGTCATGACCATCATCGGCATCGTGGCGGGCGTGCTGGGATTCAGTTTGCTGAACAACTTGCGTCGCACTCAACTGCAATCCGCCGCCGCGCAACTCTCTGCCGACCTGAGACTGACCCGCACCAACGCCCAAAAAACTGGCTTGATGAGCGCCGTGACGGTGGTGGCGGGCGGCACTACCTACACGGCCCAAACGCGTCCCACACAGGCCCAAACCCGCTCGCTTGAGAACGGGATCACGCTGGTTCCGGACAGCAGCAGCCTTACTACCGTGAAGTACTACCCTCCCTTCGGCACGCTGGCTACCACCGGCACACTTTGGGAACTCCGCAGCCCTACCACATGGATTCCCTCCGTATTTCTGAAAGTCGTCGGCGTCACCGGCAAGGTCATGATCAGTGCGGCGCGGGACTGACCTCGGTGGGCCTCACGCTGGCCCCCACCGTCAAGCCGGATTTACCATTATCGAGGTGTTGGTCAGTATTACACTGCTCAGCATCATTATTTTGGTGATTCTGACGCCACTGACCGGGCTGTTTGGCCTGACACAACGTAGCGACCAACAAGTGACGGCCACTCAAGCGGCGCAGCGTACTTTGGAAAGCATTCGCGGCGACTGGCTCAGTGCCGAGCGGTACGGCAAACTCTGTCTGACTAAGGCGCTCCCTACCATGACCCCGCCCCTTCAGGTGCAACTTGAAGATTTGGATCAGACGGGGAAGGTGATGGGAACCTCTACCCTCCGGAGCCAGTGTGACGGGGCCGCCGACAGCCCGCCCATGCGCCGCGTGCGGGTGTCGGTACAGGTGGGCAAGGCGAGTTCGACCCTGAGTGTGGATGTGGCCCGCCCATGAATCGGGCCTCCCAAGTGGCGCGGCGCACCGGGGGTCTTACCCTGATCGAATTGCTGATCGGCCTGTCGCTGGCCCTGATTGTCCTCACCGCAGCCTTCAGCGTGTTTATCTCATCGTCTCAAGCTGCGTCCGAGATTCAGACCCGCAACGACCTGCGCTCCGAGCTGCAAATCGCCCAAAACTATCTGGCCGCACAGGTGCGTGAGGCGGTATATGTGTTTCCCAAAGGGACGGCGCTGCAACTGGGCACCGGCACCGGCTACACCACCAAACGCCCCAGCGCGGGTGCATGGCGCGTGGGCGACGACGCGGCTCCCATACTGGCTTTCATCAAGCCGCCCGCAGATGTGACCGTCTCGTGTGCGTCCGACGATAATGGTTGCTATACGTTCTATGCCTACTACCCCGTCTTACGATCTTGGTGGGTCAGCAAAGCCGGTGGCGCGAACAATCCCGGCCAAGACGCCCAGAATCAAGATCGGTGGTTGCTCGTGGAATTTCGGGCCAATTTCGTGCCGCCCTCCACTCTGAACCCAGCAGATGCAAAGGCGTTCCGACCTTCCCTGTCGGCCATCAATTCGGCTTCGCCCTACAATCCGCCGAGTGCGGGGCAGTCGGGCCGCTTGCTGCTGGATTATGTGCGGCCCCCTGCGCTGGCTCCGGCAGGAGCGCCCGCCTTATTCATGCAGCAGGACGCCCCCGCCCCGTCGACTCTACAAACCCCCGGCTCGGTGTCGGTCTCGGTAAATCTGGCCGTGTCGCGGCAAATTCGGGGCAAAGTGCTGCAAGTGCCGGGGCAAAATGCCGCCACGCCGCCTGCCGAAACGGTGCAGACCATCACGGTGTTTCCGCGTAACCTAGGCAGCTTGGCCCCGTAAGAGTTGTGGGCCTTACCCCACCGCGCCGGGCGTGCTAACCTGAAATCCCGGAGGCCAAGCGCCCCGGTTTTTTGTTGGTTCGTTTCTATTGGCCCCCGGTTTCCGGTTGGTGGGGGCGGCGCTTGGAGAGTAGATGCGATACATATTTGTGACGGGCGGCGTAGTCAGCAGTTTGGGCAAAGGCGTAGCCAGCGCCTCGCTTGGGGCGTTGTTGCGGGCACGCGGCTACAAAGTCACGGCAGTCAAAATTGACCCTTACATCAACATTGACGCGGGCACCATGCGCCCCTACGAACACGGCGAAGTCTTCGTCACCGCCAGCGGCGCAGAAACCGATCTGGACATCGGTAACTACGAACGCTTCCTCGACCTCGATATTCCGGTGGGCAGCAACATCACCACCGGGCAGGTGTACCTAGAGGTCATCCGCCGGGAGCGGGCCGGAGATTACCTGTCCCAGACGGTGCAGGTCATTCCGCACGTCACCGACGAGATCAAGCGCCGGATTAGGGCAGCGGGCGAAAATGCAGGGGCAGAAATCGTGCTGATCGAAGTGGGCGGCACGGTGGGCGACATAGAAAGTCTGCCGTTCTTGGAAGCCATTCGCCAGTTCCGTTTCGACGAGGGCGACGACAAAGTTCTGTATCTGCACCTCACGCTGGTGCCTTACCTCGGTACGTCCAACGAATTTAAGACCAAGCCCACCCAGCACAGCGTGGCGACCCTGCGGAGCGTGGGCATCAGCCCCGATATCGTGATGGTTCGCAGCAAAGAAAAACTGCCGTCCGACATCACCCGCAAAATTGCGTTGTTTACCAGCGTCCGTGAAAACCGGGTGTTCTCCAGTTATGACGTGAGCCACGTGTACGAAGTGCCGCTGGCCCTAGAAGAACAGGGCTTGGGCAAGGCGGTAGAAGACCTGTTGGGGCTAGAGCGCACGCACCCTAATTTGGGCGTGTGGCAAAACGCCGTCCGCGTCATTAAGCACCCCCAGCGCGAAGTCACGATTGCCATCGCGGGCAAGTACACCGCCATGCCCGACGCTTACCTGAGCATGCTGGAGTCGCTCACACACGCCGGAATTGCCAACGACTCCCGCGTCAACATCAAGTGGATCAATGCCGAGGAACTGCGTGAGGGCGATCTAGAAGAGCAGTTGGGAGACGCAGACGGCATTTTGGTTCCCGGCGGCTTCGGCATTCGCGGCATCGAGGGCAAGATTCGCGCCGCCGAATACGCCCGAACGCGTGGCGTGCCCTACTTGGGCATCTGCCTCGGCATGCAAATTGCCGTGATCGAGTACGCCCGCCATGTGGCCGGAATCAAGGGCGCGAATTCGGGCGAATTTGACGAATACGCGCCCCACAAGGTCATCGACCTGATGCCGGAACAGTTGGAAATGGACGGCATGGGCGGCACCATGCGCCTCGGAGACTGGCCCATGCAACTCAAGGCGGGCAGCACCATTGCCGCGCTGTACGGCATTCCGCAGGGCGGCACGGTGCGCGAACGCCACCGCCACCGCTTCGAGGTGAATCCGGCGTACACGGCGCAGCTTCAGGCAGCGGGCCTAGACATCAGCGGCGTGACTCCGGGCGTGTCGGGGCGCGGCGCGGGCCTTGTGGAAAGCATCGAGATTCCCGGCCACCCCTTCTTTGTGGCCCTGCAAGCCCATCCCGAATTCAAGAGCCGTCCGATGCGCCCCAGCCCGCCGTTCGCCGGGTTCGTGGCCGCAGCGTTGGCAGGCAAAGCGGGTGGGCACCTCAAACCGAGTCCGGTGGAGGCTCAGGCGGAAGCGGCGCAGGACACTGCCGAAGCGTAACCGCAGCTTGAAGGGGGGCGGCTTTCAGCTTCGGCTGGAGCCGCCTTCTTCTGTGCCTATTCCCTCTGTGCCTGCTGCGGCGAATTGCTGCGGTTGAACCGGAATGCCCAAGTGCTTGAGCGCCGCATCTATCTGCGGTTCGAGTTCATCTAATCCACCACTATTCTCGATCACAAAGCTGGCTTTGCGGCGCTTTTCCTCAGCGGGCGTTTGGCGGGCGTCGCGGGCAAGCACTTCTTCGCGGGTCAACTGGCTGCGGGCCATCACGCGGGCAATCCGCAGTTCCAGCGGCGCGTCCACTACCAGCACGGCGTCCATACCCACTTTTAAGCCGCCTTCGAACAGCAGCGGTACGTCCTGCACCAGCCAGCGTTCGCCGCGCAAGGTGGCTTCCAGTTCCAGCGCCGTCATACGCGCCCGCACCCGTGGATGCACGATGCCGTTCAGAACCGCGAGGCGGGCAGGATCGGCAAAAGCCACCGCTCCCAGCGCGGCCCGGTCAAGGACGCCGCCCACCACCGTGCCCGGAAAAGCCTGCTCGATTTTTGCCAACGTTTCCGGCTCTCTGGTGACCACGTGGGCCTGTGCGTCGGCGTCCAGCACGGTCAGACCACGCGCCCGCAAGAGGTCGGCCACCGTGCTTTTGCCCGCGCCGATGCTTCCGGTCAGTCCCAAGCGGCGGGGGGCAGGGGCGGAGAGAGTTGGGGGCGGCGGGGTGGACATGGCCTTATTAAAAAGCATTGCGGGTAGCAAATGGCGCGGCGCAGGCCTGCAACGACTCCCCCCCGGAGCCTGTCTATTTGGACAAGGCCCCGCATCAAAGAGGGTCAGATGGGCGTCACACACGGCGTAGAGACTGCGGACATGGGGGCGACGAGTAGGCAAAGAAAACAGGAATGTTGGCCTACCGACGCGCTCTCACCGGTGTTTCACCCGGTCTACTGCCGCGATTCGCTATCTTTTGTGCAGTATCATGCCCCAGCATCCCAGCCCAGATCGGGACTTTTTGCCGCGCCTTGCCGCGTAGGCCGCAAGCCAGATCACGGAGGTTTTTGAGTGAAACGACGTACCCTCGGCCTGCTCCTCGCGGCGGCCTTCATCAACGGCGCAGCCGCGCAGACGCCGCCGACGGCTCCTGTTCCTGCTCAACCTACTCCTGCTCAACCCGTGGCCCCGGTCACGGCTCCTGCGGCTCCGGCCACTACCCCTGTCCCGGCGACTCCAGCCGCCACTCCAGTTCGTCCTGTCCGTCCACCTGTCGCCAATTACGTGGCGTTGGGCGTGTTCTATTATCAGCAAGGCAAATTTGACGAAGCTTATGTGGCCTTCCGTGCCGCCAGCGAAATAGAGCCGAACAACAGTGAAGCCCTGCTGGGCTTAGGGCGTTCTCAGGTCAAGCTGCGGCTTTATGCGCCTGCCCTAGACACCTTGCGCCGCCTGACGAATGCCGACAAAGGCAACGTGAGCGGCTATATCGCTTTGGCTCAGGCCTACCAGCAGCAATTTATCGGAGCCAGTGACCGCGCCACCGTCACAGGCAATCTGGCCGAAGCACTCAAGGTGCTGACCGACGCCGAAACCGTGACCAACACCCTGACTGGCCCAGACAAAAACTTGAATCTGAGCAAGGTATGGAATGAGCGCGGCTACGTGTTCAAGTTGCAGGGCGACGGCGGTAAGGCCATCGACGCCTTTAAACAGGCCAGCAGCCTCAATCCCGAAAACGACGTGATTTTGTTCAACTTGGGCGATATGTACTACGCCACGGGCAACCTTACGCAGGCGCTCGACAGCTTGCAGCAGGCCGTGATCGCCAACCCACGCGATTCTTACAACCGCGCCTACTACGCCAAGTTACTGGCTTTGAGCGGCAACACCACCGCCGCCAAACCCGAAGCGGCGCAGGCGGCCCGCCTCTCGCCCACCAACGCCTATGCGGTGGGGCAGTACGGCGTCGTCAGCTACCTCTCCAAAGACAGCGCCACCGCCCGCTTGCAACTCAATCAGGCCGTCAAAATCGATCCTCTGCGTTACCCGGAGTTTTACTACTACTTGGGCCGCCTCGACCTAGACGGTGCCGATTTGCGCTCGGCCCGCGCCAACCTGACCCGCGCCGCCGCACTGGGCAGCACCACGCCCGAATACGCCTATTACCTCGGCCTCAGCTACGAGCGCGGAGCAGGGAGCGTGGCCCCAGACCGCATCAAGGCCCGCGAAAACTACGAACGCGCCCTGAAACTCAGCCCCAGCTACAAGCTGGCGCAAGAAGCCTTAGCCCGCGTGAAGTAGCAGAGTTTTAGTTCAAAATCGCTAGGAGAAAGCCCGCCCCTGATTTGGGAGGCGGGCTTTTTTGGTTGGGAAAGGGCAATCGCGTTGCTCACTCACCCCCTCCCGGCCTCCCCCCTCAAGGGGGAGGAGCTAACAGCCCAAGCTTTTGCCCCCGCCCCTTGTGTGAGAGGGGCGCTGCGTAGCAGCGGGGCAATTCAGCAACCGAACCCGCTCCAGTCCCTTATACCCTCCGCCGCCCCAGCTACTCTTCGGCACTTTCCACATGCGCCAGCAACTTGTGCGCCAGCCGCTCCAACTCTGCCCGTTCTTCCGGCGTCAACACGTCCAGCACGGCGGCTTCGTGCTGCACATGACGGGGCAACAGCGTATCCACGAGTTCGCGGCCCGCGTTGGTCAGGCGAATGCGGGCGCTGCGACGGTCTGTCTCGCTGCCCCGGCGCTCTACCAGCCCCTTGTCTATTAGGCGCGATACCCGGTTGGTAATGCTGGCCCCCGTGATGGCGCTCAGGTTGCTGAGTTCGGTGGGTGTGAGGCCCGCGTCGGGGGCGCTGCGGCGCAGGGTCAGCAGCAAATCCCAGCCCGATGGATTGATGTCGGTGGGGGTATAGGTCTGCTCTACATGCCGTCCCAGCGCACCTTGCAAACGGGCCAGCAGCAAAAAAGTCAACATCGGGCTGGGGTCTATGTCCGGTTTTTCCCGGTGCCAGTCGGTACGAATCCGTTCGAGCAAATGCTGGGTCTTGGTGGGGGTCATAGGCGCACCGAGAGCTTAACACGCCCCATTTGGCCGCCGACAAGGGGGAGAGCGCGGCCAGCCGTCCAAGCAGCCCGGATTCCCTTGACGCCCGCCTGTGCCATCCTTACCATGAAGTCAACCCAGATCGTTAGGCGTCAAAGTAAATTTCATCTCTTTCCCAACTGCGCCCGGAGGCTCTCTTGACTCGCCCAAATCCAGCACCACCTCTGACCCTGACCGAAATCAACGCCCTGAGTGAGCAGCCTTTTGCTGCTGCCTTTGCCGGGGTGCTGGAGCATTCGCCGCACTATGCCCGCCACGCCGCACAGCAGCGCCCCTTTGCCGATGCCGAGGCGATTGCTGCCGCTTTTGCCGCCGCCGTGCAACAGGACTCGCCGGAAGCGCAAGTGGCCCTGATCCGCGCCCACCCGGATTTGGCGGGCAAAGCCGCGCTGGCCGGAGAATTGACCTTGGAAAGCGCCAACGAGCAGGCCTCGGCCGGACTAGACCGTCTGACGCCCGACGAATACGCCGAGTTTCACCGCCTGAATGCGGCCTACCACGAGCAATTCGGCTTGCCCTACGTGGTCTGCGTGCGTGAAAATACCAAAGCCAGCATTTTTGAGGGCGCACGCCGCCGCCTGAGCAACACGCCGGAACAGGAACGCGCCGCTGCCCTGCACGAGATTGGCCGGATTGCTCGCCTGCGGGTGCTGGATTTGGTGCAAAGTGGAACCATGACGCCTACCAAAGTCAAGGTGAAGTTGGGAGCCAACAACTACGGCAAGGCCGATGTGCGGCTCTTCAAAGTCTTCCGCGATGCGCCGCGCCACGAGATTAAAGACGTATGGGTGCGCGTGGCGATGGAAGGTGATTTTGACGCCGCCCATGTGTCGGGCGACAATACCGATTTGCTTGCCACCGATACGGTGCGCAACACGATTTATGGCCTCGCCGTGGACGGATTCACGGGCAGCGTGGAAGACTACGGCAAGACTCTGATCCGTCATTTCGTGTCTCAGGGGCCAAAAGTGGCGCGGGCGACGGCCTATTTCACCGAGCATCAGTGGCAGAGATTGACCGTAGATGGGAAAGAGCATGACCATTCCTTCGTGCGGCAGATGCCCAAGCACACCGCTGTCGTGGAAGGCGACGGGCAGACATTTACCGTAACCAGCGGCATTGACGAACTGTACGTGCTGAAAACCACCCAGAGCGGCTGGGAAGGCTACCTGATGGAGCAGTTCACCACGCTGCCCGAAACCAATGACCGGATTCTGGCGACAGTGGTGACCGCCAAGTGGGAATATGCCGTGCCAGACTGCGATTACGATGCCGTGTGGGGGCGTGTGTACCAGACCATTCTGGACACCTTCACCGATCATTATTCGCCCAGTGTGCAAAACACGTTGTACCGCATGGGCGAGGCTATTTTGACGCTGTGTCCCGAAATCAGCCGGGTGCATTTCTCGTTTCCCAACCGCCACCACATCCGCTACAACACCGAGCGGCACGGTATTCAGAACCCCAACACGGTGTTTCATGCCGACGCGGAACCCTACGGCCAAATCGAGGGCTGGGTGGAGCGGGCATGAGCGCGGGCATCAGCGTAGGCGCGGGCCTGAGTACCCATGTGCTGGATACGGCGCGGGGGCGTCCAGCGGCGGGCATTTCCATCCAGTTGCACGCGGTGGAGGAGGGTGGGCAGCGCCGACTCCTAAACACCGCCATGACCAACCAAGACGGACGCACCGACGCGCCCCTGATCGAACGCGGCACGCTCACCATCGGCACTTATGAACTGACTTTTCATGTCGCCGCCTACTTCGAAGGCTTGGCCGGAGTATCCCAGCCGCCATTTTTGGATGTGGTGGCGCTGCGGTTTACGGTGGCCGACACTGCCGCGCATTACCACGTTCCGCTGCTGGTCTCGCCTTGGTCTTACAGCACTTATCGGGGGAGCTAGGGGCCGTCTGAAGGGTAATCGCTGGCGCTCACTCACCCCCTCTGCTAGCGCAGCTCTACGAGTCCCAGCCCTCCCCCTCAAGGGTGAGGGAGCAAAACATTGCTCTCTGCACTTGCTATTTGCCCTCGCCCCTTGTGGGAGAGGGGCGCTCCGCAGGAGCGGGGTGAGGGGGCCACGAGCAGCCATAGCCGCCCAACGAAATGAATATTCGATTTTCTTACCAAAGGCTGGAGCCACCAAGCTTCAGCCTTTCTCTTGCTGTCCCCCGCCCAGTGTCGCCCGACACGGCAGAGGAGAGGCCGCCAAGTTGTTAGAATGAATTTGAAAAACATATTTCATCAGGTGAAATTTAGCCGCTCATCACCCGGAGGTTGCCCCTATGTCCGATGCTCTGCCCGCTGGTTTGACCCTCTCCACACCCATTACGCCTGACCAAGCGGGCGTGCTGAGGCCGGAAGCTTTGGCTTTCGTGGCCGACTTGCACCGCCGATTCAATCCGCGCCGTCTGGAACTGTTGGCGGCCCGTGAAGCGCGGCAACTGCGGCTGGATGCGGGCGAGAAGCCGGACTTCCTGCCCGAAACGGCCCATATTCGCGCCGGAGAGTGGAAGGTTGTGGCTCCCAAAGCCGATCTGAATGACCGCCGGGTGGAAATCACTGGCCCGGTAGACCGCAAAATGATCATCAACGCACTCAACAGCGGCGCGAAGGTGTTTATGGCCGATTTCGAGGATGCCTCCAGCCCCAGTTGGGCCAACATGGTGGCGGGCCAGCAAAACCTAGCCGACGCGGTGCGGCGCACGATTACGCTGGAGCAGGGCGGCAAAAGCTACCGCCTGAACGAACAAACGGCCACGTTGCTGGTGCGGCCACGCGGCTGGCATCTGCCCGAAAAGCATGTGATGGTAGACGGTGAAATCGTCAGCGGCAGCCTGTTTGACTTTGGGTTGTATTTCTTTCACAACGCCGCCGAATTGCTGAGCCGGGGCAGCGGGCCGTATTTCTATCTGCCCAAGATGGAATCGCACTTGGAGGCCCGTCTCTGGAACGATGTGTTCAACCACGCCGAAGACACGGTGGGGGTGCCGCGCAGCAGTATTCGCGCCACCTGCCTGATCGAAACGATTTTGGCGGCCTTCGAGATGGACGAGATTCTGTACGAGTTGCGCGAGCATTCGGCGGGCCTGAATTGCGGGCGCTGGGACTACATTTTCAGCATCATCAAGAAGTTCCGTGAAGACCCGGCGATGCTGTTGCCGGGCCGCGCCCAAGTGACGATGGAAGCTCACATGATGCGCTCTTACAGCCGCCTCGCCATTCAGACCTGCCACAAGCGCGGCGCACACGCCATTGGCGGCATGAGCGCGTTTATTCCGGTCAAGAACGATGAGGCCGCCAACGCCCGCGCCTTCGATCAGGTGCGGCGCGACAAGCAGCGCGAGGCGGGCGATGGCCACGATGGAACGTGGGTGGCGCACCCCGGCATGGTGGCCCTTGCCCACGAGGTGTTTGACGAACTGATGCCCACGCCCAACCAGATCGAATCGGGCAAACAGGCCGATTTCGTGGTCACAGCCGCCGATTTGTTGCAAGTGCCAGAGGGCGACATCAGCGAGGACGGCCTGCGCGTGAACATCAACGTGGCGCTGCAATATCTGCGGGCGTGGCTGCGCGGGGCGGGCGCGGTGCCCATTCACAACCTGATGGAAGACGCCGCCACCGCCGAAATTTCGCGGGCGCAAATCTGGCAATGGCTGAGACATGGGGCCACGCTGTCGGGCGGCGGGCAGGTGACCGAAGCGTTGGTAGAGCGCCTGCTGAACGAGGAACTGGACGCTCTGGGCCGCGAAGAACACGCACAGGCCGCCGCCCTGTTTCATGAAGTCGCCACCGTGCGCCCGCTGGTGGATTTCCTGACGCTCAGCGGCTACCGGGAGCTGGCCTGACCACCGATATGACTGGCCCTGCCCGCCGTCCGGGGCGCACTCGCACGGGCGATACCGAACCCGTTCGCACGCTGGAACGCGGCCTGACCGTGTTGCGGGCGTTGGGGCAACATGGCCCCCTCACGCTGGGCGACGCGGCGCGGCACGCGGGCCTGAATGCCAGCACCGCGTACCGCTTGCTGCACACGTTGCAGGCGCAGGGATTCGCGCAGGAATCGGCGGGCCAGTGGCGGGTGGGCGTGCAGGCGTTCGCCACCGGGCAGGCGTACTTGGGCGCGGGCGGACTGATTCCGGCAGCGCGGCCTGAAATGCAAGCCGTGGTGGCGGAACTGGGTGAAACCGTGAACTTGGCCGTCCTGCAAGCGCCCGACGTGGTGTATGTCCATCAAGAAGAAGGGCGCGGGCTGATGCGGATGTTTACCCAAATCGGGGCGCGGGTGCCGCTGCATTGCACAGGCGCGGGCAAGGCTCTGTTGGCATGGCAACCCGCCGAAGAAGTAAGCCGCGCCGTAGCCGACATGTCGTTTCAAGCCTTTACGCCGCACACCCTGACCACGCCCGCCGCCTACCTGACCGAGTTGGAAGAAGTGCGGCGTACCGGGTACGCCCTAGACAACGAAGAACGGGAATTGGGCGTGCGCTGCGTGGCCGTGCCTGTATTGGACGGTGGGGGGCAGACGGTTGCCGCGCTGAGTTTGTCGGCCCCGTCCAGCCGCCTACCCGATGCCCGCGTTCCTGAACTGGCCGCCCGCTTACAACGCGCCAGCGAGGGCATCCGCAAAGCGTTGGTGACGTAGGCTGTGGGTTGTAGGCGGTACAGGGGGTGCGTTGGGTTGATCTGCGTTCCGAGCACGGAGAGGTTTTGAGAATTCCACTTCCCCACTACGTGAGAGTTTTCTTAAAACACCCCTTAGTGTCTGCCTCCTGCCCGCCGCACATCAGGCCCGCGTAAGATAGAAGGCCAATGCCAGACCATCCCCGCACCGTGCGGGCGGTGTGACCTTCTGGCCCCACGAAAGGAGCACGTTGACATGGCCTATTCCCTCCCCACCCTGCCTTACGCCTACGACGCCCTCGAACCCCATATTGATGGCCGCACGATGGAAATCCATCACACCAAGCACCATCAGGCCTACATCGACAACGCGAACAAGGCGCTGGACGGCACCGAATTCGCAGACCTGCCCGTAGAAGAACTGATTACCAAGCTGGATCAGGTACCCGCCGACAAGAAGAATGTTCTCCGCAATAACGCGGGCGGTCACGCCAATCACAGCCTGTTCTGGACGGTGTTGGGCGCGGGCGGCACAGGTCAGCCCACCCCCGAAGTCGAGCAGGCCATCAACGACGCGTTCGGTTCCTTCGACGCTTTCAAGGAAAAGTTTGAAGACGCCGCCAAGACCCGCTTCGGCAGTGGTTGGGCGTGGCTGGTTGTGCAGGGCGGCAAATTGGCCGTCGTGTCCACTGCCAACCAAGACAGCCCCCTGATGGGCGAGGCCGTTGCGGGCGTCAGCGGCACGCCGATTTTGGGTGTGGACGTGTGGGAACACGCCTATTACCTCAACTACCAGAACAAGCGCCCCGATTACCTGAAGGCTTTCTGGAACGCCGTGAACTGGGACGAAGTGGCCCGCCGTTACGCTGCCGCTCAGTAATAAACCCTAACGACAATAAACTCTAACGAAACAGCCGCCCCGTCAATTGGGCGGCTTTTCCGATGTGCCGAGAACTATTGCGCGGAAAAATTGATGGCGCTCTGGGCCGTCAGCATGGGCTGATGTCCATTGCCCTGACTGCTCTGACTCTGGGTAATGCTGCTTACCGCGTCCCGGAGCCAGTAGGTGCGGCCATCTGCGCCGCTGAGGTTGACCACCACCTGCACACCCGCTGCGGCCTTGAGACCCTGTGCGGGGCCACTGGCGATGACCTGTGTGCAGCGGCTCCGGGCATCACAGGCGCGTGCAGCCTGCGGCGGTGCGTTCCAGACCCCTCCTGCCGTGACCATATACACGCCCATCACTTTCAGCTTGGGCAACTGCTTTTGCGTGGTCTGCAACCGAACGCGCAGATTCAGTGTGCTTTGGGCCAGTTGCGGAGTGGCGTCCAGTTTCACGGTGCGGCCCGCCAGATTCAGCGTCGTGGGCGCACTCAGCAGGTCTCCGGCACTGGGAGCAGGCGGCGAGGCCAGCCCACCGCACGCCACCAACCCGGCGGCGGCGCACAGCAACAACAGCGCCCGCTTCATGCCCCCAGCTTAGCCGACATTCGCCACAATTGCCGCGAACTTGCATACCAAACTCTGGCTGCCTGTCCTGCCCACCCGCCGTTCACCACCCGATGTCGGGAGCCGTGACCACTCGGTCAGCAGGCTGATCGGTAAACAGCGTGTAGGTGAAGGTGTAGGTGCCGGGAATCACGCGGGTCAGAATGAGATTGTCGCCCTCTACGCGGGGATTCACGTTGGCGAGGCTTGGCCCTTGCACGGCAATCGGGCCGCGCACGGCGGGTGTGCCGCTTCCGGTGGGCAGTGGGTCACCGATCCGCACATTTTCCAGTGTGCTGTCTACGGTCAGCACCAACGTGACCGTGTAGCCTGCCGCGCCGCCCGTCGTCCCAGCCGCACTTTGGGCGCTGGCTTCTACCGTTTTGGCGAGGCTGGCCCGTGCGCCGCCCTGCACATTGCGGGTCACATTCGCGCCGCCGGGGTTGCGCACGCGGGCTACACCAGTCGTTCGCAGATCAATCGGGTCAAGGATCGCTTCGGCGGTGTCGCTGCGGCATACGCGCACGGGGGCTTTCAGGCGCAGAGGTTGTCCGGCGCTGAAGTCTCCGGGGAGTTCCAGCGGGTAGTCGCTTGTCCAGCCTGCGGGCAAGTTCAGTTTCAGGCGGGCGGGCAGGCGATACGGGAATTCGGTTTTGGCGGTGGCCGTCAGTTGGGTCACGTCGCAGGCGTTCAAAATGTCGGGGGCAGTAATCAGCGTGATTTCTGTTTTCACGAGGTATTCGATGGTGACGCGGCCCGTGCTGCCGTCCACGACGCGCCCAGCCAGCGGCGGCGTAAAGGTGCTGCCGGGAATGGGCGTGGGTTTAATGGGATAGTCGCCGGGGGCCAGCGGCACGGTGTTGGGCGTGGTGAGGGTGCGGCCCGCCACCTCGAAGGGAATGCCGTTGAGCGGAATGCGCTGGCTGCCGTAGATGGCGACTGCGTCTACGTTCAGTTGGCCTTCGGGCGGGCGGGCCACGAAGCGCAGTTTGTTGTAACCGGGCTGATAGCGGATTTCGGTGGGCGAGACCACGTTGCCCGTACCTTCCAAAATGGTGGAACTGACAGGCACGTAACCCGGCGGCAACTGTGGGCGCACGGTGCTGTCTCCGATCTGCACGTAGCTCGCGCCGGGAATCGGGCGGCCCTGAGGGTCAACCACATCGACCAAGAGTTGGTTGGCGATCTTGATGTTTTCGGGCGGCGTGAATCCGCCCACCCGCGCTGTTACAGGCTGATCGTTGAGGCGGAAGGAATAGCGAATGGCGTTGGAATACTGCTTGGTGGTGGGTAGCACCCGGATAAACACCTGCCACTCTCCCACCTGATCCGCCGTCACATTAAACTTCTCGGTCACGGTTTTGCCGTTCTCGCTGCTGGTCATGTTCACGCGGCGGCCACCGGGCAAAATGATCCACGTTTCGGCTTCCCGCGCTCCGTCCACGTCGTAGTTCAGGATGCCCACCGTTTTGCCCACCCAGTCCGGGGTGACGGTCAGGCGGGCCGCCAGCAGCGGCGTCTGCTCGGTGTCACGGGCGTTCACGCTGAAGTCGCTTGTTTCCAGCGCAAAAGGCGCAGCGGTACGCAGGGCAAACGAGTTTTTGCCGTCGCCCCGGCTGCTGACCTTCAGGGTGTACGTTCCCGCCGCGAGGCCGCCCGCGTACAGGCTGTCCCACGTGTGCTCGCGGTTCATGCCGTAGCGCCGCTCGGCCACCAATCCATTTGGCCCGCTGAGGCTGAACACGCCCTCAAAAACGTCGATGCGTTTGTACAGTTCGTCTCCGAAATAGCCCACGCCGCGCCGTCCATCTACGTAGTCGGCCAAATTGAAGGTAGGCGAATAGACTTCGAGGCCCAGCGATTTGCCCGCGTCCTGCGCCGAAACCCGGATAATGTAGGTTTCCTGCGCCTGCGGCCACTTTTCGCCCACCGATACGAGGGGCAAAATGCCGCCTGTTTGGGCGAGGGCTGGGCCGCCCAGCAGCACGGCGAACGTGAGGAAAGCGGTGGCAACGGCGGCGCGGCGCACGTTCAGTGGGCGGGACGGGGAAGGCAACGTATTCACTGCCGGAAATGATACACGCGTCAGCAACCCAGCCGGGCAGGGCCGCGTGAGAATGCAGTTGCCCTGCCCTCCATTCCCGGCCTCAGCCGCTACCATAAGCGGGTGCTTGCGCGTGCTGTGGCCTCCATTTCCGCCTCTGCCTTATCGGGCAACCTGAGTGCCCTGAGTGCGCGGGCGGGCGTGCCGTTGCTGCTGCCCGTCAAGGCCGATGCCTACGGGCACGGGCTGGACTTGGTGGCGCGGGTGGCCGCCCGGCATCCCGCCGTCTGGGGCATGGCTGTTGCCACCCCGCGTGAAGCCGCACAATTGGCCGCCCTGAACACCGGGAAGCCCATTTTGCTGCTCACCCCGCCTACGCCCGATGAAGTGGGGCCGCTGGCCGATCTGGGGGTACGCCTGCCCGTCGCCTCGTTGGCCGAAGCCGATGCCTTGCCCGCCCATGCCCGCGCCCACTTGAAGATCGATACTGGCATGAACCGCCTTGGGGCGCGGCCCGCTGAAGCGGCAGCGATTGGGCAGCGATTGGCCGAACGGGGCCTTTTGGAAGGCGCGTATACCCACTTTGCCAGCGCCGACGAACCTGACCTGAGCTTTGCCCACACGCAGTTAGAGCGGTTCCGGGGCGTGTTGGCGCAGTTGCCGCCCCTGCTGGCGCACGCTTCCAACGGCGGCGGCATCCTGAGTTTGGGCCAACTTCCCGGTATGGGACTGGCGCGGCCCGGACTCGCCAGCTACGGTTTTGCGCCCCCGCACCTGCGCCCTGTGTTGCCCCTGACCCCCGTCATGACTCTCCGCGCCCGCATCACCCACATTCACACCGCTTACCTCGGCGAAAGTGTCAGCTATGGCGGGCTGTGGCAGGCGCAGAGCGAAACGTTGGTCGCCACAGTGGGCATCGGTTACGCCGACGGCTACCCGCGCAACGCCACGCTGAGGGCGTCGGTTCTGGTGGCAGGTCAGCGCCGCCCCACATTGGGCCGCATCTGCATGGATCAACTGATGGTTGACGTGACTGGGTTAGACGTAGGTTTGGGCGATTGGGTCGAGCTGTGGGGGCCGGGGAGCCTCACCGTGACGGATGTGGCCGAGTGGGGCGGCACGATTGAATATGAGGTGCTGACGGGGCTGGGGGCGCGGGTGGAGCGGGTGGGGGCTAAGTAGGGGGAGGCTTTGGCCCTCGCTTTGGTTCTCTGCGATGGATTTAATCTTAGTTTCTTGGCCTGTTGCCACGTCTTCCCCCACCCCCCAGCCCCCGCCCCCAAAGGGTGCAGGGGAGTTTGTCGCTCCGCTGAGGAGGATTGATCTTGTCGCGTTTTAAGTCGGCTTAATCCCTCTTTTGAAGCTGAATTGCCAGTCGTCTTGGTACTGGAATTGGCCCGCCCACTGCGTGGACGACGGCCTCACACGGAATTGGGCAGGAACGTGTTGAGGGGGCGGTGTCGGGGGTGTTAGCTCCTCACCCTTGAGGGGGGAGGCTGGGAGGGGGTGAGTGAGCGCCAGCGATTACCCTTCCCCTCATTCCCCCCGCGCCGCCCCCACACTCCCAACACCGCCCACAAACAGAGCCACCCGCAACTCGTAGATAAACTGCCGCAGCCACGCTTCCACGGCGTCGGCACTGTCTAGCGCAGGCTCTAGCAACGGGCGGGCGACGGCTACGGCTGTTGCTCCCAAACTCAGGGCGCGGGCGGCGTCCAGTCCGGTGCGAATGCCGCCCGACGCGATCAGGGGTGTATGGGGTGCGGCCTGCTTCGCTTCCCGAATGGCCTGCGCGGTGGGAACGCCCAATTCGCATAAATCCGGCGCGATGACCCGGCCGTGATGCACCAACTGTTCCACCCGCGCCCAACTTGTGCCGCCCGCGCCTGCCACGTCGAAGGCCGCAAATCCTGCGCCTGATACCGCCTGCAACGTGGCCGCGTCTAGTCCGTGTCCCACTTCCTTCAGCACCACCGGAAACCCAAGTTGCGGCACCAGCTCAGTCAGCCGCGCCGCCATGCCTGCCCAGTCCGTGTCGCCGCCTGCTTGCAGGGCTTCTTGCAGCGGGTTGACGTGAATGGCTAGCGCGTCGGCCCCCACCGCCTGCACGGCGCGGGCAGCTTCGGCGGGGCCATACGCGCCTCTGCTGCGGGTCGGCAAAAACTGCGCGGCTCCCAAATTGCCGATGAGCAAGATGTCGGGGGCCACGCCGCGTACCTCAAAACTGGCCGCCGCCGCCGGGTTTTCCAGCATCACGCGCTGTGAACCCAGCATCATGCCCACGCCGAGGCGCTGCGCCGCCACCGCCAAATTCCGGTTAATGTGCGCGGCCCGCTCTGCACCGCCCGTCATCGCGCCGATCAGCACGGGGGCCGCGAGAGTGCGGCCCAAAAACGTCGTTTGCAACTCCACGTCATCCAAATTCAGCCCCGGCAAGGCGCGGTAAGGCCACGCCACCCATTCTAGCCCGGTGGTCACGCCCGCATATTGGCTTTCTGGCCGCAAGCAAGCCTCTATGTGCCGCAACTTGCGCTCCTGAATGCCTGCCGTTCCTGCCTGTTGCCTACTCCCGCCGACGCCGTTGCTCACGGCCCTAGCCTACCCGCCCGCGCCGCGTGTGGTGGTAGGATTCCCCGCCGTAAGGTGCGGCTTTGGCAGTGGCCTGTGCAGATAGGGTGTTGACAGTTCGCAAAACCCGCGCTACTATTCCTAAGCGCCGGAAGAAACACCGTCCGGCACGGTGAAAAGCAACCAAAGCACAGTTGATGTGTCCGGTTGAGCAACACCAAGGTTGACGCAGGGTAGAGCAGTCCGGTAGCTCGTCGGGCTCATAACCCGGAGGTCGCAGGTTCAAATCCTGTCCCTGCAACCAAAGCAGTAAGAACGAGAATTCCCCGCCGAAAGGTGGGGGTTTTTGTTGTGGCTCAGGTACGTTCCGTCTTCGCTGCGTAGTTCTCTCAGCGCATCTGGTCGCGCACCGCCGCCAGCATGTCTTCAAATTCATCCTGAAAGTCGTCTTCCAGTTGCTCGTCACGAATCAGTTCATCTTGCAGCGTCGTGCTTTGTTCCCGTGTCCAGCGCACACGGGCATTTCGGGCGCTGCTCACGTTGCCTTTGCCCGCTATAAACCGCGCCGCGTGCCGCACAGCCTCGCGGGGGTCTTCGGTGGGCGCGATCACACTAAGGTTGCGCAGGCCGCTGCGGTCGTTCACCAATGAACAGATGACTTCTACGCGCTGGCCTTTGCGGGTCAAAAAGACCTGATCCACGCGCCACATGCTGGTGGCCCGAATCGGTTCCGGCGCGGCGCGGGCAGCCTGTCGTCGGCGGGCCACGCTAAGCGTTCTCGCTGTTGGGCGTGGGCAACGGGGGAGAGGTGGTGACTGAACTTGCGGCGGCAGGGGTCGCCACTGGCGCGGCGTGAGGCCACTGGCGCACCTGCTCCAGTCCCAGCAGCACGCGGCCTACGCCTTCTGCCAAGGCTTCCAGCTCCAGTTCTCCGGGCACCACGATCACGGGGGCGATCCACGCCACGCGCCGTTCTATCCGGTCTACGAGGCCGTCCCAGCGGGCAATGCCCCCGGTCAGGGCAATGGCGTGGGGGCGGCCCGGCAGCGCGGCGCACTGCTCGCCAATCGCTTTGCACGCCTGCTGCACAAAGGCGGCGGTGGCGGCCTGTACAGCGGGGTCACTCAGTTCACGGGCTTCCAAATCTTTCAGGTTGGCGCTTCCGGTCAGGGCGCGGAAGCCGCCTTCTCCGGCCAACAGCCGCAGGGTTGCGGCTTCGCCGTGTTCGCGCACCAACTTCAGCAGGGCGCGGGTGGGCAGCGGGCCGCCCTGCATGGCTCCCATCGGGCCACCGTCGGGGCCAGTTCCAGTGGTGTCTATGGCGCGGCCTCCATCAAAAGCCGTGACGCTGGTGGTTGCGCCTAAATGGGCCACCACGACTCTGGCATCGCCCAGCCGTTTGCCGACCTCGTGCGCGGCGCGGCGGGCCACCACACGGGCATTCAGGGTATGAAAGCGCGTAGCCCGCGTGACGCCCTGCACGCCTGTGGCACGGGCTTCGGGCAGCAGTTCGTCCACACTCTGCGGATCAACGATGTACGCCGGAACGCCCCACACCTCGGCCAACGCCAACGCCAGCGGGCCACCAAAGTTGGCGGGTTCCGACGCGCCCTCGCCTTGCAGCGCGTACTCGGCCAATTCCGGCGTGACTCGGTAGGTTCCGGCAGGTACGCGCCCGATCAGGCCGCCGCGCCCTACCACCGCGTCGGGTGCGGGCCAGTCGGCGGTCAGGGTACGAATCTGGGCATTCAGGTCGGCCAACTGTTCGATGCTGGGCGGGCCAGACAGCGGCAACTCGGCCCGCTCCAGTTCTACCCGCAGTTGCCCCGGCAAAGCAGGATTCAAGCTAGGTTCAACCCTTGCACACGCCAATTTCACGCTGCTCGACCCCGGATTGATCACATGCGCGATCATAAACGCCACAGCGTAGCATTCCCGCCGCGAATCTGCGCTGTCCTTTGTTGCGGATGAGGGACAGAGAAGGACGTGCATTCGGTTCTGCCTTCGCCTTTCATGGAACTTGCAGACGAAGAGGAGGTATCCAGCGGTGAACAAGCCTCATCCTTCGTATCCGACGCGCTAGCCAAAGCTTAATCTTATGGACTACACCCGATACGAAGCGGGGGCCAGAACTGAAATTGTTCTGGCCCCGGCCCTCTAATACTCTGTGATTTAGCTGGGTTCGATCAAACCAAAATGTCCGTCGTGGCGGCGGTACACCACGTTGCAGTTGTTAGAAGTCATGTTCTTGAACACGTAGAAATCGTGTCCGAGGGCTTCCATCTGTGCCACCGCGTCTTCGGCACTCATGGGGCGCATGTCGAACTTCTTCTGGCGCACGATTTCGGGCATAAATTCGCTCACGTCGTCCAGCCCGGCGGCCACCGCAGCTTCGGCTAGGCCGGGTTCGGGGGCGGGAATGGGTTCGGTGCGGTGCTTCAGGAAGCGGGTCTTGAATTTGCGAAGCTGGCGCTCCAGCACGTCGCTGGCCTTGTCTATCGCGGCGTACATGTCGGCGTGGTGTTCTTCTGCGCGAATAATGCCGTGTGGCACGTTCAACTGCACTTCAACCCGGTTGCGCCGTCCTGAATCCCGTACTTCCCTGACCGTCAATGTCACGCGTGCGTCGGTAATCTGGTCGCTATAGCGATCCAACCGCGTGAGTTTTTCCTCGACGTAATCGCGCATAGCATCGGTAACATCGACGTTTCGGCCAGACAGCTTGTAGATGTGCACGGCTTTCACTCTCCTGTGTCCCGGCAGGGGCGGTAGGTCTTACGGTCTTGCCGGGAGTTCACTCTATGCGCCGAGTCATCTGTTTGTCAGGCGAACAGATCACAGCGCAAACTCATCTGGCGGAGTATCTTAATGAGCGGAGAACTTACCCCTGCTGATCCTGATTCCGGCGCTGTCGGAAAGTCGTAGAGGTGTGCTGGCAGGCTAAATTTTGCTGGCGTGGCCTAAGTTGCCCCGCCTGTTTCAGTCATCTGCCGATGCATGAGAACGGGCTGGCCGCTGCCTCTTCCGCTGCCGTAAATCTGAAGATGAAGAATGAAGCAACGGAACTGTCGCTCTGGCTTTCCGGCTCTCTACTTCACCAAGTCGATCTTGCTGCCGTCGGCGGTTTGGTAGCGCACCACGCCCACCGTCGGCACAAAGTAAGTCAGTTGGATGCTCTGGCGGCCCCCGCTGGTCAGCACGGTGCGGATCAGGAGGGCGTTGTAAGCGGTGCTGCCCACCCGCACCGGCTCTACGCCCATAACCCGGCTGGCCGATTTGAGTGTGCCGCTGCTGCTGCTCCACGTTTGCCCCGGCGTCAGCGGGCCGGGCGGATACACGTTCAGGGGCGGCGTGTACCAGTTCACGCGCCCGCCTGCATTCACGCCGCGCAGCCACACGCTGCCATCGGTGCGGTATTCCATCAGGTCTTGGGTGTACACGGTGCTGCCGTATTGGTGGGCCACCGGAACTACGCGCACGCCTTTGTACACCGCAGGCGGGCCGATTTCCTGCGTTTCGCCACTGGAATAAGTCCAGCGCAACCCCGTTTTTTGGGGGTAGTACCCGCTGGGTGGGGCCGCGCCTGCACCGGGGGCACAGGTCAATACCAGCAGCGAACTCAGGAGGGCGGCAACACGCATCGGGCCTACGCTAGAGCAGTGGGCCTCACACGGGTCTGACTTTTACGGCGTTCTGTCAGTGGTGAGTGGTCAGCGGTCAGTGGGAAAGGCGTGTTGGACGATAGAAATCAAGGTTAGTCGAGGGCGGAACCACTTCACCAACGGTTCGAACGGTGTTGGGTTGACGGTTCTGAGCGAACCTCCCGGTCTGCTTTTCAGCCAGCCTCCCTTCAGGCTGTGCCAGTCAAGGGGAGCGCAAAAGAGCTGTTGTCCTCCCCTTGAGGGGGGGCGTTGCGTGAGCAACGGGGGGGTTGCACTCCCCCTACTCCTGATCGCGCCCCAGTTCGATGCTGCGGCGGGTGGCGGCGATCACGGCTTTCATCAGGCCGCCTCGCACGCCCGCTTCTTCCAGCGCTTCCAGTCCGGCAATGGTGGTTCCGCCGGGGCTGGCGACTTCATCTTTGAGCAGGCCGGGATGTGCCCGCTGCTGCAAAAGTTCGCCGCTGGCAACTAACAATTTGGCGGCGAGTTCGTTGGCGAGGGGGCGCGGCAGACCCATTCTCACGCCCCCGTCTGCGAGGGCTTCGGCCACCACAGCAGCGTAGGCGGGGCCGCTGGCGCTCATGCCCGTAAAGGCGTTGAACAGGTGTTCGGGCAGGTCATACACGTCGCCCACCGCGCCAAAGAGGGTCATGGCAAAAGCCAAGTCTCCGGCATCCTGCGCTTCACGTGGCCCGGTAATGGCGGTTTGGCTGCGGCCAATGGTGGCGGCCAAGTTGGGCATCACGCGCACCACACGCTTGGTTCCCAGTCGCCGTACCAGCGTTGCCGTACTCACGCCCGCCATCGTGCTGATGTAGCCGGTGTTTTCCTGTGCCAGCCATTCGGTGACTTCGGGGAAGACGCGGGGTTGCAGGCTGACCAGCACGCGCCCCGCATAGGCCAAATCTGCCCGCTTGATGACGCGTGCGCCTGTGCGGGTGGCAATTTCTTGCACACGGGCTGTATTGACATCGAGCAGGCCGATTTCGGATGGGTCGATGACGCGCTGGGCGGTCACACCTTCGAGCAGGGCGAGGCCGAGTTTGCCGACGCCGACGATGGCAAGCTTCATGGGGCGCAGTATACGGATGGTTGGAAGGCGGGGAGCGTGCCTGTGCAGCCTAGAGGGGGAGCTAGGAGCAGCCGCCTGAGAGGGACAGGACTCGGAGTGTTGCGGCTGTGATTTGGCAGAGTGATTAGGATTGGGACGATGAGCAGCCGTATGAAGGGCCGTCCATAGTGTGAAGGGCGGGGAACTCTCTGCACACCGCCGCAAGATTCAGCTATTCGACATGCTCAAGCAATCCTTGATTACGTGCCGCTTTCCGTCGTCTCTATCGGGGCGCTGCTGTCGTCCATGCTCCGCAACACGCCTTCAAACTGTTCCAAAATGTCTGGGTCAAGGTGCGTACCTGCCATGCGGCGCATCTCGAACAAGGCGTCGTGTTGAGTCCACGATTTTTTGTAGGGGCGCTCGCTGGTCAGGGCGTCGTAGACGTCTACTACCGCAAAGAGCCGCGCCAGCATAGGAATTTCGTGCTGTGCCAAGCCGTCGGGGTAGCCGCGCCCGTCCCAGCGTTCGTGGTGGTGGCGCACCACACCCAGCACTTCGGGCGGCACGAATTCCTGTTCTCTCAGCATTTGCTCGCCAATGGTGACGTGTTGGTGCATCAGCTCGCGCTCCCGCGCCGTCAGGGGGCCAGTTTTCAGCAGTACGGCGTCTGGAATGGCAATTTTGCCGAGGTCGTGCAGATACGCGCCCCAGCGGAGGTGGGTCAGTTGGGTAAAATCGAGGTCGAGGTGTAGGCCAAGTTTCAGCGCCCATTCGGTCACTCGGTCAGTGTGGCCTTTGGTTTCGTAGCTGCGGTATTCCAGCACCGTGCCCAGCACCCGGAAAGCCTGTTCGCGGGTGTGCGCCAACGTTCGCAGAGCCACATAGCGTTCGGCGGCGCTACTCACCCGCTGCGCCAACAGTGCCAGCAGGCCGGGTGTTTCGGGTGCTGGGCTGGCTCCCTCCCGCGTGTCCAGCAGCGCCAGTACGCCTGTGGTGCGCCCCGAAGACTGAATAGGCGTGAGCAGGGCGCTGGTCAGCGGAAGTGATAACAGCGGATGCGGCGCACTCAGCAGCAGTTGTTCGCCGCCGCTGGCAACGGTTCGCAGCATGCTCAGGGGCACGGTCAATTGCTCTTGGCCCACCTGCACAATCGAGGTCAGGTCTGCCGCGCCGCCTTCCGTGCCGCGTGTGGTCTGCACCGTCAGGTACGTGCCCGACTGCGCCCCGGTGCGCCCCGTCAGGTGGGTCAATCCGCGCTCGGCCAGCGTGTACGGAATATCGGTTTCCCCCAAACTCCGCAGCAGGCTCAGGGCGGTCAGGTGTCCATCGGCATCCGAGCCGGGCAGGTCGCCCAGCAAGCTTTGCAGGTGGGCGGGATGGTTGGCCGCCTCCAGCAGCGCCGTCCACGCTTCCGGGTTGGGATGAGACGGCCAGTAGGGGCACTGGAAGACCCACGCCCCGGCGAGTGGCCCCGCCGCCCGCAGAGGCACCACCAAGGTCGCCTGACGCGCCGCAAAGCGTCCGAAGGCCAGCACGAACGGGGTGACGACGTGGCCCGCTGCCAACCGCCGTACCAACGAACTCCGCAGCAAGCGGTTCAGATCCGGCTGGCTGAGGCTGCCCAGTTGCACCGGACAAAAGACCTGCACCGATGACGTGGGGGACGGGATTGGGGACACCTCTGAGGCAGAAGGCTCTGGGCGCTGCACCGTAATCAGCGCCGCGCCTCTGGCCCCTACCAAGCGCATGGCCGAATGCAGGGGCGCGTCGGGGGAGGCGTCGTGGGTGGCCAGTGCCAACAGGTCGCCGCTGAGAACGCTGCCGAGATGCGCGGCCCGCTCGCGCCGCTGTGCCCGGCACTGGGCGCGGGCTTGAGCAGCCACCAACGTCAGCACTTGCAAAGCTGCTGCCCGTTCCTGCTGCTCAGCCGTTTGCTGTGTGGGTGCGGCCTGCTCTGGGGCTGATTGATCCGTGTGGAGGTGGGCAAGTTGGGTCTTTGCCGCTTGAATTCCGGATGTCTGCGTGCTGGATGTTTGGGGCTTGGCTGTTTGGGCTTTGGCTGTTCGGGATTTGGATGTGCGCTGCGGCTGGCTCTCGCTGCGGCCTTCCCAAATCCACAGTGAGCCTACCGGGGTGCCGTCTGGCGCGTAGATCAGGGCGGGGCGGTGCGCCGAGTCCGAACTGTGGGCCTCTATGCCCAAAACGAGGGCGCTGTACGCCGCGTTCTGCTCTGTGTGCAGTTTCACGCCGTCGCTCAATTGAACCTGAGCCGCGCTGCCCCGCGCCTGCCAGTACGCCACTGCCGCCGCCAACGCAGCGGGCAAAGGGAGAGCCAGCCAGCCCACCATCTGTGCCGGAATAGCAGCGGGGAGAGCCGTCACAACAGGCGGCGCGGGTGCTTCGGGAGCCCGGGCGGAGGGCCAACTGAGCGTCAGGTACAGGGGTTGATTGCGGGTGTGCCGTTTGTCTGCACTGTCTTGCCCTTCGGCTCCGCTCGGCTCGTGCTGCCCCTGAACCGGGCCACTGAAACCCGGGCTACTGAAACACAGATCGGCGGTGGTCGTGCGGCGGTGTTGGCCCGGCCACCTGATGCCTATGGGGGCGGGGTCAGACAGCAGGACATGTCCGGTCAGGCGGGCCGCCGTGACATGGCGTTCGCGGATACAGGGCAGCCATGCCAACGCCGCCCGCAACTTGTCGGGGGCCGCCGACTCTACCGACAGGTGTCCATCTGGGTGAAGACACAGTTGGGCTTCTCCGGGCGGCACTTGGTAGGCAGCGACTGGATTGGGGGTGGTGGGCCGATTTTTATCAGACTGCGCCACAACGGCAGACGCCCCGGCAGGTGCGTGCAATGTGTTGCGGCTGTCTTTCACGGAGTTCCCCCAAAGTGTGCCCTCTGCGTTCAGAGGTTGTTACCGAAGTGTAAGGCTAAAGTCTGAAGATCAGAAGTGTTAAGGAAGTCAGTCCACTGGGGGCTTGCGCGGAGCAACATTTTGTGTTGAACCACTTAACATCAACTCTATTTTTATCTCACATTAACAATGAGAATGACCGCCGAGTTCTAGACGAATCGGAAAAGTTGCTGCCTCAGCGTTTGCCTTGAGGCTGATCAGGTCTAACGCCTTCGCCCGTAATTGACCGGTTGAATAGTACACTATTTTAGTGGGCCTGCGGGGTGAAGTTGGGGGTACGGGCCTACGGCGCTGAGCGTATAGGGCTGGGTCAGCCGCTACACTCTGGCCTATGTTGGTGTATCACCTGCCCGGAACCTTTGAAACCCGCGAAGCCCACCTCGACCTGTTGTGGGAGGCGGGAGCCACAGGCCTCGAAGAACGCGCTGGACTGATCCGCGCCTATTTCAACGCCCAGAGCGACCTTGATCCTGCTATTGCCGACGGCGAGTGGCGAGAGGAAGCCGAGCAGGACTGGCAGGCCGAATTTCGCCGCACCTTGCGCCCCGTGAAAGCCGGACGCCTGACCATCGTGCCGCCTTGGCTGCTGCACGAAGTTGAAGCTGGGCAAGTGCCGCTGATCATCGAACCCGGCATGGCCTTCGGCACGGGCCACCACGCCACTACGCGCATGGCCGTAGAAGCCCTCTCTGCGCTGGAGTTGACTGGCCTGCGCGTGCTGGACGTAGGCACAGGCAGCGGCGTGCTGGCGATTGCCGCCGCGTTGCTGGGCGCTGAACACGCGCTGGGCGTCGATATCGACCCGCTGACCATTCCGATTGCCCGCGAAAATGCCGAGATCAACAGCGTGCCCGCCGGACGCAGCCGCTTTGAAGAAGGCTCTTTGGGACTGGGCAATTCTGGTGGGCAAGAGGATGATTGGCAAGACGAGCCATTTGATGTGCTGGTAGCCAACCTGTACGCCGAACTGCACGACCTGTTGGCCGGAGAATACGCCGCGCAGTTGCGGGCGGGCGGGCCACTGATCCTGACCGGAATCCTGACCAATAAGCTGCCGCTGGTGCGTGAAGCGCTAGACCGGGAAGGCTTCGAGGCCGTGCAGGTGCGTGAAGACGGCGAATGGGTGTTGGTCACGGCCCGCGCCCCTGCCCACCGATGAGGGCTGTCAGGTGAGCGTGCGGATAAAGGTAGACGCCCTCACGCCCACCATCTTGCTCGGCCCGCGTGAGGCGCGGCATGTGCAGGTGTTGCGCCTCGGCCCCGGCGACAGCCTGCGCGTGTTTGATGGACAGGGCGTGGAGGCTGAGGCCACCCTGACCGAACTGACCGAATTGGGCGCAGTGCTGACTTTGGGCGCGGGCGTGCAGGCCACTGCCGAAACGCCGCAGCCCGTGACCCTCGCCATCGCGCTCCTCAAGGGCGACAAGCTGAGCGACGTGACCCGCGCCGCCACCGAACTTGGCGTGGCCCGCATTCAACTCCTCATCACCCGGCACGCCGACGTCCGCGAAATTGGCACGCAAAAGCTGCTGCGCCTGCGCCGGGTGGCCGAAGAAGCCAGCAAACAATCCCGCCGCGCCGTGACGCCCGAAGTGCTGGAGCCGCTGCCTTTGGCCGAGTTCGTGTGGTCAGGCACGCTCTTTTTGGCCCATCCCGGCAGCCGCGCTACGTTGGCAGAACACCTGAACTGGGCCGCCCCAGTCACCGTTCTGACTGGGCCGGAAGGCGGATTTTCTGACCCCGAAGTGTCGCAGTTGCAGGAGCGTGGGGCGGTGGCGGTGACGCTCGGCCCCCGGATTCTGCGGGCGGAAACTGCGCCGATTGCGCTGCTGGGGGCGATTGTGGCGACGGGGGTTTAGGGTAATAGTCTGAGGTTGCTGGGGGCTTTGTCTAAAGGTCGAAGGTCTAAGGAAGGTCAAGAGCAATCGCTGCGCTCACTTCCCCTCACCCCGCTGCGGTGCAGCGCCCCTCTCCCACAAGGGGCGAGGGCTAAAGGCAAACACTAAAAACCTTGTTTAAGTACAGCAAGATAATTTTTTAGATAAACTTTGCACCAATGGCGCTGAGGGCGAGATGTAGTGCAGCCTCAAGTTCAGCCAGAGTGTTGTAGGAGCGGCGGGGCATCAACACCCCTTTGATCTGCTTCCAAATCCCCTCAATCAGGTTCAGGAACGGTGCATAGGGCGGAAGATACCGGAGATACAGGCCCTGGGCTTCCCAACCGATTTGTTTTTCCCGAATGGCTTTGCCCCGATGAACTGCAGCATTGTCGAGGACGATCACAGTGAGCCGGGACGGCTCACTGTGCTGAGCAAGGGTATCCAGATAGGCGATCACCTGTCCTTGATTGCACCTGCCCTGCAACGTACGCAGCTCCAATGCTGGCGTTGTGCCGTGCAGCGTGGGTGAATTCAAGTGGTCGTCGCAACACCTCAAACCAGGGGGTTGTGATGAAACATGTGAAACGGCAGTCAGATCGATCTGGACGGAGTAAGATGAGTTCACCAGGACGGCCAAGACTGGCACGGCGTGAAGCTCAGCAGCGGTTCTGGACGTTGATCGCCGCAGGGTGGTCGAGTGTCGACGCTGCGACGGGCGCAGGGATCTCGCCAGCGGTTGGGACACGGTGGTTCCGGGAGGCCGGTGGCATGCCAACACCAACGTGAGGCCCAAAAGCAACCCCCCTTTCTGGGCGCTGTTTATCGTTTGTCGAGCGCGAAGAGATCGCACTCTCCCGAGCGCAACAGCTCGGCATTCGCGAGATTGCCCGTCGATTGAAGCGAGCGGCATCGACGATTTCACGTGAGGTACGGCGCAACGCCGCCACACGGAATGGTGGCCTATTGTACCGGGCGACCACCGCGCAGTGGCACGCCGAGCGTGCCGCCCGGCGTCCAAAGCCAGCAAAACTGGCGGTCAACGTGACTTTGCGGACGTATGTCGAAGATCGGTTGTCGGGCGTATTGGTCTCGGCCACAGGAACGCCGATTCCTGGGCCAACAGTGGCTTGGAAGGGCCGCCGTCATGGTCAGCGACAGGCTCGGCGGTGGACCGCGGCGTGGAGTCCAGAACAAATCGCCCAGCGCTTGCGACTCGACTTCCCGGAGGATGACACTATGCGCATCAGCCACGAAGCCATTTACCAAGCGCTGTACATCGAAGGTCGCGGCGCAACGCGCCACGACCTGACGGCTTGTCTCCGGACGGGCCGAGTGCTGCGCGTGCCGCGGGCACGCCGGTACAGCCCGGGCAAAACGTTCGTTATTCCCGAGGTCATGCTCAAAGCGCGCCCAGAGGAGGCGACGAACCGGGAAGTGCCCGGTCACTGGGAGGGAGATCTCATCCTCGGGTTGGGCAGCTCATCGATCGGCACACTCGTGGAGCGCACCACGCGCTTCACCCTGTTGTTGCACCTGCCCCGGATGCCGGAATATGGTCTGCAGGCGCCGGTGAAGAACGGGCCAGCTTTGGCTGGCCACGGTGCTCAGGCCGTCCGGGAAGCCATTGCCCGGGTGATGACGACCGTGCCCCCCCAGCTCCGCCGCTCACTGACTTGGGATCAGGGTGCAGAAATGAGTCAGCACGAACACCTGCACCTGGACACGGGGGTGGGCATCTATTTCTGCGAGCCGAGAAGCCCTTGGCAGAGAGGGACAAACGAAAATACCAACGGGCTCTTGCGCCAATACTTTCCGAAAGGCACGGAGTTGAGCCTGCACAGCGCAGACGACCTCGCGGCTGTAGCAAAGACGCTCAATGCCAGACCACGCAAAGTCTTGGGGTGGCAGACACCCAAGGAGGCCTTTGAATACGCGCTACACGGACTTGAAGCTGCTGTTGCGACCACCGCTTGAATCCACCGGGTACGTACCGATCACATTGAGGCGACCTTGGGAGCCCCAGCGGGTCGGAATGCGGAACTGTTGTCCAGAGCCACGCCTAAACCACGTTGACGCCACGGATCACA
>NZ_SSNW01000053.1 GCF_004801315.1 Deinococcus sp. Arct2-2
GGCTCCTGAGTAGGTGTGCAAACCAATCATCTCAGTGAGCCTCAACTCTTGCCAACTTTTCGTCTTTGAGCGTAATGAAAAGCGATATTACGCCAATAGGCTTAACCCGAACTCACGTTTTAAAGGTATCTATGTCTAGCCCCAGCGTGTTGGCAAAGGTGGGATTCTGGCCCGCCGTTATCTCTGTTCCCAGTGCTGAAATAGTGGAGTTGCAGACGTCGTTGACGGGGTTGGCCGCATTGAAGACCGGATTGAGTGCGCCGCTGTTGGTTCCGAATTGCAGGCTGCCCCCGGTTCCGGCTCCCTCGGCGGCTCCCCGGTCTCCGTCGTAAGCCACCACGCCAACCGTGCTGTTCACGGCTCCGACACTAGGGGTCAAGAAGCCGCTGACGCTGATGTCCAATGGAAAATTTGGATCTGCGGCGCTCTGCAAGCCATTGAACACGGAGAGATTCCGCACGGGGAGGGCGACATCTTTGAAGGCCACTACCAGCGTCCAGTTGGCCCACGTTCCCGCCCCCTGCGTGCTGTTGATGTTGGCGACCGTATAGGCTCCGCTGCCCCCGGCCTGCACCAGTGCCGTCACGTTTACAAACGATTGGTAGGTGTTGCCTATTCTGGCGACGTTGGTGGTGAGCGCCGTCAGTGGACTCACCGCCTGTCCGGGAAGGCCAAACGATACGCTTCGGCGGTTGATGGCGCTACTTGAACTGCCGCTCCAATACAGCCCCGCAAACAAAATGCTGCTCGTGGAGGGCACGGTCAGGGTGGCCGAACTGGAATTGATGGTAGAAGGGTCTTTGTCGGTGTCACTGTTGACCAAATACACCTGATTGTTGGTCACGGTGTTGGCCATATTTCCCGGCACAACAGCGCGGGCACTGGCACATTTGGTGGCTTCGCTGGTGCTGGCGGGCGGTTTGTCAGTGGTGCAGTAGTAATTCACGTTGCCGATCAGCACGATGTCGCCGTTGGCAGACGGATTGCTGTAGCGCGTCGTGAACGCCTGCTGTGCGCTGGCCTGTGACCAAATCAACAGGGCGGCCAGCAAGCTTAGGCTTGAGACCAGCCGTCGCCCAAGCATCCAACTCATAGGCGGGCCGCCCGATTAATGAAGGTCATATCCCTTCAGTGAACTTTTTCATGCCCACAAAGATATTTATCTGTCTAGATATGCCCCCATGAAGGTGTGCCCCTCTTGACGCTCTTTGGTTGGGCACATCTGCATAATTTGCGACTGTTCAGTCAGTAGGTATCGAAACTAGACCAAACTTTATGCCGCTGTCGCTCCATTACCCCAGTACACTGCCCCCGTGCGACTTCATAGCGGGATTTTATTGGCCTTCCTCACTCTTCCGGTCGCTTCCAGCCAGAGCCTCTCGTCCCTCAACGCGGCAGAATTGTCGGCGTTGTTGGGAAACTTTCAGGCAGTCACGGTCACGGCCCCCGTAGGCAGCAAAAGGGCCACGATTCGGGTCGTCAGCCAACTTGGTGCGGCAAACGAGAAAGATTCAGGACTCTATCAGGGCTTCCATAGCCTCTCTGTCTACGATTTCAAAACCCCGATCCGCTTGATCGTGGGCTTGGCAGGCGATCCGATTGGCCGGGGGAGCAGCGCGGCTCCTCTGGTTTTGCCCGGAATTCAGCCGTGTGCGCCCAATCAGCAATTGGCTCTCTTGGGAGCTAGCACCGCTTCAGAAACCAATCTGACGAAGCAGTGTATGGGCATGGGCAGCCGAGCCGCTGGATTGGGTGGCGGCAGCGAAGGGTTGCTGAAGACTGCGCCTAGACTCAATGTCTGGACGCCTGTCTATAGCTGGTATTTTCTCAAGGGAAATGACTCCTCGCAGGCTGCTTTTGCTGAGGCGAAGAATAATCCCTCGGCGCGGATCGTCTGGTGGGTGTATTTCAGTAGCAAAATTGATGGAGACGCGCCCGCCGTGCCGCTCTACACGCCCAAACCCTAATCTCAACAACGGAATTGGCCCGCCTCCTCAATGGGAAACGGGCCACTTTTTGTTGCTGTCGGTTTAGACTTCCAGCGCCTTCTTGCTGATGAAGGGCATCATGTCGCGCAGTTCCTTGCCCACCGTTTCCAGCTTGTGGTCGCGCATTTTGCTGCGCTGCTCATTCATGTACGGGAAGCCGCTCTCGGCGTCGGCAATAAACCGCTCGGCAAATTTTCCGGTTTGAATATCGGTCAGCACGTCTTTCATGGTGGCCTTGGTTTCATCGGTAATAATGCGCGGGCCCGTCACATAGTCGCCAAACTCGGCGGTGTTGCTGATGCTGTGGCGCATGCCTTCAAAGCCCTTCTCGTAGATCAAGTCTACGATCAGTTTGACTTCGTGTAGGGTTTCAAAGTAGGCGATTTCAGGCTGATAGCCTGCTTCCACCAAGGTTTCGAATCCAGCCTGAATCAGGTGGGTCACGCCGCCGCACAACACGCTCTGCTCACCAAAGAGGTCGGTTTCGGTTTCTTCCTTGAAGGTGGTTTCCAGCACGCCTGCACGGGTACAGCCGATGCCGCGTGCGTAGGCCAAGGCGATCTCGCGGGCTTTTCCGCTAGCATCTTGCTGCACGGCAAAAATACCGGGCATGCCTGCGCCGTCAGCGTACACGCGGCGCAACATGTGGCCGGGGCCTTTGGGGGCCACGAGGTACACGTCCACATCGGCGGGGGGCTTGATGCGTCCGAAATGCACGTTGAAGCCGTGTCCAAAGGCCAGCGCTTTGCCTGCGGTCAGGTGCGGCTCGATGCTTTCGGCATAGGTTTTTGGCTGGTTCTCGTCGGGAATGAGCAGCATGACCACATCTGCCGTTTTGGTGGCTTCCTCGATGCTGACCACTTTCAGGCCCGCTTGCTCGGCTTTGGCCTTGCTGCTGGAGCCTTCGCGCAGGCCGACAACCACGTTCAGGCCGCTGTCACGCAGGTTTTGTGCGTGTGCGTGCGCCTGAGAGCCGTAGCCGATAATCGCAATCAGCTTGTCTTGGATAGAGTCGAGAGACACGTCGCGGTCATAGAACATCGTTGCAGCCATTTGTAGATTCTCCTGTATTGCGGGGGTGGGTGGGGGAGTGTGGGCTAGGTAAGGATGGGGTTGAAGGGCAACCCCCCAGTCTGCGTCGCAGCCAGCCCCCCTTAGAGGGGAGCGCAAAAGAGTTGTTGTCCTCCCCTCTAAGTGGGGGCGTTGCGTCAGCAACGGGGGTGTTCACCCAGAACCTCAACTCTCAGAACAAATTCGGCACATCCCGCGCCCGCTCTTCCCTCGGCTCCACACTTTCTACCGCTGGGCGCAACGTTTCAGTTTCTCCATCATGGTAGACGTGGCTGGGAATGTCGGCGTTGCTGCCGCGTGTGAGGGCAATGCGGCCCGTTCGCATGGTTTCCAGAATTCCGAACGGGCGCATCTGCTCGATAAAAGCGGTGATTTTTCCCTCGTCGCCCGTGACTTCAAAGGTCAGGGCGTGGCGGCCCACATCTACGATTCGGCTGCGGAAATCTTCGGCTATCTGGCGTACTTCTACTCGGCTGTCGGGCGAAATCGCCACTTTGACCAGCACCAATTCACGGTCTACAAATTTTTCCAAGCTGTGGTCGATGATCCTTACCACGTCATGCAGTTTTTCCAGTTGGCGCATGGCTTGTTCCACCACGCCCCGGTCTCCCGTGACCACGAAAGTCATGCGGGAGAGGCCGGGATGCTCGGTTGCGCCCACGCTGAGGCTGCGAATGTTGTAGCCGCGCCGCCCGAACAGGGCCGTAATCCGGGTCAGCACGCGGGGTTCGTCGCGCACCAACGCCGAAACGAGGTGGTCTTTGGGCTGCTCGGTCATCGTGTAGTCGCTCATGCGTTTTTGGCCTCTTCTGCCGCTGCCTTCATCTCCGCCGATAGGTCGGGCTGCTTGCGGGGCGGCTCGGTTTCAATCATCTCGTAAAGGGCCGCGCCTGCCGGAACCATCGGGAACACGCCGTGTTCGTGTGGCACTACGATTTCCAGTAGGGCCGATTTGGGGTCTGCCAGCCAAGCGTCGATCACGCCGGACAGTTCCTCGGCGTTGGAGGCGCGGTAGCCGGGGACATCGTAGGCTTCAGCCAGTTTCACAAAATCGGGGTTGGAGTCGCCCAGCCACACTTCGCTGTACCGCTTCTCATGGAACAGTTCTTGCCACTGGCGCACCATGCCCAGATAAGAATTGTTGATGATGCAGATTTTGACGTTGCGGATGTCGTACATCTTGAGGGTCGCCAGTTCCTGTAAGGTCATCTGGAATCCGCCGTCGCCCGCAATGACGATGCTGGTCACGCCGGGTTCGGCCATGCCTGCGCCGATGGCTGCCGGAAAGCCGAAGCCCATCGTTCCCAGCCCGCCCGAATTGATCCAGCGGCGCGGCTTTTCAAAGCGGGCCAGTTGCGCGGCCAGCATTTGGTGTTGCCCCACGTCGCTGCTCAGAATGTCGTCGGGGCGCAGGCGGTCTACCACCGATTTCACGGCGAATCCAGCGCCCCACTCGGTGGGCGTGACCGTGCGGCTCTTCCATTCCTCAATTTGTGCCCGCCACTCCGGCAGGTCAAGTTTCTGTGCGCTTTCGGTCAGCATTTTGGCGGCCACCACCGCGTCCCCGCGTACCGGCACGCCCACCCGCACAATTTTGCCAATTTCGGCGGCGTCCAGTTCCACATGAATAATCGCAGCGTTGGGCGCAAAGCCGTTCACGCGGCCCGTCACGCGGTCATCAAAGCGCAGGCCGATGCCCAGCAGCACGTCGGCTTCACTGATGGCGCGGTTGGCGGCCACGCTGCCGTGCATTCCCGGCATGCCCAGCCACAGGGGGTCAGAGGAAGGAAACGCACCCAGTCCCATCAGGGTGGTAATCACGGGAATATCCCAAGCGCGGGCCAATGCCGTAATTTCAGCGCTGGCGTCCAGCGAGCCGCCGCCCGCCATGATCACGGGTTTTTTGGCGGCCAGCAGCAGTTCTTTGGCCCGCGCAATCGCTTCGGGTTTGGGTGCGGGATGCTCCGGGCGGGCGTGCGGGTAGGCCACTTCGCCCGCATACGCTGCCAACTGCACATCCTTGGGAATGTCTACCAGCACGGGGCCGGGTCTGCCACTCCGCGCAATCCGGATGGCCTCGGCAATCACGCGGGGCAGTTCTTCCACGTCGCGCACCACGTAGTTATGCTTGGTAATGGGCAGCGTAATGCCCGTGATATCGGCTTCCTGAAAAGCGTCGGTGCCCATCAGGTGCCGCGCCACGTTGCCCGTAATTGCCAGCAGAGGCACGCTGTCGAGCATCGCGTCGGCCAGTCCGGTCACTAGGTTGGTCGCACCGGGGCCGGATGTGGCGATACACACGCCGATTTCTCCGGTGGCTTTGGCCCAGCCCTCTGCGGCATGAATCGCGCCCTGCTCGTGGCGGGCCAGCACATGCCGCACCTCCGGGTAAAAAGTGAGTGCGTCGTACACGGGCATAATCGCGCCGCCCGGATACCCGAAGACCGTGCTGATACCGTGATTGGCGAGCGTGGCCCAGAGTGCTTTCGCGCCCGTCATGCTGCCCCGGTCTAACTCATGCCCGGTCAAAGGTTGCTGCTCCATGTGCTGTTGCTCGGTGTCCTGCCCGCTGCCCTGCGTCATCTGTGTGCCTCCCCTGTAAGTCCTACCTTTCTGCATGTTTGTTGTGCTGCTGACCTTGCTGTTGAACAAAAAATCCCCCGCCCTGTCGCTTGGGCGGGGGTGTGTGGTGGCACGCGGTGGCGCTCAGCCTCGGACACAACCCCCGAAACTAAGAATTACCACCACGAGACGGAACGCACTCATGCCCTTACCCTACGGTCTGCGGGGGGGGCGGGTCAAGGTGCGTCTAGACCACAGCGGCGGCCGGGGCGTTACGGGGCGGGACACAAACGGGCGTTTGGTGGGGGAGGGGAGGGTTGCAGGGTGGTTGGTCAAAGGGTCTAAGGAAGGGCAATTGCTGCGCTCACTCACCCCCTCCCAGCCTCCCCCCTCAAGGGTGAGGAGCTAAACCAAGCCTTTGTGCTTGCTTTTAGCCCTCGCCCCTTGTGGGAGAGGGGCACTGCGTCAGCGGCGGGGTGAGTGAGCGCCAGCGATTGCCTTTTTTAGACCCTTAGACTCACTCCCTAACAACGCCCACACACCAAGAAAACACCCCCACCTTTCGGCAGGGGCATTCATCTGGAGTTCTAAAACTCGCTTAGGCTTTAGCGTCCGGCAGGAACAAATTCGCGGTCTGCGAAGTCTTCACGGGGGCGTCCGCCCTGTGCGCCGCGCTGCTGGTAGCCGCCTTGTCCGCCGCCGTTGCCACCTTGGCTACGTCCGCCGCCTTGGTAGCCGCCGCTGCTCTGGCTGCGTCCGCCGCCCTGATAACCGCCTTGGCTGCTGCCGCTCTGGCTGCGTCCTTGACCGCCACCTTGGTAGCCGCTCTGGCCGCGTCCACGGTAGCCGCCTTCGTCGCGGTTGCCACGGTTGCCGCCCTGATAGCCGCCTTGACGACCTTCACGGGTGGGGGCTTCGAACAATTCGGGGAGTTCCTGCGCCACTTCTACGGTGACTTCTCCGCCGAGGGGGCTGGCCGCCAACAGCTTGGCAATGTACTCGCTGGGCACGTCGGCCACGGCACCGCCGCGCCACTGACGCACACGGCCCAAGCGGCGCGTATCGGCGTCGCAGTTCTGGGCAATGACGGCCACTGCGCGGGGAACGCTCATGCGCTCGGCGTGCAGGATGATGGTGGTCAGGCCTTCTTCACCGCTGAGCAGGCTCGCGGCCTTCACAGGCTCGCTGACGCCGCTGATCTTGGCCAGCGCACGGGCCAGTGCTTCCAGACCCAGTTCGCTGAACAACCGCTCGGCTTCGGCTTGGAAGGTCGTGGCAGCGGCAGGATCGACGTGACGCACGAGGTCGGCAGAGGCTTTGGCACTCGCAGACTGCACTTCTTTGGGGGTAGGCAGAGGGCGCTCGATAAAACGCACGCCCGTCACGCGCTCCAGACCGTTCATTTCGCGTCCGTCGCGGTCACCGTACATCACGATGGCGGTGCCGGTGCGGCCTGCGCGGCCCGTGCGTCCCGAACGGTGCACGTAGCTGTCGGGGTCTTGGGGCAGGTGGTACTGAACCACCAAGTCCACTTCGGGAATGTCGAGGCCACGGGCGGCCACGTCGGTAGCGACGAGTACGCCAGCGCGTCCGTTGCGGAAGTTGCCGAGGGCGCGTTCACGCTGGCTCTGGGCAAGGTCGCCGTGCAGGGCTTCGGCTTCCAGTCCACGGTGGATCAGTTCCATCGCCAGTTCATCGGCTTCGCGCTTGGTGCGGGTAAACACGATGGCTTTTTCGGGGTTGTAGACGGTCAGCAGGTCGGCCAGTACGCGGGTGCGGCTGCGGCCCACTTTCACCTTCAAGTGCTCTACGGTCTGGGCCACTTGGCTCTTGCCTTCGCCCACGAGGTCAACCAGCACAGGCTCACGCAGGTACTGACGCGCGATCCGGCGGATGTCGTCGGTCAGGGTGGCGCTGAAGAGCTGGGTCAGGCGGGTAGGAGGCGTGCGCTGCAAAATGGTTTCGATGGCGTCGGCAAAACCCACGCTGAGCATCTCGTCGGCTTCGTCCAGCACGGCGAATTCGATGCCGCTCAGGTCAAGGTTGCCGCGCTCGAGGTGGTCGATCAGGCGGCCCGGAGTGCCTACCACGATGTCCACGCCACGGCGCAGGGCGTTTTCTTGGGGCGCATAAGCTGCGCCGCCGTAAACAGTTACGGTCACGAGGTCGCCGCCGGTTTTGCTGAATTCTTCGGCCACTTGCTTGGCCAGTTCGCGGGTCGGGGCCACGATGATGGCGCGGGGCACGCGGCCACGCTCACGGCTGGCGTCCAGCTTCATGATGATGGGCAGCGCGTAGGCCAGCGTTTTGCCGGTACCGGTGCGGGCGCGGCCAATCAGGTCTTTGCCAGCCAGGGTATGGGGCAGGGTTTCTGCCTGAATAGGGCTAGCTTCGGTAATGCCACGTTCAGCGAGGCGCGCCGCAAGTTCGGGCGCGATCAATTGATCAAAGTTCATTTGTAGTCCTTTCGGGAAAGCACAGCCCCAGTGACTCGCAAATGCCTTTGATCGGCAGCATGTCCTGAATGTGGGGGCACCTTCCAGCCGCTAGGCACTTCCTAAGCGGCGCACGAATTGAAACTATACACAGATATTAGGGAAAGGTCAAGGGGGGTGCTGGGAGCTTTGGGGAGATGTGCTTTTGATTGGGGCTGGGGCGCGTGCCAGATGGCATCAAGACAAGTTTCGTTGAGGTGGAAGGTGAACCCCCCAGTCTGCTTCGCAGCCAGCCCCCCTTAAGGGGAGCGCAAAAGCTGTTGTCCTCCCCTTGAGGGGGGCGTTGCGCCAGCAACGGGGGGGTTTCACCCAGAACCGTCAACGCCAAATGCTCGCCAAACTGGGCCACTAGAGCATTTGACAGAATAAGAGGATGGGAAAACGGGTCGGGGCACGTGGGTACAGCATTGATCTCCGAGAACGGATTGTCGCGGCTGCACTGAACGAGCAAAATCATCCATGGGTGGCCCAAACGTTCGGAGTCGATGTTCGGACCATCGCGTTATATCTGAGGAAACATGAGGCGGGCACGCTCTCACAAGTCAAACGCCCGACCGGGCGTCGCTCGAGCGTGCAGAGCGAGCATGAGCAGATGCTCCTCCAGCAGCTGGAGGAGCATCTTGACGCGACCTTGGAAGAGCATGCTCGCCTGTTGGAGGCCAAGACCGGGCTCAAGATCAGTTACCGGACAGTCGACCGGGTCTTCCGGCGACATGGCATCACCTACAAAAAAAACGCGGGTCGCCGCCGAACGGAATGAGGAACTGCGTCAGCAGTTCCTGAATGACCTGAAGCCCTCCCTTCAGACTCCGGCCCGGCTGGTCTTTCTGGATGAACGTGGCTTCAATACAGCGATGACTCGGGGGTATGGTCGCGCGCACCGGACACGGCGCGCGGTCTGTTCGGTGCCCCGCAACTGGGGACGCAATCAAACGCTCGTGTGCGCGTTGCAGGCCAGTGGTCCCGTTGCCCCACTGATCTTGGAGGGCGCGGTGAACGGCGTGAGTTTCGAGTGGTACGTACGAGAAATCCTGTGCCCAGCCTTGACCCCTGGACAAGTGGTGGTGCTGGACAACCTCTCGGCACATCACCGTGCGTCCGTTCGGACGCACATTGAAGCCAGGGGTTGTGTCGTGCTGTTCTTGCCCCCGTAGAGCCCTGACTTCAATCCCATCGAACAGATGTTTTCCAAAGTCAAAGCCCGCGTTCGCGCGGGTGAATGGCGAGAAGTTCCAGCACTGCTTCAGGGGATTTCGGATGCCCTGGATGCCGTTTCTTTACGAGATGTCTTTGACTGGTTCACCCACGTCTTCCCTGACATCTTCTTATGTCAAATGCTCTAGTGAATAACCGCGAATAGGGGTTGACAGTTCCCGGTTTAAGCACCAATGTCCATGAATTTCGGGTTATGCGCGAGGACATGCAGTGCGACTTTCAAACGCAGGCTCAGGTAGGTTTTGACCTGTCCCCAGCGCACCCCGGCCCCCACCAACACGGAGAAGGCGGACTCAATACACTTTCTCGCCGCGGCATACTCCTCTTTCCAGCGCGGATCAAGCTGTTTCGCATTGGCTTTTGGAGGGGTCAAGCACGTTCCGGACTGATAGCCCTTGTCCCCAATCTGTTTTGGCCCGCCGTAAGCGGGCCAAGCTCGGTTCATTTCCCACAGCACGGTAAAATCATGCGCGTTGGCTGGGCGAATGTCATACTTCACAATCCTGCCGTTCAGGGCGCTCCACGCGTGTAGTTTGAAGCCGTAGACGGAGCCAGCGGTGCTAAATCCGTGACGTGCCCCAGGGAATTTACAGCGTGGCGCACGCTTGAAGGTGCACACCGGGAGCGGCTCGGAATCTACAGCCACGAAGTCCAGTCTCTGGACTTCGGTGGCCAGTTGTTCGATCACCGGGGCCAAACGAGCGAGCCGAATCCGGGCTTGCGGTTCGGAGGGGTAGTGGGCGAAGTGATTGAGTTTGAGCAGGCTCCACCAGCGGCTGAAATAGGGGGCCTTATGAAGCTTCTGGAGCAGCGCCACAGCCACCAAGTCGGCATCAGAAATTTTCTCGTGTGCGTGCAATAGTTTTTCGGGTAGACGAGGCGTGATCCAGCGGCTCAACAGGGTGACAGCGGTCGGGAGCGGCAGTACAGTGAGATCGGGACGGCCCATAACTGTACTTCGGGAAAACCTAGGGCGTGACAAGAAGACCAGCATCAACGATGCTGGTCTTCACTATGCGTCGCCCCTTGCCGCGCTGGACTCGCCATTTTCCAAGCTGGTTCGAGCCCTTTCAGAGTCAGTTCCCGCACAAGGCGCAACGTCGTCTCGCGCCACTGTATGTTCAAGGCTTGTGCAGCATGGCTCGTCGAAAAAGCATGACGCCGATGGCCCAATGGATTGCTCCTGGGAGCGAGGATCAGTTTCAACACTTCATCACGGACAGCCCTTGGAGCACCGCCACTCTTGAACCCTTGTTCCTTCAGCGCGCGAACGCACTTCTCGGTGGGCAGGATGCCGTGCTGATCATCGACGATACCTGCTTGACTAAATTTGGGACGAAGTCGGTCGGGGTGACCAAGCAATACTCGGGACAAGTGGGTGGCTTAACTCAGTGCCAGTGCTTAATTTCGCTCACGCTTGCCCAGCACAATTTTCCCATTCCAGTCAGTCTGCGCCTCTTTCTTCCCCGCGACTGGACGGGTGATCTGCAGCGGATGAGAGCCGCTGGTGTTCCTGAGGAACACCAGCAAATGCTGAGCAAGTGGGCCGTTGCCTTGGAGGAACTTGATCGTCTTCGGCCACAGTTGAACTTCGGTCTGGTGCTTGCAGATGCAGGCTACGGGGCCACTGCCGCCTTCAGGCAAGGCCTCAGCGAACGTCATCTTCAGTGGTCTGTCGGCATCCACTCAACGCAGAAGGTGTATCCCGCCGATGTTCAACTCCTGCTCAGCGTTCAACCTGTTCACGGACGGCATTCCAAGTACCCGACACCGTCTCGACCACGTCAGACTGTCCGGGAGACATTGGCGGATGCGGTTTGGCATCAGGTGGTGTGGCGGCAAGGAACGAAAGCCCCGCTCTCTGGCCGATTTGCTGCTCAATACGTGTGCCTCGCTGATGGCACAGAATATCGGCAAGGGCAACACCTCCCAGGTCAAGTCGCCTGGATCATCGGAGAAGAAAGGCGCGGTGGTGAGCGAAAGTACTACGCCTGCAACCTTCCGCCCGAGACATCGCTTGAGCACCTCGTTGAGGTGACCAAGCGGCGTTGGGCTTGCGAATTGACTCATCGGGAATTGAAACAGGAGGTGGGGCTAGATCATTTCGAGGGGCGTTCATGGCGTGGTTTACATCACCATGCTCTGCTGTGCATGCTGGCTCTGCTGTTCCTCCAGTGGTTGCGACTCAGCCAACCGGATGACCTGAGAGGCGACTCTGTGCCTGCAATTCGAGAGGAACTGGCAGGAGCACTCCTGCCAGTTCGCTGCATGATCTGCTGTTCCTGTACTGGTCTTTTCAGCGGCCCCTGAGTTTTCCCGAAGTACAGATAAGCACCGTCCCTTTTTCATATCTCGCCGCGCAAGTCAACCCCTATTCGCGGTGAATATTGCTCAGCCGAATCAACAGTGGCCCTGACTCGGCCTCAAATAAACTGCCCCGTAATACTCCGCTCCGACTGGGACAGCAACGCGGGCGGCCCCTCGAACAAAATTTGCCCGCCTGCGCTGCCACCTTCTGGCCCCAGATCGATGATCCAGTCGGCTTGGCGAATCACGTCCAGATGGTGTTCGATCAAGATCACGGTGTTCCCAGCGTCCACTAAACGGTCAATCATGCTCATCAGTAGGCCGATATCCGACAGGTGCAGCCCGGTGGTGGGTTCGTCCATCACGTACACGCTGCCCTGTTTGTGCAGTTCCGTCGCCAGTTTCAGGCGTTGGCCCTCGCCGCCCGACACCGTACTCAGCGGTTGCCCCAGTTTCAGGTAGCCCAAACCCACGTCGTTCATAGCTTGCACCACCGCACGAACCTTCTTTTCGGTAAAGAAGGCCAGCGCGTCTTCGGCGGTCATTTCCAGCACGTCGCTGATGGTTTTGCCGCGCAGATGGTAGTCCAGCACTTCGGGCTTAAAGCGTTTGCCTTCGCAGGCGTCGCAGCGCGTGGTCATGCCCTCCATAAAGGCCAGATCGGTATAGATGACGCCGAGGCCGCTGCATTCCGGGCAACTGCCCTCCGAATTGAAGGAGAACAAGGACGCGCTGACCTTGTTGGCTTTGGCAAACGCCTGACGAATATCGTCCATGATGCCCGTGTAGGTGGCCGGAGCCGAGCGGCTGTTGGCCCCCACGCGGCCCTGATCGATCACGATTGCGCCGGGATGCTGGGCCAAAAACACGTCGTTGATCAGGGTGCTTTTGCCGGAGCCTGCCACGCCCGTGACCACCGTCAGAATGCCTGTCGGCACGTTCACCGAGACGTTTTTCAGGTTGTTGAGGGTTGCTGCCTCAATCTTCAGGTGTCCAGTAGCCTTCCGCACGTTGGTCTTAATTGGCAGGTGTTGACTCAAAAACCGTCCGGTGAGAGTGTCGGCATTCTGCAAGTCGGCCACCAAGCCTTCAAACACCACTTCGCCGCCGTGCGTGCCCGCTTTGGGGCCGATGTCCACGATATGGTCGGCCACCGCGATCACGTCCGGGTCGTGTTCTACCACCAGCACCGTATTGCCTTTGTCGCGCAGTTGCCGCAAGAGTCCGTTCAGGCGGGCCACATCGCGGGCGTGCAGGCCCACGCTGGGTTCATCCAAGATGTACAGCATGTCGGTCAGGCTGTTGCCGAGGTGCCGAATCATCTTGATGCGCTGCGATTCGCCGCCCGACAGCGTGGCCGTTTCGCGGCTGAGGCTCAGGTAGCCCAGCCCGATTTCGATGAGGTGCTGAATGCGTTCGCGCAGCTTGGCAGCCACCTTTACGGCCACCGGGTCGCTCATGCCCTGCAATACCTCAATCAGTTCGGTGGCTTCCAAGTCAGACCACTCGGCAATGTTGCGCCCGTCAATTCGGCAGTCCAGCGCCGCCTGATTGAGCCGTGCGCCGTGACAGACTGGGCAAGTCTGGGTATTCACGAACTGTTCGAACACGGCCTTGTTGCGCTCTGACATCGCGCCGGAATCTTTCTTGATGTACGAGCGGTTGAAGCGGTCTACCAAGCCCTCATATTTCAGGTAGCCCATGCCCAAATCAACCTTTTCGCCGTCGCCGTGCAGCAAATTGTGCAACTCCGCTTCGCTGTAGTCTTGCACAGGCTTATCGAGGTCAAATTGGTTAGAGAGGGCGTAGCTTTTCCAGAGTAACTTCCCCACCTTGAAATCCGGGTGCAGAATTGCGCCGCCATTCAGGGATAGACGGCGGTCTAGGAAAGCGTCCATATCAAGCTGCACGGTTTTGCCGATGCCTTCGCACTCTGGGCACATGCCCTGCGGCGTATTGAAGGAAAAGGCGAAGGCTGGCCCGGCGTAAGGCTGCCCCACACGCGAAAAGAGCAGGCGCAGCAACGCCGAAATGTCGGTATAGGTGCCCATCGTAGAGCGCGAGCCGCCGCCGATGCGCTTCTGGTTGATGATGATCGGCGCGTTCAGAAACTCGATGGAATCCACGTCGGGCTGGCCGTAATGCGGCATGAAACCCTGCACGAAGGCCGTAAACGTCTCGTTCAGTTGGCGCTGTGCTTCGGCGGCGATGGTATCGAACACCAATGACGACTTGCCCGATCCCGACACGCCCGTAAACACCGTGATCTGGTGCTTGGGAATATCCAGCGAAATGTTTTTAAGGTTGTTCTCGCGTGCGCCCCGAATCTGGATGAACTGTTGATCTGTCATGTGGCTCCCTGACGTGCGGCGATAGACCGAATCACTGTGACCCGGCCGCTCCAGTCTTTCTGAGAAATATGTGAAAATGATTCCACAACAAGTTTAATTTTTATTAACTTTAGGCGGCTTTTCCTGCCCGGCCAGATACTCGGCGTACCACTCGTCAAAGGGCTGGGCCGCCGCAAAGTGGGGAGACAACTCACTTAGGGCCGCCTCGATATCGGGCAAGTCGGTTTGGGTCAGGCCGAAGATGCTGGGGCGTTGGGGAATGCGAAACTGGCTGTGATCGTGCGGCACGATATGTACCAGCGTTCCCAGCGGCGTGCCGTCCGGCCCCGTCACCACGCTCCACATCCAGCGTTCCTGATGGGTTTCGTCGGCGTTGCCCCACTCGCGTGAGCGCCCGAAATCGCCCGGTAAAGCGGGTTGGGTGCCGAATCCCGCTTCACGCAGCGCCTGCTTGATGGGCCGGAATAGCAGTTGCTGATAAGTGCCGTAGGCCATGTCTCCGGCTTTGGCGTAAGCCGTGTCCAATTTGGCCCGGTACTCGGTCAGGATACCTTGCCAGCGCGACTCTAGGTGGGCATCGGCCCAAGCCGCGAGGGTGTGAATGTCGGCAGGCGTGGGAATGACCAATGCGGCTTGAGTCGGGAATTCTTGCGTCATAGGCGCTCCTTGAACAGACCGAACCGGGTATTTAGGGCATCGCGGCACAAGATAAATTCAGCACAAGCGCAGGCTCAAAGACTTGACAGCAGTTTCCAAGTCTATCAGAGTTGGCAACAAAGGCAATAAGCGAGATTGCCTATGATAATGGTAAAAATTAGAGATTTAGAGTCGATTTTCTCTAAGCTCTAAGTAGACTGGGAGTCAAGCGTCGCTCAGTCCCGTTCCAATCCAATCGGCAGGTTTCCACCCACGGCGATCCACGCGCTGATGATGTCGTCGGGGGCGGGGGCGTGCAGATGTAGCGGTTGCCCAGTGGCGGGGTGCGGCAGGGTCAGAAATTGGGCGTGCAGGGCGTGGCGCGAGATAAATTCGCTGGGGCGGCCATACACGGTGTCGCCCAGAATGGGGCTGCCCAAATGCGCCAGATGCACCCGGATTTGGTGGGTGCGGCCTGTACGTGGCGCGGCCCGGATCAGCGCCAACGTGCGCCCGTGTCCGTCCGGGTGGGCGCTGAGGGGCGCAAAGACCGTTTGGGCCTCGCGGGGATTCGCGCCGCCGACGGTCATCCGTTGGCGTTGAATGGGGTGGCGGCCAATATGCGCGTCAAGCTGCACCGGATGGTCGGCCTTCCACGATCCGGCGGCAATCGCCAAGTACAGTTTTCTCGTCTCGCGGTCTTTGAAACTGGCAGCGAGGCGGGCGTGGGCCTGCACCGTTTTCGCCACCACGATCACGCCGCTGGTTTCGCGGTCTAGCCGGTGCACGATGCCGGGGCGGTAGCCGCCTTCTTCATCAAATCCTTCTTGCTGCGGCAGGGCGAAGCGGCCCAGCAAGGCATTCACCAGCGTTCCCGTGTACACGCCGGGGGCCGGGTGCGTGACCATGCCGGGGGGTTTGTTCACGGCAATCATAAATTCGTCTTCGTACAGCACGTCTAGCGGGACGTGTTCGGCCTCTACCTGCGACGGAGCGGGCGGCGGCACATCCACACTCAGGCTCTCGCCGCCGCGCAGTTTCAGGCTGGCTTTAGATACGGTTTGGCCGCCCACCCGCACATGCCCGCCCCCGATCCACGCGGCCACTTGGGATCGGCTGGCTCCGGCCAGAGCAGACAGCACGGAGTCGAGGCGTCCGGGGGTGGCGGTGAATTCTAGGGGAGGGGAGGCGTCTGACACGGCGGGCAGTGTACCCCGCCAACTGGTGGGGGAGGTCTAAGGGTCTAAAAGTCGAGGGTCTAAGCTCGACTTTGGCCATTGACAGGGGAAGCAGCATGCTGCTTCCCCTGTCAGACTTGAGCATGACACGGCTTCCGACTTGGTTCACGGGGGTTCTGCGAAGCTTCGCTCCACTGTTTTCGGCGCGCATCTGGCCGCAGGTGCACCTCCTGGTGGTCGGGGCGCTGCGCTCTCCTGGAAAACGGACGGTGACCGCGGCGTTGCGGGTGCTCGGCTTGGCGGACGACCCAAGGTTCGGGACGTTTCACCGCCTGTTGAGTCGGGCGCGCTGGTCGAGTCTCCAAGCCAGTCGCGTGCTGCTCGGGCTGCTCGTGACGGCCTGTGTGCCCTCAGGACCGCTCGTCCTCGGTCTGGACGACACCATAGAGCGACGCACTGGAGCGAAGATCAGCGCCAAGGGCATCTACCGAGATCCGGTGCGGTCCAGTCACGGGCACTTCGTCAAGGCCAGCGGGCTCCGCTGGCTGAGCCTGATGCTGCTGACCCCCATTCCCTGGGCCCATCGTATCTGGGCGCTGCCGTTCCTGACGGTACTGGTAGCGTCACAGCGGTACAACGAAGAACGCGGTCACCGGCAGAAGAGTCTGACGGACTGGGCTCGGCAGATGCTTCGCTTGGTCCAGCGGTGGTGTCCTGGACGGCCACTGATCGTGGTAGCAGACAGCGCCTACGCGGCTATCAGGTGGCTTTCCGACCTCCAGCAAGACCGTCCAATAACCGTCATCACCAAGCTTCGCTTGGATGCGGCGCTCTACGACCCAGCACCCGATCGAGCGGCTGGCCAGATGGGCCGACCCCGGCTGAAAGGCGACCGTCTTCCCACCCTCGCCTCCCTGGTTCATGATCCACAGACGCGCTGGGAGCGCGTCCGCTTGAGTCGTTGGTACGGGGAGATCCATCGGGAGGTGGACATCATTTCTCAGACGGCGGTCTGGTATCACACGGGCCTCCCACCCCTTCGGGTGCGTTGGGTCTTGATCCGTGATCCCAAGGGCAAGTTCTCCACCCAGGCCCTGCTCTGCACGGATCTGCTGCAGACCCCACGGCAGATGCTGGAGTACTTCGTGCAGCGCTGGCAACTTGAGGTCACCTGTGAAGAGGTTCGAGCACACCTGGGCGTGGAAACACAGCGGCAGTGGACTGATCTGGCCATTGCCAGAACAACCCCAGCGTTGCTGGGGCTGTTCTCTCGCGTCACCCTGATGGCCCACGAACGCTGGAAGAGTCATCCCGTCAGGGTTCGTCGAGCCGCCTGGTATGCCAAGACTCTGCCGACCTTCGTTGATGCGCTCGCTGAGGTTCGGCGAGCCTTGTGGAAGGTGCCGACTGTTCGCACATCTGCACCAGAACGCGAAATGGTTCAAGTCCCACTTGAGTTCATCGAGCGCCTCACAGACGCGCTCTGCTATGCCGCCTGACCCTCCTCAATGGCCAAAGTCGAGCTAAGGTGTTGGGGCGGGTTCGGTTACTGGTGACCCCCTCACCCCGCTCCATATGCAGCGCCCCTCTCTGCGGCGCAGCTCTGCGAGTCCCGCAAGGGGCGAGGGCTAACGGCAAAGGGCCAGAGGCGTGGTTTGGCTCCCCCACCCTCAAGGGGGGAGCGCCGGGGAGGGGGTGAGTGAGCGCCAGCGATTGCCCTTCCTTAGACCCTTAGACAAAGCACCCGGAGACGCCTCTTCCCAACCCAGCCGCCCCCATTCCCTTCACCACTCCTTCATAGCCGGGGTCAGCACGGGCCAAGTGATCCAATTTGTCCCGCACTGCATACAACTGGGTGAGCGTCAAATCTGACCGGCACTTGCAGGTCACGCGGCTCACCGCCCCCCTTTTGCTCACCGGAGGCCGCTCCGGGCATACGCAGACAGGAATCTTTGCTGGAGGTCACCCCTATGGAAGACATGCACACCACGCCTGCCCCCGCTACCGACACTGTTGCCAGCACCGGCACCAATTCCCGCCGTTCGTTCCTCGGCTACGCTGGACTGTTCGGCGCAGGTTTGGCCCTCGTTTCGTGCGCCCCCAGCATGGGCATGAGCAGCGGCATGAGCAACTCGATGGGTGCGGGCGCAGCACAAGACCTCGAAATTCTGAACTACGCGCTGACCTTGGAATTCTTGGAAGCCGAATTCTACGCGGCCTTCAGCAGTGGCCCACTGGCCGCTAAACTGAGCAACGCCCGCACCAAGGAATACGCCAAAGAACTTGCCAGCCACGAGCAGGCACACGTAGAGGCCCTCGCCGCCACCATTCGCAAGCTGGGCGGCACGCCTGTGTCCAAACCCACCTTCGATTTTTCTCCCCTGATCGGCGACGGCAGCGGCCAGAACGACATGACCTTCTTGCAGTTGGCCGCCACCATCGAGCCTGTGGGTGTGCGTGCTTACCTCGGCCAAGTGGCCCGCCTCAGCAACCCTGACCTGATCGCCGCCGCCGCTGCCATTCATGCTGTAGAAGCCAACCACGTTTCGGGTGTGCAGGAACTGCGCGTGTCTTTGGGCTACCACAAGAACCCCACCCGCCAAACCAGCATCGCGCCCCAAACCGATGCCAACCCCACCAGCACCAATGTGGCCGACTTCAACGCGGATTATTCGCCCACGCCCACGGCGTTCTGGACGCCCCTGACGATGGCGCAGGTGCTGGCTATCGTCGGCCCAGTCATCAAGTAGTTCATCTACTGAATCGTCAGTCCGAACGCCGTTTCAATCCGCGATTAATCCTCATCAAGGAGAGTCCCACATGACCACCGAAACCCCCAGTGTTCCCACTCCCAATGCCCGCCGTTCCTTCCTGAAGACCGCTGGCCTGACCGCTGCGGGCGCAGTCGCGCTGGGCGGCCTGAACCTCTCGGCCCTCGCCGCCACCAGCCCCGCCACCAAAAGCGTCGCGCAAGATTTGGCGATCCTGAACTACGCGCTGACCCTCGAATATCTGGAAACCGAGTTCTACACGGCCTTCGACACAGGCGCACTGGCAGGCAAACTGACCAATCTGCGCGTGAAGGAATACGCCAAGCAACTCGCCAGCCACGAGCGGGCGCACGTAGACGGCCTCGCCGCCACCATCCGTTCTTTGGGCGGAACCCCCGTCGCCAAGCCCACCTTCGACTTTTCTCCCCTGATCGGTGACGGCAGCGGCGTGAACGATCAAGTGTTCTTGCAGTTGGCCGCCAGCATCGAGCCAGTGGGTGTGCGTGCGTACCTTGGGCAAGCCCCCAGCGTGCAAAACGGCGCGGTGCTCACTGCCGCAGCCAGCATTCTGGCCGTCGAAGCCAACCACGTTTCGGGCATTCAGGAACTGCGCGTTTACCTCGGCTACAACACGGCCCCCACGCGCCAAACGTCCATTGCTCCTCAAAGCGACGCGAAGCCCACCAGCCCCTCGGCAGGCGACTTCGACGCCAACTACTCGCCCTCGCCCACCGCGCTGTGGACACCCCTCACGATGGAAGAAGTCTTGGCCATCGTCGGGCCACTGATCAAGGCCTGAGGTTAAGAGGCCAACAGGTCAGCACAGATCAATTCGGAGGCCGTGTGTCGTCGGCGGCCTCCGTTGTCGTACCAAATTTGTTCCCTCGCCCTTTCATACCCAAGAGGTTCTTCCCATGCCCAACATCGGCCCCGCTGAAATTCTGTTGATTCTGATTGTCGCCCTCGTGGTCTTCGGCCCCCGCAAACTACCGGAACTGGGCAAGAGCTTAGGCAACGGCCTGCGCGAATTTCGCAAGGGAACGGCTGGCCTGAAGGCCGAACTGGACGGTGGCCTGCGCGAGTCTGTGCCCGCGCCCGTCGTGCTGGACGCGCAGCCTGTGGCCGTTGCCGTAGCTCCTAGCGCCGTGACTCCCCGCGCTCCTCAGGCCTGAGCAACGCCTAAGTTCGGGGCCACACGCCCCCAGCTTGTTCAGCGCACGTTAAGGTTCAGCGTAGAGGTTGGTACATAGGTTCTGGCCGCAGGGCTGTTAGGCTGCATCTGAACCTATGACCACTCCCAGCCCGATCCCTGACCCGCCTGACGAGGCCCTGATTGCCCGCATGGCTCAGGGTGACGAGGACGCCCTCAAAGAGTTGCATTCCCGGCATTCGCGCCTGCTGTACGCGCTGGGAACCCGGATGCTCCGGCAGCCCGACGACGTAGAAAGCTGCGTGCAAGACGCCTTTATGAACGCTTGGAAGCACTCCGCCCGCTTCGATTCGGCCCGCGCCAGCGTCAAGACTTGGTTGGTCAGTATTGCCCACCACCGTTTTTTGCAGGAGCTGCGAGACCGTCCCGATACCCCGCTGGAAATAGAAGATTGGGACGCGCCCGTTGCGGCGAGCGACCCCACCGACCGGATTCTGGCTTCCCGCGCCGTAGATGTCCTAGATGCCAACCAACGGCACCTCGTGGAACTGGCCTACTATCAAGGGCATTCGCACAGCGAATTGGCAGTACTGACAGGGTTACCGATTGGCACTGTAAAATCGAGGTTACGGCTGGCTTTAGACCGGATGCGTTCCGCGTTGGCCGCGCCCGCCAAGTCCACCCGCTCGGAATCCACTGGCCCATAGTTCATGGGCACCGAATCCACTGCCACGAAGTCAGGCTCCTGATTTTCCCACCCCGCCCCCCTTCTGCTTTCCCGTGTCTTTCTGCGCCCCTAAGGAGGTGAACACGCGTGACCATTGATCAGGATCAACTCACCGCCTACGCGCTCGGCATCCTGCCGCCTGAAGAAGAGGTGCGCGTTCGGACGGCCATTGAGGCCGACCCGACCCTCCGGGCGCAGTTGGACGCCGACCTCGCCGCACTGGTGGCCCTCAGCGAATCGTTGCCCGACAGCCCTGTGCCCGCCGGAGCCGAAGACCGCCTGATGGCCCGCCTACACGCCGAACGTATCGCCGCTGGCCCGACTGCACCGCTGGTGACCACTCCGCTCCCTGCGCCATCCCAAGCTGTATCGCCGCCCGCCCGCCGCCCGCTGTGGCCGCTGCTGGCAACGCTGGGACTGGCCGCCGCAGTCACCGCCGTGCTGCTGATGCGCCCCGCCGACCCCGTGAGCCAGTACGCCAATACGCCCGGTGCAGTGACCGAGTCTCTGGAGGCCGAGGGCAAAAACTTGGGCCAGTTGGTACGCCTGCCCGATGGCCGCGCTTATGTGTACCTGTCGAGCGCCGCCGATGCGGGCCGCGTGTACCAACTCTGGCAAATCGTGGGAGGCAAACCGGCCTCGCTGGGCGTATTCGACGGGCAGGGTATCGAGATCAAGGGGCTGGAAGCTGGGGCTACCATCGCCGTGAGTGTAGAACCGACCGGAGGCAGCGAACAGCCGACGACCAAGCCTATTCTGGTGCGTCAGTTGTAGGGACTTGAGCTGGGTAAAAACCAAGAATGATCGAAACGCCGCTCTGGATTTGGGCGGCGTTTTGGGTGGTAGAGAGGGTAGTTTTATTGGGCGGCCCCCTCACCCCGCTCCCTTGGAGCGCCCGTCTCCCACAGGTGGAGAGGGTAAGGGCTTTCCCCTTCTACCCTTGTGAGACTCGTAGAGCTGTGCCAGCAGCGGGGTGAGTGAGCAAAGCGACTGCCCTTCCTTAGACCCCAAGACCCTTGACCCTTAGACCTGTGTTCACCGCACCCGACACCCTACACCTTCGCCTTCAGCGCCGGAATCCGCAGCCCTCCGCGCCCATCCCAGCCCTTGAAGGCATAGAAGCGCCCCGGCTCACCCGTTTTCAGGTAGTCACTGAGCGGCTCGCGCATGGGCGGCGAATCCAGTTTTTCCAGCGCCTCTTCCAGCGAGCAAAACTTGGCCTCCACGATAAAGCCGTCTGGGTCGGCGGGGTTCAGCAGGCCTTCCCACGTGGCCTCAAACGCCACGGCAATAGCGCGTTCCCCCCGGCGCTCATCCTCGATATGCACTGTGTAGGCCATGTGCTTAATTCCGGTCAGCTTCAGGCCCGTTTCCTCGATGATCTCGCGGTAGAGGGCTTCGGGCAAGGTTTCCCCCGGCTCTACGACGCCGCCGGGGAGAGTGTGGCGCACGCGCCCATGCCCTTGCCAGTCGTTGCCCACCAGTAGCACCCGCCCGAACCGGTCTCGCAAGATGCCCGCCGCAACCAGCAGATCACGCCGCGCCATAGTGTCCGCCCTGCTCTTTCCCCGTGTCGCGGCTGCCCATTTCTATCAGTTGCCGCTCGCGCTCGGCCCGCGCTAGTGCCGCCACCACTGGAGCCACTTGGCCCTCTATCACGCTGTCTAGGGCAAAGTTTTTGGCGTCGCCCTCCAAGCGGTGATCGGTCACGCGGTTCTGGGCATAGTTGTACGTCCGAATTTTTTCGGATCGGTCACCACTGCCCACCTGAGACGCCCGCTCCGAGCGTTCGCGTTCGTCGCGGGCGGCTCGTTCGCGCTCGGCCAAACGGGACGCCAAGACGATCAGCGCCTTTTCCCGGTTCTTGATCTGGCTGCGGCCATCCTGACAGACCACCATGATTTCGTCGGGGGTTCCTGCGCGGTACACAGCCCGCACCGCGCTGTCGGTGGTGTTCACGCCCTGCCCGCCCGCCCCCTGAGAGCGGTAGACGTCAATTCGCACTTCCGACAAGTCCAGATGCACTTCGTCCTGCTGCACTTCGGGCAACACGGCCACCGTAACGGTGCTGGTGTGAATGCGGCCCGCCGATTCGGTGGCGGGCACGCGCTGCACACGGTGAACGCCCCGTTCCCATTTAAAGGCGCGGTAGGCGAACTCACCCGTAATTTCGGCCACCACCTTGCTCGCGCCGCCCAAATCGCTTTCGGAGGCGTCCAGCACGTTCAGTTTCAGGCTCGCGCCCTCGGCGTAGCGGGTGTACATCCGCAAGAGGTCGGTGGCAAATAGCCCGGCTTCGGCCCCGCCTGCCCCGGCCCGCAGTTCCAAAATCACATGCTTGTTGTCGTCAGGGTCGGTGGGCAGCAGCAGCACTTCTAGGTCTGTTTCTATCCCTGCCAGCCGGGCCGTGATGCTTTCTACTTCGCCCGCTGCCAGCTCTCGCATATCGGGGTCGGCCAACAGTTCGCGTGCGCCCGCAAGGTCAGAGGTGAGGCTGTCGCGCTCCCGCAGCAGCGTCACCAGCGGCGTGAGTTCGCGGTGGCGGCGGGTCAGGCGGGCGTATTCACGGGGTTCGGCCAACATCGCCGGATCGCCCAAAGCCAGTTCCACCATGCTGAATTCTGCCGCCAGTTCTTCTAGACGGCCACTCATGCGGCTTCCTTAACAACGGGCGACACTGGCCGGAACGGGGGCTGGAGAAGTGGGAAAAGGAAGTCGGTGGGTTGAGAGCGTCGGTGCATCACGCTGTTGGCTCAGGCCGTGCAGCACAGGGCCACGGCGGAATTCGGAAAGGCAGACGAGTTCTTGACACGGGCAACATAGAGCTAGTGTAGCGTCCGGCCAACAGAGCGACTGAGCGCAAAGCCAAGATAGGCGGCGGGTAGGCCGCCCCGTCCACACCTATCCCACCCCCCGGCCCCCGCCGCGTGCCTGCGTTACATTCACGCCATGAGAACCGTGACCGTAGGCTTGCTGGGCTGTGGCACCGTGGGCGAAAATGTGCTGCGGCTGCTGCAAAAGCGCAAGGACATCTTCGACAATCTAGGGGTAGAAGTGGTGGTGGCAGGCGTGCTGGTGCGCGACGCTGCCCGTGTGCGCGATATTCCGGCGGGCATCACCCTGACCGACGATCCCGCCTTTTTGCAGGAGTGCGCGGTGGTCATGGAATGCATGGGCGGCATCGAGCGCCCGCTGGAATTGTTGGCCCCGTATCTGCGGAGTGGGCGGCCCGTGATTACCGCCAACAAAGCACTGTTGGCCGAACGCTGGGACGATCTGCGCGATCATGCGCTGGCCGGACGCCTGTACTACGAAGCCAGCGTGATGGCCGGAACGCCCGTCATTGGCCCGATGAGTACCGTGCTGCGGGCTAGTACCTTCGTGCGCCTGCAAGCTGTCCTGAACGGCACTTGCAACTACATCCTGACCCAAATGGAAGCGGGCCGCGAGTACGCCGCAGCACTGGCCGAAGCCCAAGCGCTGGGCTACGCCGAAGACCCACCGACGCTGGATGTGGGCGGTTTCGACACGGCCCACAAACTCACGGTGCTGGCCCGCTTCAGCGCCGATGGCAATTACCCCTTCAGCGCCGTGCAGGTCACCGGAATCGAGGACGTGACGCTAGAACAGATCGCCGCCGCTCGTGAACGGGGCGAGCGAATCAAGCTGGTGGCTGAATTGGTGAAAGTGGACGGCCAGTGGCAGGCCACCGTGTCGCCTCAAAGTTTGCCCGACACGCACCCGCTCTGCACCGCCGGAGCCAGCAGAAACGCGCTGGTGTACGAGGGAGAGGAGAGCGGCACCCTCATTTTTGCAGGCGGCGGCGCAGGCGGCATGGTCACGGCCTCGGCGATGGTGGGCGACTTGCTCGATTGGCTGATCGGCTTTCCGGGGCATGTGCCGCTGCACTGAGGAAGGGCGTCTAAGGGTCTAGGGAGGTGGGGCGGGAACGCTCTCCCGCTGGCCCCCTCACCCCGCTGCTGTCGGAGCGCCCCTCTCTGTTGCGCAGCTCTGCGAGTCCCGCAAGGGGCGAGGGCAAAAGGCAAGGGCGAAAAGCTGTGTTTTGCTCCCTCCCTCTTCATGGGGGAGGGCCGGGGAGGGGGTGAATGAGCAAAGCGATTGCCCTTCTTTAGACCCTTTGCCCCTAGACCCTTAGACAATGCCCCCGGAAGCTCGGAACCTCAACCCCTCAGACGATCCCTTCCGCCCGCGCAGGCACCAACACCACACCACTCCGCGCAGGCACTTCGATTTCTGTATCTCCGCTCAGCTCCAGCGTCAGCCCAGTCAGCACATCGGTATAGCTTCCGGCCTGCACACCCGTTAACAGAATACGGGCGGCGTGATGGGCACAGTTGAGGGCGACATGTGCGTTGCCCTCGGCGTGGGCGCGGGCATAAGCGATTTGGTCGCCTTCCGCGTAGGTCACGTCGAAAGTACCTTGGCGTAGGGCCGTCGTGGCGTGGCGTGCCCGCACCAGTTGGCGGGTCAAGTTCAGCGTGGTGTTGTCCCATTCCTGCTCCCGATCCCACGGAAAGGCGCGGCGGCAATCTGGGTCGGGGCCACCGGGCAGGCCGATTTCGTCGCCGTAATAGATGCAAGGTGCGCCCACGTAAGTCATCTGGAAGATGGTGGCCAGGCGGTAAGCGGTGGCGTCGCCGCCCACTGCCGTCAAGTACCGCGCCGTGTCGTGCGAGTCCAGCAGGTTCAGTTGCGCGGCCACTACGTCGGGGTGGTACATCTGGGTCACTTCGGTCATGCGCTGCCCAAATTCTGGGGCACTCATGGGGGGCACGAAGCCGGTGCCGCTGCGCTCGTTCATGGGGTGATCCAGCGTGTGAGCGCCGAAAAACGCCAAACAGGGCCGCGTGAAGTGGTAGTTCATCACGGCGTCGAATTGGTCGCCCGCCAGCCAGCGGTGCGCGTCACCCCAGATTTCGCCCACGATGTAGGCGTCGGGGTTGATGGCCTTCACGCGGCGGCGAAACTCTTGCCAAAAGGAATCGTCGTCGATCTCGTTGGGCACGTCCAGCCGCCATCCGTCTATGCCCTGTTTGATCCAGTATTCGGCGATATCCCACAGGAAGTCGCGCACGGCCGGATTGCCGGTATTGAACTTGGGCAGGGCGCGGTTGCCCCACCACGCGTGGTATCCGGCGGGGCGGGCGTCGTCGTAGGCCGACAGGGGCCAGCCTTCCACATGAAACCAGTCGCGGTAGGCGCTGGCATCGCCCTGTTCCAGCAGGTCGTTGAACTGAAAAAAGCCCCGGCTGGCGTGGTTGAATACACCGTCCAGCACCACTTTCAGGCCGCGCTCATGGGCCGCCTTGATCAGGGCTGTCAGCGCTTCGTTGCCGCCCAACATCGGGTCGACTTGGTAGTAGTCGTGTGTGTGGTAGCGGTGATTGCTGGCCGACTGGAACACCGGGCAAAAATAAATGGCGTTCACGCCGAGGCTGACAATATGATCCAGCTTTTCGATGACGCCCCACAGGTCGCCGCCCATGTACTTGTGAAAGTGCGGCTGGTCGCCCCACGCCTGCAAATTCAAGCCCGTAACGCGCCCACTGCGGGCAAAGCGGTCAGGAAAAATCTGGTAGAAGACGGCGTTTTTCACCCAATCGGGCGTGATGGGCTGCTGGGGGCGAACTTCGGGAGAAATGGCGGCGAGCATGGTGAATCAGCATACCCCAAAGCTCAACATTGAATGAAGTTTTTCTCATTTATGGGGCTATGTGTGGTCTTCATCTGCTGGGGGAGAGACCGCCCAGTTCTGTACAAAAGCGCGGGCGTCTTGCGGGTTTTTCACGTCGCCTAGCGCGGCGGCCTCGTTCAGCGCCCGGAGTGCCTGCCCCACTTTCGGGCCGGGTTCGATGTCTAGAAGGGCCATGATCTCAGCGCCCGTCAGCAGAGGTTTGGGGGCGGCGGGTTGATCCTCTAGCGCGGCCAGCACCCGGTCTAGGGCAGCGGCGTAGGCATGACGGGAAGCCGGGTTGCTGCTTGGCCCCCGCGCCGCTTCCCGGTCAGCCAACATCAGGGCCAGCAGATCGGGCAACAGCGGGCGGCGACGGTGCACGAATCGCCGCGCCTCGGTGTCGTTTTGGGGGAGGGGCAGCATGTGTGCGCCCACCAAACTGGCGGCCCGCGCCACGTCATCTCCGGGGAGCTTCAGCCGCGCCAGCACCTCTCGCGTGATTTCTGCACCCAACTTGTCGTGTCCATAAAAATTCTGCCCGCCGCTGAGCGCGTAGGCGCGAGGTTTCCCTACATCGTGCAACAGGGCGGCCCACCGCAGCGGCAAGGGTGCATCGGCAAAGCGGGCCAGCAATTGCTGTAGCGCCTCTACCCCGTGCCCACACACGTCCAAATGATGAAACCCACCCTGAACCACGCCGATGCCTTCCCGCAGTTCCGGCATGGTGAGGGCCAGTAATCCCAATTCCTCTAGCCGCAGGATGCCCCGCGCCGCATTAGGGTGACCCAAGAGGGTGTGCATCTCCTCGCGCACCCGCTCCGGTGCAGGCAGCGGCAAGCGCCCAGCAGCGAGGGCGGCGGCCACATCCCGCACAGTCTGCTCGGTGGCGGCCTCCATCCGGAATCTCAATGTGACCTCAAACCGCGCCGCTCGCCACGCCCGCAAGGGATCGGTGTGCAGATTGGCTGCCGATACCATCCTCAGCCGCCGCGCCCGCAGATCGGCCCGCCCGCCGGTGGGGTCGTGCCACCGCCCCGCCGCGTCCAGTGCCATCGCATTCACGGTGAAGTCTCGCCGCAATAGGTCTGCGTTCAGGTCATCCGGTAGCGGCACGAAGTCATGCTGTACGCCGTCCAGCAGATGAACCCGCCAATATCCGCGTTCCTGATCCAGCGGAAAAGCCGCGCCGCCTTGTGTTTGGGCCAGTGCGGTAGCCGCTGTTGCGGGATCGGGCACAACCCAGTCGTAATCTCCGGGTGTGACGCCCCGCAACACATCCCGCGCCGCGCCGCCCACCAAGAGGCCGCCTGTGGGCCAAACGTCGGTGAGTAACGGGGCTAAAGCAGCGTGGGAACGGCGAAACATGGCCTATGCTAGCGGCTTTGGGCGGGGTGAGGGAGGGCGTTTTGGCCTACGTCTGCGGGTGGGGGTTGCCAATCCGCTTCACGTCTGGTAACCTTACGCCCGCTGAGGGGGCTTAGCTCAGCGGGAGAGCATCCGCTTTGCAAGCGGAGGGTCTGGGGTTCGAATCCCCAAGCCTCCACCAATTTGAAGCCGTCTAGCACGGCAGAACCACGGAGCGCCTGAGGGAGAAATCCTCTCAGGCGCTCCGTGTGTGTAGCAGTGTTATAGCGTGCAGGCTTGTCTCCCTCGGAGTGCTACTGGGCTGGATTGGAACACAGCGCATAACTTTGAATCTCGCTTTAGCTTTTACGGTAATTCAAATCGTCTTTCCTATAATGATGTCTACTCTATTGATTCTATTGATCCAAGAAAGGCCCACTTTCCAGAGAGGCCACGTTGCGGATCGGCGACATAACACCCAGTCATACCGATTCCAAAAATGCTGATGCCCCCACCACGCTTCCCGCCGCTGTCGTTTTCTTTATGGCCTCTTTAGAATTCGTGGCCTACTATGCACCAGAATGAATCCTAAACGGGCTGAACGGCACACAAGCGGCAGAGTTGGCAGGCCGTTCCCTGCATCTTTGCGCAGACTGAACATGCACTCTCTGCTGCTGCTGACACTGCTGGGTTCGGCGGCTGGTGTAGGTTCAAGTGCGTCGTACACGGTTCGGACGGGCGATACGTTGTTCAGCCTTGCCCAGCGTTCCGGCAGCAGCGTTCAGGCGCTCCTGCAACTCAACGGCCTGACTCGCCCGACGCTCAAGTTGGGCCAAGTGATCCGCTTGCCCGTTGTGTCCCACTCGTCTCAGGCGGCGGTGGTTCGTCCGGTGTCTGTGCGGCCCGTATCTGTCTCGGCCCAGCCTGTTTCTGCTCAGCCCGCCCTACGCCTGCCACAGCCCGACTTGTCCAAGATTTCCGGCCCGGTGGCCTGGCCCACTCCGCCCGCCGCCACCGTCGCCAGCTTTATCGGTTGGCTGCCCCTCACGGCCAGTTCACCCATCGGAGACGCGCTGCCCGTCCGCACCTATCTTCAGGGCTTGGCTTTTGACCGTCAAACGTACAACAACTGCGGCCCCAGCGCCCTCTCGTCGGTGCTGGGGTTTTACCGGGTCAACATCGGTCAGGACGTGATCCGGCGCACTGCGCGGCCCAACGGCGGCTACATGCAGATCAGCGCCATCGCTCCCGAATTGGCCCGCTTCAAGCTTAAAACGCTGGCCATTCGCGGCGGCCAATTGTCTCAGGTCAAGCGTCTGCTGGCGCTCGGCATTCCCGTGATCGTGCTGCAATGGTACGACCGCCCCGGCCACATCGATCATTTCCGGGTGGTGCGCGGCTACGACGATCAGGCGCGGGTCTTTTGGGTCAGCGACAGCATGATCGGCCCGCTGACCTACCTGAGCTACACCAGTTTCGACGCCCTCTGGAACACGCAGGGCCGCCAAATGTTCCCGGTGTACCCCAACGGCTACGACAGCCTCGTGCGGGGTTTGGTGGCTAAGGACAGTTGACGCTTTGAAAGTGGCTGAGGTATAGATTCACCTTCTCCCGCCAACCTCAAGTGTGGGGTCAAGTACGGGGTTCAGCTTATTCATAGGCCGTCTGCAAGGCTTCTATAGCCCGTCTTACCTGCCGCCACGTCTGAGAGACTGTCTGGAAAGAGTGCTGGTTGGGGAATGGCCTGTAGGATACTCTTTTTTCAATGACGCGGCGACCTACCTACCCCAGCGACACCAGCGATGAAGAGTGGGCCATTCTTGGCCCACTGATCCCTGCGCCCCGACCTGGCGGGCGTCCTGCTCGCCTCGCTCGCCGTGACATCGTCGACGCCATCTTTTACGTGAAACGCGGTGGCGTGTCGTGGCGCATGTTGCCTGCTGATTTCCCGCATTGGAAAACGGTCTACGATTATTTTCAACAGTGGAACAAGAGCGGTCTATGGGCGCGCGTCAATGACGCGCTCCGCGTCCAGACTCGGGAGGCCCTGGGACGAAATGCGGTGCCCACAGCAGGGATCGTCGATTCGAGGAGCGTGAAGACCTCGCAAAAAGGGGGGTCCGAGGTTACGACGCTGGCAAGAAAGTCAACGGACGAACACATCATCTGATCGTCGATACTCAAGGCTTGTTGCTGGGGGTCAAGGTCTTGCCCGCGAACATTACCGATCGGGAGGGGAGTCAGCAACTCCTTCAGGAGTTGCGCCAGGAGTTGCGCCAGGATCAGCCCCAGATGAAGCTCCATCTCTTTGCCGACGGTGGATACAAGGGCAAATGGGAGGGCTGGGTCAAAACAACCCTCGGCTACACCGTGGAAATTGTGCAGCGCTCCGACGCCAATACCCGGGGGTATTGGCTCCCAGAGGGACAAGAACTGACGGAGGCTCAGATCAAAACCTTTCGGGGTCACCGGGGCTTTGTCGTCATCAAGAAGCGCTGGGTGGTGGAGCGCAGCTTCGCCTGGTTGTCCTTTGACCGTCGACTTAACCGTGAATATGACCTGCTGCCCCAGACCACCGAAGCGTTTATCTTCCTCGCGTTCATTCGCTGTATGATTCGCAGACTCGCTGCTTTTGCCCAGCAGAACGCAGTTCCTACTTGATTCTCCACTTTCCAGACAGTCTCTGATACGGGATTAAACTGAGTACCGACTATGAGACCTGCCTCGCTGTTTCCGCATCAGACGCCCGACGAGTTGGAGTTGGCCTATCGCCAGTCCGAGCGAGCGGTGGAGCGCTCCCGCTGGCAGATCTTGTGGCCGAAAAGTAAAGGGCTGACGATTCCAGAGATCAAAGCGGTCACGAGTTTTTCGCGCAGCACGATCAGCACGTTGATTCGGGCGTACAACGAAGATGGGCCAGCGGTGGTAGACAAACGCCGTTGGAACAAATCGGCTCCTGCACTCAGTGTGGAACAACAAGAGGTCTTGTTTGGTGTGCTCCAGAAGCCACCCGTTTCGGGTGGCTTCTGGACGAGCCAGAACGTGCAAGCCTACGTCCACGAGCAATTTAAAGTCGAGATGACGTCGGTGTGTGCTTGGGGGTATTTAAGAAAGCTGGGGTTCACCGTGCAAGTGCCGCGTCCGACTCATGTTCAGGCGGCCACGCCCGAGGGACAGGCGATCTGGATCAAAAAGTCGAAGCGGCCCTGAGAACTGCACGTGCCGCGTACCCGGAGAAGCAGGTCCGGCTGTGGGTGCAGGATGAAGGGCGCTTTGGTCTGAAACCCGTGCTGAAGCGCCTCTGGGCGCTTCGAGGTCAGCGACCGGTCATCGCCCAGCGCCGTCGATATCAATGGCTCTATACCTACATTTTTGTCGAACCCCTCACGGGACAGAGTGATTTCCTGATCCTTCCCAGTGTCAGCATTCCTCTGATGCAAGTCGCGCTGGATGAGTTCAGCCGGTTGATTGATCCACATCAGCAGCAACTGATCGTCGTCTTGCTCGATCAGGCGGGCTGGCACACCAGCCAAAAACTCAAGGTGCCCGCCAATCTGTTCTTGCTCCTGTTTCCGGCGTATACGCCGGAACTGTCCCCCGCTGAACCGATGGTGACCAAGCTCAAACTGCCTATCGCCAACCAGACCCTCAACACCCTTCAAGAGGTGGAGGACTTGATCGCTGCAGAGTGTGTCCGGCTCCAGCACAACCCACAAGAAGTCAAATCGCTCACCCTCTTCCCCTGGATCAAACATGTTCTGGACTCATTTTAATTTGGTATGATTCACCATGTCTGCGTTCAGCAGTGGCGCTTCCCGGAGCTCCTTGGCAAGAGACAGATACTCCCGGTAGTCCCGCACCCGGTCGGGCAGGTCGTCTGTCTTCAAACTGATCCAGCCCTTGTCGGCGGCCACGTCCAGCAAGGCGTCCAGCTTCCAGTCCATAAAGGGCAGCGAGTGGTGCGGGGTTTGCCGGGACGACCGGGCTTGCTTGGGAAACTGGTGCACCGAGGCCAGCACATGCTCTAAAATCAGACTCAGGGCCAGAAGCGTCATGCGTAAGGCTCCGGCATGGTGCAGCGCGACGGCCTCATTCCAGCGGTCTTCGAGTAGCGCCACCTCTTCCTCGGAGAGGGGAAGATTTTGGAAGGAAGGCACGGACAATTCTTCTGGTGTGGGTGGGGGCACGGCAACCGCAGTGGGGGCCACACGGAATGCCGCCGTCTCTGTGTCCCGTCCGAGTGTGAAGCCGTAGGGAAAGAGGATGTCGTTGATGGCGGCCTGCACTTGCCGCTGAAGTTGCTCTGAACTGCCGGACTGCACCAACGCAAGCAGCAGGCGCGGAAGCTGTCCGTCCTCCTGCACCTGCATCAACACCCTAGTGCTGTACTTGATTCTGGATTCGCCCCGAATGAAATCAATCTGGTAGCCGAGGTCATGAAAAAAGGTGTCCAAATTGAGTAATCCCCGGTATCCAGCAGGCCCGTCGATGATCAGGTAAACTAGTTGCCGGATAGCTTTACTTCTCAAGATCAACGGCGACATGGGGCCATGATAGGTAACTGCCTTGTGCTGCTCTGGGTTCTACGAGTCCCCGCTTTATCCATCAGGCCACCCGCCCCCGCTTGCCGCCCATGCGCCGACTGACCACCATCAGGCCACAGGCAAGAGCCGCCAGCACGCCGCATAGTCCGAACACGCTGCCGTAACCGAACTCCTGCGCCCACGCCCCCGACAGCAGGCCCGCCACTAAGTTTCCGGCGCTACCTGTATTGGAAAACAGCGTGGTGGCCGCGCCCACCCGTCCGGGCATCAGTTCCTGAAAGTAGGCCATGCCGAGGCAAGATGCGATGGCAATGACGACGGCCCGCAGGATTTGCGCCCCCAGCATCAGCCCCAGCCACGCGCCGCCCACCAGCCCGCCCAGCCCGGTCAGGAGGCTGTAGGCAGCCAAGAGTCCGAAGGCCACCACCATCAGCGTAGCTGTGCGGTAGCGCGGAGGCCGCAGCACAAAGCTGAGCATCACCGGGATTTCCAGCAGGGCGCACAGGCCCACCAGCAGGCCCACCTGCCCAGTCGTGCCCTCCAACTCCTGCGTAATGAACAAGGGCAAGGCCACCGCGCCCATGGCCAGCGCCGTGCCGTACAGCACGAAACTCAGCGAAATCAGTTGCAGTTGGCGCGGGCCGACGGGCGCAGGTGTTTCGGTGAGGTTGGCGGCAATAGAAGCTGCGGCCAACGCAGCACGCGAGCGCCCCCGGCTGAACACGACTGGAAGTGCGGCCCCCACATACGCCGCCGCCGCGCATAAAAACAGCCCCCGGAAGCCCAGCGCCCCCACCAACACTGACCCCAGCAGCGGCCCCGCCACCCACGCCAAAGAAAACACGGAGCGCAGGGTGGTCAGGCCGTTCTGGGCAGCCTCGGCCCCTGCCGCGCCAAACTGCACCCGCGCATAGGCGAACAGTTGCGGAAACGACGACGCGCCTGTGCCCAGCAGCAGCGCCCCGATCAGCAGCAGCGGAACATACGCGGTGGTGGTGGTCAGCATCACGAAGCCCAGCGCGGCGCTGCCCATGCTCAGCAGTACGGCGGGGCGGCGGCTGGGCAAGCGGTCAGACCAGCGGCCGATCAGGGTACTCAGGGTAATGCTCCCCACCGAGGTCAGGGTCAAAAAGAGGCCGAGGCGCAGCGGCGACATTCCGGCTGCCTGCACTGCAAATAGCGGCATAAACGGCGCGGCAAACGACGTCGCCAGCCCCATCATGAACGCGGCGATCAGCATGGGCAGCGCGGCAGGCAAGCGGCGCAGGGTGGTCAGGGCGGGGGCGGTCATGGGCAGCGCAGAGGAAAGCACAAAGGGCAGATGAGCGGGCAAGCGGGGGAAACAGAGAACATAGCGCCCTATTTGACTCCTTCTGACCCGCCAAGTGGAAGCCCCGGCCTTCAGCCCGTGTTAGCCTCGCCCCTGTGACCCAGACAACTGAGGTGCAGGCAACTTGGACGCAGACAAGTCAACTTGCTGATAAGGCAGATGTTATGCTCCCCACGCCTTTCCCACTGACCACTGACCACTCACCACTCACTTTTCTGACTCCGCCCCGGAGCTACCGCCTATGATCTCCGCCCTGACTCTCGCCGTGATTGGTATTGGGATGCTGGCAGGCGTGCTGGGCGCGATTTTGGGCCTCGGCGGCGGCGTGATCGTGGTTCCGGCGCTGGAATTCGTGCTGCCCCTCTTTGGCCGGGAGATCAGCATCAGTCAGGCGGTGGCGGTGAGCCAAATCGGCGTGCTGGCGGTGGGCCTCAGCGGGGCAGCCAGCTACTTGCAGCAAGGCTTGGTACGCGCCCGCACCGGCTATTTGCTGTCCCCATACACCATTCTGGGCGGCGCGGCGGGCAGTTTTTTGGGTCTGGTGCTGCCTGCACGGGCGGTAGCAACGGTGTTTGCCTGCCTTCTGCTCTACTCCGCCTATAACCTGCTGCGCGGCCTCAAGCGGGTTGAAGTAGAGCGCCAGCCGTCGCGCCTCGTGCCGCCTGCCATGACCTTTGCCGGAATCATGAGCGGACTTTTGGGCATCGGTGGGGGCACGGTACAAGTGCCCGTGCTGAACTTGTTGGCGGGCGTGCCGATCCGTCAGGCGATCGCCACGAGTACTTTCATCATGGGCCTCACGGCGGTGGGCAACGCGCTGGTCTATCAGGCGGGCGGGCTGCTGGATGTGCCGCTGGCCGCCGGAATTGCCTTCGGTGTCCTGATCGGGGCGCGGGCCGGAGCGGGCCTACAAAGCCGCATTCCCGCTGCCCGCCTCAAGCTGTTTTTCAGTGTGCTGCTGATTTTTACAGCGGTGCAACTGCTCTGGAAGTATTGGTCTGTGGGTGGGGGGAGCGCGTGACATCTGAGGGGCAAAAATCTGAACTGGCGGGATTGCCCGCGTGGTTGTATCCGGCTGGGTTCTGGTTGGCCTTGGCCTTGTTGACGGTAGGCGTGTTGTTCCCCCGGTACGCCGTCGTCGGTGTGGCGTGCGTGGCGTTGGTTCCGGTGCTGGCTGCTGTGTGGGTGGCGTTCGGCGCGTGGAAGGTAGACCGCCGCCTGAGCTGGGCGGCTTTGGCAGCGTTGGCGGGGTTGGGGTTGGTTGTGGTGGTGAAGGGGTTTATTTGAGGGCGGTTTTTGGAGCTTTTCCCACGTTTTCCCCCACCCCCCAGCCCCCGCCCCCACAGGGGTCAGGGGAGTTTGTCGCTCCGCTTGGGAGGATTGATCTTGTCGCGTCCTAACTCGGCTGAATCGTTCACCTGAAGCAGACTCGCCAGTCGTCTTGAACATGGAATTGGCCCGCGCGTTGCACGCACGACGGCCTCACACGGGATTGAGCGGGAACGATCTAGATTGGCGGTGTGGTGGTTTTAGCTCCCTCTCCCTTGAGGGGGCACTCGCAGAGCTGCGCTAGCAGAGGGGGTGAGTGAGCGCCAGCGATTGCCCTACCTTAGACTGTCCCTCTGCCCCGCCCCCAACCCCTTGCCAAAACCCACATCGGATAGACAAACGCCCCCGCCGCGCCCTAAACTTTGAACCGAGTTCAATAATCCAAGACGGTTTTAACGAGGGCAGCCTAAGCTGTGGGCCGTTCCAGTTTTCTTTCCCCCGGAGGACATATGCAGAAGTTACCTGTAAATATTCGTCAGGCCGCCGTGATCGGTGCAGGCGTGATGGGTGCCGCCATCGCCGCGCAACTTGCCAATGCTGGCATTCCCGTGATGCTGCTGGATATCGTGCTGACCGACAACCCTGACCGCAATTTCCTAGCCAAGCAGGGCATTCAGCGGGCGCTCAAGGCCCGGCCCGCTGCCTTTATGGACGCTTCCCGCGCCGCGCTAATTACGCCCGGCAACCTCGAAGACGACTTGAAAAAGCTGAAGGACGCCGACTGGATTCTGGAAGCCATCATCGAGAAGTTGGACGCCAAGCGTGACTTGTGGGCGCGGGTGGAAGGCGTCGCCAAGAAGACGGCCATCATCTCCAGCAACTCCAGCGGCATTCCCATGCACCTGCAAATCGGGGGCCGCTCCGAGGACTTCCAACGCCGGTTTGTGGGGGCGCATTTCTTCAACCCGCCGCGCTACTTGCACCTGCTGGAAGTCATTCCCACCGCCAAAACTGACGGAGGAGTGCTGCAAGAGTTCAGCGATTTTGGCGAGAGCGTGCTGGGCAAAGGCATCGTGGTTGCCAACGACGTGCCCGGATTCGTGGCGAACCGGATCGGCGTGTACGGCATCGTGCGGGCCATGCAACACATGGAAAAGACTGGCCTGACGCCCGATGAAGTAGACGTGTTGACCGGGCCTGCGCTGGGCCGCGCCAAGAGTGCCACCTTCCGCACCGCCGATTTGAGCGGGCTGGACATCATCTACCACGTCGCCAACGACCTCGGTAAAGCCACGCCTGCCGACGAAGATTTCACGCTCACCGACACCTTCCGCAAGCTCGTCGAGGAAAAGAAATGGCTGGGCGACAAGACCGGCAGCGGTTTTTATCAGAAGACCAAGGATGAGAAGGGCAAAACCAAGATTCTGAGCCTGAATCTGGAGTCGTTGGAGTACGAAGACCGGGGCAAAGTCAGCGTGGCAATCGTGGAGGCCGTGAAAAACCAACCCCTCGCCGCCCGCGTGAAGGCGCTGTATACCGCCGATGGCAAGGAAGGCGATTTCCTGCGCGGCGTGATGAACGACGGCTTCTGGTACGCTTCCAAAATGGCCGGAAACGTGTCTAACCGCCTGCAAGACATCGACAACGCCCTGAAATGGGGCTTCGGCTGGGAAGAAGGCCCCTTCGAGACGATGGATTCGCTGGGCGTGCAAACGGTCATTGCCAACCTAGAGGCCGAGGGGCGCACCTTGCCTCCGCTGCTGGCCGCCATGAAAGCCAGCGGGCGAGAGCGCTTTTACGGTGCAGACGAAGTAGTGACGCCCGCAGGCGAGCCGACGCCTTACTCCGCGCCGTATTTCATCCTGACTGACCTGAAAAAAGACGCCACTGCCGTTATCAAGAAGAAGGCTGGGGCGAGCTTGGTAGACCTTGGCGACGGCGTATTGCTGGTGGAATGGCACGCCAAGATGAACGCGCTGGGCGAAGATCAACTGCGGATGGTGCAGGACGGCCACAAAGCCGTGCAGAGCATGGGCTACGCGGGCCTCGTGATCGGCAATCAGGGCGAGAACTTTAGCGCCGGGGCCAACCTGCCGCTCGTGCTGGCGCAGGCGCAGGCCGAAGAATGGGATGAACTGGACGACGCCATCAAGCAGTTTCAGCAGACCACGACCAGCCTGCGCTTTAGCCCACATCCCACCGTTGCTGCCCCGTTTGGTTTGGCCCTCGGCGGCGGCTGCGAATTCAGCTTGCACGCTGACCGCATCGTGGCGAGCGCCGAAACCTACATGGGCCTTGTGGAAGTGGGCGTGGGCCTGATTCCCGGCGGCGGCGGCACCAAAGAAATGCTGCTGCGCTTCACCGATCAGTTGCAGCCGGGGCAGCAGACCGGAGCCACGTTACTTCCTGCCGTGCAGCGTGCGTTCGAGCTGATCGGCACGGCCAAAGTCAGCACCAGCGCCCTCGAAGCCCGCAGCCTCGGCTTCCTGCGGCCCACCGATATTGTCGTGATGAACCGGGGCCACCTGCTGATGGAAGCCAAGCGGCAGGTACTCGCACTCGCGCCCGGTTACATCCAGCCCACCCCCCGCACCGACATTCCCGTGATGGGCGACGCGGCCATCGGGGCCATCAAGAGCGCCCTGTACGGCATGACCGAAGGCCGCTACGCCAGCGCCTACGACGCGCAGGTTGCCACCCAACTGGCCCGCATCCTGTCGGGCGGCGTGGGCAACAACCGCACGGCCAAAGTGTCCGAGCAGCATTTGCTTGACCTAGAGCGCGACGCCTTCCTGACGCTGTTGGGCAAGAAGGGCACGCAAGACCGGATCGCGCACATGTTGAAAACGGGCAAGCCGCTGCGGAATTAATCGGCTGTGGATTGTCGGCTGTGGGCAAAGATTCGGTAGAAGGAGAGTGAATGCGAACACTGATCGTCAGCAATCTGGTGACTCTGGACGGGTTTTATGAGGGCAAAGGCCGCAGCCTAGAGGCCATCTTCGACTATTTCCATCCCGACTATCAGGGCGATCAGAACTTCGATCACTACACCGCCGAACGGATGCGGGCCGCCGATACGCTGATTCTGAGTGGCCGCCGCAATTTTCTGGACAACATGCGCTACTGGGAAAGCGTGGCGAACGATCCTACCGCCACCTCCGTCCGGCGCGAGATGGCCGAGTTGCAGCGCCGCATGGAGAAAATCGTGGTGTCCGATCAACTGACCCCGCAGGAGTTGGCTCCGTGGGACGGCAACACCCGAATTGTGAAGGTGGCCGACGCCGCTCAAGAAGTAGCCGCTCTGAAAGCACAGACTGGACGTGAAATCTTTATGTTTGCGGGCCGAGTGCTGTGGAATCATCTGCTGACACACGGCCTCGTGGACGAACTGCATCTCACCACCTTTCCGGTCATTGCGGGCGAAGGCACGCCGCTGTTCGTGGGCAGACCGCCCGTGTCCTTCAAGCTGCTGCACACGCGCACTTGGCAGGGTTCCGGCAACGTGCTGGCCTGCTACGCCGTGAGCGACAGCAAGGGTCAAGAAGAGGTTTGAGTGGCTGATACAGGCATGAAAAAAACCAAGCGGCTGGGTCTGGCTTCCTTGCGTCAGATTCGCAAGCGGCGCGTGCTGGCGTGGGCGGCTGTGGCGTATGCCGTCGCTCTCGGCCTCGGCACGCTGGCGGGCGCGGAAATTACCCTGCGTTCCAAAACGCGGCGCGTGAAGGGCGTGTTCGTTCCAGTCGGGCGGCGGGGCAACGATATTTGGCTGCCTGCCCTGCCCGAAACCCTTTCGCGCGGTGTAATCGGCATTGTGCCGCTGAAGCCCAACAAGGGCCACGCGGTGCTGGGGCCGCCACGCTTGGCCGGAACCTTGGTGCGGCGCGGCGTGCAGGACGAACGCGGCGTGCTGCCACACGGAGCGCTGGCGTGGGCCTCCAGCTTCGTCTACAACGGCACGCCTGCCCAATTGGGCGTGGAGTACACCGATACCACCGTGTCTACGCCAGTGGGGGAGATGCCCGCTTGGCACATTCCGCCCATCGGGAAAAAAGCGTCGGGCGAGTCTGACACGCTCATTATCGTGATTCACGGGCACGGCGGGCAGCGTTCCCAAGCGCTGCGAATGCTTCCGGCCCTTCAGCGCACAGGGGCAGGTTCGCTGTTCGTCACCTTCCGCAATGCCTTTGGTGCGCCGCGCATCGGCAAGGGCTACCACTCTCTAGGCGACGCCGAGGCCGAAGACGTGCTGGCCGCGTTGGAGTGGGCCAAGGCCAATGGCTACCGCCGCGCCGTGCTGTACGGCTTTAGCATGGGCGGCAACGTGGCCCTCAGCGTGCTGCGCGAAAAGTTCCAGCCCTTTCCAGTTCCCGTGTTGGGCGTCATGCTGGACTGTCCGGCCCTTGACTGGCGCGACGTGATTTTGTGGCAGGGCCGCAGATTTGGCCTGCCGCCGATCATGGCCCGCCAAACCGCGTTGTTCGTGCAGCGTCTCGTCACCCGCCGCTCGGGGCAAGACTTCGACGCTGTAGATCAGCTTCAGGCCGCGCCCCGTTTCACTGTGCCGATTTTGCTGTTTCACGGCACGCGTGACCGTACCATTCCTATTGCTCAGGCCGATGCGTTGGCCGCCGCCCGCCCCGACATCGTGGAATACCACCGCGTAGAAGGCGGCAAACATATTCGGGTGTGGAACATAAACCCGGACAAGTACGACGCAGCGGTAGAGGGTTTTGTGGCGCGGGTGCTGGGGGATGGGGAATGACGCTTAATCAGAACTCCTTTGCCCTGTTTGAGTTCCTGAATACCTTTAGTGCATTTCGGATAGGAGCTTTGAGACTGTTTGAGGAGTTAAGTGATCGTGAGGGCGCTCAAATCGAGAGATTCTCTGATCACGTTTCCATCACTCCCTCTCTGGCATATAAAGCTGTCAACCTCTCACAGAGCGTTGGAGTTGATTTGAAAGAAGGTGCAATGCATTGGACTTTGAATGTCCGATCAAATCCGGAAGTTTTGTTTGTAACAGCGAATCTAGTTGCCAACTATCCTGATGAGCCGTATCAGACAATCCTGCGGCAAATTGGTCATTCTGAATTGCAAGCTTCAGATTTCGGCTTTAGCGAATTAACTTCTATCGTGGAAGATGTGTTGAGTGACATTAAATCCACTCTAATCTCAAAATCACTCTCGGAACTTCACAGGCAAGGTGCGAGTAAGCCCTTCTTCCCTAATCTCTAACAAGGAGAATCATCATGACTTTACGTGACGCAGTTATCGTTTCAGCCGTTCGTACCCCCGTAGGCCGGGGCGTTAAAGGCACGCTCGCCAATACTCGCCCTGATGATCTGGCCGCCCTCGTGCTGAATGAAGCCGTGCGGCGGGCAGGCGTAGACGTGTCCCTCGTGGAAGACGTGTATTTTGGCTGCGCCATTCCCGAAGCCGAACAAGGCCTGAATGTGGCGCGAATGGCCGCGCTGCGGGCCGGAATGCCCGATACGGTGGGCGGCGTGACCGTGAACCGCTTTTGCTCCAGCGGGCTGCAAACCATCGCTATGGCGGCGGCGGCCATTCAGTCCGGTCAGGCCGACGTGATGCTGGCGGGCGGCGTGGAAAGCATGAGCATGGTACCCATGAGCGGCCACAATCCCAGCCCGAATCCCGAACTGGTGGATGTGCGCCCCGGAGCCTACATCGGCATGGGCCTGACCGCCGAAAACGTGGCGGCCAAATACGGCGTGTCGCGTGAAGATCAGGACGCCTTTGCTTACCGCAGCCACCAGCGGGCCGCCGCCGCGCAGGATGCGGGCAAATTCGACGCCGAAATCATTGCCGTACCCGTGCGCGTGGACAAGGTGAAGGGCACCAAAATCACGTCCACCACCATTAATTTCGACAAAGACGAACTGATTCGCCGCGACGCTAATATTGCCGATATGGCCAAAGTACGCCCCGCCTTCAAGATGGGCGGGAGCGTCAGCGCGGCCAACTCCAGCCCCTTTAGCGATGGAGCCGCCGCCGTGCTGATCATGAGCGGCGAGAAGGCGCAGGAACTCGGTATCAAACCTCTGGCGAAGTTCCTCGGCTTTGCGGTGGCAGGCGTGGAACCCGAATTGATGGGCATCGGCCCCGTGAAAGCCGTGCCCAAAGTGCTGGCCCAAACTGGCCTCACGCTGGCCGACATTGACCTGATCGAACTGAACGAAGCGTTTGCGGCCCAAAGCCTCGCGGTGGCCCGCGAACTGGGGCTGAATCAGGACATCATGAACGTGAACGGCGGCGCGATTGCGCTGGGGCATCCGCTGGGTTGCTCCGGGGCCAAACTCGCCACGAGCGCCATCTACGAACTCCAGCGGCGCGGCGGCGGCAAAGCCCTGATTACCATGTGCATCGGCGGCGGCATGGGCGCAGCGGGAATCATCGAGGTCTATCCGGCAGAAGTGGTGCAAGCCGCAGACTGAGAGCTGGAATGGGAGAGGGGCCACCGGGTAAGTTTGGTGGCCCCTCATCTATGACTTGATGTTTAGCGGTTGTTCAGCAGATTGAGTGCCGCACTCTTAAGCGGGCTGAAGCTTTGGCTGGCGGGGGCGAGGTTGGGCGTTGTGGCGCGGTTGCTGGCAAACTGCCGCTTCACAGCATCGGCGGCCAAGTTCCGGGCGGCACTTTGGGCCTGAACCTTGGCACTCTGGCTGGTTGGCACTTCGGTAGAGCCTTGTACAAGTGCAACCGTTATAGCCTGGCTAGGTTGTTGGGTGGCGCGGTCAAACACTTCACCTTTTCCATAAAAAGTAGCTGAACCTTGATAATTTTCAAACTTTCCATCATCATCACGAGCTAGTAGATAGATACGGCTGTCAGTCGTGCTGAGGTCATAGGTAAAGCCTGTTTCTAGGGTTCCCGTTGCCGAAATCGGCCCAAGCAAGGTAACACCCGTTTGAGTTTGACTGTCGTTGGTGTAGGCGCCAACGGCGACTGTGCGGCCAGATTGGGTGACTTGCTCGGACAGGATTAATACGCCTTTGGCTATAACCGTGCCCGAAGTGTTGGCAACGGCCCAACCCCATACGCCCTGATACAGCGTTGGAGTGCGTACTGGTGCAGGCTGCGGCTGTGGTTGCACTGAGGCTGGGTCGCCTCCACCACATGCGGCCAGCAGCAGAGCAGTACTAATCAGCGGAAGAGTCAAGCGGTATGTGATTAGCGTCCGCGCCGTAGAGGAGATGACAGGGTGAGGGGCGGACAGC
>NZ_SSNW01000054.1 GCF_004801315.1 Deinococcus sp. Arct2-2
CGAGCGCCAAGCAGGGGTGGCTTAACCAGACGTGCGCAAGACCGACTCAAGCCCATTCCCCTGCTGAGCCCCAATGCAACCGGGTATGTTCGAATCCGCGTGAAGAGCATCGGGCAGACGCAGTGGCGCAATGCGGGGGTGTGATTCGGGTTGCTGGGGTTCCCGAACGCCCGAGAGTATGACGCACCTCTATGCCATTGCGACCCGCAAAGCGGCGGCGTTGACAGCAGCGATCCTTGCCAGTACCCCCCTGACGTTCAGTAACCCTCCAAATCAGGCTGAATGTCAGGCACTTTTCACACGGGCAGAACAGGTGAGGGCTTTTGAAGCCGATGTGCTGGCGAAGTTGATAGCGGCGAGACTTGCAAACTGAACTCTCTCAGTATCACTAAATTTACGCACCGTTCACCATAGACTTAGGACATGAATACGGCGATCACTCTTATGGGCGCAGGCATGTTAGCCCTCAGTGCAGCAGGGTGGCTGCTGGCAGTAGCCCCCCGCATGGCTGGGCGGCTCCGGGTGCTAATCAGCTTGCTGCTGCTGGTGTTTGCCGCGTCTACCGCTTCGCAGGGCTTCGGAGTCGGTGGCGTTGGATCAGAGTTGCCCGGATGGCAGCAAATCGGGCAACTCGCCAAACTGCTGCTGTACGGTGCGGCGGGGTTCAGTCTGCTGAGCCTGTACCTCGCGCCAGTGCGGATCAACTGGGGGGGCTGGAACGGCCTAGCGCTCTACGGTCTGAGTCTCGCATTGGCGGGTGCATTTGCCACCGTACCAGGGTTCGCGGAGGCCAGCATCTATCCGACTGTGGTGGCCTTGATTGGGGCCGTGGTGGTTCAGTACGTGCGGCATGACCGCCTTCTCCGAGCGATTCGGTGGGCGCTGTTTGCCTTGTGCTGGGGCAGTATTTTGTACTGGATCGTGCTGCCAGAGTGGGCCACCTCCAACCCGGACGCCCTTTACAATAATCTCGGCGCGGCCTACGAGACAGGTCTATTGGCGCAGTTTGGCATTACGCAAAGGTGGCATGGCCTCATCGGACACGGCAACGGCCTTGGCTACGTCGCTGCAACTGCACTTTTATTGGGCTTGTACGCACCAGCTCGACTCCACAGGCTGTTTTGGGAACGGGCAGGACTGGCCGCCGCGCTCGTCTGTTTGGTCATGAGTCAGAGCAAAACCATGTGGATTGCTACGGCCCTCGGTTATGCGGTCTGGGCATTGGTGCGGGTGGCTTCCCAGCCTCCGGTAAAGCGGGCACTGGCTCAGGTGGTGCTGTCTGCCGGAGTGGTGGCTGGACTGGCCGCCGTCACGATCTACGCCCCCACGCTGGATGGGGCGGACTTGACCCTGACCGGACGTACAGATATCTGGGCGATCACGCTGGCAGAGACTCAGGCCAACCCCATCGGAGGCTATGGTCCGAGTCTATGGGATGAGGATTACCGCAACAGTAAAGGCGAGGGCTATCAGTGGGTAGGGCAGGCCCACAACCAAGTCGTGCAGACGCTGGGGCAATCTGGCGTAATTGGTGCGGCGGGCTTGCTGGCGGCGCTCTTAACCCTGCTGGACATGGCATGGCGCAACCGACACTTGACCAACGGCGCATCACTGGCCCTACTAACTCTGTTGATTGTGCGCGGCATATCTGAAACCTCGCTCAGATTCGGATTGGACATCGGGGCACTGGTGGTGCTGACAATCTACCTCGTCGTAACGGCCACACCGTACAACCATACATTGCGATCGCCTTCCGAACCCGCATAGTCATCTTCAAACACAAATGCAATCGGGCCGGGCTGTATAGGAAAACTGTACGTCCGTTTCTCCTTAGGTAGCTCCCCATTGAATAGCGTCCGCTCGCCGTTGACAACCGTCAGCCGTGGGCCACGCCCTTGGCCGAGATCCCCTCTCGCCTGATATGTCAAAACTCCAGGCGAGCAGATGGCCCCAAGAAATGCCCCATTGGCCGCTAGCAGTACATCACCGTTTTGTGCCTTGTTGGGCCGCTGCGCCTCTTCAAGGGCGAAGGGTTGCGGTGTGTGCGGTGTGCATTGGCTGGCCTGCACCTTCCACTCAGGCGGGTGCGGAATGGATAGCCACACCACCCCGCTCACCGTTACTAGGAGAATCAACCATGTAAGCCAACGCCATTGCATACGGCAGAGTATCGCCCGAGGCAGGGTACGAGAACTTATCGCATGGCATCATGGTAAATGTGAAACTACTCATGTCTGCCTACGCTTGTGCCCCTGATAAAGGCAGCGAAGCTGGAATCGGTTGGTCTTGGGTCAATGGCATGGCTGATCTTGGCCATGACGTGACAGTGCTGACACACACTCGAAACCGCTCAGAGATCGAAACTGCTCCAGTGCGCCCAAATCTAAGGTTTGAATACGTCAGTCCTTCGACTCTGTCCGGTAAGGTCAAAGGGCAACTAGGAGTGTTCGCTCAATACTTCTCTTGGCAAGCAGAGGCTCTCGCCACTGCTCGAAAGTCAGGGTTATTCGATGTCGTACATCACGTCACTTGGGGAAGCCTGCAAGGAGGATCTCACCTCTGGAAACTGGGTTATCCTTTCGTTTTCGGACCAGTTGGAGGAGGGCAGACCATGCCTCCCACCTTCTATACGATCGTTCAGGGAGATCTGCGTCTGGAACGACTTAGAACAGCAGTCACCCGCTTAATGCCTTGGTTCCCGCCTGCCCGAGCAACGTTCCGGCGAGCTAACCTCGTGCTTGCTGCCAATACTGAAACAGGCGAACTTGCCAAACGCATGGGGGCACAGCATATCGAATATATGGCTGACACAGCCATGCAACCCCACCTATTGCACCCACCCGAAGCGCGCCAGAGCAAAGAACTGTTTGAAGTGTTGTGGGTAGGCCGCCTGCTTCACCGCAAGGCTGTGCTGCTGGCTATTGATGTAATGGAACGGCTGGATGATGGCTTCCGGTTAACCATTTACGGCGATGGGCCAGATGGACCTGCCCTCGCGCACCGGATACAGCATTCTCTGGCACGTCACCGAATTGATTGGAAGGGTCAGGTTCCTTGGGGGGAGGTCATGGTCGCCTACCGGAGCAGCGACGCCTTCCTCTTTACCAGCGCACGCGACACGATGGGGAGCCAAGTGTTTGAGGCAATGGGGAGCGGTCTTCCGGTCGTTACTATGAATCACCAAGGGGTGGGAACGCATGTTCCTGACGCCGCAGGAATCAAGGTTCCGGTTACCAATCCGGGTCAGGTGGCGCATGATTTAGCCCAGGCGCTTAAGGTGCTCAGGGATGACTCTGAGCGGTGGCAAGCAGCTGCGCAAAGTGCTTTTGACTCTGTGCAGTCACACCTTCCGGAAAAGAGGCTTGAGCAGATGGACCGTCTTTACAGGGGCCTGCGGGTCAAGAGCTAGCACCGTGCAAGATGATGAGTAGCTCAACGGTACAGCGCAGCGTAGGCTTTGGCACCGCGCTCAATGCCGTATTGCTGGGCCAATGTCGCCGTATGGGTTAGACGGGGCTTGACTCTGACTTCTTGGAGGGCTGCAGCTATGGATTGAGGAGTAAGGTCAGAAAACACCAAGTTTTCTGCCGCTCCTGCTAAATCACGCAAGCCTGGCACGTTGGTCAACGTGGTTGGAATACCCGTCCCCAAAGCTTCGAGCGCCGCAATCCCGAAGCCTTCTAGACGAGATGACATGACGTAGACATCGGCTGCCCACAGCAGAGGCAACGGATCGGCCCACCCTAAGAATCTCACCCGGTCAAGCACCCCTAATTCCAGTGCTAGGGCCCGTTCGCCTTGATGTTTGTCTTCGATGCCTGCGTGGACGTAAATAGCGTCCGGCAGGTGCTTGAGCGCGTGCAAAATCGCCTCATGGTTCTTAACCGAGGCACAATTACCTACACTCAAAATGCTCCACTGCCCCTGCATTAATCGCAAAGTTGCTCGCGCTTCCTCCCGCTGCTGAAGGGTAGGTGGAACAAAGTGGTGCTCGTTGTACCAGTTGGGAATCGTCAGGGTGGGATTGCGGAAACGCTCAAGTTCGTTATCCTTCACACTTGGCCCAATGCTGACCTGTTTCACGCCTAATAGTGCAGCACTACGCCGCTGCACTGTCCGCACCAATCGGGTGCGTTTCTGGAAATTAAAGGTGCTGTGAATCGTCCGAACAATGTGCTTCATCCCAACAGCGCGGGCGGTGGCAGCGTATTCAAACCCCGCTCGCTCAGTATGGATGTGTATGGCATCAAAGCCCCGTATCAATCCGCCAAACTTCTGGAAAAAAGAGAGTGATTTGCGAAATGGAAGATGCACAATCGAGATCCCCGCCGCCTCCAGTTCGGGGGCATAGGGTCCCACCGCGTCACCGGTGGACAGCACCGCCAATTTGAGGCCCATGTCCTGCCAGTAGGGGGCCGCTAGGCGAATCATAGTTTCTGCGCCGCTGGGCCGCAGTTCGTTCAGGATATGGATCACTCGGGTCATCGTAGCCTCTGGTAAAGAGATTCGTATTGGTCAGCTACCCGCGTCAGGGTGAAATGTTCACGGGCGTAGGCATGCCCATGCTGGGCAAGAGGGACGCTGAGGTCTGGTTCGGTGCCCAAGCGAAGCATGCCGAGGGCTAAGGCATCCACTGAAGTCACATCCACCAGCAGTGCCCCGCGTCCAAAATCGGTTACCCAAGGCACCGCCCCACTGCGGCGGCCAGCCACCACCGGAAGACCCAGCGCCATCGCTTCCAGAATGGTCAAGCCGAACGATTCCTCCAGTGCCGGATGAACTAGCACATCGGTTCGGTGTTGGAGATCTTCTATGATCTGAGCGTGGGGGCGGTAGCCTCGCCAGATCACTCCAGTGGTCAGACCTTGAGCACCTGCCCAGGTCTGCGCGTCCTCGCCTGCGCCCAGCCCCGCACCGTACAGGAAAAGAGTTGCCTGTGGCAAGGCACGCCGCACAATTGCGAAGGCCCGTAGCAACCGTTTACCGTTTTTGAGGCCTTGCCAGCCACCATTCAGGATGGATGCAAACGCCAAACGATCTGCGGGTGCGGGTGCACGGGCGGGAATGGCGTCCTCAATTGCCATGCCGTTGGGCACCAGATCCACATGCTTGAGGTAGCCCATCAGCTTCAGGTGCCGGATGACGTATGGAGAGACAGCGGTCAGGTGTTTTGCCTTAACTAGGGTCTGGGCTGCCATCACGGTGCGAAGTGCCCGGTAAGGAGACGGGTTCAAACTCAGGATCCGCATGGGCGCGTCGTGGGCGGTGACCAGAGTAGGCCGCCCGGATGCCAGCGCCCCTAGCGCAAATTCATATGTCCAGTGGGCGTGAACGAACGGCACGTCTGAAGCCCAAATTGCCTGTTCAATTGACCGCCGTTCGACGGCAAACAGATCACGGGCACGGCCTTCTGAACGGTACGGGCCGACGAAGACCCGCAATCTGTCCCCCTCAATCCAGCGGGGTTCAGTGGTTTCCATATCCAACGTGAACACGGTGACCTGATGCCCGCGCTGAAGATACTCGCGGGCCAATTGGACAACAGGAAGCCCCCCCAAACCAGCTGGAAGGGCGGTGTCCGTGGGCAGTTCGTCACGAAAGGAGGCGAATTGGAAGGGGCCTGCAAGACCGATATGCATTACTTGTTGGCGGCGTTCAGTGCGATCTGAAGCTGTTTTCGGGCAGCCAGCAGGCGTTCTTCGTTCGGCTCATCGACCAGAGATGACTGACGGTAATCTTCATATTGCTGTATGGCTTTTTCGAACGCATAGCGGGCGGCAGCCAATTCCTCAATTGCATTGATCAGGGCGTCAGTGGAGTTCATTCCCTCAGTTTACGCATACGGCAGCTTTAGGCCCAAGCTAATGCGGCGGTTGATTTTTTCTCTCGATAAGTCATGTTCTGGTAAGACACAAAAGCTCTAGAGTGTTGGATGCGTTTAAAAGAACTTGATGGCTTACGCGGCATCGCAGCCCTAGGTGTTGTGCTAGGCCACCTATTTGGCATGCTTTCCAAAGACCACTGGAGATGGCTTCAGGACGGCCCCGCCGCTTTCCTCTGGAATGGGGGTTCAGCGGTCATGCTGTTCTTTGCGTTGTCTGGGTTCGTCTTAGCACTCCCTTATGCGGCAGGGAAGCACCTCGACCTTCGGAGTTTTTACGTCCGGCGTGTGTTTCGTCTGTACCCTGCCTATTGGTTTGCCATTGGCTTTTCGTTTCTCTGCATGAAGTTTTATCAGCCCGAAAATCTTGCAGGGTTAAGTACGTGGGCTTCCAGCTTCTGGCAAGAGGAGGTGCCGCTAAATCAGACTGTCAAAACCCTTCTCATGGCGGGGCCGGGCTTTGACACCCATTTGATCAACCCGCCTGTCTGGAGTTTGCTGATTGAAATGAGCGTCAGCGTGATTTTGCCCCTCATCATCGTGATCTGTCTGCGTGTAAATGGATGGCTGCGCTGGTTGGGGGTCGCGCTTGCTTGCGTCGCATTCGCCTACCTTCAGGATCGTTTCCGGATGCTCGATCTGTTTGCGGCCGGAGTGTTGCTCGCCTTCTATCAAGATCGAATTCGTGCGGCGGTTGGTCGGTTCACACTCGGCCAACAGTGGGGCTTGCTGGCAATTGGAACTGTGTTGTATAGCAGCAATCTACTTGGGCTGCCGGAGTTGGTACGTCCTGAAGTCACTGGCCTAGGCAGTTTGCTATTGATTGTCTCGGCCCTGACGTTTTCACCCTTTAAACAAGTTCTCCAAACCCGTCCAGCAGATTTTCTAGGAGAGGTGAGCTACAGCCTTTATCTGTTGCACTTCCCAGTTATGCTAATTACAGCCAGTGCTATTGTCCAGCAGGTGGGACTGGTACCCGGCTGGATCGTCACGTTGGGAGCGACGTTGGCACTCTCCTATCTGGTTTACCGCTTCATTGAACTGCCTTTTCAAGCAATAGGTCGGAAACTAGGACGCTCTTCTTCTAAGAAGATAGCCATTCCTACATGACAGCACACACAATCTGCTGATTATTAGGTCCTAAATACACCGTTTTTGAGAGGCTGTCTTTTAGGCGCGTCCTCTTGTTCTCAGCGGCAACTCGCTTACCCCTACTGATGATGATTAGTAAACAGCGACTGTCAACGTTCCTTTGCTTGCCTTGGGAGTAGAAATCGTTATGTCAACAACAGTCTTACCTGAGGACAGAGAGACAGCGAATAGACCGTCGTTTTTAATACGGTCAGAACGATCAAAGACAACCTTATCGGCAGAATCATCAGCGTACCTGATCTGTGCTTCGGCCTTGGTAATAGAAAGGTTGTCGAATTTAAGACTTACCGCTTGAACAGGTGTCTGCAGCTCAAGTGTGTACAGCAAGGGCAGATCAGTGATGGCCTGGGTCTGACTCGACATACTCTTGACCTTTTGAATATTTACGAGAGCTAATCCATCCAGTTGACGGAACAGGCGAGTATCTTCAAGCTGCAGGATGTATCGGTCAGGCAACTCCCAGATCAAAGCCTGGGGTAATTCGGACAAGCTCCCAGCGGCCAGAAGAAACTGCTCTAATCCACCTGCACCTGCGCCACCTGAAACGGAGTAATCCACTCCTGAAAGCTGCAATTTCGCTTGGAGTAGGTCAAAGAATGAAAGTCCACTATAGCTGCTTCCTGCCAATGCAAAGGCTGGTGGAGCTGCATCCAGTAGTGCCATCCCCTGGGCTTCTGCTGTATACCTCCCCGTTGCCTCTTCGCTGGCTTTCCCACCACAAACTGGCACAATCGCCGATTCCCATCCTTGGCGCCACTGGCCACCCTGCAATGAGGTGAGGTTGAACTTGGTTTTGGGCCAAGTTGCTGCACTCGGAGCAATGATTTTGCCAACGACGTCGGCAGCAATCCCAGCGCCTTCGCCTGTCCAATGAAGATCCTTTGTAAACCACAATGGCTTCGCTGAACGCGTTTTGTTCAAAGGATCAAGCAGGTTGATCGATGTTGCAGGCAATTGAGACAAGGCCGCCAAATTGGATTGGTAGCTTTGACGGGCTTGTGATGCATCGAAATTCAGACCTGTCGTTTGAGAAGGATTGGCCACAGGCCGACTCGGGACTAGGGGCACATAAACCTTTATCCCTGCTTGTTTCAATTTGTTAAAAAGAGCTTGAGCCGCCTGTATGTTGCTAGCCTTCACTGCGCGAGTTGAGCTCAGCTCAGCCATGTCGAACATCCAGCTCGTTTGGGACTGTCTCACGTTAGTTTTCGTGACAGCCTCGGGGCAATAGGTTGTTTGGGCAGCAGCAAGACTACTTAAGCTCAATGCGGCGGTGGCAATTTGTTTCTTCATTTTGTTTCATTGTATTCCACCCGCAAGAACCGTTCTGGAATCTCCCAGACGACGACCTGCGGGGGACTATCCTTGCGCTCTTCACTCTTTAGGTATTCACGCATAGGCACGATGGGGCCTTTCCCTTCCTGTGCCACGTTGAGTACCTCAGTCTTAAGGGCTTGTGACACGGCGTCATCAAAATGCCAGACATTGTCTTTGCTGTCGGCACTGTAGCTGGTGCCGACCAAGGTGACAGCCAACGTCTCGTCGCCCAAGAGTCCGCCCCCGCCCTGATCAGTGCGGGTGTACTCCAATTCTCTGACCCGGTCTGGCGCGGGGCCAGGCACGTAGCGCAGGAGGTCGCCGCTGCGTTCGGTGGCGGGCTTGATCTGTACCGTGTATTCAGCAGGGGGCAAGTCGGAGGCCACTTCCTGTACAGCAAGGGCTATTGCCTGTGCTGCAGCGTTTGCTCCTTCTGGCGTCCAGTGGGTGTCCGTGTGCAGAAATACAGGACGTTCCTGCTTGGCCGCTTTCAGGGCACCCCAGACATCCGGCACCAAGATTCCAGCCCGCATCAGGGCCTGGCGGAAGGTGCCGTACCCTTCGGTCTGCTGAGCCGGAACCTGCACCCTGAGTTGCTCCGGATACACACGGGTCTTGGCGGGGATCAACGCGACGACCAGCCGGGTTCCGTCTTTGGCCAGCTCGGCGTGAACCTGTTGCACGTACTTTACCTTGGCAGCGATTTCGGCCTCGTCTCCCGCAGCCGTCTGGTACTCCTCGCTGGTGAACAACCACCCCTCCTTGCCGACCAGTGCGCCGTCGCGGGCTTCCCCAAACAGCCGGTAATTCAGGTTGCCCCATAAGTTCACGCTGAGATCCCGCCACGGCACCTTGGCATCCAGTCCCTTTTCCCAGGTCAGTTGCCAGGTGCCGGTGATGACGTCTTTGCCTAATACGCGTTCGCGGAAGCCGGGACTGGTTAGGGTGGCGGCGGCCCCTAAGCCAACCACACCCAACAGGAAGGCGGCGGGCAACCACTGCAGCAAACGAGGTGCCGTGGGGTTGTTGATGTTCGTTTTACTGGTGTCCTGAGCAAATTCCGTCATTCACACCTCAGAACTGGAAATAAAGAAAGGGCGTGTAGCTTTGGGCCGACAATTTCAAGATGGCCACCACGAACAGCGGCAGCAGCACCACCGTCGCGGCCACCGCGAAGCGGGGGCGCAGCAACTTGCTGCCCACATCGCCTACCCGCGCTCCCCAGAAGGGCGCCAGATAGACCAGCACGCCGCCCAGCAGCATCGTGATCAGCACACTGGGTTTGACCTGCCAGGCCAGCGTATCGCTGAGACCCACGCCGTTTAGACCAATCATGCCCCGGTACATTCGGAAGGCATCCGGCACGTTGTCGGCTCGGAACATCACCCAGCCGATCATAACCAAGAGCAGCGTGCCGGGAATGGTCAGCCAAGCGGGGCTGGGCTTCCACAGGTTGGCCTCTTTCAGGCGGCGCTCAATGGCCAGGATGCTGCCGTGCCAGATGCCCCATAGCACAAACGTCCAGTTGGCTCCGTGCCACAACCCGCCCAAGACCATCGTCAGCCACAGGTTCAGGTAGGTACGGGCGCGGCCATGCCGGTTGCCCCCCAGACTGATATAGAGATATTCGCGTAGCCAGCTGCTCAGACTCATGTGCCATCTGCGCCAGAACTCGGTAATCGAGCGGGAAATATACGGATGGTTGAAATTTTCGGGGAACTTGAACCCCATCATGGCGGCCAGTCCAATGGCCATATCGCTGTACCCGCTGAAATCGAAGTACAGCTGGAGGGTATAAGCCAGGGCCCCGAGCCAAGCGTCGCCCATCGTGGGACTGGGCTGATTGAAGCTGGCGGTCACAAGCGGCGCGATGGTGTCGGCGATCAAGACCTTTTTGGCAAAGCCGGTCATGAAGCGCGTGGCGCCATAGCTGAACTTTTCGAGCGTGTGCGTGCGGGTACGGAACTGGTCGGCCAGCAGGTTGTACTTCAGCACGGGGCCCGCAATCAGGTGTGGAAACAGGGCAATGAATGCGGCGAAATCCAGCAGCTTGTGAGTGGGTGGTTCTTCGCGCCTGTACACGTCCACGATGTAGCTGATGGCGTGAAAGATAAAAAAGCTCAGGCCAATGGGCAATAGAATGGGTGTCCAACTGAAGGCCTGCAGACCCAAACTCTGGGTCAGCGCATTGAAGCTCTCGATGCCGAAGTTGGCGTACTTGAAGTAGCCCAGGGCGGCCAAGTTCAGCACGATGGCCGAGGTCAGCGTCCAACGCCGTTTCGGGCCGTCCGGTTGCTTATCCAGCACCAGGCCGTAAATGTACGCTGCACCGGTGATGGCCATTAGCAGCCACAAGAAATCCATCCGCCACCACGAATACAGCGCGTAGCTGCCGGCCAAGATCCACGCGCTCCGCCCTTTGAAAGGCAGGAGGTAATAGACGATCAGAAAAAACGGCAGAAACAGCAACAGGAAGACGTTGGAGCTGAAGACCACGGCCTTACTTGGTCTTGGTGCTGCTCTGTGTCAAGGTCAGGCCGGTGTCGGTCAGCACGAGCGCGTAAGCATTGCCGCGCTCCAACTTCACGCCTTTCAGGGTGCCCAGCGCCTTGGGGCCTGCGAACGCTGCCAAATCGACAGTGATGCCGTTGACGGCGCGGCTGCCACTCTCACCTGTTTTCACACCAGCCACCACAGCGGTTTTACCGTCTGCCGTTTTCAGATCAACGGTGGCATTTTTGCTGAGGTTGTAGATGGTGAGGAGGGCTTTGGCGCGGTTCTCGGCGGCCTGATCGGTCAGCAGGGTGACCTTGCTGCCGTTGGCAACGACGCTGTAGAACTTGCCAGCTTCGACTTTGAGCTTGCTAGTGGTCATGCCGAGTTTGGCCGCAAACTCACCTTGTGGGATGACGACGTAAGCGCTGGCCGCCCCCTTCAGAGCAGTCACGGCTTTGCCTCCCAGTGTGGCTGCTGGGGTATTGATGATCCGCACGAAGGCCGAATCGGCAGGGGGAGCCGGATCATAGAGGCCCGTCTCCTGAGCCACAGCGAAACCGAGCAAAAGGCAAGCAAAAGAAAGAGCTTTTAACATATGAGTACCTTAACCCTAAAGCACGAGATAAGTATATAAATCCGGTTGCATCAGGCGAGATTCTAGCGTTTGACCTCAAAATCGTTTGATGTGGGAGTTCGTTGCACTGCAGTCTATCTTTAACGAGTCAGTAACGGTACACCTGACAGCGTGCTCCATGACCTCTGAGGTGCTGCCCTTGTTGACGGTATTCCCCCCCTCTCTTCTCCTGGAGAGGCCGGAAGGGGAAGGGCAAACGCACTCGCTGTGGCAGCAGGGGGTGTCCCGGTTCAGGTCGTTGTTGATGCCTCTGCTTCTCAGCGTAGCCAGTGGTGGCCTGGCTTCTGCACAGTCTCCCTTGGCCCAGGCCGCTGCGCCCGCCTATCCTGCCTGTGCCAAGTCAAGCGACATCGACGGCAAAGGAACGTTTGAACTGTTTGGCACAAACGGATGGATCTTTGAAAGCCATGAATTCAAGGCCAACGAGGCGCTGAGCAGCAGAACGCTCAGCGCACTGACCCTGATGGCCAAGGCTTTTAAAGCGCGGGGTTCCCACCTGATTCTGGTGCCGGTGCCCACGCGGGCTGTCCGGGCCGCCGACACGGTGAATTTGACCCAGTATCCGCAACTGCGTTTTTCAGCTGCTCAGTACGCTACGGCGTGGACCACCATGATTGCGCAGGCCCGGAGCACCGGCGTGTATGTGGTGGACTTGCTTCCTACCATCCTGAACTTCAATCCCGGCGTGCGGGGGGAGGAATTCTTCTACCCACGGGATCACCATTGGACGCTCTCGGGTACAGAGGCGGCAGCACGGCAGGTCACGGCCCAGATTCAGGCGATCGCTCAGGCCCAAGGCCTTGAGCTGCAAGAGACCCCAGGGCTGCTGGAGATTGTTCAAAAAGGTGAATTTACAGGGCCACTGGCCAGCCACTACACGCGGGCCTGCGGCACCACAACCGAGCCGCTGAAGCGGTTTCAAGCCAGCTACACGGTGCAGGGCGATAGCCTGTTGGGGGATGTCCAACCGCTGATTGGAATTTACGGCGACAGTTTCGGTCTCACCTATCCGGACAACAAGTACGCCGAGCCAGACGCCAACTTTGCAGTGATGCTTGAAGCCACCGCCCAGTTGCCGACCATCAACAACTCCGTGTCGGGCAGCGGTAAAACAGCCACATTGGCAGGCTACTTGGCCCTGCCGGAAGGGCGAGAGCAGTTGCCTCCTTTCGTGGTGGTTCCGTTCATGGGGGGGATTCCCAACAACACCTTTGATTACGGGCAAGTCACAGCCGCACTGATCGATTGTTCGGCCGCCACCCGCCTCGCTCGAACAGAGGTGGCTTCCCCCAGTCCCCGGATGCTCTTTGCTCCTCCCTCCACCGGACCCACGCTGGGCAAGAGCCTGATTCACATCCACACCAACGCTCCGACCAACTACATCGAGGTGAGGGAAGGCCGCTATACCGACAACTCGGTTCTGAGCTTTGAAATTTACCGAATCGCCGCTCCGTATTACTTCGGAAGCCGGACGGACTTTTACAGCTTGCTGGCAGACGATAAGACCGTAAACTCCCTGATGGTTCAATTGGACAAGCAGCGCCCTGTCTCGGGATACGTGGAAACCTGCAAGATCCCGGACACGTTCCGCTAGGGGAGAGCAGCAACGTCTGGTTGAAGCGGCCCTCTAACGGTCTCCCTGGCCCCAGCACTGGGTAGGGGGCAAGCCACTAACCTGTGCATCCGTCATAGGGGGGCCCAATAACCTGCACATTTCGGCAGTCTGAAGGGGCTTTGTTGAGCGGGTTCAGTGCTGGAGTGCAGGGCCCGCTGAAGAATGGCGGTCAATGATAGATGTCAGATCCGCTGCCGCGTGTGTCAAATCGGACGGGAAACTTAACAGCAGGCGCAGTGGGAAGGTGCAGTAGATTTTTCAGGAGCCATGGGTCTAGGGTGTCGGCCTGGGTGAGGGTAACACTGGCGTAAGGACGGAAAAGAACCTCACAGGGGAAGGCCGTATTTCGCGGCTAGATCTGCAGTAGGCACTAGGTCTGACTCGCTCCCTCAAGCCGCGACACCCGTTCTAAACATTGGCCTAGTTGGCCAAGACTGCTCAAGTTTCCGTAGCTTCGGCAGGAGTGTATTCGAGGAGATCAGCCACCGTGTAAGTGTGCCCGGTCAGTGTGTAGAGACCGTCGAGAATGGCGACAAGGTGAGCGACGTTCACTCGTTCCCGGTTGCCGTGGTACAGGGCATTGATGGCTGCTGGGCGTACCTTCGCTATTGCCGCCAATTGGCGCTGCCTGATGCCGTGGCGCCTCATCACTTCACTGAGCTTGAATACTATCTGACCCATTTGGGTAATTTACCTGTCCAAGCTAGGGACGTGCCGTCCTAGGGCATTGACAGTATTACGCATATGCGTAATACTTCGGAGCATAGAGAAGGGCGCTTTCCCCGTCGAAAGAGAAGCGCCCGATCTAATTCCTCATTCGAAGGAAGGAACCGATATGAATGCTATCAAACCTCACCCGCTTACTCCGCCTGATCAAACTTACCAAGTCTTCCACCCGGGGCGTGCCTGACATGGCCCTTTCTTCTATCCGCTTGGTCAACCTTTCAGTGCGTCTTTTAAGCTTTGGTCTTTTAGGTCAGGGCTGATGGTCCAGTCTTCAGAGACCCCTTTATCCCAGATTTCCCGTGCTCGGCAGCGTTTCTTGGGGCTAACCAACGATCATCCCCGCCCAGATACTCACCTACAGCCACCAGAAATCATCAAGTTGACCATGGAAGTTCAACGGCGCCTACTGGCCCATCTTTATGCCCCCGGTCAATTCCGCAGCGGGCCGCTTTTCGGTTCACGCAACTCTGGCGTCAGACTCGTCACCCGGGCGGCGCGGGGGGTACCGCCCGGCCTGCTCCCCGACGATTCGCGAACGTTCCACTTGGATGCCCGGTATGTGTTGGGCTTGAGTGACATCCTCACGGACAGCGACAGCGAGATCGATTGGGTGGGCCACTGGCTGATCGCCCCTGATGGTCTCCTGGGCAGCCTTCAAGACCATTTGGAGTGGGTGTACCAAGCTCAAGCACTGGCGCTCGCTGATGAAGACGCTTTTCTCCTGACCCTGGGCCGGGAAGAGGAGAGCGTGGAGTACCGAGCATTCACCCTCCAGGGGCGGCAGGTCACCAGTGTGCCCGTCGTGTGTCTGCCTGCCCAGGCGAAATAAGACGAGGGTCCGGCTCTTTAGGACAGGGGGCCTTGATGACCCCCTGTTCGGTAGGTTGCCTTGCGCTTCGCGGCAACCTTATTGCATTTGGGGGCCCTGCATACCCCAGTTTGCCCGGAGCAAAGCTGATAGGGACTATCTCAGGACGCTCAGCGAGTCTGGGCTGGATGGCAAGTGGCCGTGTTATTGACCTCGGCGCACCATTCAGGTGCAGGGCTTCTCACTGGTACCGTCCCCTTTGGATGTATGCGTGTCCAGCCCGAAGTAGCGATAGCTTTGCGGGAAAAAGCAGGTGAAAACATCAGGTCCACCTCTCAAAGTGGCTTTGGTTGGTAGCGACACCTTTGCGTGAGATTGAGCAGAGTTCACGAAGAGGCCACCTGGCACAGCATTTTCTGTCACTAAAGATCGGCGACACCTTTGCGGGAAAGACCACCACCTGTGTGGTGGGCGGGATTTTCAGCTTTCAGCCTGACCATCTGTTCGTTGGGTGCCACCCACGACACCTTTGCGGGAAAAGACTCGAAAGGAGCGATACTTTCGCGGGATTTCAGATCAAATCAGCAAGACTGTTTCTGGAAAAAATGAAAGAATGCCGTCTAGAACGTCACTTTATGTTTTGCGTGTTGTTCTTTTAAGTCTTTACTTGGTTGTGGCAAGTTCAAGTTGTTGTCGCAGAGGGGCAGCTGAGAGACACCAAGAGCAGGGCGATGGTCAACGGATGTCGGCGGTCGTTGGCGGGCAAGGTAGAGCGTGCGGTACCTTGGAGATTGGTGATTCTAGCGTGTAGATCGAGAAATTTCTGCGCCCGCTTAACTTGCTGAAACCCCAGTTGGCTCCGTTCCTGACGTTGTGCGGATCGGTGAGATTGTTCAATCAGGTTGTTGTAGCGAGCGGCCCTGATGACCTGCTGGTGATCGCCATCGTCCACTACTGGAAGCTCACGGTTCGCCGCCCCGTAGCTTGCCAATTTGTCGGTACACACTGTTTCTGGGACGTTCTATTCACCCAGCAGACGTCGGAAAAATGACATCGCCGCCGAGGTGTCGCGGTGCCGTTGGAGCAGAACATCGAACACCGCGCCGTGTTCGTCGACGGCCCCCACAACCAATGAGTCACCCCACCCACGACCACATGCATCTCGTCCAGATGCCACCGGGAACCCGCCGGGGTTCCCGGTGCCGCAAATTCTGGGCGAATTCGGCTCTCCCGCAAGTTGCGTGCACCGGGGCCGGTCGCGCATTAGGCCAACAGAATTCGCGCACGGAGTAGATCGAATTTTGCCCGTCCATACATCTGTCTTTTCAGCAGCTTGACCCGTGTGACTTGGCCCTCCACCTGACCATTGCTCCAAGGGGAAGTCATCGCGCCCAAGACCGCTGCGGCATCCTTGTGGATGCCGCTGGCAAAGCGCTGCAATTCCACGACCGTGGAAGTCGACGCCTGATCCAGCCAAGCTGTGAGCTGTGCAGCCGCGTCTGTTGGCTGCGTCCTCAACAGCTGGGCGAACTCTTGAATGAGCCGGTACACCTCCCCACTCGCTTCCACCGATGCATGAAGCAAGCCAAGCCCCTCTCGCGCCGTCCGGCTCAGTTTTTCAGGAATTTGGATGAACCACCACGCGCCCCGTTTGGCGGAGAATTTTTTGCTTGGCTGCAAATTTGTTTCCCCAGCGGCCCGCTGGTGATCCGCGGCAGCCGGGGGGAGGTGACCCTGCCGGAGCCATTCGAGCAGTTCGTAGACATTGCTCCGCCGCCCAGGGTAGCCCTGGGCCACCAGTTCATCGTAGATCTGCTGACCCGTCACCTCGGGCGAATTCATTCGCTCCAGGACGAATCCCACGAAGGGCGTCAGTGCGCCGACACGGGTCGCGCGTTCTGGGAAATGACCCTGTTTGAACCAGTCTTGCAACGTACTGCGGCCCACTCCTGTGAGCCGGGCTGTCGCAGCGACCGTGTAGCCCTGAGCGTGCAGCTCAGCTGCACGCTCATACAGCGCTCGCCGATTCGCGCGACGCTTCACGGCCCGCGAGACTCGGGCCGCACTGGTGGTGGGCTGTGCATCTTGTTGGAAGGGACGGGCCACAGGCGCTGCGAGCGGGACGGGGGGTGGCGTTTTAGGCTGCACGAGGTGTGGCCGCATGCGTTTGAGCCACTGTTCTGCCACGTCCCGAAGATTTTTGACGAGGTGAAAGCGATCGGCAATCTGTTGGGCCTCGGGCGCACCGATCGCCGCCCCGCGTGCGTAGTCACCGTATCCGTCGCGACTGATGATCTCGATCCCAGGGTGTCCTTTCAGCCACTCAGCGAGTGTGTTTGCTTGACGGTCAGGGAGGACATCCACCACCTGATGTCGCTCCAGATCAATGAGAATGGTGCCGTAGGTGCGGCCACGCCGGAAGCAGAAATCGTCCACGCCGAGCACTCGAGGGCAGGGCGGCTCGGGTATCCCCTGGCTGCGGATCAGGCGCAGCAGCGTGTCGGGGCTGGTGGTGGACTGCAGCTGGCCCAACAGCCGGTGCCCGGCTTCCCCACCCAACGCCAGGCCGACCGCCCGTTGCAGCCCAGCTAAGCGAGTCGTGCGCTGGACGCGGGCGTCCAGCCACTCTGGCCAGGTCTCGGCAAAGGTGGCCCGTGGGCAACTCGCATTGACACAGCGAAAACGCCGAACTTGCAGTTCGAGGATCACACTACGGTCGCCGAGGGCCGTGTCCCGTGGTGTCCGGAGGTATCGGCTATGCAGCCGTTGACTGACTTGCCCGCACTGCGGGCAAGGACAAGCCTGCCGTTGATCCTGCAAGTGCAGGATCAGGTGATCCGGAGACTCCAACACATCAACAACCCTGAGGGAGGGCGGAAGCAGGGCGAGTTCCATAGCCCAGTATTCGCGCTTTTACAGCCCCGGTGCACGCGGCTTGCGGGAGAGCCCGAATTCGCTGCTGAAATTGATGCACCAAGTGCGGATGGATTCGCGAGACACCTCAAGGCCTCGATCGAACAGCAGTTCCAAGGCTTCTCGGTAGCTCAGTGCAGAGCGGTGGTAGAGCAGGGGCAGCATGGCCGATGACCGACATCGGGAATCGGTAGCCGGGCAGCTTCTGGTCGGTCAGCACAGTCTCACCTTACGCCAACAACCTTCCAGACCCGCCAGAACTAGCGATACCTTTGCGGGAAAATATAGGGCGAAGGGGGTAGATCTGTCCCCATTTGTCTCGGTGTCGCTAGCGATACCTTTGCGGGATATTTGTAGAATATTTGAAAAAGGTCGTTCTAATGCAGCAATATCCGTATCTGCCCACTAGCGATACCTTTGCGGGGTTTAGGGCCAAACTAGCGATACCTTTACGGGATTCAGGTTTTCGGCCACTAGCGATACCTTTGCGGGATCTAGAGGTTAAGGTCGTGCCAGACAACGATTTAGGCATTTCCTCCCAGAAACTGCCCAATGGCCCCCACTAGCGATACCTTTGTGGGGTTTGCCCTCGAAACTAGCGACACCTTTGCGGGATTTAGGGTCAAATTAGCGATACTTTTGCGGGGAAAAACGGAAATATACTGTGTAGGACGCAGAACGATGACGCCCTTGTTGTTGTTCTTTTGTATCTTTACCTCAGTTAAAACAACAACAGGAGCAGACAGTGGCGAAGAAGTCCAAACCCCAAAATATTCATGATGAACTTAACTTCGCCCGGTTCGGCGTGATCAGCATGCATTCCCGGATCGACCAGAACATCACCAGTTGGAATAGCTAGTTTACGGTGAATACCCGTACCTTCCGAATAGAGGCCATTACCCCTCAGGGCCGCCCACACGGGATTGATACTGACACGCTGGTGGCACTTGAAACCTTGTTCGTGGCGCATGGGTGTCCGGAAGACAACTGGGTTCATACCACTGCTTACGCAGTGCGGGAACTGATGGGCCTGTCCAACAACGGCGAGAATTATCACCGACTTCGCCAGAGCATCCGGCGACTGTATTTTACCAGTGTCATCGTGGGCCGCAAAACGGCCCTGACAGGCAGCCAGCGGGTGGGATGGGACAATGTGGGGGTTCGCTTCTTCGAAGGCCTGCGTTACCGCGACAGTGAGGATGACGGAGAACTGAGTACCCTCGACAGTGAGGCCACCCTCAGTATTCGTTTGGGAGAACAACTGGCTTCCAGCATCCGGGCCGGCATTTCTCAGGTGCTTGACGGTCACTTGCTTCACCAATTAGAGCAGCCACCTGCACGCGCGCTCTACCGCACGCTACAGGCCCACCGCCGACAAGATGACGGCACCCTGCTCACTGAACTCCGGGTGCCTCTGTCACAGTGGAGACAGGCCACGGGCTTGACCACCGACCGCAGCGATCTCGTTCGGCGGGCGTTAGAGGCGGCACATGAAGAGTTGCGGGCCAACAACTACTTGGAGCACGCGTCAATTGAGGGTCGGGGCAAAACTGCGGTGGCCTGTTATGTTTTCGCTGACGTGGCTGCAGCCGATCCAGCGTTGGTGGTGATGCTGCGCCAAGCAGGCGTGACGGTGGCCCGTGCGGCCTCGCTCGCGGGAAGGCATCCCGACCGGGTGGAAGAAGCCCTGCGGTTCTTGGAGCACCGCCGCCAAACAACCAGCGGATCCGTTCGCAATCCAGGGGGCTTGGTAGCCGATTTCTTGGAAAATCCGTCTAAGTACGACCTTCCCCCAGATTTTGTCACTCCAGAAGTCCGGCAAGGTCAGCGGAAAGTGCAGGCTCAACAACAGCGGGCTCAAGCAGAACAAGAAGCCCATTTCAAAACAGAGGCTGAATTTGTGGAGTTGAACGCAGCGCCGCCAGAAGTTCAGTGGGCGGCCCAGCGCGCCACCCTGCAGCTGATCCTCAAGCGGCGTCTCAACGCTGATCAGTGGGCACAGCTGGAAGCGTTGGCGCTTCGGGGCGAGATTCAGGCGGCGGAACTGACGCGCGTGCTGGTGACTGCCACCGCCACGTCTTCTTTGGGCCAACAGGTCGACCAGCTTAGGGGACAGTTGCGCTCACTTGACAGCACGCCACGCCACGGGTGAGTGCGGCAGGCCGGAACACTGCGACGCAGCCTGACCCGGTCAGTGTTCCAGCCTACTGGAGAGAGGCAGTGAGAGGGGACGCTTTGAGGCAACCGGGTTCAACTCTGTTCTCCAGAGGAACCTTTGCCGAACAACAGCATCCAGCACGGCGAAATCACACTGGGAGCAATCCGACTGAAATGGCTGTGACAGTGTACTGCGCCCCGACCCGCGCACATTGCCCGCACTTCTAAAGGTCACCAGACAGACGGCAGGTAGGGCGGCGGCCTGGGAATGCAGACGCTCCTGACCTCTCAAGTGGTGTGCAGCATTTTGCTGGGCTGCAGCCCGTTGAGCCTGCCCATGACGCGTGAAAGGGTGCCGTTGCCTGCAGGCGCGGCGGCGATGGAACCGTACCCCGGACCGCCTGACGGTTTCTCAGCCGCTGCTGACCCGCTGCTAGGCAGGCTGTTACCGCGGCTGGCCGGGACGGCGTCACGGGCATGTGTACGGTGCAGACCGGCACCTGCTGGCCGTTGACATGCTCGCGTCACAGGCGCACAGCTTCAGTCTCCAGAGCGGTGGGCGTGTGCGGCTTAACAGTGAGCAAAGAACGTTGCCGCTGCCCGGGTCCGGTGGGGGAGCGCCCTCTACCGACCCTAACGGGAACGCTTACAGAAACGAACAGAGGGGAGTGCACCGTCTGCTGGCGCAACGCCTGGACGACCCTCCTGCGCCTCAGTCCAGCGTCCTGCCCGTTCCGGCCTTCAAGTGGCCCGCCTGTCTTCCGTTCAGGGGGTAACTACCCCGTCGGGGTCTCGTCTCAGCTTATTCTTCTCAAATTGCATTCCAGTGTGGTGGCGTCGCCTGCATCGATGCTGTAGGCCCGTCCAGCCAACCTGCCATGCTCCCAGCCCACCACCACCAGGACATGAAAATCATCAAAAAGGCCCTGCGAAGCGCCCAGGTGCAGCCAGGTCAAATCGTCCCGCACATCGGGCAGCAAGCTGTCGGGATAGGCGATCCAGTTGCCCCGCCAGTCCACTTGCCCGCTGTGGACTGCGGCGACACAGTCGCTCCAGCCCAACACGTACCGCTCGTCCACGGTTAACACCGACTTCTCTGCGTCGGCGTACCACCACGGAAACCCTGGGGGACTTGCCAGCAAGATCTCCAGAACGCCTTCGCCTTCCTTCATGGAGCCGAACAGCAGTCCACCGCGCATCCGTCCAGGGGCACACAGCTGCTGCCGCAATTGGTGGCGCGCGCCTGATGCAAACTGCAGCTGCTCCGGGAGTGTCAAGTCTTCATTGATTCGTGGGCGGCGGTCTGGCGACACACCTAAAAACCGTTGTCGGGCACGCATAAGTGATCTTACCACAGATAGTGTTCAACACGATGTGCGGTAGACTTCTGGTTTGGGTCTCCGCTCATAGTTGTGGCAGTGTCCCTTGCCCCCCGCCGTGCCCGAGAACGTTTTGCTGCCGCCCTCCTGCGTCTCCGTCAGGAGCGGGGCTGGTCACAAGAAGAACTGGCCGCACAGGCCAAGCTGCACCGTAACTATGTGGGTTCGATTGAACGCGCAGAGCGCAACATTGGCGTCGACAACATGGAAAAGATTGCCGAGGCCTTGGGCGTTTCGCTGAGTGACATGCTGGGCGGCGAGGGAGACTAGGCCGGCCTTGGCCAGATCTCCCTCGCCTAGGGGCCACCTCACCGGAATGCTCCGGGGAAGCCTGCCTCTATGCATTTGCAACCTGAAAGGCTCTAAGAGGAATACTAATCATGGACTCTGTAGTGCCCAGATGCCCCTATCCAAGCGTGCGAAGGAGTCATCCGACGTGTGAAGTCTTGGAGACAATGCTCCGACAGCAGGAAGCCTCAGTTCTGTTGTGGACTAAGGGAAGTTTGGGACGGGTGAGCGAAAGGAACCATCGTTTGTACGGCCCGTTAAGGCGAACTGGCGAATGAGGCTGTTACGCCATCACCAAAACGGTAAGCAGGTACCGATGTGTGGAGTGCAACCACACATCGGTACTCACTACTCCTGTCGGGTCACAGATGGCACCCACTCCCAAGCGTTTGAGTCCTCTCGGGTTAACAGGGTAAGCCCCATGCATCCCACTTCAGTAGTATCTGAACCGCAAGGAAGGGGGACGGTGTAGGTGATTAAGGAATGTGGAGAAAGCGAAGGTCCCGCTGTAATTGTGGGTATAGGGCCGCGTTAGCGGGCTTACCCAGCCTGAAAGGGCGCTGACTTCCAGTTATGGTCTTCCTCGGATTTGAACCTCCTGATCGCACTCACCCAAGGAAAAGTCAGACAATGCTTGTCATGGAACCGACCAAGGGACGACCGCTGAAATGGCAAAACATCAACTGGACTGCCGCCGATGGGGAAGTACGGCGACTTCAGGAAAGAATCTTCCGTGCCGCCCAGCAGGGAGAACATGCGAAGGTCAAAAACCTTCAAACAACAGTTTCCACAAGATTGGGCAAGATGTCTGGGCGGGCAAAAGAGCCGGGTCGGCGCCTGAAAACTGCGGTCAGCACGTCAAAAATGGGTAATCCTGAAAAACGCGCTGTGAGCGCGTTTGAACGCCACCAGTTCGTTATCACCACGCGACGGATACGCTGCGTTCCCCTTCAGGTTTCCACTGCTCTCTATTCCCCTGACTGCGACCCGTGTCCAGCACAGTCAATATGAAATTTGTTGTGCTGACCGTGCTTTTTTCCGTTTTGATCCTGAAATGAGCGTCCTACACGACGCATTTTCTTGACTGAAAACTCTTGTTCAAAAGCTCTTCGTTCGCTCCACTGCTGCGAAGATGCTGGCTACCCGTAAGGCGACCCAGCAGAATCAAGGCAAGCACACTCTGGGGTGGACGGCGGCGGCGTAGACACGCTGGAAGCCCGTGCACAACTCCTTCAGGAAGGTCTGACCCTAAAGGGCTACCGACCCCTGCCCGTCCGAAGGGTCCACATTCCGAAGGCGAACGGGAAAACCCGTCCGCTGGGGATTCCAACCATCAAGGACAGGGTGATGCAGGCCACCTTTGAAACTCGCCCTTGAGCCGGAATGGGAATCTCGTTTTGAGGCCAACTCTTACGGATTCAGACTGGGATGAAGCACGATGGACGCAATCACAGCCATTCATACCACCATGAACCAGAAAGGCAGTAGTCGATGGGTATTGGATGCCGACATCAGCGGGTGTTTTGACACCATCAGTCGTGACACGTTGCTCAGCAGGCTCCCTGTATTTGCGACCGTGATCCGGCACTGGTTGAAAGCGGGTGTGGTGGAAGTTGGCAGAACGTCGGAAAGCCCCTCAGGAACGCCACAGGGCGGCATCATCTCGCCGCTCTTGGCGAATATTGCTCTTGATGGTCTGAAACGGCTGTTTGGAGGGGAAAACGCCAGGGAGAAACCTGTTTCCCCAGCTTTACGAAAGGGACTTAACCGGGGTCTGATGCCAAACTAAAATGAGTCCAGAACATGCTTGATCCAAGGGAAGAGGGTCAGGGATTTGACTTCTTGGGGGACGTGCTGGAGCCGGACACACTCTGCAGCGATCAAGTCTTCGACCTCTTGAAGGGTGTTGAGCGTCTTGTTTGCGATGGGGAGTTTGAGCTTGGTTACCATCGGTTCAGCCGGGGACAGTTCCGGCGTACACGCCGGAAAGGGCAGGAGGAAGAGATTGGGCGGTACTTGGAGTTGCGGGCTGGTGTGCCAGCCCGCTTGGTCGAGCAAGAGGATGAGTTGCTGCTGGTGTGGATCGACGGCCCGGCTGAACTCGTCCATCGCAACTTGCATGAGAGGAATACTGACACTAAGGAGAATCAGAAAGTCGCTCTGTCCCGTCTGGGGTTCGACACAGATGTAGGTGTAGAGCCATTGATATTGACGGCGCTGAGCACTAACGGGACGCTGACCGCGAAGCGCCCACAGGCGCTTCAACACCGGTTTGAGACCGAACCGCCCTGCATCCTGCACCCACAGCCGCACCTGTTTCTCCGGGTACACGGCGCGGGCCGTGCTCAGCGCCGCGTTGACTTTTTGATCCAGATCGTCTGCTCCTCCGGTGTGGCCGCCTGAACATGAGTCGGACGCGGGACTTGCACGGTGAACCCCAGCTTTCTCAAGGAGCCCTAAGCACACACCGACGTCATCTGAACCCCCCAGTGCTCATCCACATAGGCTTGAACTTTCTGGCTCGTCCAGAGTCCACCCGCCGCGGGTGGACTCTGGAGCACTTGAACTCACTGCTCCTGTTGCTCCGCGTTCAGGGCCGGGGCAGATTTGTTCCACCGGCGTTGATCCACCACCGCTGGCCCACCAGCGTTGTAAGCCCGAATCAACGTGCTAATCGTGCTGCGCGAAAAACTCGTGACCTCGTTGAGCTCTGGAATCGTCAGCCCTTTGCTTTTCAGCCACAAGATCTGCCAGCGGGATCGCTCCACCGCTCGCTCGGACGGGCGATAGGACAACTCCAATTCGTTGGACGTCTGATGCGGAAACAACGAGGCGGGTCTCATAGTCGGTAGTCATTTTAATCCCGTATGAGATGTGGTTTACGGTTGCGAGCAGGGATGGTCCGAACTTCGGATCACCCCTGCCCGCAACCTCTCGTAACGCCTATTTAGGCAATGCAACCGTGTGAATAGGTTATCGAATTTGAGTTTGGAAGCAGGTACGGACAGTTTCGCCCGCCAGGAGTGTTCCGAATGTTACCCGTAAGCTAGTGTTGAGGGTGCCTGCATCATCACCGGCGGCTGCCGTGTAGTTCCCAGTCGTCGTCGGGACGTTAGGTGTAGTACGGATCGACTTGATTGCCTTCCCGCTGTAGGCCGCGTCCGTTGTTACCGTATTAACCGCTGTACCCAAGCTATCGAGGGCGTCTGTGACCACATAGTTGGGAAGATTCGCTCCCCCAAGGTTGTGCGCGTCAACACAGTATTCCAGCACTTCTGTGGGTAGGCCGTTGCTGGTGGTGCCGAAGCGGGCCACCCCACCATTGTCCCGGATATCTGCCGTGACATTACGTACGGCTTTGGTTAAGGTGGACAGAACCAACTGAGTGGTGGCGCTGGCGCTATTCCCTGTAGCCGCGTCCGTAGGCGACTCGCCCGCATTGCTGACAGTGCTGGTGGTCGTGAAGCTTGGGGCGGCGGCCGTACCAGGTGCGACTTTAAGGTTGCTCAGCGTAATGGTCTGTGGAGTGCCTACTGTGATGGTGCTGGGCGTGGTACAGGTGATGACCTGGCCGCTGATACTGCAGGTCCAGTTGCCCGGTGTAGCTGCATACGTCCCTGTCCAACTGAGGGCATTCGGTAGCGTCGTCGTGACCGTAGTAGTACCGACCGCATTTGCTGTGGCGGTCGTTACCATCAAGGTGTACGTGACGAACTGATCGCTTGCGGCTACCGGCGGGTTCGTGCTGGCCACCGTGCTGGGCCGCGCGAAAGCGGGTCCACTGATGGTCAAACTCAGGTTGGGGGTAGCGGCCGATACCGTTACAGGGACGGTGGCGGTGTCACAGGCTGTGGTAAACGTGCTGTCACACAGCTGGTAAGTGAGGGTATACGTGCCTGCAGGTGTGCTGGTAGGCACGACCAGTTGGCCGCTGGCATTGACACTCAGGCCAGTCAGTCCACCTGCGTTGCTTACGGTCACCAGGCTATTGCTCGTCGTGGCGGCCACAGCGCCGTTTGTATCGTTAGTCAGGACGGGAACAACGCCGCCCGCGCCAATGGCCAGCGTGACGCTGGGATCATTCACAGCATTGATCACTCGGGTTTGCACTTGGCTGCTGGTGTTGTTGGTGCTGTTGGTTTCGGTAGTGCCGTTCGGAACCGTGAGGCTGGCGGTGTTGTTCAGAACCCCGCTACTGTTAGGGGCCGTGCCTGTGATGAGGTAAGTGAGGAAGTTGCCGTCAGGAACCGCGTTATTCGGGATGGCGTCGACTGACAGCGTACCCGTAGTAATCGTGACACTACTAGCGGTGAAGCTCTGGGTGCCACAGGTGGCCGTGCCCGTGGCTGTGCAGCTGACATCTGTGACAGTGAAGCCAGCGGGCAGAGCGTCACTGACAGGCACGGCACTGGCGGTACTGGTGCCATTGTTCCAGACCCGGACTGTGTACGTCAGGGCGCCGCCCGCACCCACGGCAGCGGGCGCACTCTTATCCACCGCGAGGTCCACTTCACCGCGAATGGTGGCGGGTGCCGGAGGCGTGGTGTAGGTAGCGAGCAGATCCACTGGGGGAAGGGGAGTGCCTCCTGGAAAGGTGTAGCCAGGGTTAGGGCCGGTGCCTGTACTGGTGGCGTACACCGTGTTGTTCACGGGCGAGCCGGACCCGGGCACACTGGCAGTATTCGGATAGGTGACGCGCACTGTGAACTGTACCGTCACGGCTGCCCCCACAGCAAGCGTGTTGATCCCGCTGAGCAGACGAGTGTCCGACGTACCATTGAACGCAGTGTTGGCCGTGGCTATCCCGCTCGTAATGGCCGGCGCTGCGGTGATGGTCAGGGTAGGCGCACCACTGCTAAACGTGCGTGTGAGATCTTCCGTGATCTGCACATTGCGGTCTGGGATAGCGCCCGTGTTGGTGATGGTCACGGTGTAAGGCACATCGAAGACCGTGGGGCTGATGGCCTGCACGGCACCAGCAACTTTACTGCCGCTGATGCGTTCATCCGGGAACACGCAGGAGGCACCGTCGGACTGTGTAGCAGCGCTCGCTGCGGTAAGGCGCGTGAATACGCCTGTGCTCAGATTGATGGTGCCGAACGTTCCACCGTTCTGATAGGCGTACAGCGTACCGCTGATGTCGAAAAATGCTGTACCAATCGCGTTGGTGCCGCTGACGCCTGGCCCACTACCATTTTGGGTCACGGTGCCTGTGGTGGGGTCAATCTTATACACCACACCAGCGGCGGCGGCGCCGTCCGACACAGGAATGTTTGCGGTATACACGCCATACAACTGGTTGGTGACCGGATCAAACGCCATGTCAGCCATCGGCACCGAGGTGGTAAGTGCAATGGCACCCGTCCCACCGAGAGCACCACCCGCACTGGTAGGCAGCTGCACGGTGTAAATCCTGTTGTCTGTCTGCAAGAGTTTGATGTACATGAGGCCGCTGCTATTAACTGTGCCCGCAGCGACCGTACTGGCCGACGGAATATTCGCGAGGGAGGCCACCTCAACTGCACCCGTGGTGCCAAGACGATACAGACGGTACGCTGCTCCGCCTGTGGTGATGGGGTTGACGTTGACTGCATAGAAGTAGCCGTCAGCCTTGTTATACGCCAGAGCGTTGAGCGGCAGACTGGATACCGACACCCACTGCGCTGTCCCCCCACCCCCAAGGTTTCGGCGGTCAAGCAGGAAGAGGTTCGAACCGGTGCTACCGGTAGGTTGCCGGATCTGATAGAAGCGGGCGTCGCAGACATACGTGCTGCCCTGTGCCTGGGCTGCTACCGCGAACAGGAACGCCATGAGGGGTACCAGGCGAACTAGGCGAGCCCAGAGAAGTCGATATCGGTTCACTTTTGTTCTCCAATGGTCTCGTCAAGCGTGAGATCCAGGCGCAGGTAGAGGCCGGATCGGGTATAGGTGGCGCTGGGCAAGCCTTCGAATCCACGGAAGTTGTATCCGGCGGTCAGCCACGTGCCCTGGAGGGGGCGCACGCTGGCTTCTAGGCCGTAGCCGTAAGCCGTGTTGCTGGTGGCGGGCTGCGTAATCATGCGGCCCCACGCGCCCACGCCGAAGCGGTCGGTGATGTAGGCCGTGCCGCCGATCTGGGCCTGCAAGGTAAAGCTGGCGGGATCGTTGAGGAGGGTGCGGGTTTCCAGGCCTGCACGGGCGGCCCAGGTGGGCTGGCGGTATTCGGCGCTCAGGCCGGTGCTGAGTTCGGGCTGCGTGCCGCCCAGGCTGCCCTGCATGTAGCGGGCGTAGCCGAGGCTGTTGAAGGTGCGGTTGCGGTAGGCGTAGCCGAAGCTGGCCCGCAGTCCAGTCTTGTCGGCGGACCATTCGGCCAGCGCGTCGGCAGTCAGGGTCAGGTGGGGAGTGATGGTGCCGGTAATGCCGCCGCGCACGACTACGCCGAACTTGCCGCCGCTGTAGGTCAGGTCGGTGCCGGTGGTGGCGCTCACCCTGTCGCTGCGGTAGTTCACGTCTGCGCCTGCGCCCAGTTGAGCCTCATTTTTGTTCAGGTCGTACAGGGCGCTGCCGCGCAGACCCACGTTCACGCGCTCAGAGAGGGTCAGGGCCGTGCTGACGCCGAAGCGGGCGCGGTTGCCTGCGCCGCTGGCGGTGGGCAGTTCGTAGCCCAGCGCGTAGTTCACGTTGCCGAGTTGAGAATCGAGGGTCAGGGCCGCCGACTGCGTGATGTTGTTGGTGCTGCCCGCGCCCCATGTAATCGCGTCGCTGAGGCCCAAGGTCACTTTGTCGTTGAAGCGGTACTTGGCGGTGATGTTGGTGGTGGCGTCCAAGTTGCCGCTGAGGGGCTGCACATGCACCACGTCGACGTCTACGGGGTTGCGGTGATAGCCGACGCTGCCCACTGCGCCGAGGCCGTAGATATCGCCGAAAGCGTACTTGAAGCCGCCGCCCACCGTAAACGGAGCCACCCGGAATTCCGCGCGTGCACCCACGCTGCCGCCCTCGGTGGTGGGTGTGCGGTGAAATTCGCCGTCGGCAATGGCGTTCAGGTTCGCGCCCAGGCGGGCGTTGTAGTTCGCGCTGGCGTTCAGACCCACACCGAATCCGTTCAGGCCCGCGTAGACGGCATCCTGGTAGCGCACGCGGGCACTGAGGCTGTCGTCGCCCAATTTGGTGGTCATGTCGGCGCTGGCCTGCACGCCGCCCGAATAGGTTAGCAGTGCCCCGGCGTTCAGGGTGCCGTTGTCGTAGCGGCCACCCACGCCGTAGGTCACGCGGTCATCTAGGCTCACGGCGGCGGCGCCCACCGAGTAATTCTCGCCGGTCTGCTTGATCTGTGCCCCGAAAGCCAAGCGGCGGCCATCTTTGGCGTTCAGCAGGCGGTAGCTGGCCAGCACGCGCAGGGTGTTCAGGTCGTTGTCCACGGTGTCCAGTGCGCGGGCCAGCGTAATAATTCCGGTTCGCACGTCCAACACGTAATCCACGTTGCGGGTCAGGGTCACGCGGTTCAGTTCTTTGCGGGTGCCGTCGGTTTGCAGGGTGCGTTCCAGCGTCACCAGCACCAGCGTTTCACTGCCCTCGGCAATGTCGGTGTTGGGAAGACGCAAGATGCGCGTGCCTTCGGGCGTCAGGGGGGTGTCGGTAATGCGGTCACGCGGCACGAGCGCGGCAAACGCGGCCACCGAGGGATTGGTTTTGGTGGAGGCGCTGAGAGCCGTAAACTGCTCGCCCACCGCCAGAATGTCTATGGGCAGCGCGGTGGTGCGGTACTGAGCACGGAAACTGGGGTGATCGTAGGTCAGCGCCACAGGATCGATGCCCTGCAGCGGCACGCTCTCGGTGCTGGCGTCTCCGGCCACCGGGTAGCGGATCAGGGTGTTTTCGTTGGTGGGCAGGCCGTCCTTGTCGGCGGCGGCGTACAGTTTGCCCCCGGCCAGCGGGCCTTCGTAGTAGCCCTTGGCCTGATAGGTCAGGTCGTCCTGGAGGTTCAGGCTGCCGTCCAGTCCCAGCGTGGCGCTGAGCATGCCCACACCCACGCGGCTGGCGTCGGGGCGCACTTCAAAGCTCTGGCGCTGCACCTGGTCGCCGTTCAGCAAGTCCAGCTTCAGGGTGGTCGGAGAAGACTGGGGTTGCAGTTCCAGCACGCCTTCACCGTCGGTCAGGCGTACCTGATAGCCGCTCTCGCTGGGGTTGGCGTCGGGAGTGCGGGGCTCTAGGTTGGTGCGAACCGTCACGCTGCTCAGGGAAGCGAGGTTGCCGAAGGCGTCCAGCGCCCGGAACTTGACGCGCAGAGGCGTGCTGCCATCGGCCAGCATTTGGGTCGCCAGCACCTGAATCTCGGCAGTGCCGCCCACCAGTTGTACCGTGACCGTCTGGCCGTTCATGCTCAGCACGTTGGGGCCAGGTTTCAGGGGCACGCCCACGTAGGTCAGGCGCTGCACACCGCGCACGCCGTCTTGGGTGTTGGTGCCGATGGTAGAGGAGTCGACGGGTTGGCCGTTGACCGTCAGGGTGGGCAGGTCGCCCAGAGGGGCTTCGACAACCACGCTGATGCGGTCGCGGGTGCGGATCAGGCTGCCTGCGAGGGGCAGCTTGATGGCTCCGGCGTTCTCGGCGGTGATGTCGGCAAGGGGCGCGGCCAGCGGGCGAGCGGCGTTCAGGTCAGCAGCGTCGAATTTGCCTTCCAGCAGTTCGCTGCGGTTGCCTGCCAAGCGGCTGAGCAGAGACGGTGCGGCCATGACGCCTAACACGTCGGTATGCGCCAGATCGTACTTGACGACGCCGCGCTGCGCTTTGGCATCGGTGGCCGGAATGACCCAATACAGTGTGCCGCTCGGCCCCACTACGGGGTCGGGAATTGGCTGCTTGTTCAGGCGGCTGCTGCCGGGGGTCACGGTTGCGCCTGCGGGCGGCAGATGTGAAATCACCAATTCGTTCGAGCGTGTGGGCGCGTTGTAGGGCAGGCTGACCACGCTTTCGCGTACTTGGGCCGGGGCGGGCCGAACTTCGGGCACCACGACAATGGGTTCGGGCACAACAGATTCGGGCACGGGAACTGGCGCGGCAGTCAGCAGGCCACCCACAGTTTGCGGGGCGGGGCACGAGGGGCTGTTCAGTTGGGCGTTCAGGGTGGCTTCGCCCGGCGCGTCCACACGGGCGCGGTAGGTCAGCGTGCGGCTTTCGCCTGCGGCCAGCGTGCCTTCAAAGGTAGTGGAATCGAGGGCCACCAGGCCAGCGCTGGGCGTATCGGTCAGGACAAACGGCACGCTTTGGGCGGCAGTATTCTTCACTGCCAGGGTCACGGTCACTTCGTCGCCCACGGTGGCAGCGGCCAGTGGCGTGCGGCTCAGTTGCAGGCTGGTGGCGCTGGGCAGCACGTTCAGCGCTACCGTTTTCCCCTGTTCCCAGAGATTCAGGCGGGCGCTGACGGTCAGGGGTCCAGCGGTGGTGGCGGTGCCCACAACGGTCAATTCGCCGGGCCGCCCCGCATTCAGGGTGCCGTCCAGCGTGTTCGCGCCGCTGATGTCGAGTCTGGGCGTGTCCAGCGTCAGGTTCATGGGCAGGTCGCCTGCAAAAGCGGTGGTGACGCGGGCCGTCACCGTTACGCGGTCACCGACGCAGACCTCGGTCTTGTCGGTTTGCAGGCTCAGGGCCACTTCGGGGCGAATCTGAATCAGGGCTTCGGCGAGGCCGCCTTTGGGGACGCTCAGCTTGCTCTGATCCAGCGTCACGGTGGCTCCGGCGACAGGTGCGGCGGCCAGCCCGTAGTCGCCTACGGGCACGCGGCGGGTCAGGCTGCCGTCTACGCGTTCGGCCTTGCCGTTCAGGGTGAAGTCGGCGCTGGTGGCGGCCGTGCTGCCGGGCAAAATCAGTTCGGCGGTCACGCGCAGTTGTCCGGTCTGATCCACGCGGGTCAAGGTAATCGGGGTGGCGGTTCCGGCACGCAGCAGGCTAAATCCGGCGGTGTTGGAGTACTGCTTGGCCGTTCCCGGCTGACGCAGCTCGATCACGTAGCGTCCGGCGGCTTCGGGGATCTTCAGGTCTGTGTAGGCGAGGTCACCGCTGACCGTCAGGGGCGTGATGTTGCCCTGCTCGTCGCGCAACTGGGCCTCCAGCTCGCTCGCGCCGTCGCCGTCGTACATGCGGACGATGTAAGGCACAGTGCCGTCGGTGGTCATGTTGATGGCCGGAACCCAGTCCTGCGAATGAACATTGACGGTCAGGCGCTCGGCGGTCACGTCGGCGCTGACACCCGTCAGGCGCACGGCGAAGGTGTTCTTGCCGTTGCCTTTGGTTTCCACGTTCAGGCGGTACTGGCCCGCCGTCAGGTCTTGATCCAGCAGGGTCTCCCACGTGTGGGCACCGGGCGTAAAGGTGCGCCGCAGCACCACTTTGCCGCCCGCGTCGGTCACGGTAAAGGTGGTTGCCACTGCCGAACGGTTGGCGTCGTACTGCTCGTCACCGTAGTAGGTGTCGCTGCGGTAGTCGCTCTGGTCTACGCGGGGGCTGTACAGGTCAAGCTTGATGCGGCCCGTGATCGGCACGGAGAGGTTGAGGTTCTGGTCGCCCACCGTCCACATCAGCTTGTCGCCGATGCTGGTGAGGGGAAGGCTGGTGTCTATTTCTTGGGCCTGCGCCACCGAACCCGCTGCCAACAGGGCAGTCAGGGCGGTCAGGGAAGCCAGTGATGATGGTCTTTTGAAATTCACTTCAGTACCTCCAGCTCACGAAAGGATCGGTGGTGGCCGCTCGGTCTTCCCCCGGCCCTTCGAGGCGGTAGGTGAGGTTGGTTTCACCTGCGGTCAGCGTACCGGTCAGGCCATTGCGGCCTTCTTTCAAAACCGCGCCTGCCGGTAAGGGATCAGTCAGAACAAACTCTTCCAGGCTGATAGGTGAGGTGATCTTCAGGTTCACCACGTAGCCGCCCGTGACCGGAATGACCAGTTTCTCGACGCGCACATCGCCCGCGATCAGCAGGGTGCGGCGCAGCACGTTGATGTCGCCGCCCAGGGGGGCCAGCGGGAAATCCACGCTGGTCAGGCCGCGCACATGCACGGTCTGGGTGCCGCTCAGGTCGCCGTCGGCGGGCAGCTTCAGGGGCGGGTAGGGGGTGGTGTTGGGATCGAGGCGGAAGGCCTGCGTGCCGTACTGCACATTAAAGAAGTGGTAGCGGCCATCGGGGTCGGTCAGGGCCAGTCGGCCTCCGGCCATAATCACGCGGGCGCGGTCTACGGGCGTATCAAAGCCTTCTTCATACAGGCCGTTGCGGTTGCGGTCGATGTACACGATGCCCACTACGTCGCCCAGCGGCGCAAACTTCAGCGGATCGAGGCGGGTCACGGCTTCGGCGCGGTTGCTGGCAATAGCGCGGTTGGGGCCGCCTGCGCCGTTGCCTATCACGCTGACCGTATTGATCAGGGTGCCGACGGCCTGCGGGGTGATGCGGGTGGCGTAGGTCAGCACGATTTCGCCGCCTGCAGGAATCACGGTCACCTTCCAGTTCAGGGTGCTGCCCGTGCTGGCCGCGTTGGTCACGGTGGGATCGGGGTAAGCGGCTCCGGCCAGCGTGGTGGTTCCGGCGATGTACTCCAGCCCCACAGCGGGGTTGTCGGTAATGGTAGCGTCCACGATAGCGGTGGTGGGCGACAGGTTGCGAATCCTCAGCGTGTAGGTCAGGCGGTCGCCGTAGGTAGCGACTTTGGCGTTCACTTCTTTGGTAATCACCAGACGCGCACTCCACACCGGAGTCTTCACTTCGTTGCTGGCCACCGGGGCGGGCAACTCACTGCTCACCAGATTGAAGATGTTCTTCAGTTCCTCACCGTCTACAGCGCGGCTAGACACCACCGTATCCATCGTGAGGGTGCGGGTTTCGCCGGGGTGCAGCGTGCCCAGATTCCAAGTGACGGCCTGCGTGCCTGCCGCGCCCGCCACGGTGCCACTGTCAGACGCCTTCACGAAGTCGGTGTGGGCGGGCACCGGATCGCTGATAACTACGTTGGTCAGCGGGCGGGTGTAGGGGTTGCGAACCGACAAGGTGTAGGTGATCTTGTCGCCCGTGGCTACCGTGACATTGGCGGCCACCGAACTGGTTTTGACCAATTCGGGCAGGCCGCCCTCTACGGCTGCGATCAGGTCGCGGGTCTGGTTGCTGGTGCCCCGGTCGCCGTTGACAGTCAGCAGTGCGCCCAGTGCCCCGGCCTGGGTGGGGGTGTAACACACGCGCACAAAGGCGGTCTGCCCCGGATCGAGCACGAGGGGCTGCACCAGGGGACCGCCGCTGGCATTCAGGAACTCGGCTTTGGCCGCGCCCTGCGGGTAAGTGACGGTGACCGTAAAGTTGTCGCGCACATCGCCCGTGTTCTTGACGGTGTGATCGAAGCAGACCACTTGGCCCACGACGGCGAAGGTTTTGCTCTGGCTGTCGGCGGCGGTGCCTTCGGGCGCTTCGGGGTTGCCTTCTGGCCCGATGGCGACAGCGGGCAAGTAACGCACGTCGGCGGTGGCCGTGCCCGTAACAATTGTGCCCCCGGTGATGGCCGTAGCCACGTTGGGAATCATGCGGTTTTCGGCGGTTGGCCCGGCCAGCATCCGGAAGCTGAGGCTCAGGCGAGCGCCCGCCGCCAGCGTCGGCACGCGCACCCGCACGCCACGTACCTGTGCGGGTTCGGTGGCCTGCCAGGTGGTGCCGTCTGCGCTGTAGTCCAGCACCGCGCCAACTGCATTATTACTTACGCTGGCACTGCCTGTCACGAAGGTCAGGCCGAGGGCCAGTTGGTCGGTCAGGATGTCGGTCAGCACGACTTCGCGGCTGTCGCCCTGTCCGCCGTTGACCGTGTTCACCGTGACGGTGCTTTCGGTTCCAGGGCGTACCAGTGCGGGCGAGAAGCTTTTGTCGACGGCCAATTCGGGGGGCGGCCCTACGGTGATGCGGCTCACGTTATCGGCGTCGGTTGCGCCGCCCACGCCACCGCAAGAGCCGATCAGGTTAATGAAGGCTTCTGCACGGGCGCTCTGGTCGGTGCTGACCACGACCAACAGGTTGGCGCTGCCGTCGGCGGGCAAATCCACGCTGCTGACCACTGGCTCGTTGGCGTCCACGCCCCCGTTGTTGTTGAGGTCGTTGTAGACGCCCAGCACAGGTGTAAAGGTGCTCGCCGTTTCTACGCGGCCCACGACCCCCAGTACCGAGGGCGTGTTGCCCGCATTCACGATGGTGTATTTGAAGGTAGTGGTTTCGCCGGGAAGCAGGGTGGCGCTTTGGCCGGGAGCCAGCACCGAGCCGTTGGGCGTAATGCTGACGGCGCACACGGCCTGCACGGTGGTAGACACCAGATTGCTCTGGGCGGTGGTCGGGCCACCCGGCACCAGCGGCTCGAACGATCCGGTAGCAATGTTGGTGATGGTGGTTCCCGCAGGGGTTCCGGCGGCGTTGGCCCACTGGCCGCCCGCGCAGGCACCTAGCGCCAGCAGCGCAGACATCAGTTTCAGGGGGGATGTAGATAAGTAGCTCACGGTCATGGTCTCCTCGGTGGGAAGTGGGGAAGGGAAAAAGTAGCTTAGGGACGGCGAAAGTGGAAGTTTAAAGAAGATCTATGAATTTTTCGGCTTTTAAAAGGGGCCAGAGGAAATGGACGGCAGCTCATCAACGTCATTCAGTGTGCTGGAGCGGTTCTGACATACCTATGACGGCAGAGCTAAAAGGGGGAAGTCTTTAGGTGTACACCCGATAAGGGGATGCGGTGTCAGTAAAAAGGGCGGCAGGTAGAAAAATGGTGCGCCCTAACTGAACAGGGACGCACCAGGGAGAGAGGGTTACTTGACTTTAACGGCGATGTCGAGGCGGATGCTGGCCTTGGCTGGCACGATGTCTGCGGCGGTGATGGTGCTGCTTGCATCGGTGTCTACAGCTACTTCGAGGCTTGTGATGACCGTTCCTGTGGCGGGGGCGGTGGCAGTGAATGTTCCGCCGTTGACCTTGTAGAACACGGTGCCGAAGGAAGTCGTTCCATCTGCCAACAGGGCCGTAGCGGAAGCCGATACGAAGTCGGAGAAGGTGTAGACGTTGGTGGTGCCGGTTGCGTTGCTATCGGTAAGCACAAAGTTCTTCACGATGCTGTTGAAGTTGTTCTTGGCGATGATGGCGTAGCGGATGGTGTCGCCGGGAGCGGCGTTGAGGGTATTGATATCTGTTGCGACGGGGGTAGGTGCAGTTGCGCCCTTGGTCTGGTACTTAGCTACAGCAATGCCGCTGTTGGCGTTACTAGGGCCAGTGGTGGGATCGGTGCTGGTGGTAGGCTTGGTGTTAACAACGGCAACCTTGATCTCGTCGTTGGTGTCCGTAGCGGTATCGCCGCTGTAATTCCCGGTAGCAGTCTGTAAGACCAGAGGCTGGGGGAAGGGGTTGGCGGTAGTGGGGGTCGCAATATTGACTCCTGTAGTAGCAACAGCACCAGCAGGAACGTTGACCACAGCGTAGAAGTCTGCACTCTTGCCGGGGTCGATGGGGCTGGTGACGCCACCGGTGAGAGCCACACCAGTTGCTGTGTAGTACGTGACTGTTGCTGCGGGAAGGTTATTCCCATTGACATCCTTGAAAATTATGTCTGTGGCCGTCAGCGTGTACGTCTCAGCGTAGGTGCCCGTGTTGCGAACGCTCATGGGGAACACGGCGCTGGCGTCGGCAGTGGTGTTGAGCGTGAGGTTGGTTGCTCCGCCCGGGCTAACGGTTTCAGTGGGGGTCAGCGCCGAATTTGGCATCCCCGTAGGAGCAGAGCCAACCGTGTCGCCAAACTGCATGTCGGGCGGGTAGATGGTCAGCGTGCCGGTGTCCAGCGGGTTGGTCGAGGGCACATTGCCGGAGAACACTTGTACAGGAACATCAATTTTAGTAGCAGAGGTATCCGAGTCGGGGTAGGTGACGACGACTTGGAAGGGTACGCTTCCGCCGGGGGCAACAGGGCCGCCGGGCAGGGTGTAGAGGAGTGCAGTTGGGTCAGGTGTCAAGACATTGCCGTCTTTGTCCAGCACTTTGATGATAGTACCAGTGGGCAGACCAGCAGTAGGGATTTTGATCTTCATGACATCAGCTACAAGGCCGCCGTTCTTCACGTCGCCGACGAAGGTGACAATATCGCTTGCGGTGTTAGTGTCGGACTTGGGGTAGGCCGCCTGGTCGCCTGTGGTGGGGTCGGCAGTAATGGTGGTGCCGGGGTTATTAGTCACACCGGTATTAGCAGGAGGCGTGTAGGTATTGGGGTTGGTTACCGTAGGGCCGGTAACGCCAGGAACCGTGCCGCTGACAGGAGGAGTGACAGCAGGGGTGCCGGGGGTGGTATCGGCTGGGGGTTCCAGCGTTACAACTGCGGTGGCAACCGTCACGCGGGTAAACTGCAAGTCGCCCGTCGTGGTGTTGTTGGTCGCTTCAATGTATTGGGTGAAAGCGCCGGAAGAAGGAGCGGTGGGGTAAGCAGTGGTGTCGGTGCTGGCAGGAGCCGTACCTTTAGGGCTGGCCGAGAACTTGTTGGTCGCAGCGGCTCCAGTGATCGTAATGACTTGGATGATGTCTTTCGTACTGTTGGTACCGGTGTCGGCCAGCGTTACGCTGGTGATTTCATTGGCCGGAACGAAGCTAGTCGTACCCGCGGGGTAGTACTTCACGCTCGTAGGTGCATTTTCCGTGCCAGTGGTATCTGCCGCAAGATTGACGACATACCCGTTGATGTTGCTGTTGTTCACAACGCTGTAGTTGGTGGCGGTGTTACTCGTTGCTGCAACGTTAGGAATGTCATAGGTGGGCGTACCGGTAGCAGGAGTCGAGGCCGTGGTGCCGTCGGCTTGACTTCCTTTGTAGATGATGTCAAAGCCGGTAATGGGCGTGACAGTGGTAATAACTTCGTTAGACAGCACGGGGTTGACGACTGCTACGCCGGTCGAGGGATCGGTGAAACTCGCGCTGGCCACGTTCTTGATCTCTGTTCCGGCGGTGGTGCGAGGAGCGGCGGCGGCGGTACAGGCGGCCATAGCTACCATCAGGGCAATCGAACGGGAGTTTACTTTCATGTGGTGCTCCTTGGGTCCTTCGTCGCAGCGTGAATCAAAATTGGGTGGCGGTGAACAACAAGATGGGGAGTCAAATAGCGGCTTAGAGTTGATCCGATCCAGGCACTTCATTCCTGCCACATCTGATACTCACTCTAACTACAGTGTCTCTTACTAGTTCTGACGGTTTTGTCACTCAAGCTGGAAAATTTGGGGGTATCTGGCGGTGTTGCTGGGGGTGTTACCAATTAAGTTGGCAAAATGGCAAGTTACCGGCAAACCAAAACGCAGGAGTAAGAACCGAATGCCAATGGTGACCCCATGTTTGCGGCCCCTTTTACTTGATGGTGGTCGTAAAGTTGACGGTAATGACGCCCGTGCTGGGCATGGTGTCGGCAGCGGTGATCGCGCCGTCGGGTGTGCCCGCGTTGTTGTCTACGCCCACGTCGACCCGCGTAACCGTGGCAGGTGCTGTGGCCGCAGCAAGGGGTTGCCAAGCGGCGCTGTTGAAGCGCACCAGCAGATTGCCTGCAAAATTGGTGCTGGCGGCAACCGACTTATAGGTGGAATAGGTGAACATGTTGGAGGTTGTGCCGGTGTTGGTGCCCGTACCGACGACACCGCCCTGCTCGGTCAGGAAGAAGCCACGAACCTGAGCATTGAAGTTATTCTTGGCCACGATCTGATACTGAATGTCGTTGCCGGGCAGTGCGTTCGAGTTGGCCGAAGTCTGCGTTTTGGCGATCTCAATGCCGCTGGGACCGCTATTGACGACGCTGATGGTCAGGGTGTCATTGTTGTCGCTGCGGGCGATGCCGCTAAAGGTGCCAGCAAGCGCCTGAGAGATGAGCAGCGGAGTGTTGACGCCGTTGGCATTGGTGCTGGCGGCGTTGATGGGCACATTGATCACGGCCACCAATTTCAACTGCACGCCGGGGGCGACTACAGATGTGGTGGTCAGGGCTGGGCCGGTAGGATTGCCGTTGACGTCGGCCAAGTAGTACATCACAGAGATAACTTGGTCGCTGATCACGCCGGTATTCGGATTGATGACCTTGATGGTCACGCTGCCTGCGATGGTGTACGACTCGGGGTAAGCGCCCGTGTTCACGATGCTCATGGGGAATACGGCGCTGCTGTCGGTTTGGGCGGTGCCGGTGCCAGTAGGCGTGCCGGGAACCACGGTTTCATTGGGGAAGTTGGTGGGTGTAGCGGTGCTGCCGTTGGTATCGCCAAAGATCACATTGGGCGGGTTGACGGTAAAGGTGCCGCTGGTGTTAGGTGTCAGGTCGGGGTCGTTGCCCGAATCTACGCCGATGATCACAGGGATGCTGGGGATAGGGGTGGTGCCGCCGTCGGGGTCAGGGTAGGTCACGATGACGCGGAAGGGCACGCTGCCGCCCGGCGCAATGACGCCAAGGGGAAAATTGCCGTTGGCGTCGGGCGTAATCGGGTTGCCGTTGCCGTCCAGAAGAGTCACGATGGTGCCGGGGGGCAGGCCGGTGGGCGGAATGAGCACCACGGCGTCGGGAATCGTGCCGTTGTTGGTCACCTGACTGACGAACGTAACCACATCGGGGGCCGGGTTGGTGTCGGCGGGCGGATAGGCGGTCTGGTCGCCGGTTGCGGGGTCAATCGCAACAATCGTGCCGGGCGTGGTGGCCGGGCCACCGGGTGGGTTGGCGGGCGGCACATACGTGTTGGGGTCGGTCACGGGGCCGCCGGTACCGGGAACAGTACCGGGAACTGGGGGCGTGATGGTGGGCGTGGAAGGATCGGTGTCGGCAGGCGGCACGATATCGACGCTAGGGTTGGCGATTTTGATGTAGGTGTATTGCAGGTCGGTGCTGGGTTCTACGTAGGCCGGGTCGGTGGTGCTGGTGGCCGTGATGTACTGCTGCCCCGTACCCTGAGGACTGACAAAATACTCACTGCCTTTGGGTGCAAGAGTCGGAATCTTGATGCGCTGAATGATGGTGACTTTGCCCTCATCGCCGGGCGTTAAAGGATCATCCACGGGAATGCTGACTGGGCCAGTGAGCTGCGTATCGCCCGGCTCGATCACGCCGTTGCCGTTTAGGTCGAGGTAATACTCAACTGTCGGCAAGGCAGGGCCGGTGAGTGCGATTCCGGTCGCCGTTTTGCCGCTCACGTCGGCCACCAAGCTCACGGGGTTGATGTTGTTGCCCGTGTTCACCAACGTGTACTTGGTGTCCACATTGGTTCCAGCGGTGGTGGGCACCACGTCTTTTTTCATGTAGTCGGCGGGGTAGTAGCCCGCGCCACTGGTGGCCCCAGTCACAGGCGCGACCGGGGTGTTGCCGTCTACGGTGGTGCCCGAAAAGTTCACGTCAAAGCCGGGTTTGGGCAGCACGGTGGTCGTCACGATGTTGGACTGTGAGGTTTTTGGGGTGGTTCCATCGTTGGGGTCGATAAAGCTGGCGGTGGCGATGTTGGAAATGGGCGTGCCTGCGGGGGTTCCGGCAGCGGCAGCGCTTCCAGCGGCTAAGGCCACCACCAGTGAGAGAAGAGGCGACTTCATCGGTACTCCTTGAATTTGTAAGCGAGGGCTAGGTGGTGAAGCGCACTTCAAGTGGGGAGAAACAAATCAGTTGACTTGTACTCGGAAGCCGATCTTCAGTTCTGTGCCTGCATCGATGTGGGGCAACATCCAGCGAACGTTGGTGTACTCGGAAGGCTTAACCTCGACTTCCTTTTTTACGCTCTTGCCGTTCTCCGTTACCATCACAATCTTTTTGAGTGGTGCAGTGGCGTAGGTTTTGCCGCCGTCGATGGAATACTCGGCCTTGGCGTTACTCAGGGCGGTATTCATGACGGTTTCGGCCTTCAGGTAGGTGGTGCCTTTGGGCACGGGCAGGCGCACTGTCACGTTGGTGAGTGCCTTGTTGCCTATGTTGCGGGCGGTCACCATTTGGCTAAGCACGTCGCCGGGGCGCACGTTTTTGGGGTCGGCGGCCAGTTGCTCGGTGGCTTTGCCGTCTACGGTCACGGCACGCACCAGAGCTTGGCTCAAGGTGAGTGTGAGAGGGCTGGCGGCCTGAGCTGAGGCGACGCTGGTGAGCAGTGCGCCGGTCAGCAGCAGTAAGGGGGAATGACTTCTCATAATAGCTCCTTGCATAAACGAGTGTGAAACAGAAAAGCAACCAACCGGTGAAGCAGGTCGGCGCACGAGGGGACCACCTTCATTCACAGTAACGAGAAGCCCATTACATTTAGCTTACATGTGATCCAAAACCCACCCAAATGGGCACACGCTCTCATTTACTTGTTTCCATCTGACACATAGGTGTCGACCAAGTATTACTTTAAAACCAGCAAACGCTTGTATACCTCTGATCAATCGGGCTGTCAAAAACTAGGCTTCACCTTATTGATAAAATTTCACTGACTAAGGTAGCATTTATGGGATAATCTCTCACGCTGCTACATTAGACCTCTTGCGAAAGTCGTGGGCTAAGCCGGCCGCGTGGAGCAAGGCCGTTTGACACGCACGCTGAAGATGAACCGCAAACAGTTTCGTCGCCGCACCGGGGTCTCCCCGGAAACCTTCGCCGAAATGGAAGAGGTACTGACTGAACGCTAAAGATAGAAAAAGAAATCTGGCCGCCCAGCCGCGCTCAGCATGGCTGAACAACTCTTCTTGACGCTGAAATTCTGGCGCGAGTACCGCACTTTCGCACACCTGGGTGAGGACTGAGGCATCCATGAGCATGGCGTGCACCGCACGGTGGAACGCGTGGAAGCGGCTCTGATCGCCAGTGCGCAGTTCCAGATGTCCATCAAGAACGTCTTCCAAGAGGCGCACACGGTGTACAGCATCGTGGTGATTGATGCCTCTGAAGTCCCCTGCGAGCGGCCCAAAAAAACTACAGTGGCAAAATTCAGCTTGTTCCAGTCTGCTTCAAGTTGGGCGAGGCAAATTTGGAGAGTCCGCCGAAACCGCGACTGAAGACGGCGGGTTTCATGATGGCTTTCCAGTTCTTGACGTAGTGTACGCCAACGCGCCACAGTCTTAGGTTGAAGGTCTTGCTGACGGATCACGCTCGTCTTGGTCGCCGCTGCGGCGACCGAGCGAACATGTCCACGAATGACCAAACTCGGCGAAGCCGATTTCTGGCCGCTGACACGACGTTCATACCGCTTGGCCGAGCCAAGATACCGTTCCAGTGCATTGTTCGTTCGGCGCAAACCCGGCACGCGGTAACAGTGGAAAAGCCAGGCCTGCTGAGCCGTCAACACCTTGATGAAGTGCGCCAGCGCACTCGAGACCTCAGGCAGACTCTGTTGCTGACGTTCCACGTGGACGAGAACGCGCTGAAATTGCTGTTGGACGATGTGCGCCTCGTCCTCACCGGGATTTTGGAGAAGTTGTGTCATACGGGATTAAACTGAGTCGCGAATATGAGACCTGCCTCGCTGTTCCCGCATCA
>NZ_SSNW01000055.1 GCF_004801315.1 Deinococcus sp. Arct2-2
GCACGGTCATTCGAGCACATCAGTGCGCTGCAGGGGCACGTGGAGGTCAAGCAGACGAAGCCCTGGGACGATCCCGAGGTGGCTTCAGTACCAAAATCCATCTGCGTGCTGAAGGACAAGGGAAGCCCATGGCCTTTGTCCTGAGTGGAGGGGAACGCCACGAATCCAAATACCTGCAACCGCTGTTGGAGACTGGCGCTGTGATCCGTGCAGGACGAGGCCGACCCCGAATCCGTCCTGATCGTCTCGTGGGCGACAAGGGCTACAGCTACACCACGGTTCGGAAGTATCTGCAGGCCCGAGGCATTCGGATCACCATTCCTCGCCGCAAAGATCAAGGGGATGACCTGTGCTTTGACGCGATGGTGTACAAGCAACGCAACAAGGTCGAACGCCTCGTCAACCGCCTGAAGGGCTTTCGACGCATCGCGACTCGCTATGACAAACGAGCAGCGAACTATCAGGGTTGGTTGACCCTGGCCGCCATCCTGCTCTGGCTCTGAATTCCGCGCGACTCGTGCGCCAATCTCTGCTCTGTCCGGGAGTTGGCTCCTACACTTGAGCAAGATGTCTCCATCCTTTGCTGGGTCAATCAGTCCCTTTGCGCGCAAATACCTCTCGTATGTCGGCTGGACGCCAGAACGCCACGTCGACCCTGGGGCAGTCGAAGCTGAGCTCAAACGCTGGCATTGGCAAGGCAACTTGCCGGACGTCTGGTTTGAAATCTGTGCCTCCATCGACAGACTGCCCCTTTTTTCTACCGCTCACGGTTTGCCGGAAAGGACTTCCGAAGACGTGAAGCAGGACGGATTTCGGGCCTATGACCTCGCCTTCATGGCTTCAGATGCTTCAAACAATGCATATCTCAGTGAAGATTTGCGTGAAGCCTTCGGCTGCGACTTTGGACCCTTGGGCCTGTTCGGAGGGTGGCCCATCTGGCTCGTCGATACCCAGGGCAGGTTTTATGTCTGGCAAGAAGGGAACGTGACCCTCTATGGCACAGGACTGAGGGATGGGTTTGACAGTTTGCTGAAGGGACAAGCCGTGGATCATCGGATCATCCCTTACAACCCCGATGCTTGGGATGCACGATTTCCTGAGCCACTCCCAGAAAAATAACCTTCCTGTTTTGGCACTGGGTGAACTGCGTCATGCTCACCAAGCTCTCCATGACGCTTCAACAAGTTGCGCGGGGCAACCGCGGGGCAACCCTAAAGACACCCTTTTCCCTTGCCCTGAACTTGGCATACAGACCCTAGGCATTTGTTGTGGGCTTCCCGCGAATCAGACCGTCCCAGTGGCCCTGTGCCTTTCACGATGCCTGTGAAATTTCACTCGGCAGGACGGTGTCAATGTTCGTTCTCCGTGGTCGAAATAAGGGCGGCTCCGTTCATTGGTTGCTGTGGATGTCAAGCCATTCTTATCGCCGTCTAGACTCAGTGGCATGCCCAGAGATCAGACGTGGTTCGAGCTGCGAGACCGGCGCAGAGACTCTTTTGAGCGGTCTCCTTGGGTGCCGCTGCGTGTCGAGGAGGTCAGCCGCACAGGAGAGAGGATCCACGTGGGCTTTGAGGAGGAGTTCTACGGCGTGGGGAGCAGCCTGTTTCCTACCGCCGCGGGAGACTACGCCCTCACGCAAGAGTGGCGGCATTTGGGCCTGAGTCAGTCCTTCGGCGGGTACGTTGACCGCGGCGAATATGTTCCCAGTGACCTCCAGCCTCTGGACAGGGACGGCGCGGCTGGACACGCCGTCCCATTGGTGCTTGTGGCGAACCGGATCGGCAGCTTTTCCCCGGAGTGGCAGCTGCACCAAGACTTTACGCTCACCCTCCAGCTGCGCCGCGAAGGGGATCTCTGGGTCGCGCCGCGCGAAGGGTACCGGACGGCCGCCCGGCTCCTGCGCGACGCGGACAGTGATCCTGTGCGGCTTGAGGTCGCGCGGGAGTACCTGCCCGACTACCTGAGCGCTCGCGACATGGGCCTGCGCCTCGTCACGTTCCACCAGCGTCAGGCGGTGCAGGCGAGTGATCCGCACTTCGAGTGGCTAGGGGGCCGCTGGCAGGAACAGGTCTCTGCGGAGGACAGCTTCGAAGGCTGGATTACTGAGATTCACGAGGGCAATGGTCTCCCGTTCGGCGAGCGCATGATGATCATGCATGCCGCCCGAACCGACGTGGATCCAAGCGACGACATTCCCGAGATGGTGGGGCCACCCACGGACGAAAATACGACCAGCACCACCGTCACGCGCGGCCTGCGCGGCCAGCGGGTGTACCAGATCAACGGCGAACGCTTCCGCAACGAATGGATCGCTCCAAGTGGTCTGAGCACCCGCATTCGCCATGACCCGGAACCCCAGCATGTGCAGTTCCCCGTGGACGCGAGCGGCGTCACCCAGGTGCTCAGACAACAGACGGGTGGGTACTGGCTGTGGTTCAAACCCAGCCTGGTGCCTGCCCTGCTGAATCTGCGGGACAGTGGCTTGCAGTGGTACACGCAGGACACGGGCAGCATGTCACCAGGCCCTGAAGAGAACCTGCATTTCGGTGTGAATGCGCTTGGCCTGGTGAACATCTACGGGCAGGATGTGGCGGAGCTCCCGAACTGGCTTCAAGCCATCCTGGCGGCGCATGCCGTGCCGCCAGATGGAGGCGTGAGTCCCGAATTACTGGCGTCTCAGGTGCGGGCGGAGCCAGCGGACACCATCGCGCCAGAGACCATGCTGCAGCTGAGTGTGCAGGCTCTGAATGCCGCGACGACGGCGGTCTGGGGTGTCCCAGTGATGCGCCTGAACGCGATCAACACACGCGTTCTTGAATCCTGCCACCGGTTCCGGGTGCAGACTCCAACCGACCTGTACGTGCTCGCGAAGGACGTGACGCGGGCGGTGCTGGAGACCCTGGAACTGGACCTCATCCTTCAGCATGGTCCGCCTTTGAAACCCAAGGAAAACAAGCCCGCAAGCCGGAATGCCCTGCAGCGGGCCGTGGCCACCCAAATCGGAGAAGAGAAAGCCCGCCTGTTGTTCGGACCGTTGGCTGGGGTCTATGACCTGCGCCTGAACGACGCGCACCACGCGCAAGAGAAAATTGACTCTGGTCTCGCCCTGCTCAAGATTGATCTCACTTGGCCGCTCGTAGACCAGGGGGCGCACCTGCTGGGCGCCACTGCGCTGGCCCTGCGGGACATTGCGCAGATCATCCACGCGTGGAAGACCCCTCAACCTGCGCCAGATCAGTCTCAGCCCAACCCGCCCGCGCTTCTGGACGCGTAACTCCATGCACCGCCAGCAGGGCCGAGCGGTTCAGATCTGTCTCGATGCTCTCCTGGCTCACGATGTGCTCCACGGAGTCGTCTACAAGGCGCACCTTGGCCTTTCTCCATCACACTTTCGCTGCAGAGCACAACCTCAACTCCTAGACTGAAGCTATGGGCACCACTTCGTCTCTCACGCCTTGGCGTACTGTCCTGTGGATTCTCTTGACATTGGCAGTGCTGGTGGGAGGAGGCATGGTCTTATGGCCCACGTTGGAAGGCCAAGCGTGGCTCAACCGTGTGCCGACGTTGGCGTCCATTCTCTGGGGACTGGTCAACGGGATTCAGGCCGTCCGGCGGAGGAACTGGACTGCAGCAGTGCTGTCTGGCCTGTATGTCGCCATGTGGATGTGGGTGCTGTACAGCGTCCTGTGAGGCCTCTCCCACCCAGAGCAGTTCTTTCGGCTGCTCTGACCTCATCCATCCTCCTGGCAGCAGTGAGGCCACGGCAGAGTATCGGCTGAACCCTCCTGGGTGATGTCATTTGATGTCCGGTCAGGCTGCACCTCTTCGTCATTTCTCGTCGCAATCATCAGCTCTTCACCACGGGTCACAGCCCCGCCCTGAGGTGCTGAAGAAGTGGTATGACAACGCCATGCGCTTCAATCGTTCTGGTCAGGATGCTCGGATTTCTCAACTGGCCCCGACCGGCGCGTTGTTGATGCTGATTGGGGGCATCGTTGGATTTGCTTTCAAGAATGACTTCACCGCACGGAGTGTGGGAGCCGTCCTGATGATGTTGGGCTGGCTTACTTGTGGTGTAGTTTTGAATATGGTCTTGAGGCGTCAAGCCGCCCGGAGCACCGCCTTTCGGATCTTCATCTGGATCTTGCTGCTGGCAATCGTGGGTTTCCAAATCATGTCGTTGTGGTTTGGCTGGCTGGCCCAGCGCGGCCCCGCCAGCTCAGGCTCTTGATCTCACCCCTCGACCAGATTCATCACGGCTTTCTCAAGGCAGAGGGCGGTGTCGCCGTAAGCGACGGTGGCATGCGACTCCGAATCGACGATGAGCGCCTGCACTTGGGTATTTCTGCTGGCGTCGCGCTTCACCACGATCCGAAGTTCCTGCGTATCGGCGAGTTGCTGTTGGGAGCCTCCTGTCTTTAGAGTGCGGCGGCTGAGGATGACGCGGATCGGGCCGAAGTCCTTGACAGGCACCCCGGCCCGCGTGAGGCTAGAGGAGATGACTGTTTCTGCTGCGCCACCGAGCTTCAGTTTGCACAACCAACAGACGTTTGAGACATGTATTGCGCTGACGCTTCAAGCGGTGGCGGCCGTGGAATTCGGAGCCGTGCTGAGTCCGGTGCGCTTATCTGGGCCCGTGCTGGTGGAGTTTGCCGAGCAAGTCGAACGGCACGCGGGGGACGTCGCGGCGCTGGCCGGCGAATGGGGCTTGGATTTGTCCGGCTTAGGGGCGGGGTATTACCATCAGTTAGCAGCCGGGCGGGATGAGCCGTTGCAAGCGGCGTACCACGGCTTACATGCGGCCGCGTTTCTTGGATTAGCGGGTGGAGCGACCACCGCGATGTTGCTGTCGATGGTGGGCTATGCCTTGCGGGTCTTAGCGGGGGCCGAAGACCGGGTGTGCCATTGAGAGTGAGGGGTGTCGAAGGCTGAGCTCTGGTGGCAGGTAGATCGGGTAGAGTACTTGGGCGGCGGTGGCTCGACTGGGGAGTCGAGCCACCCTCCAGGATTTCAGATGTCACCCCCAGCCAGGCACAAGCCCAGTTGGGGGTGACGTCTGTGTTGAGGTGGTCTCAACCCAACTGTTTCGGGCGTGTGTTCTTGGGCGCAATGAAGTGGACGAGTTCCAAGTCCAGTGCGGCGAGGGCGGCCGCCACGGGGAAGCGGTAGAGCTGCCAGCGTTGGCCGTCTCGGTCTTCATACCCGAGCCTTGGCCACCCAGTACGTCACCCCCGTCACGGTCGTGGCCGGCGATTTTTACACTGTAGATCTTCCCCTGCGCTTTGACACGGTGTGCTACTGGGATGGGTTCGGCGTCGGCACAGATGACGATCAGCGCCGCTTACTGGCGCGCATAACGGCTTGGCTCCAACCCGGTGCCACGGCATTCATCGACGTGTACACCCCTTGGTATTGGGCGCAGCGTGCGGGCGTGACTCGGGCAGAGGCCGCGTACACCCAGGTGTACGGTTTTGATGCGGAAGGCTGCCGCATGACCGATACCTATTCGGCGCCCGGAGCGGAGCCTGTGACGCAGTCGTTGCGCTGTTACAGTCCGGACGACCTGCGGCTGCTGGCCGGAACGGGCCTCACGCTGACTGATCTGTGGTCAGGTGGAAATTACGACCCGCAGGCAGGGGTGTATCGCCCGGTGGTGCCGCTGGGGGAATGTCTGAGCTTCACGGCCTTGTTCCGCCACAGTGAGGCTGCTCCAAGCCCGCAAGGCTCGCGCTGATTCTTGTTGAAGCGCAGGCGCCTCCAGGGCGTTTGCCTGGGAGGACGACTGATGGTGACCTGGCGCGTGGGTAAAAACCTAGCAGAAGACATCACCTCTCCAGAGACTGTTGGGGGGCCCCTCGGGACGAATTGTCCGAAGGGGTCATGGTGAAGGGCACGATCGTCGAGCAAGGCTCTTCAAATTTTGAAAGGTGTCCGCGATGGCCCACTGCCACCTTTTGGATGTTGGCGAGGCGTCTTACTGCCCGCTACAGTTGACGGGTGCGCTTTGGTGTCGTTGTTCTGGTGGCTTTGGCCGGGCTGGTGGCCCTGTGCTCGCCCGCCGTTCCCGCCCTCGTTCAGTACGGCGCGCTGCCCCGTCCGGCGGACGCCCCGGTCACGGTGCTTCTGGCCGGGGTGACGCCCCGTTATCCTCCCAGTGCCGTGTGGCCCTATCCAGCCGCCCCTGAGGAGTACGACTACATCACCGACACCCTCATCCTGGCGCAGATGAGGCCGGACGGCACGACACACCTGCTCAGTCTTCCGCGGGACACCTGGCTCAATATTCCGCAGTGGGGCTTTGGCAAGATCAACGGGGCCAACTCGCATGGGGGCCCAAGCCTGTTGGTCGGGGCGGTCGAACGCTTGACCGGGCTCAAGGTTGACGCCTACGCCCTGCTCAGCTTGCATGCGGTCCGCTCGATGACCGACGCCGCTGGTGGAGTAACGCTCGACGTGCCCAAGCGCATGAAGTATGACGATACGGCGGGCAACCTGCATATTGACTTGCAACCGGGACGGCAGCACCTGAATGGCCAGCAGGCCGAAGGCTTTTTGCGCTTCCGCAATGACGGCTTGGGGGACATCGGCCGGGTCGCGCGGCAACAGACCTTCCTGACCGCCTTCGTGAGCACGCTCAAACATCCGGTGAACGTGTGGCGCTGGCCTGCGCTGGTGGGGGCGCTGAACAGCAACGTGAAATCAAACCTCTCCCGCGCTCAGGTAGGCGCGCTCCTAGGCGGTGCGCTGCAAGGACCGACCGTCGCCTTGCACACCCTGCCAGGGACGCCGGGTGGCGGCGGCACGTGGATCGCCAATGACCAGGGGGTGCGCGCGCTGATCACAGAGCATTTCCGGGATCCACGGGATCCCCGTGCTCAGACCATTGCCGTGATCAACGTCGCTGCGCCCAATGGCAGCGCCCGCCGTCTCAAAGCAAAATTAGAAGGGCTGGGCTACCAAGATGTCCGCATTTCTTCGGCGCTGGGGGAAGCGGCCACGACCACTGTTTCAGGTGCAGCAGCGGCGTGGGTGCGGCGGGATATGGATATGGGGTACGGTCAAATAGACGCGGGCCCAGATTTAAGCGGTGCAGCGGTCACGGTTCGGCTGGGAAGCGACACCCCGGCTGGCGATGATTGACCTTTCCTGCATGAGGTCACTGAACTTGCCCATCCAATCTTGAAACAAAGTGATCAACAGGCGCTGAGCAAGCCAGCATGGCCGCTGTGAACTTCTCCAGCCACCGATCAGCGCAGGGTGAACTGTTCGTAGGGTTCTAGGACGCTGTGCCACACGCTCCCGGTTGGCTGAGAGCGAGCCGCATTGGCAGTCACGATGCGGAGCCTCTGGACATCTCACTAGCATAGACTTACTATGTAGAGAGTCTACGCTCTAAAAGGAGATCCGATGCCCCCTCGGGAACAGCTGCACGGCCACCTCGACTTGATCCTGCTCACCCTGCTGGAGCCTGAACCCCTGTACGGCCTGCGCATCGCTCAGGAAGCTCAGCGCCTGACCGACGGCTACTTCGATTTCAAAGAGGGCAGCCTGTATCCGGCCCTGCACCGCCTGGAACGGGCTGGTTTCCTGCAAGCCGAAGACCGCGAAGTCGGCCGCAATGGGCGGCCCCGCAAGTATTACTGCCTCACGCCCAGTGGCCGCACCGAGCTCACCGCCCGCCAGCGCGAGTGGGCTGCCTTTCGGCAGGCCATGGCCCGGCTGGAAGGTCAAGCATGAGCGCCCGGCCCCCGTTGGAGCAGTATCTGCGCCGCGCGACCCGAGGGTTGTCTCGCCCACAACGCCTCAAGGTGCGGGCCGAACTGGAAGAACACATCCTCGAGCGGGCGTGGGCCGCCCAGTGCGCGGGCCTAAACGAAGACCAGGCTCTGCAGGCGGCCCTCGACACCTTGGGGGATGCGGGCCAGGTGCGACGCGGGCTCCAAGCGGTTCATGTCGCCCCGCAGCTGTGGCGCTGGAGTGCCCTGACGCTGCTGCTGGGAGCCGTGACCCTGTTTCCAACCTTGACGGCCGCTCAGGTGCCGGTGCTCAACTCGTTTCCCACCCTCGCCTGTCTGGCGGACACCCGTGCCTGCTTGCCCAGCGCAGGGTGGTTGAATGTGGACAGCTTGACTGTGGCGCTCCGCCAGCTTGGCGTCACGGTGCGTCCTGTGAACGCAGCATCCGGAGCGGCGTTGCAGTTGGTCTTTCCCGGCAGCCGCGCCGTCACGGTACCCACCAGCCAGAACCTGGGCCGCAGTCCAGACCAGATCACGTCCAGCCGCTTCCTGTCCAGCAACGCGCTGGTGTACCTGCTGGCCGAGCAGTCCGGGCTGCCGGTGTCGCTGGAGGGCTGGATCAATCCTCAACTCCGGGTGGGCACGACCAAGTTGACCCTGGGCACGGCCGCCACGCCCTTCGAGGCCTACGGGCTGTATACGGGCGCCCTGCTGGAAGGCTTGAGACGCTCTGCACCGCCCATGCCAGGGGTCACGCTGCACTGGGCGCGGGGCCCCATCAGCCCATTCACTCTGGAGGAGCGCCATACCCTTCAGGTTTCCGACACGCCCGGAACGGTGTATGGGCTGCTGACCCGCGATCCGTCCGGCGGCCTGTATCTGGACGCGGCTCCAGTGGATGGAAAGGGGCAGGTCACGCTGACAGCCCTATGGAAGGACATTCTCTTTGTGCCTCGTCTGGCGGATGTCGAGCAGCTCATTCCACCCCGGCAACCCTTGGGACAGCAGAAGTACGCCCTGCTACTGCGGTTGACAGGCCGAGTCGATCCCGCCGTGCCGAATGTGCAGGCCACGGTGCCGTCCGGAGTGCGCAGTATCGCCGACCGCTGAAGAACTGCAACGGACGGTCTCCAGGCGGGTCGCACCCCGGATGCTGTCTGGGCTGGTGCAGGTGCGGGAGGAGGCAGGCCTTCCCGCAGATTTCCGGGGCCCGGGCCATCCTGCCTTCCACGCCTGGTCGGCACTGGGGAGCCCAACTGTTGAGCTCTTGTTCCTGTAACGTGAAGCATGGCCTTTTCTCACCAGAAGGAAGCCGTGGGGCAGAGGCGAAGAGAGCGCTTCAGTTGAGCACCACTGGGGCTCATCGGTTCAACGTTGGAGAGGCCCTGCTTGGGCCAGCCCCCGAGCAGATCAGCCTGGAATTCCCATGGGCGCAGTTGGCTGGAGTGGCCCCAGCACAGACGCGACCGCGACTTTCGGGCCAACGTTCACCGGTTCGCTCTCCCTCTGGGTGGTCTTGGCCTTCGTGTGCCCCGTGTTGCTGGTGATCGTGCGCTTTCGCCAGGTGACCTGGGCGTGGTGGGCCCTGGGCATGGGCGGTCTGGCCCTGCTGTTCTGGGAGCGGGTGTAGCACTTGGAACACGAAGAGCAGAGAAAGAAAAGCGTCAGGCGTGCTCTGGCGGCGCTCGTGGGTCTGTGTGCTGTGGCTTTACTGCTGCTGACCTTGTACGCCCTTGCTTGGGTGTACTACGGCCCTTCGCTGGGTGCGTATTCAGCTGGCCCCGCCTGGGCGGCCTTGGGGACAGCGCTGGCCACTGCCCTGATAACTTGGGGGGCTGTCCAGCTCTGGAAGGGCAGACAGGACAGGGGCGCGATTGACACCCGGAACCTGGAACCCGGCGAAGAGGACGTGTAGGCCGTGGCCGCGTCAGGCCTCGAAGTTCCTACCGGGTACTCTTCCAGCACAGACGTCGTGTTTTCGTATAGCCCTTCCTTCGCGTGGCTTCTCTTGGCCACTGGCGTGCTGCTGTTGCTGGCCTTCGTGTTTCGCCGGAAGCTGTGGGCACGGCGGGTGCTGCTGACGCTGGCGGGGCTGTGCTTCGTGGGCGCGTGGCTGCTATGACGTCGTTGAAGTGGGGTGCCGCCTTCCTCGGACTGTGTGCCGTGCTGTGCCTCTGTGCGGCGGTCATCACTGCTCTATACGCCTTAGTGGTCTGGTCTTCCGGTGAAAATCGAGTTGCTGCCCGTGCAGGGACGCTCGCAGTGTTGCTGGCGGTTCTAGGCGTGACTGGAGGGGCCGTGGCTCGGCGGCTCTGGAAGGACAGCGAGTGATAGGCCGCGTGCCTGCGGAGGGAAAGCAGGCATCAGCGCGTCTCACATGCGGGAGCAGACCGGACGAACAAGCCGGGAGGAGAACGCGTGAAGAACTTGGGTTGGCCTGTGCTGCTGGTGCTGGTGGGGATTGGGTTACTGGTCTGGGCTGCACTCGACCACTTTTTTCAGGGCTCAACCACCGCGCCACTCGGGGGGATCTGGCCGGGGGTGATCCTGATCGTGGTTGGCATTGGAGTTGTGTTGAGGACGGCGCTTAAGCGCAGGGCCAACGGCGAAGAGGAGACGTAGTCTGGTGGCCGATGCTCCCCTTGGGCCGTGCACCCGGCACGGGTAACCCGTACTGGATGGGGCGACGTCAGCACGCTCTGTGATTCGCATGGTCGCTTGTATGAGCGCGCACTCTTGCGGTGAGCCCATGCAGCTGACGCCTGCCCAGCACGAGGGTCAGTCGTCGGGCGGCCAGCAAGCGCTGCCTCACCGGGTGGATGGGAGCGACCCGTGGAGGCACTCGCAGGCGCGTAAGACCGCCTCGAGACCGATCAGCTTCCTCCGTATCGCGCGCTCAGCGCTGATTTCCCGCCGGTCAGCGTCCGGCAGCAATACGTGTACTGACGCTGCCCCAGCCGTCTCCGAACGTCATTGACGAGTGTGCTGCCGTGCCGAGCGCTACAGTAAACCTTTCACCACAATCCAACTCCCTCCCAGAACGGCCAGGCTCAACACCAACGGTCGGATTCGCTCTGCAGGAATCTTGACAGCGAGCACCCCTCCCCCCGCCACGCCGAGCAACAAGCCGATCCAAGGCAGGTGATGGATGTCGGGGGCACCTAGACTCAAGAGCGTCACCGTATTTACCCCGATGCCAAAGAGTTGAAGGGGCGGCCGAATGCTCGTCACGGGCCACTTTGCGTGAATGGCATACATCGCCACAGCGGGCCCAGCGAGGCCACCTGCCACGTTCATAGCCGCACTGACGACGCCTGCACCAAGCGCACCGGCCACACCATTCAGTCGGGTCGTCCGGACGCCGAAGGCCAGAAGGGCGGCACTCAGGATTGTGAGCGTGCCGGCGATGACCAGCAGCACGTCCGGACGGACCTGCTTCACCCAGGAGGCCAACAGGGGCGCCACGAGCAACGAAGGCAGCAGCAAGCTCAACGCATCTTTGAGGCGGGCGCCTCTCACTTCACGCACCAAGTAAATGACATTGAGGATCAGGGAGAGCAAGACCACCTGCTTGATGCCCTCCGCTGGCCCGAATACTTGAATGAGGAGCGGTGCACAGAGGAGCGCGAATCCCATGCCCGCCACGCCCTGAATCACAGCGCTCAGCGCCACCAGACCGCTGACGAGCAGCACTTCAGGATTCATGGGGCATCTTAGCCGATCGGATTGTCGCAGCAGCTGGAGTGCATGTCAGGGAACGGCACATGGATGGGGCGAGGCTTGAAGGGAATCAAGGAAGTAGGGCTTGACCGAGCGAAAGCCGAAATTCTGTTCAACTTGCCTGAGAGCCAACTGCTCTCCACCGAAGATTTTTTCGGATGGGCTCCGGAGTCAATCTCTATCCGCGGTACTGTTGGACAACGAATGACCCGTGCCCTGCAGTCCTCTTCATTTCGGCGCTTGTGGGCCTCCGAAACCCTGGCGGTCTCCGGACAGCAGGTCTCCGTCCTGGCCCTTCCCTTGCTCGCCGTGACCACCCTGCAGGCCACCCCAGCGCAGATGGGGGCGCTGGTCGCGCTGCAGGGTCTCCCGATCCTGCTCTTCAGCCTGTATGCGGGGCTGCTGGTTGACCGGGTCCACCGCGTGCGCCTGATGGCGGCCGTCAATGTGGCGCGCGCGGCGGCCGTGGCCGGTCTGCTGGTCGCGGCCCTGCTGAATGCCCTGAGCTTCGGGCTGCTGTGCGTCGTCGCGTTCGCCCTCGGTGCCCTGGGCGTCATTTACAATGTGGCCTATCAATCCGTGGTGCCAGATTTGGTTCCTCAAGGCGCTTTGGCCGACGCCAACGCGAAACTGGAAACCTCACGCTCGGGGGCCGACGGGGTGGGTCCAGGGGTGGCGGGCTGGCTGCTCGGTGCGGCTGGATACACTGCGGCACTTGGCCTGAACGCCGTCGTCTACTTGCTCAGCGCGCTGGCCCTCTTCCGGATGCCGCACACTCGCCGGAGGGCGCCCCCCTCTGGGTCAGTCACCGGCCAAGTGCGCGAGGGATTCAGCTATGTGCTGTCTCATCCCGTCATCCGGCCCTTGATGCTGTGCGCGGCCACGTTGAATCTCGCCAAGGGGATCCTGGACGCGGTGCTGGTGTACTACCTGGCCAAGACCCTGTCCCTGACCCCCACGCAGATTGGGCTGGTGTTCATGGGCAGCAACGCGGGTTTTCTGTGTGGCGCCCTGTTCGGAGAGCGGCTGGCCCAGCGGCTGGGAATCGGTCGCGCTTCGGTTCTGGGCGCCGCCCTGGCCGGGCTGGGCCTGCTGCTGTTGCCTGCTGCCACCGGCGCCGGTGCGCTGGCCCTCCCGCTCTTTGTGGTGGCCCGGTTCATCTTCGGGTTTGGCGAGTTGATGTTCTACGTGCAGCACATCACGCTACGCCAATCGGTCACGCCCGACCACCTGCAGGGGCGCATGCATTCGGTCATTCGGTTTCTGGCGGGCGGAATGTTCCCTATCGGCGCGTTGCTCGGTGGCCTGCTGGGTCAGCGCTTCGGACAAACGCCCGCGCTGCTGATTGCCGGCGCGGTGGGCAGCGCCAGTGCCCTGTGGCTTTTGCGCTCCGCTGTGCCGGCCCTCCACCACCGCCTGCCGTCCGCAGTGGATGCAGCAGCCGACGGATGACCGCGTCATCAAGAGACGTGGAACGTGGAGCGGTCACGGGCTGAGGGTCACGAATCTCAGACGGTGCGCGAGGACGTTCAGCACGGCCGCGAGAAGGTCGATGTCAGAGATGTGTGCGTGTGGATCGAGGGGTCTCCGAAAATATGGGGCGTCATCCACTGATTTGGCGTAGTGACAGCGGCGGGAAGTGGCAGTCCAATAAGCTGGAGAGGGCTGATTCCACCGTCTTTCCTGCACGCTTACCCCGGTCTGTCAACCCCTTTCCGCGGTGGATAGACCTATTGTGTTCAAAATTTACCGCGTGCACGGATAGGCAGCGGCAGCAAGAGCGGCGCGAGAGGGACGGATTTGACATTGCCCGGAAGAACAGAGAATGCGCCCAGTCGAGGACGACTGCGCCCTGTTGAGGTGAATCCCGTTGTCTGGGGTCAAGACGTCAGCAGAGGCGTCAATACCCCACAGCACTCCCGCAAGCAATGGGCAAGTTCTCAGGAACTGATCTCTGACCGATCAATCCCCATATGTGGTGACTCCACGCAGTCTGATGCCCTACTCTTCCTCTACGCACAGCTCCGCTCAGCCTCCTTATCCAAGCACATCTGGGTGGGCGATCCGAACGGTCTGGGCAGCAACGCTCCCACGCCGACCAACATCAGCCCCGGTCTACGCATTCTTGACCCTCCAGCACATTAGGCGGTACCCTTCATGACCCCTCTGACCCCCCACCGCTCCGCGCCAACCCGCAAGTTCCTTCAGACCACCGTAATCGGGGCGGGACTGTTGATCCTCACTGCCTGTAACGCCTTCGCTCCACCGACTGCTCAGTCACAGCTTAATAAGTGCATTCGGGACGCGTGCAAGGTGTTTCAGCTGGTGGGGAACGTCGGGTCGCCCCGCATCTACCTCACCCCCAGCGACGACCTGATGCGAGCCTACCTTGCCACCTTCCAAATGACGCGTGAACAGTTCGCCGCGTCCGCCGCAGGCAAAGCTTTTGTCGCCCAACACACTTTTATTGGGTCCAAAGTGACCGGTGGCACGTATCAAAATTTAGCGGGCCAATCGTATACGTTCACCTGTGCGGATTCGACGTCCACGGATCGGTACAGGTGTGTCGTTGGTGGAAAACGTGCCGCGTTCGAATTGCCCATGATGGAGGTGACCGACGGTACCCTCATGATTCTCGACGGCATTCTCGGCGACTGAACAAGGTGGAGAGCACTGGACGATCCGAACGGTCTAGGCAGCAACGTGCCCATTCCAACCAACATCAGCCCCGGTCTACGCATTCTTGACCCTCGAGCACTCCAGGCGGCACCCTTCATGACCCCTCTGACACACCACCGCTCCGCTCCAACTCGCAAATTCCTTCAGACCACCGTGATCGCGGCGGGACTCCTCGTTTTCACCGCCTGTGAACGCTACTCTTTGGTTCCACGAACCGCCCAGTCAGAACTCAATGGGTGCCTTCGGGAGGCTTGCAAGATTTTTCAGTTGGTGGGGAACACTGGGTCACCACGCATCTACCTGATCACGCGAGACGACCTGATGCGAGCTCACCTCCAGACGCTCAACATGACTGGTGAACAATTCGCACAGTCTGCTCTCGGCAAAGCTTTTGTCGCTCAACACACTTTTATTGGGTCTCGAGTGACCAGTGGCACGTATCAGAATGTAGCCGGCCAATCCTATACGTTCACCTGTGCCGAGCCGACGCCCCCAGATCGGCACGATTGTGTTATTGGTGGGAAATTTGCCAGGTTTGATTTTCCACCCGTTCCCATCCCAGACGGCGCCCTCATGATTCTTGACGGCATTCTCGGCGACTGAAGGAGTGGCTCGAGCACTGGCCTGAACACAACCATCCGGTGTCCTCCCAAGCAGAGAACCTGCAAGGAATGCTTCCCGCGTTGCTCGCGCCTTCAAAGCATCACTGGAGAGGGCGCCGCGGCTCTGAAAGGACAGTGGGCGAGAGGCTGCATGGCTGCGGTGAAGGCAGGACTGGGTTGACTCGTGTGGACAGGAGTCAACGCTCTGGCGCAGGGCTTGACCACCGCGCCACTTGGGGGCCTCTGGCCGGACGTGGCGGTCGGCAGTGGAGTGCGTTGAGAACCCAGGGAAGGCGGCCAGGCAGACAGCAGCGAAAGGAAGCCCGTGGCCAGCACGCCTCCGCGTCCTCTCAGCAGCGGGGGCAACAGGTTCCGCAACCTTTCGTGGTCGCCCATGGGACGGGCCAGGGGAGCAAGGTGAAATCCATCTGACACGTCCTGGGTGGTAGAGCTCTTCCCAGTCCTGCGCCAGACGTTGTGCCCGTCTTTGTTCCCCAGCGGAGTGGGGCACTGCTCTCTTTCCTGCTGTTCAGCTCCTCTTGGGCGACGGCCGAGCGAACCATGTTGACCTTTGATCCACCCACGTGGGAGACGTTGCTCCAGATTCAAGACGAAGCCCCCGGATTCGCGGGTCTCGCCGGGTTCTGCCCCGACGGCAGTGTCATGTTCGGCACCGTTTTTCCCACGCTCGCCTAGGCTACTCAGGAGGCTGCAGAACGCAGCCCTCTGCTCACCGGCCTCAAGCGGTGTTCTCAAGTTGTCACCCGGCAGTACAGTGTGCGCACCCTCGTTGGGGTGGCGCAGCAGGTATTGGACACCAACCCGGCGGCCACCGTGTACGCCGAAGTAGTCGCTCCACGGCAGGCGCCGGTAGCCAGTCAATGGACTTCCACTCAAGGCAGGCGTTGAGGCTGGGTGGCCACGTGGCATGCTGACCCTATGAACCGCACGAGACGCTGGTGGACCATCGCCCGCTTGGGGTCGAGGATAACGCTCGCCTGCGTCTTGTTGTGGATGGGCACCAGAACAGAGGGCGCGCCTTACCAGACGCGTCTCACCAAGGTCTTAATTGCTTGTGAGGCCCACATGCGTGCCCATCATGACGGAGCTATCCGGGTGGATGTATCGGGGGGTGACGCTGTTCGCACGGTGGTCAAGAAGAACCAAGACCCGCTCGGCAGATTCCCCATCGATCGGGCTGTCGTCGGCGCACACCAGCGTGTCCTTCCCGTGGGGGTCCATGACCAAGCGGGGCCGAAGCACCGCCTTGATGCATACCTTGTTGAGAGCGGTCAATTCAGGAATGTACAATATGGTTTCCCCTTACCTTACAAGCAGTCATCCCCGATAGCATCATCTCAGAACGTGTACTGTGTTATCCCGCTTGTGTTTGATCTGGTCGTCTACATTTTATTATCAACACTGACCCTGCTGCCATTTCGAAATATGCTTGCCTATAAGTCACCTCTAAAGCCGATTATGATCGCTTTAGGTGTAATCACTGGCGTTATTCTCACTGGATTAATTCTAGATATGATGTTTGGTCAATTTTTCTTGGTGTCACCGTTCAAAGTCCTTCGGTACCATCACCGGATGATTCGCCTGGGGCTTTGACGGGTATTGGAAGTCCGTTGACCCTCGGGCTCGGGCAAAAAGATGTCCAGCACACAAGGACAGCCGCCATCTGAATGGCCGTGAACCACGTGTAGAACACCTCTTTCCGAGAAGTCAACGGACTTCCAAGAGTGGGAGGCGAACTTCTACGCGACTGGATCAGGACGTTCGAGCTGCTCCTGGACGCCGCGCAGTGCTCGCGGGGGCTGAACGACGCGAGGGTGGACGGCCAGCATATCGGGCACACCCTGGGGCGCGCTGGATACGTGCTGGAGCGTGACGCACAGATCGGGTTGGCCCTGGGCGCCCTGTACCGTCACGCCCAGCAGGAAGCGTGGCGCGTGAGAACGGCGATCTCCACCGGAGACGTCCCAGCGTGGCTCCAGCAGACACACTCGTTGTTCTTGAGCGACGGCGTCATTGAAGTGGCGCGGCGCACCAACCCAGGACTGTACCGGGACTTGCTGCGGAGGCTGATGAAGGGGGAGTGCCGGGGGGGAGCCTTCATCGCCACCCCGGTCGAGCTGGAGCCCGTCGCCAGAGGGGCCGCGCTTTATTTGAGCTGATCCAAGAACAGCGGGGCGCTCAGCAGAGGTGCGCCGCGCCAGACCTTCACGCTGCTCAAGGAATCGAATCTGGGGTAAGGCCGACCGGGGGGTTGATCTTGAAGCTCACCCCCAGCGAGGAATGAAGCGTAAACAGCAGCATGCGGAATTCTTCCTCGTCCGTGAGCGGGGTAAATGGATTCAGGCCCAAGGCCTCCCGGAAGTTCAAGCCACTTGCAGCGGTGGTGGCCACGAGTTGCAGACCTGGCTGGTGAATCTCGATTTCGTCAAGGTGCATCCGTTCGTTCTGATAGGTTCGCCGAACAACGATCTGCACCATGTTCTCCTCGGGCAGGATGCCGCCGGCCTCAAGGATGTGGCCGACAAATAGGAATTCGTCTTGCGCCACCCGGCGCGCGAGCGTAATCAGGATTTGATGGCCCCTGTGCAGACGCTTGGGCGTAATGTTCGTCATCTTCTGGCGCCCCTTGTGCAGCCTGGGATGGCGCACCGGGTGAGGCGTGAAGACATCGTTACTCGACATGAAGGCGTCGAAATGCTGCCCTTTCATGGCCGTCCCCACCTGTGCCTGGCGCTCTTCATGCCCACTGTCAATCGTTAACCGGAAGACTTGGCCGCGCCACGCGACAGTGACCCGGTTACGGACGACGGACTTGGAGAAGTACGGCCCCTGATCCTCAATAGCTGCCTGCATCAGGGAATAGTTGTCGAGCTGTAAGTGGCGGATGGTTCCGGTCAGGCAATACTCCCGGAGCACACGGCCATGGAACATCCGCATCCGGTTGAAGCTGGTGCGGCTGATGACCGAGCCGAATCGAATGTGCCCCCGGTTGGACATGCGGTTTCGGAAGTCCACATGCGCGCTCCCATAAGCGACTTTAAGCAGCCACAGGAACATGACGGAACGGTCATCCGCTGAGAGCAGCCCAGGATTCTCGAAGATCCGGCGAACCGGGCGTTCGAGGAGGCTCAGCCGACCGTTGCACCGCTGGCAGCAGGGAACCGTGACCGGTCCGCGGATGGGAACATTGTTAGGCAGCAGCAGGTGGTTGCCCTTTTTGGGAACGTGGAGCCCCACCTGCCGCAACAGCCATTTGGGGATGAAATGTTCTACGGTCGCTTGTTGTCCAGGTGCCACATCCTGCCCATGGCCAGTCAGGCGCGAGTGGCAGACAAAGCACCTGGGTGGTGGCTGAGGGGCCGGAGACCTCCGGGTCTGGGCGTTCAAAGGCATGGGCGGGCAGATTAGCAGCCCGGCACTTGCTTGGCCCTTCCCATCGCTGTCCTGGTTGAAGTGCTGCCCATATCAATCCACACCGGGGCAGCGCTGTACAGCACGCACGAAGTTCTCACCAGTACCCCGGATGAGCACGGCGTCCATCGGGGGAGTTTTATTCATGTCACCACCCTCGTGTCGCGGGTATCTGTCACCACTTCGCGCCTTGAGGCGGGCCTAGATTTTACTGCTCGGGTGACTCAGCCGTCATGCGAGTCAATGCGAAAGTTAGTCGCGACTGTGTGAGGTAGGTCTGCCGGTTCGAAGGGTCATCGTCCTGTTGGGGAGGTCAGCACGGGTCTGGTTCCCTGATCGCTCGCCAGCCGCCCGTCCTGGAGCATGACATGCCGCTGTGCTCGCGCTGCCACCAGCGGATCGTGCGTGACCACGACCACTGTGTGACCCCGGGCATGCAGGTCAGCGAAGAGGTCGAGGATCTCCCCCCACAGTGCTTGCGGCAGGTTGCCGGTGGGCTCGTCGGCCAGCAGCAGGGCCGGCTCACGAACGATGGCGCGGGCAATTGCGACGCGTTGCTGCTCGCCGCCGCTGAGCTGGCCCGGGCGGTGGTCGGCCCGCGCGCCCAGCCCGACTGACGCCAAGGTGTGCTGGGCCCGTTCCCGCGCCTGTGTTCTCGAGATTCCCGCCCAGCGCAGCGGCCGGGCCACGTTGTCCAGCGCGCTGAGTTCCGGCAGCAGGTGGAAGCCCTGGAAGATGAAGCCCAGCGTCTCGCCGCGCAGCCGCGACTGCGCGCGGTCAGAGAGCGCCCAGGCGTCCTGGCCGTCAATGAAGACCTGCCCCCCACTGGGCCGCTCGAGCAGGCCCAGCATGCTCAGCAGTGTGGATTTGCCACTCCCCGAGGGGCCGGTCACCGAGACGAACTCACCGGCGTGGAGGTCAAGGGTCACGTCCTGCAGCACGCTCAGCGCCCCGTACTGCCGGGAGACACTGCGGAGAGCGGCAAGAGGAACGGTGAGGTGGGCTTGCTTAACGGTCATGGTCATTAGGGTCATGGTGTTCCTCCAGGGAGATTAGCTGCCCGCACTGAGCAGGGCGCCCAACCGCTGTCCGGCCAGCCAGCGCTCCCCGAGCCGGGTGAGCAGCAACGTGAGTGTGCCCGTGACGAGTGCGGCCGCGCCGAGCGTGAGCGGCCCCGGCAGAGCGGGGTGGGCCTCTGGCAGCAAGTCGCCGGCCAGGCCAAGCGGCGCGTCCAGCGAGAAGGCGTTGGCCAGGGCTGGCGTGAGCATGGTCGCCATTCCCAGCGCGAGCGCCGAGCCCAGCAGCCCCAAGGCCAGCCCGCCCAGCGCCCAGCGGCGGCGCAGTTGCTGGCGGCTGAGCCCCTGTGACCGGTCGAGGGCAGTACGGTAACGTGTCGCGTCCAGATAGGCCAGGAACCCGCCCAGTAGCCCGAAACTGCTCAGCGCGCCGGCGGCCAAGGCGAGACCCAGGAATAGCCGCCCCTGTTGGGCGAGCCGTTCGAGCAGGGCATCGATGCTGGGCGCAGCGGGGGTCAAGGCAAACGCCAGGCCAGGGCGATGGGCGCCAATGGCATCCCGCAGCCGCATCACCCTAGCTGGGGTGGCGTCGGCATCCAGGCGCAGCAGCAGGGTCGTCGTGCGCAGGACGCCGTCCGTGGGCTGCGCCCCTTTCATCCCTGGCAGCGAGTCCTGTTGCCCGGGCAGACCCACCTCGGGCGGCACGATCACCTCCGGGAAGTCCACCATCACGAAGCGCGTCAGGGCGTCCGGTGGGTCGTACAGCCCACTCACCGGGCACGGCCGCGTGCCCTCGCGGCCCGGAACGGACACCGTGTCACCCACGCCCACCCCATACGTGCGGGCCAAGTCGGCGTTCAGCAGGCAGCCGCCGGGCCGGCCCTGACGCACGGTAATCCCTAGCACGTCTAGCAGCCCGGGGTCGCCGGTCACCAAGCGGTTGACGTAGACCCGCCGCCCCCGCACATCCAGGAAGCCGTTGATGCGCTCTCCGATGGCAACCGAAGCCACCCCAGGTTGATCCGCCAGCCAGCGAACGTCTGCCGCCGTGAGGGCGCGGCTTGTGAAAGCGCCGGACGCGCCCCGCCGGGTGTCGCTCGAGCCCGAGGTGGCCAACTCCAGAACCCGTCCAAAGTCCTGGGTGACCCGTCGGGCCTGGGCGTCTAGACCCTCCCCCACCCCCAGGGCGCTGAGGACGCCGCCCAATGCCAGGCCGAAGGCGAGCAGTAGCCCCACCAGCAGCGGGACGGCCACCTGCCCCGGCCGTGCGCCGCGGAGCAGTCCCGCGACAGACTCCCGCAACACACCCGCACACAGCGTCAGCGTGAGTGCCCCCAAAGCAAGCGGGGGAAGCAATCCTGCGAGCAGCAGCACTGCCGTGGGTGGTGTCCCCACCACGACGCCCGGCAGCGCTGCCGGCAGTAAGTAGACCACTGGCGTGCCGAGGGCGGCGCCGAGCAGCGCGGGAGCGACGCTCCGGCCCAGCTCCGCGCCGAGGAGCCGACCCCGCCGGCCACCCAGCGCCAAATCGGTGCCCAGCAGCACGCGCCTGCGCAGCAATCCCGAGAGCGTCAGTGCGCCCAGCGACAGCAGGCCTGAGCCCACCAGGAGGCCGGCCAGCAGGGGCAACGAACGGGAGCGCTGAATGACGCGGTTCCGGACGGCGGTGGCTTCGGGCGTGTCCCGGAGGGCGCGCAGGTCGGTGAGCTGAAGCCCCCGGAGGCGCGTGCGGGTATAGGTTTGCAGGAACTGCACGTCGGCCGGAGACGGACCCTGCCGGAAGACGACCGTCACGGCTGGAGTCGCGAAGTCGGACAGGAACTGATCTGCCCCTGGAGCGGCCGGATCGACGCGCCGGTACCCGCCGGCGTCGGGATCCTCCGGGCCGCGCCAGGGACTCGGGCGCACGATGCCAGTCACGGTGAGCGGCTCCGGGACGACGTGCTCGTTGCGGATCACTTGCTGCCCGAGCAAGGTGAGTGGGTCGTCGGCAAGCCGGCGGGCGACGCTTTCACTCAGCACGATCTCGGGGGCGTTGAGGCCGGGGTCGTGCCCGGCGATCAGCGTGAGGCCGCGCGCCTCCTGGTAGGGGCCCAGGGTGTCGATGGTCTCCAGTGAGGTCACAAGCCGTGACCCGGCGCGCAGCCGATCCTGCATGGACTGGTTCGCCACCGCGTACACCCAGGCCCGCTCGCCCAGTCCAGCCTGGAGAGCGCTGAGCGTCCCTGCCAGGTCATACTTCGCAGCTTTTGGGCGCTGACCCGGCTGCAGGTTCATGAAATTTTCCCTCGCCTCAATGCGGAAGACGGGACGCGCGTCGTTGAGGAAGGAGAAGGCGCGCCCGGTTGGCCAAGCGAGCCAGGCGGACGCAGCGGTGATCAGAGCGAGCAGGGCGCAGGACAGGAGCGTGATCATAAACCGGGGCATGCAATGACCTCCAAAGCGGACACAAGGTAGAGGTAGGCTGTCCCGGGGACGGTGTCCACCGGGAGACAGAGGGAACCGCTCAGTCTTAGAGGTTCGCCTGGAGGATCTCGGGTGTCACGGCTCCCAAAGGGACGTTGGTGAGTTGTACGAGCAGGGCGGGGAGACCATTGTCGGTGGCAGGCCCCAACTCGCTGATGTTCGTCACGAGCTTCAGCTGGACGGAGACGCTGTGTGATGCAGCGCTGCGCAGCCTGACCCGGCCACCGGTGCCCACCGGCGCGACATCGAAGTTCACGCGTCCGTCGGCAGTTCGCGTCACCAGCATCACCACCTCCCCTGGGGCCAGGGCGGTGGTCAGCCGGTGCAGTGGACTGCGGCCTGTCGTGGACTCGGCCGGGGCCGCTGGACTCATCCGGGCGAGCAGCACCCTCCCAAGGCCGCGGTAGTAGGCTGCGCTGGTCATCTGACCCTGCGCCGGGGAAAGGGTGAGTGTCAGTAGGCCGCCCTGAAGCACTGGCATGCGGTTATAGCCCCGTACCCTCAGCTCCGGCTCGACCTGCAGCAGAGCGGCCGTCAGGGCAGCGGCCCCGATCCGGGGGTGCGCGCCGGACGTGAGGGACGCGTGCACGGTGACGGGGGACGCGGGCACGGTGACCGGGTGCCCCCGCCAGATGATTTGCAAGGTGCCGTCCCGGGCCACACTCGCCCGGACACCCGGACGACGCAGCGCGGCGGCGACCTCATCCGGCTGAAGCCAGACGTCCCCCAAGGTGGCGGCCAGACACGGTGTGGATCCGCGGGAACACGCCAAGCTCCGCACGACTCCCGCCCACGGGGGCTGCACGCTCAGCACCTCCGGGGCCGGGGTGGGGCGCAGGGCCAGCAGCGTCGCCGTGGCCATCAGCAGGCCCAGCCCCAGGGCAAAGGATCCCGTCCGGAACACCCGGCCCATCCCGATGCTGACCCGTCCTGGCACGCCGAGTTCTGCCAGGGCCTGCGCCAGGGCCGCGTCCTGTGGGTGCCCCATGGCCTGCAGGTGGCGGCTGCGGGTGAGCAGGTGATCCTCGAGTTCGTCCCACAGTTCTTGGCGGTGCTGGCGCGGCACGCCGAGGGTGGCCCGCCGCAGGTAGGCGGTCAAGCGCGGCGGGGGAGCGTCGTGGCTCACACGTCACCAGTCACATGGCGCATGGCCCGCTGGAATGCCGAGTATTCCTCGCGCCGGCGCCACAGCTGGGCCTGCCCTGTCTCGGTGAGCCGGTAGTACTTCCGCGGCTTGCCATTCCCCCCGATCTCGCGTAGCTCAGTCGTCAGCAGGCCGTCCCGCTCCAGGCGGTAGAGCGCAGGGTACAGGCTGCCCTCTTTGAAGTCGAAGTAGCCGTCCGTGCGCGCCTTGGCCTCCTGGATGATGGCCAGGCCGTACAGCGGGCCTGCCTCCAGAATGGACAGCAGGATGAATTCGAGGTTGCCGCGGAGCAGATCAGGGTTCACATTCACCTCCAAGACAGAGTCTAGTCTGTCTATATAGTGTGTCTAAGAAGGTCGACCTGTCAAGTGGAGGTTCCAGGCACTGGCTAAAGGCTGGGCGCTCCTCAGCGCGTCTAAGCCAGGGCCTGATACCCAGCACGCTTGAACCATGTGATTGGGTTGGTGGGGCGCAAGTCTAGGGTTCTTGCCCTCAAGGTGAGTCAACAACCCATAGCCATGTGCGCAGACGCTAGAGCCTGCTGACCGCAGCTTCCGTCAATCTGTGCCAAGTTCGGTTCCCTCATCTGCTGCAGCGCCACGTGCGCTGAGCTCCCACTGGCCGCAGCAGACGCCCGACGAAAGCAGCGGGCTCAAGCCCGCTGCGCTCCTATCAGACTGTCCGGTACAACTCGGCCAGATCAATCAGCCGGGTCTGTTCCGGGGGGCAGCCCTGAAGTCCCGATGGAAGCCAGCACGCCTAAAGACCAGCCACTGGCGCACCGAGGCCTCGCCCAGCAGCTTCTTGGCATTGTCCTGCAACTGCTGCAGCACCCGCAGGCCCTGGGGCGGGGCCGTCCACTAGCACGCCCCGAGCAGCCGGCGGGCCTACTGGCCCAGGCCCAGGCGGCAGGCCACATCAATTTCCGCGTCTTGCTCGCCCCGTGCGCTGAGACTTGGCGGTGCAGAGCAATCCCGATCTCTCAGGGAGCAGTGGTCTGACAAGCGCGGCTGTCCTTAACCGAATTCCAACTGTGCGCACGCGCTGAGGTTCTTGCTGCAGTGGACGAGACAGAGTCCATCCCCGAGTTCAGAAGTCTAGGAGCTTCCTGGTTTTTTCCTAGACTTCTGAACTGTAGAAAAATGTGGTAAGTTCCCTACAGTTCAGAACTGGCGGTTATTACTGACTTTCTCCGTCAATTCTGAACTATCAGCGGCCTGCAGCGGAGCTGGCGTTGAGAACCGGAGGCGAGCACATGCAGATCAACGCCAACCAGGAAAGACAGTCGCCAGAGACGCGCCTGCGGGCGCTCTTTGCGCAGCGCGGGGGCTACCTCACCACCCATGAAGCGCAGGCCAAAGGCATCGCCGGAGTTCACCTCAGTCGTCTGGCCGCTGCGGGCGAGATTGAACGTGTGCAGCGCGGTGTGTACCGGCACCCTCAGGCCAGTCAATGGCTCCAAACCTCCATGACCGTAGAACAGTTGCTGGAAGTGCAATTGCGGGTTCCCTATGCCCGGCCTAGCCTGCTCAGTGCTCTGGAATTACATGGCCTGACCACCACCACCCCCAGCGTGGTATACGTGACTATCCCGGCCAACCGCCACTTCCCGCCCCTCAGCTCCCCACCCATTCAGGTCATTTACGCTGCCCCCCACGTGTATGAGTACGGCGTAGAGACCGTTCAGGTCAACGGCCGACAGCTGCTCACCTACAGCGCAGCAAAAACACTGGCTGACCTCCTCAAGCACAGTCCCCGGTACGGGCGGCATCTGTATCTTGAAGGCCTCAAAAAGTATCTGGATCGGCGCGGCGATTTGCACGCCCTGATGGACGCGGCCAAGGTCATGAAGGTTGAGTCCGGGATGCGGCATGACTTGGAGGTGCTGGCCCATGACCAAGACCACTGAGTCAGAAGCCCACCCGGTACTAACCCCCCAAGCAATCCTGGCGAGGTTACGCAACGTGGCCCGCACCTACACGAACGTTCCGCCTAACCTCATGCTGCTGCTCTATGCCCAGCAGGGTTTGCTCGGACGCCTTGACGCCAGTCCCTATGCGGATCACTTCGTCCTGAAAGGTGGCCTCAGTCTGTTCGTTCGCTACCGCCAACAGTCGCGCCCCACCCAAGACATTGATCTGGCTGCCAGCGGGACCTCCCATGACCCAACGCAACTTGAGCAGGTCATACGCCAGATCTGTGCCCTGCCCCTTGGAGATGGGTTGATTTTTGATCCTACCTCGATCAAGGCCGACGCCATCCATGAGGGCGCGACGTACTCGGGGGTGCGTGTGTCCCTACTGGCCCGCCTCGGTGGATCGCAGCAGCGGCTGCAGATTGACGTCTCGTTTGGAAATCAGATCACCCCTGGACCTGAGGACGCCAGCTTCCCAGCGATCTTGCTGGATGAGGCAGTTCACCTGCGCATCTACCCGCTGGAAACCGTGATCAGCGAGAAGTTCGCTGCACTTGTGGAGATCAACTTAGCGACCACCCGCATGAAGGACTTGCATGACCTGCTGGTGATCTCGGAACGCGAGGCGATCAGTGCCTCGACCTTATCCCACGCCCTGCAGCGGAGCTTTGCGGCACGGAAGACGCCCCAAGCCGGAATTTCTCCAGTCCTGAACCCAAGTTTTGCCACTGATGAAGGACTCACCAAGCGGTGGAACGGGTACCGCGGCGTCACCCGTTGGGCCAACCTGCCTGACTTTGGAGACGTGATGACCCGGCTGCAGGGGTTCGTCGGCCCGGTGGTTCTGGGCAGGCGGAGTGCGGGCGAATGGGATCCAAGAGCCAACCGCTGGAGCTGAGTGCCCAGGCAGCCACTGATCCTGCACCCGGATGCACGCCTGCGTCACGAATTTTCACCATTATTCCCGGACGAACGTTTCTGCCTTGACCAGAAGAAAAAATCAGTCACAAACCACTGTCAACCTGAATGTCTTGGTGGTGCAGGTGCGGCGCGTGCTGGAACCCCTTACTCGGGGACGGGAGGTGCGCTGGAGTGTTGAGCAGCTGCCTGCGGTACAAGGGGATCCCATGCTGTTGCTGTTGTGGCAAGCCCTGACCGAACTGCTGGTATTCCTCTTGGAAGACACCTGGGAGGAGCCTGAGCCCTGGATCCGGATTGATGCCCAGGTGCTGTTCTTGGTGAACCTCAGCAGCCAGCAGGGCATGTCGGCGCTCAATCTCTGAGCTCAGAGAAGTTCGCCAGGCAGCAGTGGAGGCAGGGGGATTCACGGTCATGGTTCTCCAAAAAATGTCCCCCGCCTTGCGGGGAACCGGCAGGTGCCCGTGGATTACTGGGGTTCGTCTGCTGGCTGCATCTCTTCTAAAAACTGCTCTCCAGAGATCAGCTCGTAGTCAAAGGCACTGTCGTTTTGCTCGGCCCCGCCAGTCTGAGCCAACACTTCGGCGCGAAACGCCATGAACTCAGCAGAGCCTCCACGGGCCCGGCTCCGGGAGGAGTGCTGAATATGGGGCAAGGCTTCTAGATACGACATATCCTCTCGTTCTTCTCTTCAGCGTACGAGGAACTAGAGTTTCCTGCAAGGGGAGCGCCCCCAATGGTGAGAACAGGTGAGGCATCCACGGATGAAGTTGACGGGCTCCGGCTGACGCACCTTGCATCTTCAGCAAGGCGCAAGGTATTCAGCCCGTGCCCTTCTCGTTTGGAAGGCTGCCGCACAAGTGGGGGAGGACTTCTCCAGGGATTGGCCTGAACCCTTCCCGACAGGCGGTGCATGACTTCTGATGATGTCTTCAAAAATGGTGTCCTGACACGCTACACACGGAAGCAATCCTCTGCTCAGCTTTCAGGATCTTGCTTCTGGTGGGCTTAAATCAGTTCTGTTAAATCAGTGGGCACACCTTAAATTGTTCGGGATGCAGCGTTTGTCCAGGTGATGTTGTCTTCAGAGCGTCATCCTTCAACAAGCAACTCCACCACCGTTAGCTTTCCGTCTCGTCCTCTTGATCGTCGTGATCCTGTGACAACTCCAACCGAATGATGTGGCTGGCGGAGAGGTGGTACATCCATCCATTTTTCTCAAAAATGAGAACGCCTTTCTGAGCACTCAGCGCCTTCTGGGCTTCGGCAATGAACTCTTCCGTGGGCGCTTTGACCACGAGCTGTTCACTATTCGTTTGGATGATGCGCAGTTTCGGTGTCATGACCAAGTTTAACCGGATTGCCTGTGAAAAATGCTGCTCCGTTCTCTCCACGCTCGGCTTCAGCCAGAGGAGAACAACGCGCGAAAAAGAGTTGGCTTGCAAGTGCCGTGGGGCTTGATCAAGAGTCCTGCCGGTCTGGCGTGTCAATGGAAGGTGAGAGCTTTTGATTGCGGCTCAGGTCTGCGGTGGCAGCTGTCATGAACATGGGCTTTGGGCAAATCAAACCGGGCCGGGTTGCCACACCTCCGGGCCGTCGCGGATGCACTCCGGGCGGACCAGGACACGCCAGCGTTTGGTCACCTTCAAGCCCGTCTCCGGCCGGACGCGGCCTATGACGCAGCTCAGGCTGAGACGGCGGAAGGATGAATCGTCCCTCAGGCAAACCCCTCAAGGCCACGGTCATGCAGCTGTGCAGGGGTTCAGCCTCTGTCTCTCCTATCCTTTCCTGCTTCTTCTGAAGTCATATTGGCAGCACACGACTGGACGGGGCTGAATTGATCAGAGCCGCGTCTCCCTGTCACGCTTTCGGCACGCCCAGGCAGAAGGCGAGTGCCCTGTGAGACTGGAGTGGAGCACGCTTCCCACAGCACCAGGGACATCTTTGTGCGGCTTGGAACCCGCCCTTGGCGACACCTCCAGCCTCCGGTCTCTCCAGCGGTGAACTCCATGCCCGACGAAGTAAGCTCTTCACGGAAAATGTCTTGCATTTGGACGCTTGAACCGTCACACTCGCGCCATGACGAAAAAAGCGCCCAAAGCTCCAGCCAAAAAGTCCACCAAAGCTGTACCTGCCCCGAAAGCTGAGGCTGCCGAGAGCAACAAGCTTGGCAAAGCCCAACTGGTTGACCTGATGGCCGACCAGACCACGCTGACCAAGAAGCAGAGTGATGAAGTCTTCAGCAGCATGCTGGATCTTCTGGTGGAAGCTTTGAAGGGCGGCAAGAGCGTCGGCCTGCCCGGTCTGGGCACCCTAAGCGTCAAGGCCACTGCCGCCCGGACTGGCGTGCGGCCCGGCACCAGCGACAAAATCCAGATTCCTGCCGGCAAGAAAGTGGCTTTTAAGGTCGCCAGCACCCTGAAAAGCAGCCTCTAAACCACAGGGGAAGGAGCAAGGCTGTGCTTCGGCACAGCTTTTTTCATAAATTCGATTGGAAGGCCGTGCTGTGAGCGCACCCTCCCCTATACGGGCCTTGGCTTTGACCAGGGCCCGGTCAATCTGGTTTCTGTAGGGGAACGGAGAAATCACCTCTCCCCTCCCCCGCGACTCAGCCCCAGTGTTCTTGATCGGTGTACAGATTTGTTCACCACAGGTCAGAGACGCCTGGACTGTCCTTTGTGAACGGGTGTCAGCCGGAGTCTCTGCACCGCGCTTGGATCCGGGCCTGCAATTTGGGATCGGCCTGCAACTCCAACACCAAGGATTCCAGCAGCTCTTCAATGCTGACCCGCCGCTGGAGTTGTTCCTCAAGTTCGAGGCCAAAGCCTTTGAGGTGTCGGTGAAGGTCACGCCGCATGCGGGTACCCACCGGAACGCGGGTCAATTCGGGGTCTGCGGTTTTGGCCGCCACTTTGGGTTGAGGAACTGTCTCCGCCTGGGCGGTGGCATGCCCTTGACTCAGCATGCCCTTCAAATCCAATTTCCCGGTCACAGCATCCCCTTCACTTCTGTCCAGAGGTTCTCGTAATGCCACCATTTCACGCCCGGCTTCTGCCCCTTGGCCACCGAGTACATGGCGCGGAACGGAATGTCGGTGGTGGCCACGGTGACCCCCAGTCTCTGCACTTCTCCATCCGCTTCAATAGCCTCACGGGTCTGGCGGGTAATGGCGGGCGCGGTGCCGGTGTGGTTGAGCACCACCAGGATGGGCAGGCCGGGGTTGAGTCGCCGCGGCAGCTCCATCAGGTGGAGGGTCTGCGCGAGTTGCGCGAGGTCGCCGCTGCCCATATGAACCGGAATAACAGCCAGGTCAGCTTCACCCGCCGCACTCATGACCACGTCTCTGGCAACGGGTGGGGTGTCGATGACGACCCAGTCCACTTGGCCGCTGTCCCGAATGCCCCGGATGCTCTGAGACAGGTGCTCAATGCCCAAGCGTTCGCAGGCCAGGCGCTCGCTGAGCAGGTCGGCTGCATTGACCCACTGGGAAGCGCTGGGAGTCGGATCCAGATCCAGCAGAGCGGTGGGGCCAAGCTGAGAGGCGTAGTAGGCGAGGGGCACTGCCGTCGATGTTTTGCCGGAACCACCCTTGAGCCCAATGACGCTGATCACTTTCATGCGAGTAAGGTAGCGTGCCAGCATTCTTGTATCCTTGTTTTCTAGGATGCTAGCAAGCTAGAAAACCAAGAAGCACGAATCAGTCGAGAGGTGTTTCTTTTTGAAAGAATGCTAGTAAGTTAGGGTAGGCAGTGCCAGGAGTGAGACGCTGCCCAAGTGGTCTAGCGCTACGTTGCCGGGTCTTCCAGCGACGAGCCTAAGGCAGGTCTCGCGGGAATGTTGCCAATTGAATTTGACGCACAGGAGTGGGTGAGCACACTCGCATTTTAGCTATCTTGCATGCTAGCAAGCTAAGGTGCGTGATCCCTGTGCCTTTCTTTGAGCGTTACATGCTTGTGCTCGTGTGAAAGAATGCTAGCAAGTTAGGAAGAGATGCTGCAACATGACCGCCGGGTAGGCCTGTACTGCACGCTGAATATCTTGTTATTTAAGGAATACGCCCCGTCCAAGGTGGAGCGGTGACAAGTTGATGGGAGGGAATCATGGGAGGCATATGTTCCTTATGCTAGGAAGCTAGGATTCATGCTTGCTAGCACATCGAGTCAATACGAGACTGTCTCATCTAATTTCTAGCACGCAAGATTGTTTGCACGAAAGAATCCTAGCAAGCTAGAAAAGCATCCAATACCCCTAGGTGTTGGTTCAACAGGGCGGCGTGTGTCTCTCAGCAACCCGGCCCTCTGGGGCCACTCAAATGCACAGAGCGGAAAGTTCTCTGCACAGTTTGTGTCTGATGGACGGGTTCGGGGGCTTGGGAAGGGGCCAATCCGTGGGTCGGGTCGAGATTTGGAAATCTGTACTTGTGCTTGCAACTGGTGGCCTTAAGCGTGAAAAGCGGCTGATTGAGCAAGCTTAATAGAGTGCTTGACTGCAAGAATGCTAGCAAGTTAGAAGTCCTGCAGGCGAGGAGTTGGAGGTAGCTTGGGATAACGATCTTACCCTAGAAGTGCAGAACAAAGACTCTGCCCGTCAAAGCAGGAGGGAATATGTCAGAGCGATCTGGCACGGTGCAGAATCCTGTGGCGTGACCTTGGGTCACTCTCTCAATCACTGACTTTCAGGCAGAGGTTGGGAGGAATCTTCAGACACGCCAAGAAGAAAAGCAACAGGAATATTAAGCGCTGCACTGATGGCGACGACTTCAAAGTCATAGACGGGCCGGATCCCCAGCTCGATTTTGATCAGGGCATTGATGGTAATAACGTATCCTGTTCGCTCTTTAGCAAGGGCGCTGATCTGAGCGAAGGTAACCGTAGGGTCGGTTAGCCTTCTGGCGATGGCGATTCTTTCGCTAACAATATTTTGTCGGCCTTGAATTCGGCGGAGAGAACTGGAACCACCCACGAGGAAAATGTACCACGTTGCACCTTTAGAGCGGCACGGAAATGTTTGCCTGGCGAAGAAAAAACTCTCTAAGTGGTGGAGTGAAAGTGTTTTTCAACGGCTTCACCTCTTTATCGCGGCGTAGAACATATCGGTAGGGCCATGCTATGTTCTCAACACGTACATGCCAATCAAATCCTATGGAAGGCCAACTCGGAATATCGAACTTGGGGAAGGGGAAAGCTTTCCTCGGGTGGTTGAGGTCGTCCCTGATGTCTTCACCCATCTTTGGATTCGGTATGAGGACAGCAGTTGGCGCTGGGTAGATTTGACCTGGGTGGTGGAGCTTAACCCCTTTTTGAGAGATCCGACAATTTTCCAGCAGGGGAGACTGAGGGAAGATCAAGGCTGGGTGGAGTGGCCAGGGGGCATCCGCTTGAGCGTCAGCACATTCGTTGGGGTTCTGAACAAGGTGAACCGCAGCAAGGTTTTTGTTCGGGCAGCGAGTGACAGGGATTTTGGATGGTTTAGGCCGCTGACCATAGATGTACGGACTTCGGGAAAGTGGGCGCATCTTGCCCGTGAAATTGGAGATGGGCAGACCGACCTTGAAGCCCTCGCATCCTTAGGATTTTCGACCAGGCAAATTGAGCGGGTATTGGCCGCTTACCTTCCAGTGGGCAAAGTGGTGGCGGCCAGGGTGCTGGACTTGATGCTTTGTTTAATGGAACCGGACACTGGGGGAGGGGAGACGCTCCAGCAATGGCTCGCACGGCCGTGGAGGCTATCCACCCACACAACCCCAAACGAGACGATAGAACAAGGGGAGATTGCGTGGGTGGAAAGGTTGGTGGTGAGCGGAATGCGCAAACCTCAAAACTTTACAACTTGAGAATCGGAAAACTTTACAGGAGAAATTTCTAGATAGTGGTTTTCTGCTGTGCTGAAGCAAGAAAAGTATAGTTTACATGTTGGCTAGCTCCTAACTAATCAGGAAGTTAGGAGTTGGTTTTTGTAAAATTTAGACTCATGAGACCTCTTGCGAAAGTCGTGGGCTAAGTTGTCAGGGTGAAGTGAGACTGTCTGACACGCACGCTGAAGATGAATCGCAATCGCAAGCAGTTTTGTTGACGCACTGGGGTCTACCCAGAAACCTTTGCCAAGATAGAAGAGGTGCTGAATGAACGCGAAGGACGGAAGAAGAAATCTGACCGCCCGGCCGCGCTCAGCGTGGCTGAACAACTCCTCTTGACGCTGGAATTCTGGCGCGAGTATCGCACCTTTGCGCACTTGGGTGAGGATTAGGGCGTACACGAAACCACCGTGCGGTGCACGGTGGAACGCGTGGAGGCTACCTTGATCGCCAGTGCGCAGTTGCAGCTGCCCAAGAAACGCGTGTTTCAGGAAGTGCAGCTCGTGTACAGCATCGACGCGGGCGATGCTACTGAAGTGCCAGGTGAACGGCCCAAACAAAGCAGAGCGCTTATTGATAAAGGGGTAGGTTCGCATCAAATCTGTCCTCCGCTCTGCCTCTGTCCTCCGCGCTTATCAATGTCAGAGAATGCGAGGTCAATGCAGACCAACACCGTTCTCAATAGTACAGCGGCAAGAACAGCACACCTGAAATTCCAGCTGCTGATCTGCGCCGTGACGCAGCGCATCCTGGGCACGGCCACGAGTGCTGGGACGGTTCATGACCTGAAGCTGTTCCGTCAGTCGGGCGTGCGCTTGCGCAACAATACGGCCCTAATTGGAGATGCCGGGTATCAGGGCCTGTGCAGAAGTCATAGGCACGCCATCATGACCCATCAGGCAACGCAAGCATCGCTCCTCTCCGCCGACCAGCGCCACGACAACCGCGTGCTGGCACATACCTAGCAGGGGATTGAGCATGTCATTCGTCGCATGAAGATTTCGGCGTGTTGATGGGCTTGTCCCGACATCGGCGACATCGGTTTGCCCTTCGAGTTCAGCTGATCTCGACACTGTGCAACCTCACCCGCGCACGTACCGCCTAACTTTCACACGAGGTTTATCCAATCTCCTCAAATGCCTTATCTTCTGACAGGGAGATTAACTGTTGAGCGTCTACCGATTCTCCATAAAGTCTGGAGAATAGGTCAGTAAATTGGCAAAGCAATGCTTTATTCTCCTTTTTCAATCTAATAACTTGCTCACGTAAATCATCATTCTGCGACTTCAATTCACTTTTGGTAAGAGAAGTTTTTAGGCCAGGTAATCGGCTGATACATAAGTGGATGTGATCTTTCACTTCTTTTTTATAATAAGTTGGTCGGCTTACTCCACTCACGCGCTCTAATTCGGAATAACTGAGCTTGAATTTATGAGGATCGTCGAGATAAATCTTTTGAATGGCCTCTTCTATTTTTTTCAAAGTTAACGGACGAACTCCAGTATGATTCATTTTTACCTAAAATTATTGGCCTTCTGTGAGGGTGCTAATTATTAGCGTTAGACTGTGTTTCTGTTACCTCGGATTCGAAAATTGCTTCCCCTCTATCAATTTTAGGGGGAGGCAAATTTTGAAGCTGGATTCTCACTTCAGCAATATTTTTCCTGCTCGCCGCTGCATGTATGTATTGAGGAAATGAAGGTTGGGTCATTGCCATGATCATCTCTTGCTGCGACTCTAAACTAATTAAATGGTTTATGATGTCAGGGTTTTCTTGGCTAGCAATAAAGTATTGGCATAATCCTCTATGTACCTGAGCCTGATCAAGAAAACAAGAAAGTTGATTCGGGCATGGATCCATCTTTAAATCTCGTGTGCATGACCCATGTGGCATTGAACTATGTTTACGAATTGTGGATTTAAGATAATCTTTTGCAAGTTCCGGATTTTCTTTAGACAGTTTTTTATATGTACTAGGGATGTGGCCGAATGCCTGATCTTCAATAACAGCTTGTCTTAATGCTGCTTCTCGTTCAAAAAAATCGCGCTGATCATAAATACTATTTACGGTTGGGTCATGACCCATCACAAGGGCGGCCTCCACATTAGTCAACCCACCTTTCAAATACATGGTGTTAATCCAGTGTCGTATTTGGTGACTCGTGAAACACGCTTGCTGCCCTGTACGTGGATCCGTAATTTTAAATCTCGCGAAAATAGAATCAAGCAGTCCGCCCGTTCCATGGCCCTTTGCAGCCCCATACAGCCACAGTATGAATGTGTTCGGTGCTACCACAACGCAGCGGCCTTTCACCAGTTGACGGCCATAAGAAAGTGTGTGGTGTTCCACAACGAAGAGAGCTTGATCAAGCTCTAGAAGGGTTCTTCCATCTTGATCGTAGATCATAGCTCGTTCACGCAGCCGGTATTTATCTTCGGTCTGGATGTCCTGTTCAGGCTGTGGATAAAATAGTCCTGAGAGCTGAAGTCGCTGTGCCTCCTGAATCAGAGGACGAATAATATCCCGTTTGCCTCGGATGCCGAATCCGACCTTTTTTTCAATAATCTTGTGCGAAACAACACGAGAGTCTGTGGCGTACATATTCTTCATCTCGCCAGTTTGAGAGTTGGTTGGAAGTTGGCCCCTAAGCAAATCATAATGCTTTTGCTCTAAATAAATTACTGCTTGCGTCACCGTTTTCAAACGTCGTGCCACTTCTTTATGATTTCCGCCCGCTTTTTCTAGCATACTAATGACATCTATGTACTGCTTATCTCTCTCAAACCATACTCCTAGGGGATTGAGCATATTATTCGCCGGTTGGCTTGTCCACTCATATAGCAACTTTTCAACAAAATATATAGTTGCAGCGTCATTCTTAAGAATATATGGCCAATCATAGATCGATGAACTCTCGATCGCGCGATTCTTAGTGCCCAAAGCAGCAACCCTGCCTGGCTTAGTGATGTCCTGTATGTGCTTAATGGCATGCCGCACAGCGGCTGCGAACGCGTGGGCAATAGGTTTGATGATCAATTGACTGGATTTCACCGGAAAGTACCGTATTCCTACAGAATTATTTTGATGGAAGAGACAGTCTGCTGGTAATGTAAATAATTCACTTAACCTAAAACCTGTTGCTATGAAAACCAGAAGCACATGAAAGTAGAATTGATCCTTTGGAGATAAGCCTTCTGAAGACGCATAGCTTAATAAGTCTCGCAATACTTCCAGCGGGATGAGGTGTTCATCGCGCCCTGCTTGAGTTCCCCCTTTGCCATGTTTAGAAGGAGCAGATAAAGACGTAACAAAGCTGATGCGAAGGCCTAAATGAAGATTAAGAAACCGACCAAAATGAACCAGTCGTCCAGCTTGAGCAAAGGGCGCTGCTGAGCTCGGTTCATTCTGTTCGATTAGATGCTGCTGTGCACTATGAAAGGAAGCGTTATTTAGGTGAATCGCCTGCAATTCAGCGGGGATGACTTGATCAAGTGTTCGGAGCGCCCTCAGCACTTGAAAAGCTCCTGTGCCCGATATTTTCTTCGTTGCACGGAGCAGTAAAATGTATACCTTCGCGATGCGCCGGAGATCTCTATTCTGAATTGTCGTAAAATTCATGTTCAACTGTCGGGCGCCATTTTGAATTCGTTGCCAACTCACGACATTCCAGATGTCTTGCTCGTACAGGCAATTGATAGGTAAAGCTGAAGTTAACGCCAACTCCTGTTCATGAAGCGGTGAGCCTGCTCTGAACAGTCCGAGGGCCATCCGAGGCAACGGATTCGTCATAACGCCTGTACTTTTACGCGTCGAACCACATGCGAAATGCCTTGATAGAGACGCTCAAATTCTACAACCATTTGGCTTCTTTCTGGATGACCTTCTGATTCCTGCCAACGTTGAAGAAGTCCAGCCACGTAATCTAGAGCTTGGGCATGGGCGCCACCCCTCAAGGCGCGAAAGAAAGAGCACCCATAGCAGCTGAAGAAGGGATGCTTTTTACACTCTCCGTAAACATGCGTATCAAGATTACAGCAGCCAACGGTAAGGAGACCAGCAGTCCAATCAGGGACAAAGATAGGTCGATCTGTTTGCTCTTCAACAATGTGCCCAGAAAAGTAAACCTCAGATAGCCCTGCGAAAATTCCCCCAAGCGAATATTCTGCTTTGTTGATGGCGTCTTGGAGCTGCATAAAAACTGCATCAATATAGGCCTTAGCAGACCCTGGAGAATCATGTTCTAATACTCTGGAGATGAATTCTGCAGGTGCCCCATCGAAGGCCATTTGAGTCCCGACTGTATGGCGTGCGCGCCGTGCGTTAAAGATTAGTGGTGTAGCAGGTAAATTTTTATCGCGTTGCGTAGTCAATCCACTTCCTCTGAAATATCTTCTCAACAGACCACCCAGTTGACTCGTAGAAAAAGTCTCATTTTTTGGACGTCCCATACACTCGCTTGGCCAAATAAATAAACGATCAGCTTCTTGTTGGAGAGGACGAATTGCAGGACGCGCTGAAAACAGCTGTATTTCTTTAGCCAGATCAGCAGTGATCTCCCATTGCTCTGCTTTTCTCCCACGCTGAGCTTTCGCCTTGGGTATTTCCAAGAAATATTGGCTCACTTCGTTGTGTATCACTGTTTTCAAGCTTGTAGAATTAATAGACATCATTTGTAGAGGACGCTTTCCTAAATGCATATACAGCCAAGCTATAATGCGTAAAGCATGCTCTTCCTCATTTTTATCCTTGCTCTTTCTTAAGAATTGCATTATTTTCTCTATTTCTTCGGTAGTGAATGCTCCTTTACGAATATCCCAATGGATCATCGACTCAAGTGGGGTTGTTGATTTTGACTTATACCCATCCAGTTGATGCGAGCGTCGCAGCATCTGTGGATTTTTTTCTAGGGCCGCAACTTGACGATACATTATTCGTAAGTAGTTTAAATAATTCTTTTTGCGAACATGAGTTAGGATGTGATACCAATGCGCCATGGTGAGGTCTCTCCAAGACGTTATATTGGCCGGTAAGAGCCTTGAGAGTTCTATCAGCGACAGACGAATCTGATTTATATATAAAGGAGATCTCCTTTTAAGTAGAATTAACAGCACTTCACGTGCTTGGTCAATCAAATGAACAGGCAAATTCAGGATTTCCGGATCCCAATTAATCCAGTACCGGTATCCGTTAATCATGCCCTCCCAGCGCTCTGCTGTAATATTCACCAAGCGAGGGGGGTTTGAATCTTGATCGCATTCGAAATAAATTTCTGCTGTGGCATCGTTACACCAGAGATCAGCATCCGGGTCATACCTCAGCGACTCTTTCACCGATCAATCCATACCAAGGGTGTTTAGGCGCTGTTGGTATATGCTTACCTTCCCAAGCGCACGTTCCCGCACAATGCGCCGTGTATAGATGTCCAAACTTTTGGGGTTGCCCCAGCCTCCTTTATACTGCAAGGTGTCACGTAGAGCTGCGTAGTTTGGTCGACCAGTGATGAGCGCGAATTCGCGGTTAAAATACGAGTGTCGCCCCAAGTGCCAATGAAACTCAACTCCGCTGAGCTCAGCAATCTGACCCGCGATTGTCTGCGCGCCTGAAGTTGAAAGTGGAGCGGCATCAAGTTGATTAACGATGAGAAAGTCATGCTCTACTGCCTGTCTACAGTCTCTGGTTTCTGACATGTACTGGTTAAGCAAGGGAAGCAGAACGGGATCCTCAGCCAGATTGAGTTCACGTGAGTTTGTCTTCGGCCGCGGCGCATATGGAACTCGTGGGTCACAGTAATTGTTGCCTCTCTCACTGATGCGAACAATTCGGACAAGAGCTTCATTCCCCTGCGGGCAATCACAAAGACGCAGTGCCAAAATCTCGCCAATCCTAAGGCCGAGACGTGAGTTTAGTCGCCACATCAAAAAATCACGGGTCGCGGCCATCGGGGATACTTTCTGACGAGTACTGGGATGGAGTACAGCATCAATCTGCATTCTCTCGACGTCAGTGAGATCGAGCGCTTCGGATTCTCGATTGTCAGGAGGGGATACCGAGCACCAATTGGATTGGTCATTCTTCAAAATTGACAACAGTACGGCCGGACGCTCCGCGGAATTTTCATCTACTTCCAGATATTGCTCGTACATGTAGCGGCTGACCTTGCCACACGAGCTCAAAATCGTTGCGATAGTTCCAGGTGACAAGGGCTCCCGTCGCTTACCGGTGTACGTCTTTTTGAGCCAGTGAGCGAACAGCCGAATCTCACGAAGTTCAAACCCTACCCCGGTCAAAAATCTTCGATCCACGTCGATCCTGACTCCATCTGCCCACGAATAAAAGTATGAGCAGTCCAGCAACTGGTTGCGCCGACTATTAGGAGAAATTGCCGCTGACGTGAGGTGGCTCTCGTACAACCCTAAAGCTATAGATAGGCGGTGAGTCACTTTTGACATCAACATATGTCTGGCCTGTCCTTGATTGGACAAATGAACAACCTTCCAAGTTTTCTGATCATCGCTCATCGCAAATGCACCTGCTTTCAAAACTCAATTGAGAAGGGCCATTCTGTTGGATTGCAGGAGTCTCCCTACTTCGTCAATCAATTTTCCTCACCAGCAACAGGTGCGAAATATCAGAGGCGCGGATTCAGATAACGCGTGTCAGTGGCATCTAAAAATGCAACGGGGCGAGATCTTGAGCCATTCTGTTGAGCTGTCCCAAAAGATTAGCACAGATTGATAATGTTCTCAATAGGAGTATAGTCGGGATCGGAGGATCAGTAAGGCGGTACGAGTCTCAAAGGTTTAACGAGAGAGGGAGTTGGCTGTTTACCAGTGAATTGTCCCAGTCTTTCTCTGCCTCACCCTCATGCTGTCCCCTTTCTGAACGTTACAGACAATGCACTCCTTATTTTCTTCTCTCCGTCGACCTTCAATTTGACGGTCTCAGGCTCAATCGTTCCGATCACTACCAACTCTAACGATGGATAAGCGGACACATTTGGCCTTGGATGAGCCTGTTATCCCGCTTAAGCAAGGAGACCTCATGCGCCCAACCCTGACTCTTCACGCGTCCTCGGCTGTCGCCCCTGAGGTTCAGCGCCTGCTTCAGCAGCATCTCCAAGACCGCTGTGGCCCCTGTACGGTCGTCATCCACCGTGTCAAACACCCCAGCACAACGTCCACCTATACGCTCAGCGGGCCATGGCGCCTCTCTGCCGCTGACGTTCACCGTCACCTTGTGGATGTGTTTGACCTCTTGGTCGCGCCGTGATTACAGAAGTTCTTCCGGACAGTGAGACCCGCCTGTGGGTGACAGTCAAAGAAGAAACACTCCATCTTCAGGTGCATCCTCTGCTGGGGCCGCATACCCTGCTGCCACTCCAACTGGCGCGGGTCTTCAATGCCGTGCGAGTTACGCCGGATGGCCTCGCGCTCCGCTGGCCTGGCGGTTTCACTTTGCCGATGACGCTGCTCTCTTCCCGGCGTACTCCGCGCTGGCTGACTCTTTTAGGAACCCTGCCTGTCGCTGATCGCTTCCGGCCCCTGCTACCCTTACTGCGTCACTGCACTCCGGGCGTAGCCCTGCGAGTCCAACCCACACGGGTGCAGCTCATGCGGATGTTCACGCTGCGGGCAGGTGAACTGGACATGATCTTGAGCGCCTTCCCCGTGCCGGAAGACATCATGCTGCACCGGCTGCACGATATCGGTCTTTTTCTGCAGCATCACCTGTATGCCGACGTGCCCATCGCAATTTTGCGTCGCCCCTGGGCATACGCCGCCCACCGCTACCCCCACCGACAGTCCCTGCACACCATGATGGCCTGCTTGACCTTCGGACGCCTTGACCTCATTGAAGCCCCCCTGTGGGCCCTGGCGCGGGCCGAAGTCCTCCATTGACGGCGCGTTCTTTCCCGAGGTTCCTATGACTGAAACGCCTCCTGCTGTGGTCCGGCCCTTTACCGTCACGATGGACTATTTCGCCACCGGAGAAGGGCTCACCTACGCCCTCGCAGTCGTACAAGCCCGGGATACCGAGGGTGCCAAAGCCGCCTTCCTGGACGCTCACGGTTACTTCGGTTCCTCCCGCGACTACTTTGGCCGGGGTGTGTACGTTCACGAAGGAGTCGATCGCGCCCGGTTAGGCCGCTGGCTGACTCCCCAGTTCATCGACACCATCGAGCGCCAGATGCACGTCCACGCCCAGTTCAAATTCCACTGGCATTTCAACGCCAGTTGAGGCTGGCCTGAGGGTCAGTCGATGTTGCACACATGGAGTTCAGCCCCGATCAGAGGAGGCACCCCATGACCCAGCGCAAAACCTACACCGCCGAAT